>CAIXLY010000013.1 GCA_903920455.1 uncultured bacterium | reverse complement strand
GTTTTCTCTAGCGTCATCAGGTCATAAGGCTCTTCCAAGGCAAGGCCTAGGATATCAAAGCCGCAAACCAAATTCGCAATGGTTGCGGGAGATTTTATACGTATGCTTTGGCTCATGTAAATCTATTAATTGTTCATTGTTCTTATGATGTCAGCAAATACTCCACTTGCGGTTACGTCTGCTCCAGCACCTGCACCTTTTACACATAGGGGAGTTTGATCATACCGATCTGTAAAGAACAAGACAATATTATCTTTGCCATAAAGATGGTAAAGATCGCTATCAGCAGCTATATGCTTGAGGCCTACTGAAGCTTTTCCATTGTTATAGTTTGCTACAAATTTCAGTTTTGAATTGTCTGCCTTAGCATCATCCAATAGTTTTTTGAAATGGCTTTCATTTGCCGTCATTGCAGTATAGAAATCTTCCACTGTTCCTTTCATGCAACTTTCAGGTAGGAAGGAATTGCAGGTGATGTCTTCCATTTCAATATGGCTTCCAGCTTCCCTGGCAAGAATCATAATCTTGCGCATAACATCAGTACCGCTTAAGTCTAGTCTCGGATCAGGTTCAGTGTATCCTTCTTTTTGTGCATCCCGAACTACCTCTGAAAATGGCTTGCTGCCATCGTAATAATTAAATACATAATTAAGCGTGCCGCTGAGTACTGCTTCGATATTTTTTACTCTGTCTCCGCTTTTGAGTAGGTCGTTCAGGGTGCCGATTACGGGCAATGCTGCTCCCACATTTGTTTCAAAGAGGAATTTGCAATTGTATGAAACTGCAAGGTCTTTAAGTTGTTGGTAGCGCTCGAATTTATCTGATGCCGCAATTTTATTACAGGCTACAACAGACATTGACTTTTTTAAGACGTCGGTATATAATTCAGGAATGATTTTATTTGCTGTTATATCAACCAGTACACTGTTTCTCAAGTTTAGCCCAATCATGTGCTGCTTGAATTGTTCCGCGTTTGATTCAATCCCATTGGAGAGGGATTGCTCCCAGTTTAACAGGTTAATGCCTCCCTCCAGGACAATCATTTTTTTGCTGTTGCACAAGCCGATGACATTCAGCTTGAGATTTTGTTGTTTTTCTATTTTCTCTGATTGCCGCATCAGCTGGCCAATAAGTTTTCTGCCAACATTTCCGGTGCCGATGATGAAAATATTGATCTCTTTTTTTGTGTGCTCAAAAAAGGCTTCATGAAGAACATTCAACGCTTTTTCGCGGTCAGAGGAAAGGATAACGGCTGAGATATCTCGCTCGTTTGATCCCTGTGCGATTGCGAGTATATTAATGCCATTTCTGCCTAGGGAGCTAAACATCCTTCCGCTAATACCGGGGTGGCTTCTCATGTTTTCTCCCACTAGCCCAATAATTGAAGCATGCTCAACAACACCAACGGGTTGGAGTATGCCTTTTCGTAGTTCAGTCTCAAAGACTTCATTTAGCTTTTCTACAACTGCTTGGCTGGCTGACTGCTTTACAGCCAGACATATTGAGTGTTCGGAGGCGCCCTGTGAAATAAGAATAATATTAATGCCCGCGTCATGAAGCCCACTGAATACGCGTTTAGCAAATCCAGGAACTCCAATCATGCCACTTCCCTCGATATTGACTAAAGCAATATGTTCCATCGACGAGATGCCAGCAATGGCATTTCCTTCCTGGTTGATGAGATTGCTGATTTGAGTTTTGTCTTCTGAGAACTTATCCAGATCTTTTATCGTGACTGGAATTCCAAATTGATGAGCTTTACCAAGTGCAGTTGGGTGAATGACGGTAATTCCAAACTGAGATAGTTCCATCGCCTCTTCATAGGTCATGGTTGTAATGGGTTTTGCGTTCTTAACGATTGCAGGGTCTGCAGTCGAGTAAGGATTGTGTCCGGTCCAAATCTCAATGTTGTTTATTGTCGAATCAATGACCAAATTCAGATTCTTGGCTGATCTATTTTCATCTGGAATGATCGGAATTATAGCGTCATCTACTTTTACAAACTCTCCAGATTCCACCCATTTTGTTTTCAGCCCATTTGAATTGCAGGCTGCCGAAAAAATGGAGGAGAGAACGACTGATCCAAATGACCTTATTTCTTCTGTTGTCTTATCTGGGCATGCTCCCAGAAGCTGAATCCCTTTGCACATGTCATCAATCTCATTAAACCGCTGTCTTATAAAGCTGAGTACACCACTTTGTTGAACTACTGGAGTAACAGACCTTGCAAGAGCTAGGTAGGTTGATTCAATCTCTAGCAGGGGGCTTGAGAAGTCATATCCCTGAATTTTAGACAACTTTCCTACTTCAACGAGCTGCTTCTCGGTGGTAGGGTTTCCAGCGATGAAGACGAATGAGGGAGCGACACTCAGCGATTTTCTGAGCTGCTCAATTACTTTTAGAACTCCTTCTGCCGACCCTAGTAAGTCGCCTTCGATTTTTATAATTTTCATGAATGTGTTAGTGTAATTGTGGATGTAAGCAAGACATCAATCTTGTATGTAGCGTTAAGCCCGATGGTAATATGAGATGTGCAACCCTTATCGGGTTGTTGTAGTGAATGTGGTCGTAATAGAAGCAATTGGGCTTGTGCTAAGCTCATGCGAATAATTGGTAATATGGAGAAGAATGGCCACCACGTTGTTTGTTGCCAGCAAAATTAAACAATCTTCCCGATTTGTTGATTTTTTTTTAATTTTATTGCTCGTTTTCTTGGTCTCCTTAACAAATTTCCTCAATGAGTAGCAATTCTTCAGCAGAACTTACAAAGTTCAACAATGAAGTGGGTATCAAATACCAACTTTATAACAGTTTGTTTACCTCTCTTCCCTTTCATAGGATAGAGAAGACTGGGATCATGCTTTCTTTGTTGCAGTCGAATTGCGAGGATGGCTTTAAAAAGAAAATGAGCCCTTCTCAGATTATTAATGATTTTTTTGCCCGCCATATTTCATACTCGACAGAAGAACAACAACTCGATTTAATGTTTAGGTTTGTTCAGTTTGTAGAGAGGCAGGTAGTGTTGTTTGATGCACTGGAGGATGCGGCCTTCCCTAACTTAAATGACATGAAGGGGCAGGGTACGCTTAAGCATTTGATTACAGAAGTTACTTCACTACAAAAGGAAGCCCAGCTTTCCAAAAAACTAAAAAACTTTGGTGTGCGATTGGTGCTTACCGCACACCCAACCCAATTTTATCCGGGTTCGGTGCTTGGTATTATTAATGATCTTTCAAAAGCTGTTGCTTCAAACAACATTAGCCAGATCAATATTTATTTGCAGCAACTTGGCAAGACGCCGTTTTTTAATAAGAAAAAGCCTACACCATTCGATGAGGCAGTTAGTCTGATTTGGTATTTGGAAAATGTTTTTTATGCTGCAAGTGGCAGGATTGCTTCTGCCTTGAAAACCTATCTTCCTGACTCATACGGTCTAGAGAATTCAATTGTCAAAATGGGTTTTTGGCCTGGCGGTGATCGCGATGGCAACCCTTTCGTTACCAGTGAGATCACTGTTCGTGTAGCGGATGCGCTGCGTGGAAGCATCATCAAGTGCTACTATCTTGATATTCGCAGGATGAGAAGAAGATTAACTTTCGAAGGAGTTGAAAACAAGCTGCAGGACTTGGAAAAGAAATTGTACAATAATATTTTCATCCCTGATTTTAGAACAGACCTTACCAAAGAGGAAATTTTACAAACGCTTTACGAGATCAGAGAAACTCTGGTATTCAATCACAATAGCCTTTTCCTTGGAATGGTTGACGGCCTGATTAATCGGGTTCATATTTTTGGTTTATTTTTTGCCTCTCTAGACATCAGGCAGGATAGTGCTGTTCACACAAGGGTAATCTCTGAACTTTCTGCGTATGGAGGACTGAAGAAAGGTGAATATGTTGCAATGGGGGAGCAAGAAAAAATAAAATGGCTCTCTGCCATTTCAACAGAAGTTGAGGTGCCTGATCAAATCGATTCAATTTTAAAAGATACTGTGGATTCCATGCGTGCTATTAAGCAGATTCAGCGGCAAAATGGAAGGCCCGGTTGCGAAAGGTATATCATCAGCCAGTGCAAGAATACGGTTAACATCCTTGAGGTCTTTGGATTGTTTGTTTTTGCAGGATGGAAAAGAGAGGCTGTAACTGTTGATATCATACCTCTTTTTGAGACCATCGATGACCTGATCAATGCCGCTGGAGTAATGCAAGAGCTTTACAGCTTGTCTTTTTACAGGGAGCATTTAAAACGAAGGGGCAATAGTCAAACAGTCATGCTTGGTTTCAGCGATGGAACAAAAGATGGTGGGTATCTCATGGCCAATTTTAGCATCTACAAGGCAAAGCAAGAGCTTACTGCAATATCTGCTAAGTACGGTGTAGATGTTGTCTTTTTTGACGGGCGGGGCGGTCCTCCAGCCCGTGGCGGTGGAAAGACCCATAAGTTTTATGCATCCATGGGCAAGGAAATTGCTAATAAAGAAATTGAACTTACCGTACAAGGTCAGACGGTTAGTTCCAACTTTGGAACAATCGACGCTGCGCAATTCAATATCGAACAATTGATTCATGCAGGCATTGGCAATGAATTATTTTCCAGTGGATCCAGCACGTTCAGTCATGATGAGCAAATTTTAATGCAGCAATTATCCGAAGAAAGTTTTCATGCCTACAGTGCCTTGAAGAATCATCCATTTTTCATGGATTACCTAACGCATACCAGTCCGCTCAGATTCTATTCTGAAACCAATATTGGAAGCCGACCTGCTAAACGCGGTGCCACCTCAAAGCTCGAACTGCAGGATCTTAGGGCTATCCCTTTTGTTGGAGCATGGAGTCAGATGAAGCAGAATGTTACAGGTTATTATGGCGTAGGCTCTGCACTGAAAAAAATGGAAGAAAAGGGCTGTATGACTGATCTGCAAGATCTTTATAAAAGGTCTTCTTTCTTTAGAACCTTGATCGATAATTGTGAGATGGCCATGAAAAAATGTTTCTTCCCGCTCACTGCTTTTTTGGCTGATCACCCTCAGTATGGCGAATTGTGGAGGAGTATGGAGCAGGAGTTTGAGCTGACGAAAAAATATATTCTTAGCCTATCTGGGAAGTCACAGCTAATGTCCGACTATCCTGTTGAACAAGTTTCTATAAAAACAAGAGAAAAAATTGTGTTGCCCATCACCACGATACAGCAATTTGCAATCACCAAGGTGAGGGAGATGGAAGAGCTCAATATTGAATCTCCTCTTAAGAAGAGTTATGAGAAGCTCGTCATGCGTTGTTCTTTTGGAATAATCAATGCAGGAAGGAATTCAGCATAATTGTCCTTCACTGTTGGGTTCGATAGTACGACTACCTTCTTAATCCTCCTGGAGTTGGTCGTGGACTTCCTCCTCCAGATGATTGACGGTCCTCCGCAGCTTTCACCACCAGAGGCTTTTTACCCAAATTGATGTCGTTTAGGTTTTCAATAGCCTCCATTGCTTCTTCCTTGATGGGCATGTCTACAAAGGCAAACCCTCTACTCTTTCCTGTTTCACGGTCCATGGCTACTTTAGCACTTTTCACCTGTCCAAATTTTTCAAAAATTTCCATCAATTCGGCATCGTCTAAGTCGTATGGAAGCCCAGCCACAAAAATGTTCATAAAAATGATTTTAATAAAGATAGAAAGAAAACCTGAAGTAATTTATCGTGTTTATTGCCATTTCAAGGGGTTAAATATTTTTAAATAGTCTTATTTTACACCCAAAGTTGATCAATGGAATTTTTCGCAGGTGAATATGAATTTTTATGCAATAGGCTTTTGCCTCAGCTTTTGACATCAACGCTTTGTGGTTTTTTGGTTGGCTATGGCAGGGAGAAGCGGGGTCGTCCGGCTGGTATTAGAACCAATATTCTTATCGCTGCTGGCTGCACCTTGTATTCATCCCTGGGCTTTTATCTCGCTGAAAAGAATCCGATGATTGATCCAACAAGGATAATTGGTCAAATTGCTACCGGCATCGGATTTCTTGGCGCTGGCGCAATTGTAAAATCTGATCAAAAAGTTACAGGGGTTACCACTGCCGCATTCATATGGGCCATTAGTGGGATAAGCATACTCATTGGCTACAACATGTACTTGGTGCCAGTAGTGGCCACAGTTGGATTGGTGCTCGTTGTTTGGTTGTTTGAGTTGGTTGAAAAGAAAATGCACAAAGGACAGCCAGTAGACCCTAAAGACTCCGTACAAGAGTATTAAATACTTGCCTATTTTTATGCTTACATACACAATCTGCATTATTCATTTTACTAAGGACGATTATGATTCACTCAATAATAAAAGATAGGCCAACCCGTTTGTTTATCATTTTGGGAAGCTTCTTTGTAGCCAATACCTTGATTGCAGAGATCATCGGAGTGAAGTTGTTTTCCCTGGAGAAAACGCTTCAGTTGCCCGCATCAAATATTTCTCTATTGGGAGAAAGTGGCTTGGGATTTACGCTCACTGTAGGGGTGTTGATATGGCCAGTTGTATTTATTATGACAGACCTTATCAACGAATACTATGGTGTAAGGGGGGTAAGGTTTTTGTCGTTGCTTACTGCAATGATTATTGGATTTGCCTTTATTGTTTTCTATGGGGCTATCCATGTGGCTGCTGATGATTATTGGATTGGTTCTCAACAGTCACATGGTGTGCCCAATATGCAGGCCGCATACACACAGGTTCTTGGTCAGGGCATGAACATTATTTTTGCATCGCTCACTGCATTCCTTATTGGTCAGCTTGCAGATGCAGCCATATTCAAAAAAATTAAAATCATTACGGGCGAAAAGGGAATATGGATGCGGGCAACACTTTCAACACTTGTGTCGCAGTTAATCGATACCATAGTGGTATCGTATATCTATCTGTATTTTTCACTTGGCTTTTCTTTCCCAAGGGTTACTGCCATTGCAATGACAGGCTATATATACAAGTTCGCCATTGCTATTATTTGTACTCCAATCATCTACTTTATACATCATCTTATTGAAGATTATCTCGGTAAGGAAAAGGCTGCAGCGATGAAGAAGGCAGCATTGGGAGATTAGTGGGTAATGTATGATTCGTTTTTAATGATGAATCTTGCATGTTTATCAGTTCATCTTTAGTTGTTTGAGGACAATGAGCGCAACAACTATTTTTCTTTTCTGTACCTGTCAATATATAGTCCGATTTTTTCAAAAGGTATTTTTTGAAATCCAGGAATCATCTTAAAAACTTTTGCATCTGCTTTAAGCATAAAGTTCTGGTTTTTCATGTCAACAAATCCGGGATCTTCTGATGTTCGCCAATTATTTTTGGATGACAATTGAGCATGAAGCCCCCCCATTAACATTACTGGGTCTTCTGGACCGCCTACAATTAGATTGTCTTCGAATAGATTTTCTTTTGGTCTCATTCCAGCCCATTCTTCTTTTTCTTTTATTTCATCCAAGTAGGTGAGTAATTCAGGGTAGTTCGTTGAGTAGGGTGGCTCTTTGAACTGGACCTCTTTTTCAAGTCGCTTTCTAAGTAGTCCATCTTTTCCAAACATGCTATTGCCAGTGTTTGCAGCCCAAGTGTAGTAATGTGCTGAAATTACTACTGTGTGCGATATGGGATTAATTACAATATTATTTTTCATCACCAGGTCCCATCCTGTATTGGAAAAAAGCATGCCATGGTTTGTTTTCATGTTGTTGAATACATTGCCAAATACATACACGTCGGTTGATGAATCATCGCAGTAGATGCCCATATTCATTCTGTTCGGATTGCCACAGTTGTTGAAGTAGTTGTACTGCAGCACATTCCCTCTGTCGCTCGGATTTCTTCCAATATACCAAGGTGAAGTGTCATTTGAATTTAGCGTAACATCATGAATGAAGTTATATTCAAACAGGTGATCATTGCCATGAACATAGATGCCCTGCCAATCTGAATTGTATATTTCACAATGCCTGACGTTGTTGCCAACACCGTCTATAATGATTCCAGACCAGTTAAATTTATTTCTTCTATTGTAGTCGTGCACCTTGCAGTTTTCTATATAACTGTTTCCCCTATGAAGTGTTTTCTTGTCTCCAGCACTAAGGAATACTCCTCCGCTTCCAGTGTTGTATATCTCGCAACTTAGTATTCCGTTTTTTTCTCCTGCATTCCGATTCCAGGCATTGTTGCTATAGAAATGATTCTGAAGACTGCCTATCTCCCTTGATTGGGGGACTCCTTCATAATCATCGATTGAAGTGGTTTCATCGAGGACTCGCGCGCCCTGTCCCATCAATATCCCACAAGTACCAAGATTTCTTATTGTGCATCCTGCTATAACTACACTGTTGCAGCGTTCCATATATAGCCCCATGCCTCTGCCAACTTCTATCGTAATGCCTTCAATGCTTAAATTTCTTGCACCTTCTATGCTGATAATTGGCTCTTCAAGAATAGATACTTGAATCGATGCGTTTTTCAAAGAAGCGGGTGGCCAGAAATACAGCATGCCGGTGTTGGGGTCTGCATACCATTCGCCCGGACTATCCAACTCCTCGAGGATGTTTATTGCAGTGTATGATTGAAAGTCCATACCCGAGGCTACACCATACAGATGCGGTTTTGCTAGTCTGACTAGTTTGTTCACTGTGTCGATGTTGGCTATCTGCGAGTAATCATCGGCAAAGCCATAGTTGAAAGTGCCCTGAATCCAGATATCTTTTTGCCCAGCCCATGTTGCATGCCGGTCATCCGTATAGGTAAATACCGCTCCGCGATTTGACTTGTCGCCAATTCTGGGAACAGACCCCATATCTATCACCTTGCCAATTTTTATAGATCCCTTGTTGGGATATTGAGCAAGTGTCATTGGCGCCCCATTAAAAAATAATTCCATGGGGGATGCTACAACCGATAGTCCGTGTCCATATTGTATATGCTTACCGAAATTTCTAATCCCCAAGCCGTGCAGATCGATTTCCAATACGTTATCACGGACATTGGCCAACAGTCTATTTAGTATTTGCTTATTTTTTACTGGGGTAAATTTTTTTGCAGATAGGCTTATTCCCCCTGTGATGCGCACATCTTCACCAGCTGCTGCAGTCCATATTGAAGGAGCTTCATCGCTTCCGCCATCACGTTCATCAAGTAGCAGCGATGTGTTGAGATGATACTGGCCACCATGTATTATGATCTTCGTCCCACTTTCTGTATTTACCCCATTGGTTTTTATTTTTCTTGCCAAGTCTCTTGCAGCTTCTAAAGATGCCAATGGTCGATCTATAGATCCCGGATTACGGTCATTGCCTTTAATCGAAACATGAATCTCTTGCGTAAATCCCGCGCTCAAGAAAAATAAAGCAAAAGCAAGTAGAAAGGAGGAATGTTTCATGCAGTTGAATTGGGTATTCTTTCAGTTGAAAATACACATAACTGAATTTCTTTTAGAAAAAATCCTAACTCATGCAACTGCTCAATTCAATCTATTTATGTTCATTTTCAGCTTATTCTTTGGATGGGAATCTTGGAATCATTAATTTGAAGGGTCTATCTAACTGTTAATTTGATTTCATGATTATTGATTTGTTGGGGCGTTTGCATCCTGCCGTAGTTCACTTTCCCATAGGTATTTTGATTTTGGCCTTTATTCTTCAATATTTGTCGCCAAAACAAATAAGTGGAAGATCTGAGCTTATCTGGATTGTGTTGATTGCCGGTGCAAT
>CAIXLY010000012.1 GCA_903920455.1 uncultured bacterium | reverse complement strand
GGCACTCCAGTTCTCTTTTCAAATTTCCATTCTTGCTTACAGATGAATCCTTGTTTTTTACTTGAATAATCTGGCTGAATAGGGCGGGATGATTTTTTTGTTTCGAGCGAATAGGTAGTCGGGATAAAGACAAAATACTTTGGCAGCTGATTTTTTTGTTGGCCTTGGCAACAGTTGCTGTTCAGCAATAATATGATAATCAATAGTCGCAATGGTCTCTTTTTTGTTCGTAAATTTACAGCGTAAACCTCATTTTAAATCTAATCAGGAATATTTCTTTCATGGCAATGTATCAGGGACTTCAGCAAAAACTCCAGCAAAAGCTTTCTCCTCAGCAGATTCAGCTGATGAAGCTATTGCAGGTTCCCACTGCATTGCTTGAGGAGCGGCTCAAGGAGGAAATTGAAGATAATCCAGCCTTAGAAATGGGTGAAGAAGTATCTGAAGAGCAAGAAAAAGAGAGTACTGATGACCTAGATGGGATAGGCGATACTGCCGAAGAGGAATTGGGCAGTGAGGGAGATGATGATTTGTACACTGACTATGGGGATGAAGATGATGTGGCAGAATATAAAATGCGGGAAGATCATGTGCCTGAGCTTCAAGGCAACGGCGTTATCCCACATCCTGTGTCGACTTCACTTCACGAGATGCTTGTTGAACAACTTGGGCTACTCAATCTTGATACCGTTGGGGAGAAAATAGCAGAACAAATTATTGGGAGTATTGATGATGATGGATATTTGCGTCGCGACACCAATTCAATTGTAGATGATCTTGCGTTCAAGCAGAATATTATTGTTGAAAGTAAACAAGTCGAGGATATTATCAGAAGCATTCAGCACTTTGATCCTTCGGGTATTGCAGCTAGGGATGTGCAAGAGTGTTTATTGATACAGCTAAGGCGAAAGATGAACAATAGCCCAAGCGCTTCTGTAAAAACTGCACTAAGGATTATTGAATTTCACTTCGAAGAGTTCACGAAACGGCATTTTGAAAAGGTGATCAAATCCCTTGAGCTTAATGAATCTGTGTTTAAGGAAGCAATGCAGGAAATTCGCAAGCTTAATCCCAAGCCAGGAGCTCAGGCTGGAACAATTAACAAAGCCGAACAGTACATCATCCCTGATTTTTTTGCATACAACAATGGTGGAGAGATTGAGCTCACGTTAAATCAGCGCAATGCTCCTGACCTCCGCGTTAGCAATGAGTATAAGGGAATGTTGAGGGATTACGAAAAGGGGAGCAAGAAGGACAAAAGACAAAAAGAGGCAGTAGTATTTATCAAGCAAAAGATTGATTCTGCTAAATGGTTTATAGATGCCATCAAGCAGCGCCAAGAAACACTATACCTTACGATGCAGGCCATTATTACACTGCAGCATAATTTTTTCCTTACTGGGGATGAAGCCTCATTGAGGCCAATGATCCTAAAGGATATTGCAGAGAGAACCGGATTGGATATTTCCACCATAAGCCGAGTGGCAAACAGCAAGTTTGTACAAACTGAATTTGGAAGCTTTAGGCTCAAGTATTTTTTCAGCGAGTCACTAAGCACAGACAGCGGTGAGGAAGTATCTACCCGAGAAGTAAAAAACATTCTTCAGGATATGATCCTGTCAGAAGATAAGCATAGCCCGTTAAGTGATGATAACTTAACAGATATGCTTCAAGCCAAAGGATATAATATTGCACGCAGAACTGTTGCTAAGTATAGAGAGTTATTGAACATACCAGTAGCAAGACTTAGAAAGGAATTATAATTAATACAATGAACCCTACAGACTCAAATACTTCATACTCCCCTCAGTTAAGATTTTTTGCAAAGCTGATATCTATTGCATTTCATCCGCTTGTTGTTGGAGTAATCATGGCGGCTTACTTATTATATATTCACCCTTCTTATTTTATTGGATTTTCTGAGAAGATAAAATTATTGAAACTACTTGCTGTAATCAACAACAATGTCTTTTTTCCATTATTGGTCGTTGCCTTGTTAAAGGGACTTGGGTTTAATAAGTCTGTACTGCTGAATACACAAAAGGAGCGCATAGTTCCATATATTGCTAGCATTACGTTTTTCTTTTGGACCTACTATATTTTTAGAAGTCAGCCAGAAACACCGCGTGTGCTGGTATATATGTGTAGGGGGATGTTCTTTGCTACAAGTGGAGCACTGCTGCTGAATAACTATTATAAAATCAGCATGCATGGCATTGGTGTGGGCGGCCTACTTGGACTCACGGTAGTTACTGTATTTGACGGTACATTATATGCTGGCCTCCCTGTTTTAATAGCCCTGCTAATTTCTGGACTTGTGATTACAGCAAGACGAATTGCTTCAGATCATCAGTGGTTTGATATCATCACCGGGTTTATACTCGGCTTTATCTGTCAGCTTGTTGCTTTGTGGTTTTAATCGAACCTTTGTTGGCGCATTCACCCATTTAGTATCTTGGAGTTGCATAAGTATTGTTGATCAGGATAGTAGATGAACATGCAATTGCCTTGCTTGATTTTGTCAATAACCTGCTTGTTGATTTGTTTTGGCAATGCCGGACAGCCAAAGCTTCTTCCCAGGTATCCTTTTTTCCCAATCATCTCCTCGCTCGCATACTCAGCACCATGCATTACGATTGCTCTCGAAATGGCTTTGTCATTGATGCCTTGTTCTATTCCATCCAACATGAGTGAATAGCCATTTGATCCTGTGTAGGTAGACTTGGTAATATAAAAGCCTAGGCTGCTTTGGTGCGAATTCATATTGTTTGAAAACTTCAGGGCATATTCTTCTCCAGTGTTTCTTCCATGTGCTACTACTGTCTTAAATAACAGTGTTTCTGCTTTTAAGTCTATAACAAACATTCTTTTTTCACGAGATGATCTTGAAAAATCTATGATGGTCAGTATGCTGTCGGTACTTAGCCGTCCAGAAGCACTGAGTTTTTCAAACCCTTTGAAAGCAAGGGCGAAAACCTCTTCTGAGATGTCTGCGCCAGCCTTGTATACTTGTTGATAAATGGAATATCCTATTGATGAATTATAACTTTCTGCTTTATTGATGGCGCCATAATTTCTAGGCAACGTTGCCTTAGCATTTTTACCGATTGCAGTGAATGAGAGGAGCGTGATTAACGAAACAACAAATACCATAGCAGCAGATGAGCGATTCGTGAATTTCGATGGCGGTGTAGTCATGAGCAGATGGGTTTATTGTTTATTCGGTGTTATTTTACTTCTATTTGCGAATTTCAAACCATTTTGACTCATATACGTTTAAGGATTTGTGAAACATTTTTCAATTGACAAAATACAGGGCTGGGAAAGATTTTTTAGGGCAAATTTTGTGAATTCATTAAGTGGGTTTAAGCCGGTTAGTCTTATCGGAACCCGTGATAGCAATAAAATCGATAACCTTGGGGTATTCAGCAACATTGTTCACATTGGTGCCAATCCTGCATGTATAGGGTTTATCAACAGGCCGAAAGAGGCCGCCCCACATACCCTCGCAAACATTGAATCTTCAGGGTTTTACACCATCAATCATATGCATTCGGATTGGTTGTCAAAAGCGCATCAAGCCAGTGCAAAATATCCGGCTGAAGTGAGTGAATTTGAGGCGGTAGGACTAACTCCTGTTTTCAAAGAAAATTTTCCTGCACCATTTGTTGGGGAAAGCCATGTTCAGTATGCGCTTGAATTGTCAGAAATTATACCCCTTAAAATCAACAATAGCTTTTTTGTGATAGGCAAATTGTTGCATGCTTTTGTAGATGAATCCTTTGTGAGCAAGGATGGGTTGATTGACTTATCTAAAGCTTCAAGTCTTGTTAGTCTTGGCATCGACGCTTATTATCTTCCCTCGCCAGTAAAGCGTTATGCGTACGCCAAATACGATAGACCCTCATCTGAAATCGAACTGTAATATTTTCTTTTCAGTGATGCAGTAGACAGAGAGTTTGCAAGTCCCTATCTTTGCGCTCTAAACTAACCCTTATGTCACTTCTTGTAGTTGGAACTATGGCTTTTGATGCTATTGAAACCCCATTTGGTAAAAGCGATCGAATCATTGGTGGAGCAGCAACTTATATTGCATTGAGTGCCTCCAACTTTGTTTCCACCATCAAACAGGTTTCAGTTGTTGGAGGAGATTTCCCTCAAGAAGAGCTGGATCACCTTGCTTCTAGGGGTGTTATCCTGGAAGGGGTTCAGATCAAAAAAGATGAAAAGTCATTCTTTTGGTCTGGGAAATATCATCTTGACATGAACGAGAGGGATACATTAGAGACCCAGCTCAATGTGCTTGCAGATTTCAATCCTATTGTTCCAGAGAGTTATCAGGATTGTGAATTTGTAATGTTGGGCAATCTGGTTCCTGCGGTGCAGCACAGTGTATTAAAACAGATGAAAAACAAGCCCAAGCTTGTTGTATTGGATACCATGAATTTCTGGATGGATACTGCCATGGCAGATTTGGAGGAGGTTCTCAAACACGTAGATGTCTTACTTGTAAACGATAGTGAAGCACGTCAGTTAAGTGCACAATATTCTCTTGTCAAGGCGGCAAAATCAATTATGGCAATGGGGCCAAAATATGTTGTGGTTAAAAAAGGGGAGCATGGTGCGTTATTGTTTCATGCAGACAAGGTTTTTGTAGCTCCCGCACTCCCTTTAGAAGAGGTGTTTGATCCGACTGGAGCAGGAGATACTTTTGCAGGAGGTTTTGTAGGGCACCTGGCAAAAACAAAAGACATTTCTTTTGAAAATATGAAGACGGCCATTATTGTTGGTTCTGCTATGGCTTCTTTTTGCGTTGAAAAGTTTGGTACTACCCGGATGAGGGAAATAACGAAAGAAGACATCAATTCAAGAATTAATCAATTTGTCGACTTGGTAAATTTTGAGATTAAATTGGTGTAGATGAATATCGCTTATCATCTCACATTGATAAGCGATCATTGTTAAGGCCTACTATTTAATTGCTATTATCTTTTTTACTCTTCTGATTTTCCCGGCAAGATTTAAAGTCTCGGCATATATAATGTATATTCCTGAGGGCGGCTTTTGATTTTTTCTATCAAGACCATTCCATGTGATAGACCCACTTGTCCCACACAATTGGTTGTTTGCAATTGTCGTAATTAATCGTCCATTATAGTCATACACCGCAATTGTGATGAGGGTTCCTTGGTGCTGGAATCTGTATGCTATATTCAATAGGTCATCAATCCCATCATTATTTGGACTTATCATTTCTGGGGACAAGGTTATTTCATGATCTGTGTTTTCAATCGAAACATGTTGTGAATTTTTTCTAGTGGGGGTTGCATAATTATTCGTTGAAGATGCGGAATGCCAGTTGTTGGGATTAGATGAGGAATTGAATGTATTTATTCGTTCTAGGGAAACACCCGCATGATTTGTCAGTAACGGGAAATGCATACTTTCTGTGTAGGTCATCTCATCGAGGATTCTGCCTTGTTTGTCTAGGATTACAATATTGCCCTTATCGTCTGGCATCGAAGGCATTGTATTCATCTGAATCAGCTGCGCCGATTTTATCGGCCATATTCGCCTTACATAGCTAGTATCTGTTGTGAGCACAATATATTCGTCTGGGAAAATATTTAAGTGGTCCTTGCTTGCTTGGTATGCTGTATTCGAGGGAGCTCCATTTAAATTCTTTGCAGTGAGAAACACATCTTTTGCATCGATAATTGAATTGCTCTTGTTGTAAATTTCAACAAAGTCGGCTCCTCCTGTTTCGGGATTAAATAATATTTCATTGAGTATAAGGTCCTCTTTTTCAGGCTGCTTAATAAGTCCAGTTTTTATTTTCATGCTATCCACTACTGCTTGATTGCAGTGGCCGATATCTTTCACATCAAGTTGATATATTTTATTTGATTCTAAGGGAAGTGAAAGTTGAATGGATACTTCTTTAAACAATGGGGCTAATGCGTTAGCGGATGTAATATGTATGTTGGTAGCTAATAAGCTGTATTGCTGAATGCTTGATAGTGATACACTATCAGCCCCTTTATTCAATTGCAGCAATAAGGAATTGGGGTTGATTGCGGTACATTGGAGAGCATTGATTTTCTCAGTCGGTTGATTTTGCTTGTAGATACTGTTTTCATTTCCCGGAGTTCCTCCTAGATTGTTTATGCTGGCTTTCCAATTTTCAGGGTCGCAGGCTTTCATGGGATCAATCATCTCCAGCGTCCATCCTCCCTCCGACTTTAGAGGGCTGTCAAACAATGATTGATTATGC
Organism: uncultured bacterium; assembly: GCA_903920455.1. Classification (GTDB taxonomy): domain Bacteria; phylum Bacteroidota; class Bacteroidia; order Chitinophagales; family Chitinophagaceae; genus Pollutibacter. The sequence continues at coordinate 28,739 of CAIXLY010000012.1, read as the reverse complement.
TCAACAGCATGTATTGTTTTACCTGTTGGATCTTTTAGTGTGATTATCCCGCCCTCATTTCCCAAAGTAGGGAAGGAGCTTAGTCCGATTGTTTTCTTCGGCGCATTAAAGGCAGCTGTCTGTGTTTTTGTACAAAGAATAACCAGGCTATCTGGCTGCAGCAGGTAGGATGTATTAACCACAGCCGATGTATTTCCGTTGTCTATTCGCCATTTTGCCAGTTGAATGGGCCTATTGGAAATATTTTTGAGCTCAATGAACTCGGTGTTAGGGAGTCCAACGATTGGAGATGGGTCAGCCAATATTTCATTGATGACCACTGAATATCGGGCAGTTTGGCCTTCGGCAAATTGGGCAATCACACTTGGGATTATCCAAAAAAGGTATTTGATCATGGGATGAAACTAAGATGGCGTGGCGCTGCAAAAAAGGGGTAACAACATTTATTTGGAGGAAATTTCTTTCAGTATTAGATTTGTACCCACAACATGATCAAGTTAAAACACATAAAAAAGAGCAGCAAACATTCCCACAAGGAAGGTTAGTTCCATATATGTGTGTCAAATATGTAACAGCCTTCCACTTTTGGGAGGCTTTTTTTTAACCAAACCCGCAAGGGAAAAAACGTAAATATGAAAGTTGCAGTCGTTGGAGCAACCGGTCTGGTCGGCACCAAAATGTTACAGATCTTAGAAGAGAGAAATTTTCCTGTCACTGAACTTATTCCAGTTGCCTCCGAGAGGTCTGTTGGTAAAGAAGTTAGTTTTAAGGGGAAACAGTATAAGGTGGTTGGCATGCGCGATGCCATTAATATGAAACCTGCGGTAGCCTTGTTTTCAGCAGGGGGCAGTACTTCTCAAGAATGGGCGCCTGAATTTGCTGCGGCGGGAATCACAGTGATTGATAATTCATCAGCATGGAGAATGGATCCAACAAAGAAACTTGTGGTTCCTGAAATCAATGCCGATGCACTCACCGCAGAGGATAAAATTATTGCCAATCCAAACTGCTCAACCATTCAGATGGTTGTTGCGCTTAATCCGTTGCACTTGCGTTATAAGATCAAGCGTGTTGTTGTAAGCACCTACCAGAGTGTTACCGGTACCGGAGTTAAAGCCGTCAATCAACTGATGAATGAACGTAAAGGCATTCAAGGTGAGATGGCTTATAAGTATCCAATCGACCTGAATGTTATTCCACAAATCGATGTGTTTTTGGATAATGGATACACCAAAGAGGAGATGAAAATGGTGAAAGAAACGACAAAGATCATGCGTGATGATTCTATTCGTGTAACAGCTACTACGGTTCGCATCCCTGTGATGGGTGGCCATAGTGAGAGCGTAAATATTGAGTTTGAAGAGGAATATGATTTGAATGAGGTCAAGAGTATACTTGCTGCTGCACCTGGTGTTATAGTTGTTGATGATTTACCTAATCAACAATACCCAATGCCAATGGACGCTCATGAAAAGGATGAAGTATTTGTTGGCCGCCTTCGTAGAGATGAAACGCAGCCAAAGACATTGAACATGTGGATTGTGAGCGATAATTTGCGAAAAGGTGCTGCTACCAATGCTGTGCAGATTGCAGAGTATCTTGTAGGGAAGGGATTGATTTAGGTTTGTTGAGGGAGTTGAGAAAGTTGAAAGAGTTGAGGGAGTTGAGAAAGTTGAGTTTGTTGTTTATTTTTAGGCAGGCTAAAAAAAGGTAGATATTTTAAGACAAGTATAAACACTCTCAACTCCCTCAACCGGCCGCAGGCCACTCAACTTTCTCAACTAAATATTTATTCCAATAATTTCAAAAATCCATCCTCATCCAATATCTGTATCGTGGCAATTTTTTTTGCTTTCTCAAGCTTGGATCCTGCATCTTCTCCAACAACGAGGTAGTTGAGTTTTGAGCTAACGCCAGTGAGTATTTTTCCTCCTTGTGATTCCGCCATTGATTCTGCATCAGACCTTTTTAATTTCATTAGGGTTCCAGTAAATAGAAATGTTTTTCCTTCAAGGGATCCGCCACTGGATTGTTTTTTAATGCTGTGAAGCTGAAGTCCTGACTCCTCAAGTTTTTTTAGCATTTCAATATGCTCTTCTGCTTTAAAAAACTGGCAGATGCTTTCAGCAACTTTTACTCCAACGTCTTCAATCTGTTGCATCTGCTCTTTGTCCATCTTGCTAAGGTCCAGCAGGTGGCTTACTGATTGTGCAATTGTTTTGGCTGTTGTTTCACCAACATATCTAATGCCAAGGGCATTGATTAGTCGGTATAGTGGTTGTGATTTTGATTTTTCAATTGCTTCCATGAGATTGGAAACAGATCTTGCCCCCAATCCCTCCATCTGTTTCAATTTATCATATGGGAGATGATAAATTGATGGGATGTCTTTTATCCATCCCATTTCGTAAAACTTTTTAATACTGGCATCGCCTAATCCACGGATATCCATCGCATCTTTACTCGTAAAATGGATTATTCTTTCTATTACTTGCGATTCGCACTGGTTGTTTGGGCATCTCCATACTGCCTCGGTTTCGGGCTTGATGAGTTGGGTGTTGCAGACCGGACAGTGAGAAGGAAATTTAATTTCTGTCTCGGTTCCATTTCTTAGTTCAGGGAATGATTTTACAATATATGGTATCACATCTCCGGCGCGTTCAACCAGCAATGTATCTCCGATGCGGATATTTTTTTCACGGATAAATTCTTCATTGTGTAAAGAAATGGAAGATACCATTACACCACCGATATGTACTGGCTGAATTTTTGCAACAGGGGTGATGCTTCCGGTTCTTCCGATTTGAAACTCTACCTGCAGCAATTTGCTGGTTGATTGCCTTGCTTTAAATTTATAAGCAATGGCCCATCGGGGATGATGGGTTGTCATCCCTAGTTTATCCTGCAGTGCAAGCTCATTTACCTTAATGACCAATCCATCAATCTCATAGGGAAGCGTATCTCGTTTTTCTTCATATTCCTGACAGAAATCAATAACTGATTGAATTCCGGTTAAGACTTTCTTTTCATGAACTGGACTTCTAAACCCAAGTTCCCAGAGCATTTCAAGACTTTTTGAATGGGAGGGAATCTCTTTTGCATCATCCTTGTAATGAACATAAGCGATGTGATAAATAAATGCTTCAAGGTTTCTCTTTCCAACGAGCTTGGCATCTTTCATTCTTAATGATCCAGATGCTGCATTTCGCGGATTTGCCAGTGGGGGCATATTTTGTTCGAGAAGTTGCTCATTGAATTTTCTGAAGTTCTCTTTATTCATCAACACCTCTCCGCGAATTTCCACTTGTTCAATTCCGTATGTTGAGAACGCGGCTGATAGCGGAATTGACTTAATCTGTTTTAGGTTTAAGGTAATGTCTTCGCCTGCAATCCCATCTCCCCTTGTTGCACCCCTGATGAACAGGTCATTTTCATACATGATGGAAATGCTTGCCCCATCAAATTTTGGCTCAACACAAAAAGACAAGCGGTCTAATCCTGAGAGTTCTCTCGCTTTTCGATCCCATTCCAATAAATCCTCTGCATTGTATGAGTTCTCCAATGAAAGCATGGGCACCAGGTGCTGAACCGTCTTAAACTGTTTTGTGATTCCGGGTCCAACCCGTTGCGTAGGGGAATCTGGGGTTATTAAGGAGGGGGTGTTGTCTTCTACCTTTTTAAGGGAGGCGTACAAAAGATCAAACTCAACGTCAGCGATCAGCGGATCGTTCATTACATAATACCTGTTTTCGTGAAAACGGATTACATCCCTTAATAATGCTATGTTTTCCCTTAGAAAATCCTGGTCTTCCGATTGAGCGATGAATTCTTTGCTTTTATCCTGAAAGAACACAATGTCTTTACCCTGCTGCATGTTGATTCCTTAAGCCTTAAAAGTAGAATTTCTTTTCTGTCATTGCATTATTGAGATTGTTTTTGTTGACAGATCATTTTTCTGGCACCCACTGTTTAACGTTTTGCGAACTAATCGGTTGGGCGGGGAATCAATTTTTTGGGGAACACAAGGGGGGAATTCCCACGGATGAAGGGGATGAATTTATTAGAAGGCAAAATATTTATTGAAAATCAATTAGTTATGGAGGCCCTGTAAAAAATATGCCTATTTTTATGCGATTATGCTCAGTCTTTCCATTAACTTTGCGCTCCCTTTTAAAGAGAAAGGGATGTCCCCGGGATGGCGGGAACATATTTTTAAACCCGGATTCAAATCCGAAAATAAGTTAATATGAGTAAACTACATTTTACCACAAAGCATGCAAATGCAGCTTCCGTACAACGCAAATGGCACGTTGTAGACGGAACCAATCAAACTGTGGGACGAATCTGCAGCAAGATCGCTTCAGTTCTACGCGGAAAGAACAAAGCGTATTATTCGCCCCATGTTGATTGCGGAGACTATGTTATCGTTATCAACGCAGAAAAGGTCGTTTTTACAGGAAACAAATTGAATTACAAGGAATACCAGCACGTGACTGGGTATCCAGGTGGACAAAAGATTGAAATTGCAAAGGATTTGATTAAGCGTCGTCCAGAGCAAATCGTAGAAAGGGCTGTGAAGGGAATGCTTCCAAAAAACAGGCTCGGTCGCCAAATGATCAAGAAGTTGTTTGTTTATGCAGGCGTGGAGCATCCGCACACTGCGCAACAGCCAACTCCTTTCAAATTCTAATTTTAAAACGATTTCAAAAAAATAGTAATGGAAAAACAAAAAAATGGACTTGGTCGTAGAAAAGAAGCGGTTACCAGGGTTTTCCTTAGTAAGGGAGCTGGTAATATCGTAGTAAACGATCTTGATTATAAGGCATATTTCCCTCAGGTATACCTTCAAAACCAGGTGGAACTTCCTATCATCGCTGTTGAAGGCGCAGGAAAGTACGATATCAAAATCAATGCTGCCGGCGGCGGTAAAAAAGGACAAGCTGAGGCATCAAAGCTCGGAATTGCACGCGCATTGATTTCCCTCAATCCTGAATTTAGGCCTGTTCTAAAAGCAGCTGGACTGCTTAGAAGGGATCCTAGGGGTGTTGAACGTAAGAAATTCGGTAAGAAGAAAGCAAGAAGAAGCTTCCAGTTCAGCAAACGATAATGGAATCTCTATTGTTGACAACTCGACGATAGACTGTGTTCTAACATTTAATCAAGAATTTAAAACATACATTTTACAATGGAAAACAATACTACACTGCAGCAGCAACTCTTGGAAGCCGGTGTTCACTTCGGGCACTTACGTAAGAAGTGGAATCCGAAGATGTTGCCTTACATCTATGCAGAGAAAAAAGGTATTCACATCATTGATCTGAACAAAACTGTTGAGTGCTTACAGGAAACTGCACTAGCACTTAAGAATATCGCCAAAAGCGGTAAAAAGATCATGTTTGTTGGTACTAAGAAGCAGGCAAAAGAGATCGTTACTGAGTGTGCAAGAAAGGTGAACATGCCGTTTGTTACTGAGCGTTGGCTTGGTGGTATGCTTACCAACTTCAATACCGTTCGTAAGTCGGTGAAGAAAATGCAGAGCATTGAAAAAATGCTTAGTGATGGAAGTTTCGATAACATCACAAAAAAAGAACGTCTTCAACTTTCAAGAGACAGGGATAAAATGGAAAAGGTATTGGGCGGTATAGCTCAGCTTGGACGTGTACCTGCAGCATTGTTTATCATTGATATTGGCCACGAACACATTGCTATGTCAGAAGCAAAGCGCCTCGGCATAACAACATTTGGCATGGTTGATACCAACTGTGATCCTAACAAGGTTGATTTCCCAGTTCCTTCCAATGATGATGCAACCAAATCTATTGCAATCATAACCAATTACATCACTGCTGCTATCGCAGAAGGTCTTGCAGAGCGTCAGGCTGAGAAGTCTGAAGAAGGCGATGAAAGCGATGATTCATCAGAAAGCACAATGAAGTTTTCTGTTGATGAAGATGTAGATAGTGAAGGGGCAAAGAGAGGCAAAGAAGCTGTTGGAGCACCTAAACGCAGGGTTCCTGCAGCGGGTACCGGTGGTCGCAAGCCTGCTCAAAAGAGATAACATCAACCTTATCATTTCAATAACTTAAAATACGTGCCCCAGATTGAATGTATCATGGTGCCGGAGATTAGATATGTCAACAATTACAGCAGCAGAAATAAATAAGCTTCGTCAAATGACTGGAGCTGGTATGATGGATTGTCGTAAGGCCCTCACCGAAAATAATGGTGACATCGAGGCCGCTATCGATTGGCTTAGAAAGAAAGGACAAAAAGTTGCCGCACTAAGGGGTGACCGTGATGCTAAAGAAGGTGTTGTTCTTGCAAAGACAACAGCGGATAACAAAACTGGCATTACATTGTGCCTTAGTTGTGAGACTGATTTCGTGAGTAAGAATGTTGAATTCATTGCATTTGCTCAAAGCATCATGGATGCTGCGATTGCAAAAAATGTAAAATCCACCGACGAGCTCAATGCTATTGAGATTAACGGTGTTAAAGTTGCAGACCTTATCAATGATAAACTTGCAAGTATCGGAGAAAAGATAGGCATCTCAAAATTTGAGAGAATTGATGCTGAATTCGTATCATCATACATTCACGGTGCAAACCGCATGGGTGTTTTGGTTGGACTGAGCAAGGCAAATCCTGAAGTGGGTAAAGATCTTGCAATGCAAATTGCAGCAATGAACCCTGTTGCAGTTGATCCTTCATCTGTTTCTCCAGAAGCAGTGGAAAGAGAAAAGGCAGTAATCATTGAGTTGATCAAAAATGATCCTAAGATGGCAGGCAAGCCTGATGAAATGATTTTAAAGATTGCTGACGGCAAACTAAACTCCTTCTTTAAAGAAAGCACACTACTTGCCCAAGCCTTTGTAAAAGATGGCGGAATGTCTGTAGCTGATTATATCAAATCTAAAGATGCAGACCTTAAAGTATTGATGTTTAAGCGCGTTGCACTAGGCTAGAAAGCACAAATATATTCTTGAAAAGGGCTCCAACATTGGGGCCCTTTTTGTTTTTGTGAATTTTGGGATATAAAGGTTTCCTTATCCATCGTATATTCGCAGTATGCAACCTATATACAAAAGAATATTGCTAAAGTTATCTGGCGAGTCTCTAATGGGAGAAAGTAATTTTGGCATCGACCCCAATATGGTGAGTAGATATGCCCGCGAAATTAAAAGTGTAGTTGACCTTGGTGTGCAAGTAGCCATAGTTATTGGCGGTGGAAATATTTATAGGGGTATGAATGAATCTGAAACAGGTATTGAGCGTGCTCATGGCGATTATATGGGAATGCTTGCAACTGTGATCAATGCAATGGCTATTCAGGCTATGCTCGAGAAGCAAGGCATGCATACAAGACTTCAGAGTGCAATTAAAATGGAACAGATTGCTGAGCCGTATATCAGACGAAGAGCGATTAGGCATCTTGAAAAGAATCGTGTAGTTATTTTTGGGGCTGGTACCGGTAATCCATATTTTACAACAGACACTGCTGGTTCTCTTCGTGCTGTTGAAATTCAGGCCGATGTGATCCTTAAAGGAACCCGTGTAAACGGCATTTATACTGCTGATCCGGAAAAAGACCCTACTGCTCAGAAGTATGATACCATTTCTTTTAAAGAATGCATTGATATGAATTTGAAGATCATGGACATGACTGCCTTTACGCTGTGTATGGAGAATAATGTCCCAATCATAGTATTTGATATGAATGAAGAAGGAAATCTGAAGCGTTTGATATTGGGAGATAAAATTGGTACGTTGGTTCAATGATGAGTAAGCATCAGGCGTCAGATGCCAGATGCCCAGCATCATGTTATAGTTTCAGCCCTCCGAACCCAATGGTTTAATCTGGTATCTGGCGCCAATTAACTAAAGTTTGAACATGTCTATCTCTTCCATTCGAAAAGATTATCAATTTAAATCGCTCTCTGAAAGCGATGTTCAGCCTGATCCAATAAGTCAGTTTGGACAGTGGTGGGAAGATGCGCTAACATCGAAAATTGATGAGGTAAACGCCATGACGCTTTCAACGGTAAGCGCTGAAGGGAAGCCATCTGCCCGTATTGTATTGCTCAAAGGCTTCGATCACAATGGGTTTGTATTCTTTACAAATTATGAGAGCGAAAAAGGGATCCATCTATTGATCAATCCATTTGCTTCTTTGGTGTTTTTTTGGAAAGAGCTGGAGCGGCAAGTGAGGATTGAAGGCTCTTGCGGAAAAGTATCTGCAGAGGAAAGCGATCTGTATTTTCATAGCCGCCCGATAGGCAGCCGTCTTGGTGCCTGGGCTTCACCCCAGAGCAGGGTAATTGAGGGCAGGAAGGATCTTGAAGACAACTTCAAAACACTTGAAGACCGCTTTACAACAGAAGAGATTCCCCGTCCGCCACACTGGGGTGGATTTAGGGTTATTCCTGAAAAGATCGAATTCTGGCAGGGACGTAGCAGCAGGCTGCACGACAGAATTGAATATACAAAAAGGGAAGAAGGTTGGAGTATTGTTAGGCTTGCTCCTTAGCTAGATAGGATTTGCCGTGATGAGAGACATGAGAAGGGAATAGTTACGGAGAATAGCCTATGCATAGAGTCATCGCTCGCCTCTCTCATCTCATGCCTCACATATAAATTATGCCTTTTTTGAAAAAACCTTTTTTGTCTTTGCCGGTCTAGATTTACCGAATGAACCTTTAAAAATCTTTCCTTTCTTAGTTTTTTTGTCGCCTCTTCCCATGATAGTTTATTTATTAAAGTGATTAGAAAAGAAAAGCAAGACACGAAAGCGTCTTGCTTTTCTTTTATTTGTTTTGTTGCGATCAGATCTTTGCAGACAATTCTTTACCTGCTTTGAATTTTGCAACTTTTTTCGCTTTGATCTTGATCACAGCACCAGTCTGTGGGTTACGACCATTACGTGCAGCTCTTTTGGTTACTGAAAATGTTCCGAAACCAACAAGGGTTACTTTGCCGCCACCTTTAAGAGTTTTGGTAACTGCGCTAATGAATGAATCCAATGTTGCATTTGCTTGAGTCTTTGTGATGCCAGCATCATCAGAGAGCTTGGCGATCAATTCAGCTTTGTTCATAATGAAAAAATTTAATTGGTTTGTGTACTCACAAATTTATAGGCTTTTTGATTCAAACAAAATTTTTTTTCTTCATCCTTTTCCTATAAAAGCCAAGCCTGCTCTGTGTTTTCATGGGGTTAAATATCAGAATCGGCTATCTTATCGCGGTAAAAATCTTTGAAACCCAGTATTGACAAGGGTTTTGAAAAAGAGCAGGTTCGTTTTGCTAAATCTTTACCGACAATTGTGGCTGTTTTTATAGTAAAACTAAGTGGATTTACATGGCACTTAATTTTCCACAGTTATTGCACAATCTGCATTAATGTGCCAAAACTCATCACTTCATTACCCCAATGCCTGCTGCTTTTCAGCTTAAATGCCGTTTCATGCTCAATCATAAATTCGAGATGCTTCGCTTTTGTTTCTGCATAAAATTGAACAGCATAGGTAGCAGATTCTTCCTCATTCATGTCAAGCAGCTTTACAAACTGATACTTTACGTATAAACCCGTCTCAATGATTTCCTGGATATGGGCCTCTCTCATCCAGCTTAGCCACTCTTGATGTATGCTATTTTCAACTGAATAGGTAACGTTATATATGACCATGATTTATTTTTTCAGTTCAAGGTAAACAGGACAATGATCGCTATGTTTCACCTCGGGAAAGATTTCTGCATCCAGAATACTGTTTTTTAGGCTGTCTGTAACATTGATGTAGTCAATTCGCCATCCTTTGTTATTTAGCCTAACACTAGGGAAACGCTGGCTCCACCAAGAGTATCTGTGTGGTTCTTGATGTATGGTTCTGAAGGTATCTATCCAGCCAGATTCAAAAAACTTGTCCATCCACGCTCTTTCTTCTGGTAAAAATCCTGTTGATTTTTTATTTCCTTTAGGATCATGGATGTCAATTTCATGATGTGCAATATTATAGTCGCCACAAAGGATCAATCCCCTATATTTTTTCTTCACTTTTTTGAGATAGGGAATCAACTCCTCCAGCCACTTCATTTTGAATGATTGCCTCTCTTCTCCCGATGTTCCAGAAGGGAAATATGCATTAATCAGTAGAATGTCTCCAAACTCAAGCTGTAAGACCCTTCCTTCATCATCACTTTGGGCATGCCCATTGCCAGTAATAACTTTATCGGGTTTGATTTTTGTAAAAACGGCTACGCCGCTATAGCCTTTTTTTGAGCTTGCACTGAACCAATAGTCATGATATCCAAGCTCTTGAATTTCAGAAACATCAACATCTTCTTTTGTTGCCTTAGTTTCCTGAATGCAAATAATATCTGCTGGATTGGTTTTTAACCATTCTATAAAGCCCTTCTTAATTGCTGCTCTAATGCCATTTACGTTATAGGATATGATGCGCATAAGAAGAGGTTAGTTAGTGAGCGATACCAATGACATGTAAATATTAATAATAATAATATTGAAATTATTTCACAATGAACTTTGGTTGCAGCATCTTTTCTTTAGTCTAATACTGGGCTTAGCCATCGTTCTGCTTCTTCCTTACTTATTTTCTTTCGCTCAGCGTAGTCATACAACTGGTCGTTGCTGATTTTTCCAACTCCAAAATATTTCGACTCAGAATTTGAGAAGTACCAGCCGCAAACGGAAGAAGCAGGATACATTGCAAGGGATTCAGTCAATTCAATGCCAGTGAGTCTTGTGACATCGAGGAGGTGAAATAATTTATTTTTTTCGGTATGATCTGGACAAGCAGGATATCCCGGCGCAGGTCTTATCCCGACATAGGATTCCTTTATCATGTCTTCGTTTGAGAGGGATTCGTGCTTATCGTATCCCCAATATTCTGTTCTCACTTTCATGTGTACATATTCAGCTAGTGCTTCGGCCAAGCGATCTGCCAAGGCCTGCAACATAATTTTTTTATAGTCATCATGTTCTGCTTCGAAGCGCTCAATATGTTTTTCGATTCCTTGAATTGTTACGGCAAATGCACCAAGATGGTCTTGCTTCGAAGCCCTTGCGGGTGCGATGAAGTCTGCCAATGATAGATTGGGCTGGCCACTTGCTTTTTTCATTTGCTGTCTAAGAAATTGCAATTCAATCTCTTCATGATTCTCTGTATCCAATAACGTCACAGTATCTTTATCATCGCTGTTTGCTGGCCAGAATCCAAGGACGGCTTTCGGCTGCAGCCATTTTTCTGCAACAATTTCTTCCAGCATCTTATTCGCATCATCATATAACTTTGTAGCTTCAACTCCTATCTTCTCGTCTTTTAGAATTCCGGGAAACTTGCCGTGCATTTCCCAAGCAATAAAAAAGGGGGTCCAGTCAATGTAAGGTATGAGTGCGCCTAATTCAATTTCTTCAATTATCTTTTTGCCAGTAAAGGTTGGAGTTGGGAGTGGTGCAGTTTCCCAATCAATATGCATCTTGTTTTCAACTGCCTTGGCATACGTTAAGAACTCTTTGCTCGTTTTTTTATTAGCAAATTCTATTCTGAGTTTATCATATTCAGTATCGATTGCACCTAAAAAATCTTTTTTATTATTATTAAGCATAGCGCCTGCAACTGAAACACTTCTTGAAGCATCCAGCACGTGTACTACACCCTCTGGATATTGAGGGGCAATTTTTAGTGCAGTGTGCATGCGGGATGTAGTTGCTCCGCCAATCAACAGGGGTTGTTTCATGCCTCTGCGTTTCATCTCTGACGCCACGTGAACCATCTCATCTAACGAAGGCGTAATCAATCCGCTTAGTCCAACAATATCTGCACCATGTTTTTGGGCTTCGTCCAGAATTCTATCTGTTGACACCATAACCCCGAGGTCAATGATTTCATATCCATTGCAGCCAAGCACAACGCCTACTATATTTTTGCCAATGTCATGAACATCTCCTTTAACCGTCGCCAGCAAAATCTTACCTGCAGATGATGCCTTTTGTTTTTCAGCTTCGATATACGGGGTAAGTATGGCAACGCTTTTTTTCATCACGCGCGCACTTTTTACAACCTGAGGCAGGAACATTTTTCCTACTCCAAATAAATCTCCTACCACATTCATGCCATCCATCAATGGGCCTTCAATTACATCAATTGGCTTAGGATAATTTAGTCGTGCCTCTTCTGTATCAATTTCAATATATTCTGTAATCCCATTGATAAGCGCATGCTTGATTCTTTCTTCTACTGTATTTTCTCTCCAAACCTCATTTTTTTCTTGAACCTTACCTTTAGCCCTGACGGTTTCAGCGAACTGAATTAAATTTTCTGTTGCTTGATTTTCGTCATTATTCCGATTCAATATAACGTCTTCACAAAGTTGCCTTAGTGTTTGGTCAATTTCATCGTAGATGACCAGCTGCCCTGCATTTACAATGCCCATATCCATACCGGCTTTGATAGCGTGGTACAGAAATACAGAGTGCATGGCCTCTCTAACATGCTCGTTGCCACGGAAAGAAAATGATAGGTTGCTTACCCCTCCTGAAATTTTTATTAGTGGATATTTTGCCTTTAATACCCGAGTAGCTTCTATAAAATCAACTGCATAATTGTTATGCTCTTCAAGTCCGGTTGCTACTGCAAATACGTTTAAGTCAAATATAATATCTGAAGGAGGAAAGCCTACGGTTTTTGTTAGGATGTCATAGGCGCGCTCCCCTATTTTAACTCTTTTTTCAAGGGTGTCTGCTTGTCCGTTTTCATCAAATGCCATGACAACAACCGCTGCCCCAAAGCTTCTGCAAATAATAGCTTGTTCTATAAACTTTTGTTCGCCTTCTTTTAGTGAGATGGAGTTGACTATACATTTTCCTTGGACACATTTCAGCCCCGCTTCAATGATAGAGAACTTTGAAGAGTCTATCATGATTGGTATGCGGGCAATATCTGGCTCACTTTGGAGGAGGTTCAGGTAAATAACCATTTCTTTTTTTCCGTCAAGCAGCGCATCATCCATATTCACGTCCAGTATCTGCGCACCACTCTCAACTTGTTGCCTTGCTATACTTAGTGCCTCCTCATATAATTCTTCTCTGATTAAGCGGGCAAATTTTTTAGAGCCTGTTACGTTTGTTCTTTCCCCAACATTCACAAAATTGGTTTCCGGTCTGATCACCAATGGCTCCAGTCCAGACAACCGCATATATGGCTTGATGTGTACTTTTTTTTGCATTATTAATTGTTTCCTTCTTCTGTAAGCGATGTTTCCACCACAGGCAATTGTCTTGGTTGTATTTTTCTTACATGATCAGCAATGTGTTTAATATGATCTGGAGTGGTTCCACAGCACCCCCCTACGATATTCACAAAACCCTGCTGGGCCCATTCTTCGATGAAGTGTGCTGTTTCAGCAGGCTCTTCGTCATATTCTCCCATCGCATTAGGTAGGCCGGCATTTGGATAAGCTGAAGTGTAGCATGATGCTATTTGAGAGAGCTCTTCAATATGTCCGCGCATTTGATTTGCACCAAGTGCACAATTTAGTCCTACGCTCAAAGGGTTCGCATGTGCAATGCTAGTATAAAATGCCTCTAATGTTTGTCCGCTTAAGGTTCTGCCAGATGCATCAGTAATTGTGCCACTAATCATAAGTGGCAGCTCTTTCATTTTATGATCACGGAAAAACTTCTTGATGGCAAAGATGGCAGCCTTTGCGTTCAGGGTATCAAAGATGGTTTCTATTAGGATTAAGTCTATCCCCCCTTCTATCAGTCCTTTTACTTGTTCGTAATAGGCATCTGCCACTTCATCAAAACTGATTCCCCTGAACCCAGGATTATTTACATCGGGTGAGAGGGAGAGTGTTTTGTTCATTGGACCAATGGCTCCAGCTACATAGGGTCCGCCCTGATCTTTTTTCTCTGGATGTTTTTCGAGAAATTCCCTAACGGCTTGGTTCGCACAGTGTGCCGCGGCAACATTGATCTCGTAAGCATGTTCGCTCATGTTATAATCTGCCATTGAAACTGCCTGTGCATTAAAGGTGTTGGTCTCAATGATATCAGCTCCTGCCTCTAGGTATTGGAGGTGAATATCTTTAATTATTTCGGGCTGTGTTAGACAGAGGAGGTCGTTATTCCCTTTGAGGTCGGAGCCCCAATCTGCAAATCGAGTTCCTCTATAATCCGCTTCCGACAGCTTATAACGTTGTATCATGGTGCCCATTGCGCCATCGATAATAAGAATCCTTTCTTTGAGTGCTGTATAAATGTCTTTCATGCTTGGTTTCAGAGCTGCAAAGATAATAAAAACATAGGGACAAAGGCACAGGGGCAAAGGCTTTGATCACTGTTTGCGGAGGTTGATATTATGGTTTATCTATATAATAAAAGCTGAGCTGCCTTAAGCGCAGTAATCCTTGCTTCCTACTGAATATAACTGTCTACAGGAAGCCTGTTTCGGATGCTTTTAGCCAGGGTCATTTCATCTGCATATTCCAGTTCGCCACCAAAGGAGATACCTCTTGCAATGGTGGTAAATCGAATCGTTTGGTCGTTGAGTTTTTTACGGATATAATATATCGTTGTATCGCCCTGAATGGTCGGGTTAAGTGCAAATACAATCTCTTTAGATTTTTCTAAGGCCACTCGGCTTACCAAGGCGTCGATGGTGAGTTGATCTGGTCCTATTCCATCCAAGGGAGATATAATACCTCCAAGCACATGATAGGTGCCATTGTATTGATCTGTCGATTCAATTGCAATCACATCTCTAATATTTTCAACAACACAGATCATTTCTTTTTTTCTTCCGGTGTTGCTGCAAATGGCGCATAGTTCGTGGTCTGAAATATTGAAGCAGGTTTTACAGAATTTTATTTCTGTTTTCATTCTTGAAATCGTGTCACTGAACTGCTGCACGTCGCTATTTTCTTGTCGCAACAGATGAAGCACCAACCTAAGTGCAGTCTTTTTCCCAATGCCTGGCAGGCGGGAGAATTCCTTAACGGCCGACTCAAGAAGTTGGGAGGAGAGGTGCATATCCAAAGGTACTAAGGGTTAATGCACTATTGCAATATCGACGAGGGTTTTTTAGATTTTTAATCTAGGGTCGCTGGGCTAAAAGTCTTTGGAAGCTATCCTCAACTCATTGTCCCAGTTTGCCTTGATGAGGAAGGGTTGTTTTCGAGAAACAACCTTTTCGGGCTGATTTTTTTTCCAATAATCTCCTGTGTCCCATTGGCCATTTTCATTGTTATCATAGAGCATCCTCAATTGATATTCTCCAGGATTGAACAGTTTAATCTGATAGCGAGGCAGCTTAATTTTTTGTTTAAAAACGATTTTATTTTCCTTAACAATCAGTAAAACTGGGTGTTTAGAACTGTCAATTTCGTCAATTCGGATGTCTATGCTGCCGTAGTCTGTTTCTTTTTTGGAGGTAAAGCTAATGGTATCGGTTTTGATGTATTTGTTATCTAGTGTGTCAGTTGCAAGATCTTTTTCAAGGATGAGCTTGAAGGCGGTATTTTCAGGCCAAGCATAATTGATGATTAGTTTTTTCCCAGTTGAATCTTGTTCAATTTTAACTCCTGGGACAGGCTTAAACTCATTATCTGTTAACTTGATCTTGTTGGAATCTAAGTCTTTTAAGGGATGATCAGATGATAGTACAAGTGGACTAAGGATATCCTGTTTGCCTGCTTCCAGGGTATTGCCAAATTTTAGACGCTTATCCTCTTCCTTCTTTTTTTCTCCAGCCACCTTTGGTTTCGAAGGCTTTGTCACAGGAAGGGTTTCGCTTATCCCCTCAAATGCATAGAGCGTTACAGCGGTGTCAATGCCAATTTCAATGGCACTGTCAAGAAAGCTGATGAGCTCACTGGACTGATCATATTTTTTCCCACCATCCACATCTTTAATGCCAAAGATATTGTACTTGCCTGGGCGTAGATTTCTAAAAATAAAACTGCCATCACCCTTCAGTTTTGCATAATATCTGGGTTTTTCTTTTGCTACTGCAGAGTCATCCAGCTTATCATGGAGTACAGCAATCATGGTGCTGTCTATTTTTCCTGTTTCTGCAATTAAAATTTGCCCGGTAATAAAGGCTGAATCTAAGTATGCGCCAGTAGAAAAAGTATAGTAAAAGTTTCGCAAGGGATTTTTTTCATTGATGTCTACAATCGAGCTGCCAAAATCTATGCTGTAGGTTGTATTCTCGTCAAGAGTGTCTTTTATTTTAATGGTAACTGTTTTGAGTTTACCTTCTGCCAGGGGATTTACTTTAGGAGTGGGTGAATACGCAAGTTTTTCAAATGGATTATCCAATGAGATGTACTCATCAAATACCAATACAATTCGATCCGATTTGAAGTTCTTTGCCCCATAGGCCGGTATTGCCGTAATGAGCCTTGGAGGCAATGAGTCTTTTGGCCCGCCAGTCGGGGGTATTTGTTGCCCACAGCCTAGAAGCATTAACGATGAAATAATCAACGAAATTGCGCCGATAAATAAACGTTTAAGCTTAAAAATTTTCATTCTTGTAACGAAGTTAACACATTCTGCTTGTTCCAATTGGCAGTTAACTATGGTAAATCGGAATGTTTATTGCTCTTCCTCTATTGCTTGCTGATCTAATTTATTTGTTCTAACAAAATTGCACCAATGACAATCTTCTTTTCCGCAGCCGGTATAAAAATCACGGGCTTGGATCTTTTCCCAGGCGAACTTGATTTGTCCCTTTACTATTTCTGTATCCTCTCTTGATATAGGAACCTTAATTGAGCGTATTTCTTTTTTTGAGTTTGGCTCAACAAAATCGAACTCAGTACTCATCACTTGATATTTGCCTTGTTCACTATTGTCTACCAGAAGCTTATAAAATACTGCTTGTCTCCAATAGTCGCCACCAAATGGAAGTTCTTCCGATGGGGTTTTAAGTTTTTCTTTTGCGTTATCAGGGTTCCCGGTTTTATAATCAACCACATTTACTTGGTGCCCATCAAACTCCATTTTGTCAATTTTTCCCTTTAGTGGAATTCCATCAATCAAGATATTTCGAATATTGCGTTCTACAGAAACGATTTTGGAAAAGGAGCTTATCTTTTTTTCATAGTATTTATCTAGTAATTCTTTTCCATACTCAAGGCGCCTATCTAGCTCTTCTTTTGTAAAACTTTCCCTGTGACGATAAATATAGTTTATGAAGTCATCTATCAAATTCTCTTTTGTTGGGAAATTTTTATTTGGATCTTCTTTCATTTTATTGAAAAAAGATTCAAGTGCGTGGTGAACAGCTGATCCAAATTCAAGCGTTTCACTTTTTGGTGAAGGAATTCGGATGAGGTTTCGAAAATAGAATTCAAGTGGACAATTCAGATAATTATTTAATGCAGTAACATTCATCGAAAATTTATCTAATGCCTTATCAATAATATCCGAATCCATTTTTTCGATCACTGGCAACTGAGAGGATACAATTCTCACCATTGAAAATGCTGATATTACTTCTTCATCAGGTATAGGGCTTTGTTCTTTGATGTGATCGGCATACTTGATCTCTTCAAGAAACATACTGGGTTCAAGATCCTTGCCTTCGTCCTTCAATTTTGCGTATGAAAGAATTAGATGCTTCTCTGCTCTTGTTAATGCCACATAGAAAAGTCTTCTTAGTTCTTCATGTGAAGTTGAATTCGGACTCGAAATAAATAAGGTATCCGGAAGCTTGTAGCCTCTGTTATTTGACTTCTTCGATTCCCAATAGGAAGCATTGCATCCAGCAATAAATACATGTTCAAACTCAAGCCCCTTTGCGCCATGTGCCGTAAGTAGGTTAACCCCCTTTTCGCTGCCACCGACTTGAACAATGGGAAGTGAGATTTCTTCTTTTCTCATCATTTGAATCAGCCGTATGAATTTATTGAGCGAAAGAGAAGGATCTTTTTTTGTTTCTTCTTTTACAAAATCAAAAAAAGCTGTTAGTATCTGAAGCTGCCAATGGTTATCGTCTGATTGCATGACAATGCCAAGCATACCAGTTTTGTGTATTATTTTTTCCAGCAATTGCTGGAGTGTGACGTTTTGAACTGAACCAATAAGTTCTTCAACAAGGGCGCCAGCAGCAGCCAGTTCTGATGAAATCCCTAGATCAAATAAACTTGGTGCTGGTGAATTAGTTTTGCTATCGATAATTCTTCTAAACCCTGATACCTCTTTCTTGTATCTCCGTTCAGTGTTTTCAATACTTAATTTTGCAATTTCCAGTGGCCTAATATTGAGCCAATCATAGTGGAGAATTTCAAAAAGCATTTCATCTCCACTGAACGGCGTATCCAACTCCGCATCAATGTATTCAAATACACGGATGATTTTTTTAATGAGAGGGATGTTGAGGAGGTTTAGGTTTCGTTTGCTATAGTAGGGTATATTTCTACATTTCAGAAATTCGGCAATCTCTTCCCCATATTTATTTTCTTTATAGATGACTGCAATTCTCTTTGGCTCAATTCCTTCTCCAACTAACTCTTCAATGCTTTTGACAATGCCAATCATTTCTTCTCTTGCTGTCCTCCAGGCATTTATGACAGGAGCGATATGAATTTTTTTTAATTCTTGCTTTTCAGCAGTAAGTGTTTTGGTTAGTCCCTCAATATGATTAATTAGTCTTTCCTCATTTTTATCAATCAGTGTTTTTGAAATATCAAGAATGGGTTGAATTGATCGATAGTTTTCAGTGAGCATGATTGTTTTGATATCTGAAAACTTCTTTCTAAAGACCAGCATATTTTCAACATTCGCTCCTTGAAATCTGAAAATAGATTGATCATCATCTCCGACCACAAACACATTTGGCTGATCCCAATAGCTGATCAGCATTTCAACCAATGTGTTTTGTGTTCCGCTCGTATCTTGGTACTCATCAACCAAAACATATTGATATTGTTCCTGATATTTTGCGAGCAGCGACGGGCTATCTCTAAATGCATTGATGACCCAATTTATCATGTCGTCAAAATCGTACCGCCTTCTATCCTTCATCATCTGTTGGTACTTTTCAAACTCATTTACAGCAGCCTCAAGCTTTGCCATCTTTTCTTTTTCCTCATTGAATTTCTCAGCTTTCAGGTCGCCTGCATTAAACTGTTTATATTTCTTTTTGTACACAAAATCTTCGCGACTAGGCAGATCGTTTAGGTAGTCTTTGATGGCATTCAAGATGTCGGCTGGCTTCCATCCCTCTCTTTTGATTGTGCTAAAAAGTTGCCTGAGATTTTTGGTTTCAAAGTATACATCGCTGCGATATCTTTTCAGCGGATTGTTTTTAGGAAACCTATCTATAAGTTCCCTGATCAGCCCAATTGATTCAAGTTCTGAGATTGCATCAAGAGAATTCTTTTCGAAATATGCAAGGTTATCTTGAATGACTTGATTGCAAAAAGAGTGGTAAGTGTGGATATTTACCCGGTAGGCATCAGGCCCAATCATTCTGACCAATCGTTTGCGCATGGATATTGCTCCAGAGTCTGTGTATGTCATACACAATATGTTTTCTGGTTGTGTATCGGTCTCCAATAATATCTTCCCAATGCGAATTGCAAGTATTTGTGTCTTGCCTGTTCCCGGCCCGGCAATCACCATAACCGGACCCTCAATCGTGTCTACCGCTTCTTTCTGGTTTGGGTTAAGATTTTTATATTCCTGATTAAAGTGAATCAGGAGTTTTTCCTTTTCTGACATGGGCTTAGGTTGTATGTTTTCTTATAAGAAGGTAAGTGGCGAGACCCAAAAAAATAATCATTGAATTTACAACAATTTTTGTGTCAATGCATTATATAGAGCACAACCTCTTTTAAATGTCTGTATACAAATTTCAACGCACACAATTCTTACCTGTATCGCTAGATGTTGCATGGGACTTCTTCTCTCATCCAAAAAATTTGGCTGTGATGACTCCTGCCTACTTGAATCTTAAGTTTACGAACGAATTATATGGTGACGAGATGTATCCCGGCCAGGTTATGACCTACAACGTTAGGCCTGTTCTTGGAATCCCAATGTTTTGGATGACTGAAATCACACATGTGGTGCCTAAAAAGTTTTTTGTTGATGAGCAACGCTTTGGGCCATATTCATTGTGGCATCACCAGCATCATTTCAAGGAAGTGGCTAATGGTGTGGAGATGACAGACTTAATTCATTACAAAGCTCCATTAGGATTCTTAGGAGATATTGCCAATGCCCTATTCATCCGTAAGCAGCTGGAAGGCATATTTGAATTCAGGAAACGTAAAGTTGAAGAAATGTTTGGGTCCTGAGCCCATTTCCTCTTTTTGACCACCTATTAGGGCAATCCCTATCCCGGCATTCTTGAGATATACTTCTCTATCTGTTTTATTTGGTCTACTACCTGGTCGGTTGTTGGCTTTTGTGCTTTTGCCTTCCTGAAAAAGTCTTTAGCTGACCTAAATTCACGTTTTTGGATCATGATTTGGCACATTTGAAGATTTGCTAACGCTGCACTTTCTTTATCTGGAATTCCTAGGCGAAGCGCTTGTCTAATTAGACTTTCTCCTTCTTTCATACTTCCCCTTTGCATGGCCATCATCCCCAACTGAAGTTTGTTTGCCCCTTCTGCTTCTTTCATTGGCAATCCTAGATCCAGACTTTTTTTCATGTGTTTTTCTGCAGACACGAAATCTTGTTTGGTCATGGCAATATTGCCTTTTAACGTATAATATACAGAGCGGATAGGTTTATACAATAGCCCTGGATACTTTATTCCGGAGAGAATTTTCTCAGCGCCTTCAAAATCGCCATCCTCAAGAAATTCTTGAATAAGGCGTAAGGGTCCTATGAAAAAATGAGTAAAAATGCATAATAAGGCAATAATGTACAATATGAGAGATTGCCAAAATCCGTAAGCAAAATTGACTGCCAAGCCACCTGCTAAAGACACTAAACCTATCGGCAAGCGGTATTTGATAAATAAATTATAAAATTTCATAGGGAACAAAGATAAGGAAAGCCTTCATATGGTATTCATCCCTTATCAATATCCAAAATGACTTTTTTCACTGATTATGTGCATTGCTTTCAACGCTAAATCCCTGAATACTCCCATGAAAAGGGTCATGAAGTCGACTGATCTTGATTTTTGGTCTAACGAGTTGATTTGGGATTATTGAATTTAGGACCTCCTAGGATGGGAGAGTGCTGACCTGTAGCATTGACGTAATTACAAAATTCAGTTTTATAAATACTGCATTCCAGCATCAAATTGCGGATCATTTTTTGGACTGATCAAAGTAGGCTGCGGTTTATAATTTTTAATGACTAGGGTCATCAGGTTGTTTCATTTAAGTCATTGATGAGGATATGTTTCGGAAATATTTTTGATTCTTCAGTCAACATACACAGTTGTCCGTTTCAATCAGGCTACTGTTGTTATTAGTAACTCAACCATACAAGCATGATCAGAATTAGCATTGCACTCTTATTATTAGCACAGTTGTTTATTGGTAGTAGTTCATGTATCAGCACTCGCGAATCCACTTATTTTAACAATGCAGCAGATACCATCTATGTACAGCCTAGTGCTGATCTAGAAACATTAATTCGAAACAACGATATACTCAGTATTTCAATTAGCAGCTTAAGTCCTGAGGCCTCTGCAATTTTTAATGCGACAAATAACTTTGCGATAAGTTCATCGTCGGTCTCAGGAAGTCAAACACAGTCTTCAGGATATTTGGTTAATTCAGACGGCCAGATACAATTACCTATTATAGGAAGTATTAAGGCCGCAGGATTATCAAAGAGCCAGTTGAAAGATAATATCACCAAGTTGATTCTAGAAAAAAAATTACTGGTAGACCCAATTGTAAATATCAGGCACTTGAATTTCGAAGTTACTGTTATTGGGGAAGTTGGGAATCCTTCAGTTATAACTGTCCCCAATGAAAAAATATCTCTCTTAAAAGCACTCGGACTTGCTGGTGATATCACGATCTATGGTAGAAAAGACAATGTATTATTAATCAGGGAGGAGAATGGTAAAAAACGGGTAAAACATATTGACCTTAACTCGAAGTCATTTTTGAGCTCATCATACTATTATTTGCAGCCGAATGATGTTGTGTATGTGGAAGCAAATAAAAATAAGGTTGCAAGTGTGGGGCGGATGACTCCTTATCTACCTGCAATTTTATCTGGGTTGTCTGTTATCATTCTTGTTGTTGATCGGGTTATTCAATAATATATATAATGGATACACATAATTCAAATACCGCTAATCAGGAAAGTCTTTTTGTAAAGATGTTGGCAAAGTACATACCGTACTGGCCTATTTTTATCTTCTTTGCATTTTTATCTATTGTGTCTACTCTGCTTTATTTGCGGTATAGTACGCCCATGTTTCAGGCAACAGCATCACTGATTATAAAGGATGAAAAGAAGGGGAATGAGGATTCCAAACTGATGGAGTCTTTGAATATGATAAGTGCAAAGAAAATTATCGAAAATGAGATTGAAGTTCTCAAATCGCGAGCTGTTATTGATACTGTTGTAAAAAAGCTGCACCTGTTTGCGCCAGTATATAAAAAGGGAAAGGTAAGGGATATGCCCCTTTACATTAATTCTCCTTTACTTATAGAAGTCGTTAATATTGACTCGATACCTGTCAATGAAGACAAATTCTTTTTTACAGCAGATAAAAAATCTGGTAGTATAAGAATAAACGATACGACGGTATTTGCCATCGGGGAATGGGTGGATACCAAATATGGCAGAATAAAATTCACTCCCTCCACATCTTATATCGATGTTGAGCCCGATAAGCCATATTACTTTTTATTGCTCGATAAAAAAACTACGACAGAAAATATACTTGATAATCTAAAGGTTACTGCAACAAACAAATTATCCAGTGTCATTGATCTTCGTTACCGAGATAAACTCCCTAAACTGTCCGAAGACATTCTTAATGAGATTATTATTGCCTACAACAATGTCCTCATTAGTGAGAAAAATGCGTTGGCGAAATCTACACTTGCATTTATTGAATCCAGATTAGCCATTGTTGGATCTGACCTTGATTTGATTGAATCAAAAATACAACAGTACAAAGGGAGTAGCGGAGCGGTAGATATCGGAGCACAGGGGCAAATATTTTTACAGAATGTTGGCACCAATGATCAGCGCATTAGTGATTTAGAAATGCAATTGTCTGTAATTGATTTACTTGAATTTCAAATAAGCCAGGACGACAACAATACAGGTATTCTTCCTGCCTCCCTAGGTGTTTCTGACCCCACTTTGTCTCAGTTGGTGAACAGTTTACATACTTCACAGCTTGAGCGGGAAAAACTTAAGAAAACAGTAGCTGAAAACAATCCAATTTTAGTATCTGTAAACGATCAGATTGCTGTAACAAAAAGGCGAATCATTGAAAATATTGAAAGCTATCGGCGTGGTATTGAGTCTGGTAAACAATCACTTAATCGGGCTAATAGCAGCTATAGGAATATGCTTCATGGTATCCCAATGAAGGAACGGGAGTTGCTTGAAATTAGTAGGGATAAGTCGATAAAAAGCGATATCTACTCTTTTCTTCTTCAAAAACGAGAAGAAAGTGAGCTGTCATACGCTTCTAAAATTACGGATAGTAGGATGGTAAATTATGCACAGGCCTCTGATATACCGGTTAGCCCAAATCGAGTTCTTGTTTTTTCTGCACTCTTCGTTGCCATATTTGCAATCCCAATCGGCCTAGTAGGAGCCAGGGAGACTTTGAATACTACAATATTGTTTCGCCAGGATATTGAATCGCTGACTACGATCCCAATTATTGGTGAGCTGATGTTTAATAAATCCGGCCGGTCCCTTGTGGTGGAAGCTGGGAAGAGAACGCATAGCGCAGAGGAATTTAGAAAGATTAGGTATTCCCTAAATCATCTTGGTATTGGCCCTACACGAAAAACTGTTTTGATTACATCGAGCATTTCTGGAGAAGGCAAAAGCTATGTGGCAGCTAATTTGGCAATTAGTTTTTCTTTAACTGGGAAACGTGTGGTCTTGGTTGATCTTGATTTGCATAATTCTTCACTCGGCGAGATATTTTCTTTTGTCGGGGGCAACGGCGTAACTGACTATCTCTCCGGCGATGTAGATCTTTCAAATACCATTAGTTCAATACCCAACTATGAAAATCTATTTTTCCTGAATGCAGGAACATTAAGGAACGATCCATCTGAGTTGCTGGCAAATGGAAAAATTGAAAACCTAATTCAAAAACTCGAGAATCAATTTGATGTTGTAATCATTGATACTGCTCCAGCCATTCTTGTAACTGATGCGCATATGTTGTCGCAGTTGTGCAGCCTAACTGTTTATATCGTTCGTCATGACTATTCGCCAAAATCGCTTCTTAAGCGTATTGATATCAATAGCAAAACAACTCCTTTAAAAGATCCTGTTATCATATTTAATGGGATTAAAACAAGAGGGTATCTAAATACTGCTTATGGCTTTGGGTACAGCTATGGCTATGTATACGGCGATGCTTATAACCCTAAAAAAGCTACCAAGCCTGCGGTTTTAGCAAGTTAATTAAGTGATAAGTTTTTAAGGTGCTTGGCCCTTGTAGGCCAACGTGGCGGAGCCATATTTGACCGGTAAATTTAAAATCGACTATAGCGTAATCAATATATAAATGAATTGACATGGATATGAAATGGTATGTATTGTATACAAGATCTCGTTGTGAGAAAAAGGTTGCAGTTATGTTGACTAAACGGGATATTCAAAATTATTGTCCTTTAAATCGAGTAGTAAGGCAATGGTCAGATAGACGCAAGATTGTTCATGAGCCATTGTTTAGCTCTTATGTTTTTGTAAAAGCGCTTGCCTCTGATTTTAACACCATTAAACAAGCAACAAGCGATATTGTAAATTTTGTTTATTGGTTAGGGCAGCCAGCGGTTGTAAGAAATGACGAGATAGAATCTATTAGACTATTTATGGGGGAGCATTCAAATGTGAAACTTGAAAAAATAACTGTAAACGTGAATGATCGTGTTAGGGTGATTAGCGGCCCACTTGTAAATAGTCATGGACAAATAACTGAGGTACATAATAATAAGGTTAAACTTCATCTTCCTTCATTAGGCTATTCAGTTGTAGCCGAACTGAATATTTCCAGTGTTGAAGTGGTCGACTATCCCTATAGAGCAAAGAATACAATCTCTTAGCACCAGTTTCATATCGTATTCTTTTATAATAGCCATCATCATATTATGCAAAAAAGTATCAGAAATGTAGCAGCCTATTGCTTTGCAATTCTTCTTTTGACATTTGGTTTTGTAAGACGTGCAAGAAAGAGGGTATTTAGAGAAAAATTGATTCTTTCAATATTTTTTCACGATCCTTCTAGACATCTTTTTCTTTCATGCATTAAATGGCTGCAGCGGAATGGGTTTTATTTTATTTCACTTCAAGAATTGCAGCAGTTTGCATTAGGGGAAATAAGTCTGCCAGAAGGTGCAGTGCTTTTGACTGTTGATGATGGATGGAGGAACAACTTGGATAATATTGTAGATGTAGCGGATGACTTGCACGTACCCGTAACCATATTTGTTTCTACTGATCCAATAGAGCATGGGGGTGGGTATTGGTGGTCTTATGTTTCAAAGGCAAAGAAACTCGGAATCTCTCAGTGGGCGGTAGAAGCATTAAAGAAACAGAACAACGATTATCGTATAAAAATGCTTTCTACCATAAGGTCATGTATTTTTCTAGAGCGCGAAGCAATGACAAAGGACGAGTTGATCTCAATTTCAGACTCTAAATATATTACAATCGGTAGCCACTCAGTATCACATCCCATTTTACCTCAATGCACAGAAGAAGTTGCCTTGTATGAAATCTCTGAATCTAAAAAGAAACTTGAACAATGGTTGAGAAAGCGAGTAACAAGCTTTTCGTATCCTAATGGGGATTATTCAAAAAGAGAAGTTGAACTGATTAAGGAGTCCAATTTTGAGTTTGCTTTTACAGGGTCGCCGGGATATCTGACCAAGGACTCCTTGAATGAAATGTTTGAGATTCCTAGATTTGAAATGCTTGAATCTGCCTCATTCATTGAGAATATTTGCAGAATGACCGGAGTGTGGTTTATCAATAAACATCCAAATTAGTATCTCATGGGCTCAATGCTGTATATTTTGCTTGCGCTTACTGTCCTTGTTGCATTTTTCATTTTGATGATATTTGTTCCAGGCAATCTTAATAGAGTATACATAAAGTATATTTTACTTGCCTACCCTTTACTGGCAATTGATCTATTGCCCAGCATCATAAGTGCTAACATTTTTTGCTTCACTACAATTATCTTTCTTATTTTCTTTTATAAACAGAACTCCCTAGAGCGCAGCAACAAAAAAAGTCTATATTATTTTCTTTTTATTCTTCTATCGGTTATAGTTGTGGGAGGGCTTATCAATGCCGAAAATCTTACTTTGACGTCTATTGCTTATTTGATCGAGTATCTTTCAATATTTATATTTTCATGCGTATTGGTCGGTGAGTGTGAGGCAGATAGAAAATTTGTTTACCAATTGGTTAACTGTTTGAAAATCACACTATTTGTTTCATTATTATTTATGATTGGGCAGGTCTTTATCGGCCCCTCTTTTACGATAGCTAAGTCGCCAAATATTAATGTGCTCAGTGGTATTAGTATTAGGTATACCAGCTTTTTTCAAGACCCACAGAAATATGGACAATTTCTTTCTGCTTGCAGCTTCTTTTTTTTGATAAAGACAAGTGATTCTCGAACTAGACAATTCTTAAATTATTGCTTACTGTTCTTTTCTATATTAGCTATTTTCATGACCGGTGGAAGAGGTGCCTTAGGTGGTTGGTTGGTGGCTATTTTGTTTTTGATTCTTTTGGGCAATGCTAAGAATAGGCTTGTTTTGTTTTTTTCTATTGCATTACTTGCAATTGTCGCCTATAATTATTCGAATTCATTTGCTATTTTTCAACGCGGTGCAGATCTTACCGAGTCATACAATTTTCGTTATGCCATATGGCAGGATGCCATTCATATTTTTTTTGATAATCCTATTTGGGGTATTGGTATAGGGAATTATGCAAACTATGTCTCTGTTCATAATCCTGATCAATACTGGATTGACGATAATGTGATTACCTTTTTTGATCATCCTGAAAGCGGTTATCTAAAACTGCTTACTGAATATGGGGCCATTGGATTTCTTGTTATACTACTAATAATTCTTATCCCCTTATATAAAGGCATCACATTATATTTTAAATCACAGCGGAGCCTTCAGCTAATTTTGACTGCTTCTGTCCTAACGTGGCTCGTTGGATTTTATACAGTTTATTCCTTAGGCGATATTCGTATACTTATTCTGATTGCAACTATTATTGGCTTAATGATTGCTGACTATAAATTAACTACCAATGAAGTTGTTTAGCAACCTTAATCACCTTTATTCTTACGCTAAAAGGTCTAATTTGGTTAAGAATAGTTTTTGGGGGGTTTCTTCAAATATTGGGCAAAACATTCTTTTTAGTCTTTTTTTTATCATCCTTGCAAGAGCTTATTCCCGTCTAGACTTCGCCAATTACATTGTTGCTAATTCCCTATATGGCATGGTGGTTTCTTTATCAAGTTTAGGGCTCGGACAATGGTTTATTAGAGAGGTAATTTCAATATCTAATAAAAGGGCATTTATAAACCAGTATTTTAAACTACAATTCCTGATTGGCATTGTTTTTTATTTTCTACATATCGTTCTTGCATACGCTTTATACGAAGACCAGCTCATTAGAAATCTATCTCTTTTGTTGGGAATCAATATTGTTTTCGATAATATAATTTATGTTATAAAGCATGTAAACGTTGCAGAAGAAAATCAGCGAAAAACATTTTACATTCTTACCATTGAAGCAATCTTAAAATTTATCGCTGGTTGTATCTTACTCTTAGCTCCAATGTCAATTCTGTATTTATCAATCTTGCTCATTGTTCTTAGGATCATCACCCTTAATTTATTTATGCATTATGGGTCATCTGGCCTACTCTCTTTTACCTCAATATTTACTGTAAAGATTGAGTGGCGATCTGCGATTCAGATTGTCAGATCCAATTGGTCCTTTATCATCATTGGAAGCCTTTCCGTTATATACTGGCGCCTAGGCAATATTTTTGTTTCTAAGTTTCTTGAAGTAGAAGATGTTGCTGACTATGAGGTTTCTTTCAAACTTTTTTCTATCGCTGAAATCTTACCTTTTATAGTTTCAACATCCTTATTTCCTGTTTTAGTTAAAGCCTTTCAACAAGGGAGTTATGCTATTCAGACTGTGTATAAGCAAACATTCTTTTTATACGCTTTGTATGGCCTCCTTGCATATACTTTTATTGTTTCATATTCTGACCTCATTATTCCTAGGTTATTCGGCCCCAACTATCAATATACTTTCGTTTATTGTAATCAGATGTTTCTAACGATGCTGGTTTTCCCAACAGCACTCCTTCAGGCAAATATTTTGGTATCAATGAAATTAGAAAAAATTGATATGTGGCTAAATCTAATTAGTCTACTTCTGCATGTTGTAATTTCACTTACAGGACTTTATTATTTTCATTCGCTTTCCATTATCAGTTATTCTATTTTCTTATCATTTATAGTTTTTCATCTTTTTCAGG
>CAIXLY010000011.1 GCA_903920455.1 uncultured bacterium | reverse complement strand
TGGTATAGTTGGTCAGCATAGGCGTATTGTAGAATGGTTAGGGCAACAATCATTTGTCGATGCATCACGGATTGGTTTTTATGGGTTATCTTATGGAGGTAAAACAGCGATGCGTGTGCCAGCGTTAGTAGAAGGATATGCGCTATCGATTTGTTCAGCAGATTTCAACGAATGGATTGTGAAAAATTCAACCATTGATTATCCGATAAGTTACCTATTTACTGGTGAATATGATATGCCCGAGTGGGATTTGGGGCATACATTTAGCTATGCTGAAATGGCAGGATTGATTGCTCCTCGTCCGTTTATGGTTGAACGAGGATTGTATGATGGAGTTTCTATTGATGAGTGGGTAGATTTTGAATATGCTCGAGTACGTAGGCATTTTGTTCAATTGGGTATTCCTGAAAAGACGCGTATAGAACATTTCGATGGCCCACACAGAATCAACGGCATTGGCACATATCAATTTCTTGACCAATACCTGAAGAACAACAAAGAAAAATAGGATTGGATAATATGTCAAAAGAATTGGCAAATACAACATCACCCCAAGCCCACTAATTTGACTATTTTTAGTAACGGCATAAAAAAACCAAATCACAATGAACAAGAATTTACTATTTACTGTGTTAATCGCCCTGCTTGGTGCTCATGGAGCTCAGGGACAACAAACAACAAGCCAATCCAAGCTTACAATTTCAATGGAAAAAAGAAAGGCTTTAGACTCTGGAAGCGGGGTTATTATTTCCAACGAGATCCAAGAATGGAACCCAAACGAAACAGCCATCATCATTTGCGATATGTGGGACCAGCATTGGTGTAAAGGGGCTACAGAAAGAGTTGCTGATATGGCCACACATATGAACAAGGTCATATCAATTGCTCGGGAAAAGGGGGTTCTCATTGTGCATGCCCCCAGCGATTGTTTAGATCCTTATAAAAACCATCCTGCACGAAAGACAGTGCAGCAATTGAAAACCAAGAAATTCAAGGGCCGCATCAATGCAGACAAATTATCTATAGAAGATAAGGCAGTATGGCCAATAGATGATTCAGATAATGGATGCGACTGCTTCCCAGAGTGCGCACATGGAAGCCCTTGGCGAAAACAAATTGAAACTTTAAAAATTGACGATAAAGATGCAATCAGTGACTCAGGAGAAGAAATAGCAGCCCTTTTTGATCAACGCAAAATCAACAATGTGATCTTGATGGGCGTGCATACCAATATCTGTGTTATTGGGCGCACCTTTGGACTAAGAAGCATGATCAAACTGGGAAAGAATGTAGTGTTGATGCGCGACATGACAGATATCATGTATGATTCAAAACAATCTCCCTACGTTTCACACTTTACAGGCAACAGCTTATTTATTGAATATGTTGAGCAATACATTTGCCCAACAATCGTCTCAACAGACTTTACCAAAGAAAAACAATTCAGATTCAAAAAGGATAATCGCCAGGTTATCGGCTTCATTACAGCAGAAAACGAATACCGCACC
Source organism: uncultured bacterium (assembly GCA_903920455.1). Lineage (GTDB taxonomy): Bacteria > Bacteroidota > Bacteroidia > Chitinophagales > Chitinophagaceae > Pollutibacter. Next base: position 17,422 of record CAIXLY010000011.1, on the reverse strand, counting down.
AATGAAAAGTTCCCTGCTTTTGCACACGATTTGTTAATGACAAAAAATGTTCAATGCGAATACGCTATTGGCAGTCCAATGACTGAAGGCCCAGGCATACACAATATTGAAAACCTTCAGATGCTGAAAGATGCTGATTTGATTGTTACCTGTGTACGCCGCCGTGCACTTGAGCCAGAAAAAATGGGACTCCTAAAAAGTTATATTCAATCCGGAAAGCCCTTGCTTGCCATTAGAACATCCAGCCATGCATTCGACGCAAAAGGCAATGTTTCTAGATCTGGTGGAGGAGTAGTTGCTTCAAATGTACCCGTGGCAGACCAGCTTGCACAGTGGCCAGAATTTGATAAGGATGTTCTTGGTGGTAATTATCAAGGCCACTATGGACACTTGCAGGAAGGAACAGATATCTCCATTGTTCCGGGAATGGAAAGCCACCCTTTGCTAAAAGGAGTTGCTCCAAAAGGATTTGTTAGCCCCTCATGGCTATACATCAACCGTCCACTTCGCTCAGAAAATATTCAGGTGCTGCTTTCCGGATCAATCCCGGGAGAGCCCGCGCAGCCTGTATTATGGATAAATAAACATGCAACTGGCAAAGTTATATATACATCCCTTGGACATTGGGATGACTGGAAAATAGAAAGCTTTAACAACCTAATGACAAACGCTGTTGATATCCTACTCAAAAAATAGTAACCCCATACTCATGAAAAGAAGAGACTTCATTGAAAAAACATTGATTGGAACTGCAGGCATCACTGTAGGATCATCATTCAGTTCGCTGGCATCAAGCGTTAACGGCGCAAATGATAAAATTGCATTGGCCCTCATTGGTGCAGGGGGGCGAGGTATTGGTACCATAATCAATACATGTAAAGTCAACATGAATGTTGTAATAAAGACGATTTGTGATGTGAACGACGTGAAAGCCAACAAAGCAATTGCTGAGGTTGAAAAAGAGCTTGGCTATAAACCTCAACACTCCAGGGAAATGAAAGAAGTCTTTAATGACAAGGACATCGATGCGGTATGGATAGCTACTCCAGAGCATTGGCATGCACTAGCAACTGTATGGGCTTGTCAGGCCGGAAAAGATGTTTATGTAGAAAAGAATCCAACTGTATGCATTTGGGAAGGACGTAAAATTATTGAAGCGGCTGAAAAATACAACAGAATTGTTCAGGTAGGATTTCAGAATCGTAGTGCCCCTTATGCTTTTTCTGCAAGAGACTATATTCAAAGTGGAAAGCTTGGAGAAATTGTTCATGTAAAGTCATACAACATGTTAGGTGGTTCAAAGTGGGAGCCACAAGCAAACACCGGGATCCCCAATGGATTGAACTGGGACGCTTGGCTTGGCCCTACACCTTATATCCCTTACAATCCAGGCATACATGATATGGAAGGCAGAGGTGGATGGGGCAACTTCTGGGCTTACAGTGGAGGCACACTTGCAGATGACGCCAGTCACGTATTGGACCTTGCCAGACTTGTACTCGGAGACCCCGGTCATCCTAAATCAGTTTACGGTTGTGCTGGCAATTATGCCTGGGGCTCAACAAAGGAAACCCCAGAATTCCAGTCCATCACCTTTGACTATGGCAAGTATGCGCATACCTGCGAAAGTGGAAGTGCAACCAACTACATGAAAAAAACGCCACAACATATCAGGATGGATCCAACATTATTCCCTGATTGGAGAACCAATGCAACAAGAACAGAGATCTATGGAACAAAAGGCCTCATGTACCTTGGAAGACATGGCGGAGGATGGCAGGTGAAGGGTGAAGATTCTGTTCTGATAGCACAGGATGGCGGCATTTTCCCTGACAAGGAACACCAAATAAACTTTATTGAATCACTTAGAACACGCAAGAAGCCAAATGGTGATGTTGAACAAGGTCAGCTTAGTGCAACACTTGTACACCTTGGCAATATTGCCTACCGTGTTGGCAATAAGCAACTTTACTTCGATGGAGAAAAAGAAAGATTCATCGGGAATAATGATGCAAACAAATTGCTGAAGAACTCCTATCGTGAGCAATATAAAATCCCTGAAATCGTATAAGTAAAAGGATAGTTTTAGAATAAGAAAAACCACAATAAATGGAAAAACTAACAGGAAAGGTTGCCTTGATAACAGGCGGCACCCATGGAATTGGTGCAGCAATTGCAAAAAAGTTGGCAGCCTCTGGAGTCAATATCAGTTTGGTTGCACGCAATGCAAAAGAATCAAACTTGGATAAGGAACTTCAACATCTGGGCATAAAATGCATTACAATTTCGGCAGACCTTAGCAAAGAGGAGGATTGCAAGCGTGCAGTAGAAGAAACAATTTCCATTCTTGGCGACATCGACATTATGATACACAGTGCAGGTGGCGCAGCTCCCGGAGGACTACTCACTGGCGCAAGAGATGTATGGTATCAGGCCTTCGATACGCATGTGCATGCTGCTTTTCATCTAAGTGCCGCTGTAGTGCCTTCAATGAAAAAGCTTAAAGCAGGATCAATATTATTTATTTCCTCTGCAGCTGGACTCCGTGGAGTGAAGAACGCCCTGGCTTACGCAACAGTAAAAGGAGCAATACCTCAATTCACCCGTGCGTTGGCATTCGAACTTTCTGACCTCAACATCAGGGTTAACTGCATTTCTCCAGGAATCATTCGCACGAGGTTTCAGGATTTTCTTACTCCCGAACAGGCTAAGAATAATATTGACAACCGCATCCCACTTCATCGGGAAGGAACGCCAGAAGATGTTGCTGAAGCAGCACATATGTTGATTAGCAATCAATTCATCACAGGAGAAAACATAAGCATCGATGGTGGCATGACCATGCGCATCGTGTAATAAAGAAAATATGAAGATTAGAGAAATCGAACTTTTTAAGGTTGCACCCCGTTGGCTGTTTTTAAAAATAACAACAGAAAGTGGATTAGTTGGGTGGGGAGAACCTGTCGTAGAAGGTAAGGCAGACACAGTAAAAGCAGCAGTAGAAGAAATGTCTGAATACATTATTGGAAAAGATGCTCGACACATTGAAGACATCTGGCAAGTATTGTACCGGGGAGGCTTTTATCGAGGTGGTCCAGTATTGATGAGTGCAATTTCTGGAATAGACCAAGCGTTATGGGACATCAAAGGAAAAGCACTCGGAGTTCCAGTATATGAATTGCTCGGCGGAGCAGTACGTGATAAGATGAAGATCTATGGATGGATTGGTGGCGATAAGCCTTCAGACGCAGCAGAGCAGGCATTGCAAAAAATAGAGCAGGGATTTGCTGCAGTAAAAATGAATGCCTGTGCTGAAATGGAATGGATAGATACCCCAAATAAAATTAGGGATGCGGTTGCCTGTATAGCTGCAGTAAGAGAAGCCATTGGGTTTGATATTGGTTTGGGCATAGACTTTCACGGACGCGTTCACAAAGGAATGGCCAAAGACCTGATGAAAGAACTAGACTCCCTTAAGCCAATGTTTATTGAAGAGCCCGTACTTTCTGAAAATAAAGAGGCATTCATTCAGCTTGCACAATACACCACAGCACCTATTGCAACTGGAGAGAGATTATTTAGCAGATGGGATTTCAAACCGCTTCTTGAGGGAGGAGCAATTGATATTGTTCAACCAGATCTTAGCCATGCTGGAGGGATTTCAGAAGTAAAAAGAATTGCAGCAATGGCAGAAGCATACGATGTTGCACTCGCGCCACATTGTCCGCTTGGCCCCATCTCCTTTGCAGCCGCATTACAAATCGACTTCAACTGCATTAATGCATTTATACAAGAAACAAGTCTGGGTATACATTATAACCAAGGAGCTGACCTGCTTGACTATATTGAAAATCCTGAAGTGTTTGCGCTAAAAGACGGATACATCAAACGTCCAACCTTACCTGGGTTGGGTATTGTAGTGAATGAAAAGAAGGTTCGCGAGATGGCAAAAGCAGGCCACAACTGGAGAAATCCAGTTTGGAGAAATACAGATGGCAGCGTTACTGAGTGGTAAAAAATTAGGAGAACAGCAAAAGAAGAAAATACTGATGAACAATTTAATAATCAGCTGTGACTGGGGCACTTCTCAGTTTCGTTTAAGTTTGGTTGACACACAGAGCCAAGTTGTTCTCAAAAAATGTAGTACGACAGACGGGATACTAAATTTGTATACGCATTGGTCTGCCAACGAAAAAGATAACTGTTCATTAAAGACGTATTATTTAAAGGAGTTGCGCAAACACGTTGTTGCATTAACAAAAGACCATAGTGACAATCCCAAAAATATTCCTATAATTATCTCGGGTATGGCATCCTCGAGTATGGGAATAATAGAAATGCCTTATGCAGCATTGCCCTTCACGCTAGATGGGAAAAATGCAATTGTAGAACTGATTGAACCAACAACCGAATTTCCTTTCGAAACAATGTTGATATCCGGGGTTAAGGGAGAAGATGATTTAATGAGAGGCGAAGAGACTCAAATGGTTGGAATTGCAGAACTGGTCAATTCAATAAAAACTTCAAATGAGGCCGTATGCATATTTCCCGGAACACATTCAAAGCATATTAAAATAAATAATGGGAGCATTACTGGTTTTAACACCTACATGACAGGAGAACTCTTCCAGCTATTATCTACACAGAGTGTACTCAAAGAAGCCGTATCTATCAGCAATAATGGGATTGAAGAAAACAAAGAACATTTCCATAAAGGCATTGATGATACAAATAAAAATACAAATCTATTGAATCAACTCTTTGGTGTACGAACAAATGTGTTGATGAAAAAAATAACTAAGGAAAAGAATTACTTTTATTTAAGCGGTCTACTCATAGGCTATGAAATGAGTGTACTCAGGCATACCGCAACAGAGCAGATAATTTTGTGCAGTGGTAATAGCATGTTTGAATTGTATAAAATAGCAATCGAAAGAGTCGGCATTGGTGCTTCAATAGAATTCATCTCTCCAGACCTAATGGAAAAGTCAGCAATAGCTGGGCAAATCAAAATATATCAATCTCATTACCAGCTAAAATAACAATATTGAATACTCCGCTGTATAGCAATGAGAAGTTTGAACAAATGCCAGTGGTGGGCATCATTAGAAATTTTACTATTGAACAGGTAATGGGAATGATGCCATCCTATATAGAGGCTGGTTTTACCACGATAGAAGTTACAATGAACACCCCAGGGGCTAAGCAGATTATTGAATCTCTATTAGAAAAATACAAGGGGGCAGTAAATATCGGTGCTGGAACTGTGTGTAATGAAAAAGACCTTGAGGTAGCCATCGAATCAGGTGCTCAGTTTATTGTGACCCCTATCGTAAATGAGGAGGTGATGAAGAAATGCAAGCAGCAAAATCTTCCAATTTTCCCTGGTGCCCTTACCCCTACCGAGATCTATGCTGCATGGACGATGGGGGCAACAATGGTTAAAGTATTCCCTTCATCATCCTTTGGCCCTGGATATATAAAAGAGCTAAAAGGGCCTTTTGATCAGATTAAATTGATGGCAGTTGGTGGCATTTCTATTGACAACTGCATGGATTTTATGAATGCAGGTGCATCCGGACTGGGCGTGGGAAGTCAGTTTTTTGACAAGAAAATGATTCAGGATAAAAACTGGACTGGCCTATCTGAGCACTTTAAATTATTTGCAAATAAACTAAAGGGTCATAAGTAGACAGTTAGAAGAGTTAATCGTATTTCAGAGGAGATGGATTTTCAATTATCAATAAGAGAGAAGTTACATTCAAGCAGCCTTATTCTAGAAGATATATTTGCCGTCCGGCAAACTCCAACCCATCAAAAATTAGCATTAACTTTATAATTCTAGGGTAGCCCAAGAATTGGAGTAATAATTTAAAAAGTCGTCCAGATGAAACCAGTATTAATGAGGCATGTGGGCACCATTTCTGAGTCATTCAAGTCTTGGAAAAATGCCACCCCCTATCTCCATAATCCGTTTCATTACCACCCCGAGATTGAAATAACCCATATTATAAGAGGTAAGGGAGTACTAATTATTGGCGACAAGGCAATACCTTATCGTGATGACGAGCTGATTTTAATTGCACCAAACATCCCTCACGAATGGAGAAGCGAGAGTAATGAAAGTCCTGACTACTATACCCAAAGTGTTTCCATTCACTTTGATAAATATTTTACAGGGAAGGCCTTTTACGATATGCCTGAGATGATCTATATAAAGCAACTTATAGAACAATCGGAGATTTCTATACGGGTAATGGATGCAGCGAAAAAAAGTACGATTAAAGCATACCTGTATGAATTGTTAACCGCAAAAGAGGTGGGCCGAATTACCCTGCTACTAAAACTACTCGACAACATATCAACCTGCAATGAAATTGAAGTGATATATGGAGGAGGCGCATTAAAATCAAGATCTGAAGAACAAAATAGCCGAATAAATAAAGTATTCAGGTATGTAATTGACAATTTTAAAAATACAATCACAATCAGTGATGCAGCTAAAGAGGCCAACCTAACCAACACTTCTTTCTGTAGATTTTTCAAACAACGCACCAGAAAATCATTCGTACAATACGTAAATGAAATCCGGGTGGAATATGCATGTAAGTTATTGATGGAGGGGGTAGACACCATTAATCAGATTGCTCACAAAAGTGGATTTGAAAATATTTCAAACTTCAACACACAGTTTAAAAAGATTTTGCATCAGACACCTAGAGAGTTTAGTAAGTCAACAGCAAAATCAGCTGTGAATAAATAGCTTAAACGGAAAGATGGATTTAAATTTCGGTAGTTGATTGGAGCGAACATTAAGGCTTAATCATCCGGACATACAAATCTTCAACTTGCTTTCTTGCCCAAGGGGTTTTTCGAAGGAACTTAAGACTAGATTGAATACTAGGATTGCTATTAAAACAATTAATGCGAATATGCTGCCCCAAATCTTCCCACCCCAAATGAGCTACCAGTTCAGTAACGATTCGCTCCAACGTAATGCCATGTAGTGGATCTGGTGAGTCTTGTTGCATATACAATATTAATTAATTTGCTCCCAATAAAAGAAGTAGTGTAGCATTACTTGAGAACAGATCACTATAAATGCAGTAATTTGCTCCCTCACAGAAAAGAAATAAGCAAACTATGTTAGACGCCCTAGTTCCTTTGTTGTCTCTAATTGCCCTAGAAATAATTCTGGGGATTGACAATATCATATTCATTTCCATCTTATCAGACAAACTCCCTGATGAACAGCGAAACAAACTTCGTTACTGGGGAATTGGAATAGCGATGATCATGAGACTAATCTTGCTTGCCTTGATTTCTTGGATATTAAAATTGGATAAACCCCTATTTACCCTTTTTGATAATGAATTCTCAGGGAAAGGAATAATACTTATTATTGGAGGATTGTTCCTGATATACAAAAGCACCCGGGAGATCTATCACAAAACTGAGATCGCTGCTGAAGATGCTCCCCATGTTCCAGTAAAGACAAATTTTTTTAGACTATTAACAGAAGTGATTGTACTGGACCTCGTCTTCTCTATTGACTCAATCATTACTGCAGTGGGGATGGTTAATGAACTATGGATCATGTATACCGCGGTGGTCGTGACTGTTGGCATTATGCTCATTGCATCCAGACCAATCAGTAGTTTTATACGCAAACACCCATCATTTAAAATACTTGCGTTATGTTTCTTACTAATGATAGGGCTCTCATTGATTGCCGAAGGATTTCACGTTGAAATTCCGAAGGGATATATCTACTTTTCTATGGCCTTTGCATTTCTTGTAGATATCATTCAGATGAAGACAGTCAAGCAAAAGAGTCATTAAAGTTCTGTCAATTATTTAAAGCAGAAAAGCAAGGGTAAAATAAACGTTACGAAAGCAGCCCAAATCCCAAATAAAGGGATGAACAAAGTAATTGCGTGTTCAACTTTTTGCACATCAGCCCTTCCCTTGATAACCAGGAACAATTTATGGGCTACAAGGAGTAAATTAATAAATACCAATAAATTAGTACCTAAGACAGCTACCCGATTAGGCGTGATTCCAAATTCAGTCAACCGAAATAGAATCGCAGAAAGTGCAATTCCGTTGAGTACAATGGTTAACATGGAGATTCCAAATAAAAACAGGTAATTAATTTTTTTATCAATACTTCTGCTGGTTTCGGTAGCTGAAAATAGAATAATAGCCATCACACCAAGTAATAGCGCATTGAATATAATCAGAAAGTTTCTGTCATGATAAATATTCTCTTTGGCAAACATCATTGCGCTTGAAAATACTAGTAGGGTAATAAAAACAATTGGGGTGAATATTCTGGCAATTACTGGAGAAATATTATTAACCAGTTGAGGATTATGCTGAACCAGATAACTTGCTACCACTGGGATTGCTGCCAATCCCCAAATAGCAATGTGCTCCATATAAAATTCGATGATATCAAACCCAATGAGGCTAAATAACCCAATTGTTATTCCGCTAAACAAAGCACCTGAAAGTAAAAGTATTGCAGTCATCACCACTAGGTTCCCATTATACCTGAGAAAATCAATTTTCATTTGATAAAAACTAAGATCTCCCTCAATAAATACATATCCCAGAACAGCCCATAAAAAAATCGGTAAGTGTATACAAGCCAGGATAAAGGTATCACTGGCAATGCTGTTGGGAAATAAATTGATGAATAGCGCTGAAAGGAGAATCGAGATAACTGGGAACAATATATTCTTGATAGAGAAAGGTTGTTTCCGTAAAAAGAAAACCATCAAGATTGGAAATACAACAAAACCAATGTTCTTTTGAAAGAAATCATCTGGAATTAGTGAAAAGAAATTGGGGACATTTGCAATAATTCCGGAAACTATTGATAACAAAGAAATGAAAATAAAATCATCTTTTTTTCTTATTGAAATTCCCTCTCCTTTGAAATTTAATCTTTCATGCCAGACCATGGCAGTTTCACTCCCTTTTATATCTTGATAAACATCATTAAATGCACGCTGAAATAAATTGGTATCTTTTCTATACAACGCTTCAAGCGAATTGCCAGCATTGATGTGTTTAATTATTTCTTCTTTAATTAAATCTAGTTTCATTAGACGGGTATTGATTGGATTGAAATAAAATGGGAGGTGTTTTTTGATAATGTTTTTCCGATTCATTGAATGTCACGATAAAAATAGTACGCAAACTTGATTTACTTTTTTTAATAGAATTTTAACAATTTAAGTCTTGATTGTCTGATGCCTGAAATCACCCTTGAATTTTGATCTAATACACTCAATAAGGACCTAACTAAAAACATCCTAGTAAGTTTGTTTAGCTATAATTCCTGCATCATCTTGTCAAATGACTAAGTTTTTTGACGAAATTTGCTGTATTCAAGCAATTACTATGGCAGCAACAATTCTCCACAAAGCAAATACAAGAGGCAGCGCAAATCACGGATGGCTTCAAAGCCATCATACCTTTAGCTTTGCGGGATATCATGACCCGGAGAGAATGCATTTCGGTGTGCTGAGGGTATTGAATGATGATAGCGTCAAAGGCGGAATGGGCTTTGGGAAACATCCGCACGACAACATGGAGATCATCAGCATCCCTCTCGAAGGAGACCTCGAGCACAAGGACAGCATGGGCAATACAACTGTAATACGAAAAGGTGATATACAAGTGATGAGCGCAGGTACAGGCATTCAGCACAGCGAGTACAATAAAAACGCAGACGAAACAGTAAAGTTTTTACAGATCTGGATCTTCCCAAACAAAAAAAACGTTGAACCGCGTTACGACCAGATTACACTAAATCAGCAAGACAGGAAGAACAAACTGCAACAGATATTATCTCCCAACCCGGATGACCAAGGAGTATGGATTCATCAGGATGCATGGTTTCATTTGGGAACATTTGACAATCAAATATCAGCAGACTATCAAATAAAAAAACAAGGCAATGGTGTATACGCTTTTGTTCTAGAGGGAAAGTTTTCCATCAACGGAATACAAATGGATAGAAGAGACGGACTTGGTATATGGGAAACCGATGTATTCAACATCACATCTAAAGAGAGCGGATCTGAGATTCTGCTCATGGAAGTGCCAATGCATCTTGCATAAGATCATATTAACTTAGCCTCTTCATTTGCCCCATAAATTCATTTAGCAGCCTTAAAAGGCTAACTGATACATTTCCGAAACATCATCAACTTATGCTTGTACTATTTGTAGGATATCGTTCTCCTATGAATGGTATTATGGACAATGCATTCAGCAGGAGGGCAAAAATAATATGACACAGTTTGCTAATAATTTTTACAAGGGGGAAATCCGAGGAGAGCTAAAATTTCCAATTACATTTGGACTAACCAAATTTCCTGAATATCACTTGTGAGGAAACATGTATCGGATAAGATAGTTTACCATAAGGTCTTCATTCGTTAAAGGATAGAATCCCATAACAAATATCTCATTTCAAGTGCTTTCTTGGCAGCAACACAGGCTTCTTCCCACTTAGCATCATCATCCCCACACAATTCAGATACCATGGCAATTGCTAGATGACTATGATGATCTCCATCAACTTCAATATGGCGCTCAATATAATATTTGAAAGTGGATACTTTTTCGGGGAATTCAGCATTGAGTTGCTCAAGTAATTTATGAAACATAGAAGGGATGAGGTCTTCTCTCCCGAAAGTAAAAACAGCAGCCTTGACATGTGCTGGAGCATGGAGTGCTACACTAAAAGTGAAATCAAGGAACTTATTCACGTTATCAGAGAAGCCGCTACTTTTGATTGCTTCATGTATTGGAATACCAAATTGAACCTTCGTTAGCAATGACAAAATGGATGTAGTATCTGACCCCATCTGATGCATGGCTTTTAGATAGATCTCAAAATGACTCATTCTAATACCCTCTTCATCAACGTCAGATTCCTCTCCCAAAACAATTTCATTGATCAGATATCTTGTTGAAGCTGAACCAACAGGTACCCATGGAATTGAAACTGAGGTTAAACAAATTTGTAGAGATTTTAAGAGACTCATGAAGTCCCACACTGCAAAGACATGGGTCTGTGTGAATTTTTGTAACCCCTGTAAATCATTGATCTTAGAATAAACAGGGTGAGATAGGAGTTTTTGCCTTTCTCCCTCAATTTGAGCATTTAGTTGTAAAACCCTTTCATTCATGCAGTAAAAACACAGAAGCAGCTAATTTGTTTACTGAAAATCGACTGAATTTATATCAAAGTAAGTATCAGGCAGAAATAGTAACAACTGTTAAGCAAGCATATAACTAATATAGAATGAAAGAGTAAAAATTCACTCAAGATTAAAGAAAGTTATTTCCCACTCCAAGCATCCATAATTCCTGACTTTATATCAGTATAACTTGTAAGAAGCCAGATTACCAGTAAAATAAGTACGATTATTTTCCAATGGTTTTTTACTAAACCTTTTAGGTCATTAATGAATTGGTTCATGTCTGTGATGTTAAGGTTAAAATTAAATTCGTATGCTTTCTGATCAGTTTTATGAATTGGTTCAGAAAAATCGGCTTGCAATACACGGCTTAGCGCATTTAACGAATGAAGACTGGGTTTTACTTCAGCATTTTCAATGCGTTGGATTGTTCTAAGCGTAATGCCTGTCTCATCGGCAAGCTGTTGCTGTGTAAGTCCTTTTTTTATCCTGAGATCTTTAATGCCTCCCATAAAATTGATTTACAAATTTGAGTATAAATTTATTATGAAAAAACGACTTGTTTACGTCATCCACACGACATATTTGTGAAATCAATCGCATGCCATTTGTACATAGAAACGAAGAGAGTATCTTCGAGGAATGAAAAAGGCAATTGTAATAGGGTCGACAAGTGGAATTGGGCGGTCCTTGGCCGAAGTCTTAATAAACAACGGCTATACCGTAGGAGTAACAGGCCGACGAGAAGTAATATTAAAATCAATTCACAAACAATATGCTGACAAGATATTCTTCAAGCATATGGATGTTCAAGATTGGGCGAGTATTGATTCAATCTGCAATGAACTTGTTGACAACCTTGGCGGGTTAGACCTATTGGTCATATCGGCCGGTATTGGCGAGGAAAATAAATCACTCGATTTTAACGTTGAGCACAATGTGATCAATACCAATATTCTAGGATTCACCTGTATTGCCGACTGGGGGGTAAACTATTTTAAACATCAAGGGCATGGCCATCTTGTCAATATCAGCTCAATCGCCGGAATAAGAGGAAATGGACTTGCACCATCATACAATGCTTCAAAGGCTTATCAGATAAATTATTTGGAAGGACTACGGTTGAACGCTAACCATTCCTCACCATCCATCTACATCACGGATGTTCGCCCTGGGTTTGTTGATACCGCGATGGCAAAAGGAGATGGATTATTTTGGGTGGCTCCTGTCGAAAAAGCTGCTGATCAAATTTATGCTGCCATTAAACGAAAGGAGAATGTAGTTTATGTAACAAAGCGGTGGAGATTTATTGGTTACCTATTAAAAGTGATTCCCTATGCTTTACTTAAAAGATTATAAACGGAAAAGAATCAGAAATTTAAAATATAGCCATTTTACTTTTATATCAAGCCATCTTTCCCTCGAAAAATGCAACTACGATGCTTTAATTGAGTATGTTACCATGAGAAAATTAAAGGGATAAACTTCTGGTAAGTTTACATAAATTTTATTTGTCATTTAAGCCAATCCCAAATCCGAACATTGCTGCGACCAAGGCAAGATGAATAATTAAAACTGCCTTCTGCCAAGCAGGCCTGTCATTCCATTTTTGTTCTGGATTAAAGGGGTCAAATGCCATTCCTATTCCAAGAGATGCTGCAGCCTGCAAATAATCTTTATTGAAAAATGCCTGATACAATCCTAGAGCCAGAAATCCAAAGTAAAGAAACTTATTAAATGGAGTTTTCATTGACTTAATTTTTATTTAATATTAAAAAAGGACTTGATTACATCTCTAAAAAATAAAAAGAGGAATACTAATACCCCTACGATTAACTCACTTCGGTACTTTTTAAGAAGCTGCAGAATCTTGCCCATAAAAACATTTTTCTCTATAAAAGTATAAACTTTTTTTTCTCCAGCTACCTTTTTCCACGAAAGTGCAAAATTTTGATTTGTTTCAGAATGTGCCTATCAACTAATTAAGGAGTTGAGACCATTGAAGGTGTACAGGAAACTTGTTTGTTTGTTGCTTTTTGTTTCTTCAATGGGTATATTTAAATAGTTATTCTGAAAATTTGAGAAAAGACTTTCCATCAAATTTATAAAGCCCGGTATTTCTTGTACCAATCCAAATATTGCCTTTTTTATCTTCCAGCATACTCCAAACAGAGTATTTACTCATTCCATCGACAGTGCTATAGTTTTTAAAAACTTCCCCATTGTAACACCAAATCCCATTGGCACTTTCGTCAGTATTCTGTTTTTCTTCTCCAGTAAACCAAATATTCCCTGACTTATCGGCTAAAATTGAATTGCCAATTCCAACTTTCTCCGTAAAATTATTAAAGGATTTCCCATCGTAGATAAAGTTTCCGTGATTACGGCCGCTAAACCATAGGTTGCCCTTAGAGTCTTCCTGAATATAGCGTATCCAGCCATCGCCATTGGGTTTAAACCCTTTGATCGATTTTCCATCATAAAGAGATACACCTTCCTCTCCAGGAGGTAGGCCAGAAGCAAACCATATGTCTCCATTCTTTGCTTGCAACATATCATCAATCAGAGTAAGTTTCAAATTATCTTTATTGATTATATCATCATAAAGTAAAAAACGAGTAAATGATTCTCCATTATAATGATAAACGCCGTTGCCTGTTCCAAACCAAATTTTACCAGACTTGTCTTGCATCATACTCCAAATCGTGGTTTTTTTTGATTTACTAGTGTAGTAATCGACATTACTGCCAATAGCAAAAGTGGAACCTAGAATAAATTTTTTTTCTATTTTATTTCCATTAAAAACACAAATTCCATCCGAAGTTCCAATCCAAATTTTTCCTGAAAAATCTTCTAAAATGGAATAAACAGCATTGCTAATTAATCCATCAAATTGCGTATACTGCTTGAAGGTATTCCCATCAAATTTATACACACCCTCTCCGGTAGTACCAAACCATAGGTTCCCAGCTTTGTCTTCCAAACTACAACATATATTATCCGATTCTGTCGAACCTTGTGTCTTTTTGAGCTTTGAAAAAGTTGGAGTAGTTTTTGAAGCTTGGCTTTTGAAATCAGCATTTGAAATGTTCTGCCCATTAGATAATACGAAAACGAATACAGTTGCTATCAATAAAAATAGTTTTGACAAGTTTTTTCAGATTAAATTGTAGTGAATGTATTGACCTAAATAAGGGTACACTATAAAAGTATAACCTTTTTATGACTATGGCTCGCCTAACGCTCGAAAGATGCAGCTCCATACTTTGAATGAGTGTGTAAAATTCAGAAAGTCAAATTTCAAAACTCATTAAAGATTTCAGAAGTACTTTTTCAAGAATTTCATAGAAAAAACATAATTTAAAGAAATTCATAAATTTATTCTATGGCTAAAATTAACCCCCATATTCACTTTAATGGCAATGCCGAAGAAGCGTTTGAATTTTATAAATCCGTTTTCGGCGGTGAATTTATAAGCATAAGGCGTTATAAAGAATTATCGACTAATGACTTTTCGTTCCCTGAAGAAGAGTTAAATAAGATACTGCATATTGGCTTGGCCATTGGCAGTGCAAGTATTTTAACAGGTAGTGATGTACCCAATATATTAGGGAAAGTGAGTGAAATTGAAAATAGAAGTAAAATTACCATCACTGCTGATAGTAAAGCAGAAGCAGATGCTTTATTCAACGGACTGTCTGCTGGCGGAACTGTTGAAATGCCAATAGGTGTTGGCCCTTGGTGTTCTTATTTTGGCGCCTTCAGAGATAAATATGGCATTGAATGGATGGTAGAATATGCTGAGTAATAGCATAATATTAAAGGGATAAACCTCTTGTAAGTCTTCGGAGGTCGTATTTTAAATTGAAACCTCACTGATTGGTCACTTTAATGCTCGTTCAGTTTTAGTCCATTTAATTTGGGGAAATTGATTTGCGACCTGCGCTTTTGATGGATTTCGAACCTTACTTAGTTTCCCTTCGGTAAAAAGTTTTTCAGATACAGTCTTCCATTCGGGAAATTCATTTTCCTCTTGAACCCAATGATGGTAAGAAGCTTCATTACACCATTTCGGAAGATGCTGCATGGCATTTCTATGTGATAAAGAACTCCTAAATCCTCTCATAGATTCTTCATCCTCCCATAAAGTAATTGTCCAGAAAGTTAACTTCTTATCAATTAATTCTTTCCCTTTCAATAGCCCTCTTGATAATTTTAACTCTTGAGCTGAGGCTTCATTTGCTCTCATGAATGGAATTAAATACAAAATGGATTTCACACGAAGTCTGGTTACTGAGACAAAAGGCATATCAATAATTTATAAAATAAAAATAATCAAAAAGCTGCAAACGATCTAAATGAGTATCTATAAAAGAATAACCTATCAATGCTGATGCCTTATTTGGCGTGGCTCCCGTTACAAACGAAAGATGCAACTATAATGCGATGATTGAGTAGGTCACTATCAGGAAATTGAAGGGTTAAACTTCGTGAAATTTTGCAAGAAGTGCGTTCTTTCTAATCTTTGAATCAAGCTACTTCTTGCGAATAGTTTTTCTTGTAGTTTCTTTTTCAATGACCTTGGTAAAGGTTTTGTGGTTTTGTAATTTCTCTTCCAAATAACTTATCGTTAGCCTTGAAATTATATCATATTGTGATTGAGGTTTACAATTTCCTGTCTTTTTTACAAGATTAACTAAACAGCCAAAATCTTCGTGTTTGGCCGAATCAATTACTATTATTTGAGGTTTCACCGAGAGCTTTTGAGAAAAATCATAGACAGACTCTTTGTTTCCAATATTCCCTTGTGGTGCACTTTCCAATCGAAGGTAAGGGATAGAAAGTTTCATTTTAGTGAATTCTACGCTACTACTTATTCCATTAAAGTCTTTGTCCTCTTCTTTTTCAGTCCCGTAATGATGATACTCTGAACCATCAAGTGAAATCAAACAAGATGCTTGAGGTATCCTATTTGCAAGAATAGAACCTGCCAAACCTCCCCAACTATAACCTACTATCCCAATTCTATCAAAATCAATATTATCACTCCCTTTCAATACATTTAGAGTTGATATGGCATCATTAACTTGTTCCAATAAGTCTTCATTTTTCATTGTCATATCGCCGGGGAACCTACCTATAGAATTTATCGAAACAACGATAAATCCTTTCTTTGCCAATTGCTCAAGCATAGTGAAATTTTCATACCCCATACCATTAAAAGAAGAAAGGTAAATGACCAATGGATATTTGCCCTTGGCTGGCGTTGCATTTTTATAGGCGTCCGTTTTATAATTTAAGACTTTTGATGAATCAGAACATTTTAAGGATTCACAAAAATATTGAGCCATTTGTTTTGCAAACCCATTACCAACAGTAGAAGCTGTATAATAGTTTGCTCTTGTTTCTAATAGACCCAAAAGGTTTCTAAAATAAAGGGAAGTATCTTTTGATGAAGCGACCGCTGGATACCATATATCAATATCAAGAGGTCGGTAATGTAAATAATCTGAATTATTAGAATTGGATTTATAAATTCTTGATGTGTCTTTTGACTGAATGGTCTTGAAACCTGCTATGTATATTTCAGAATCTGTCTTTTTCTCATTTGAGCAACTAAACAAAACAAAGAGAAATAACGAGGCAAATAAATTTTTCATTGAGAATGATTAAATGATTGTCAACAAAAATATACTTAAATGACCCTCTATCATATCATTGCCATTAAATGCCTGATATTTTAATAAATATTAACAGATTGAAAAAGATGCAACTACTCTAACCCACTGATAGACAAAGAAAAAGCCATCATTTCTGATGGCTTGTCCAGTGAAGCTCCCCTTTTCGACGAAAGATGCAACTATAATGCGATGATTGAGTATGTCACTATCAGGAAATTGAAGGGTTAAACTTCGTGCAAGTTTACAGGAAGTTCATCCTTGAAATTTATCTTTTAAATCTTTTAAAGAATGTCCAAATGACTTCACAGCCATTCATGTCCTGACTTGTTTTCCCAATTATTAATTCGCTCAAATACTGATATCCTTGGGGCCAAGTATGCCCACCATTTAAAACTACATAACTTACCACTTCGCTACCATTTGTTCCGCCGGAATAAACTCTTTGCTTTATGGTTGTTCCATCATTTGAAATGTCAGGTAAATCTGCAATAGTTGGAGTGGCATTACAAGCATTAATAG
>CAIXLY010000010.1 GCA_903920455.1 uncultured bacterium | reverse complement strand
CTTCTATTAAGACATTGGGATATCGCGGAGATGTTTCAACAGGATGGTCAATGGGCTGGAAGGTAAATTGCTGGGCAAGATTACTCGATGGAAATCATGCATACAAATTGATTACGGATCAACTTAGCTTGGTTGAGCCAGGCAAGGAAGGTGGAGGAACCTATCCAAATCTTTTCGATGCTCATCCCCCATTTCAGATAGATGGAAATTTCGGATGCACTTCAGGAATTGCTGAAATGCTAATGCAATCTCATGATGGTGCTATTCATCTTCTGCCTGCCTTACCTGATCAATGGAAAGATGGTGAGATCAAAGGATTAAGAGCACGTGGTGGATTTACGATTGACATGAACTGGAAAAACGGAAAAATTACAAAGCTGGTAATTAAATCCTCGTTGGGAGGCAATTGCAGACTCCGTGCTTACGATCCATTGATAAACAATACATCAACAAATATACCGACTGCAGCAACAGGAAAGAACAGCAATGTATTTTATGAGTTGGTCGATATCAAGAAACCGATCATTTCAACAAAAGCTAATCTGAAAGGATTGAACCTGAAAAAAACTTTTGAATATGATTTAGCCACAACAGCAGGCAAAACATATGTATTCATTTTTAAACAATTAATTTAGATAAAAATGAGAGGATATGAAGTCACGTTAAAAGGACTTCATATCATTTACTTTCGCTATTGTTCTTTTTACCAGCTCTCGGTCACCTTTCAGACCGAAACACTGAATGCCTATTGGGATGGACTGTCTAAGATCAACCGAAACATATTTAACCAACGCTTTCACATCAAAGCTTCCCTCATCAAGAGGAAGTATATAATCTTCCCAGATATTTGCTTTTTTGGATAGCACATTATTTGCACCATTGATGCTCATCATTTTAAGATAAGGTGCAAGTTTTTTCAATTCTTTTTTTACATCGTTTCTTTCTTTATCATCAGTTGTCGCCAGCCAATGACAGAGGTTAAACGTTAGTCCAAGATTTTTTCTATCTACTTTCTTTGCAATGCGCATTGCATGATCTGTTTTTTCTACATAAAAATTAAGGTGCGGGTAGATGGCTACTTGGAGTCCTGACTGATTAGCTAATTCCGCCAACTGCCTTAGCAGCTGAACAGCAACTTTATCAGTTGATTTATTTGGCTGATGTAACACAAGATCTTTTTTGATGATATATGGACATATAATAGTTCCAGAACCCTTTAGTCGAACAATCGCATCAAGCAATCTAGTGTCGAGAGCATCTTCGTCCAAATCAACTTTGGCATACAAAAAGGAACCTTTAAAATTATGCCGCTGAATCGTAGTAAATTTCACATTGAAATCATCCAGTTCATACAGTTCAATGCCTGCAAACCCTTCATCCTTGATGAATTTAACCTGTTTGTCAAAATTGTCATAGTTAGGGTCTCCAGAAATAATGCTTTGGAAAACAAAAAACTCATTTGATATTTTTTGAGCAAAAATTAATTGCCCGAAACATAAGTATAGAATTAAGAACTTCGCTTTCATTCAATAAAACTAAAAAAAACGCATTACAAAATATAATTGACAATGACTTTAAAAAAGTACCTGTGATCCCGATTGGATTCGAACCAATGGCCTACAGCTTAGAAGGCTGCCGCTCTATCCAACTGAGCTACGGGACCAAAAGACAAAATGGTTTGTAAAGTTAATTTTTTTTAATTGCAACCGGTTGAAATTAAAAGAATTTATAGAAGTCCGGTAAAATAAAGGGTTGCTGAAAGATAAAATTGAAAATAAAAGCTACTTAATTTAAAAAGCAAAAAGGAAAATAAAAAAACCATCTTGGATTTATCGAATTTTTTCAAAATTGAAAAAATTTTCAAAAGACTAAATAAAAATCAACCACGTTGCTTCTGAATTAAAAACTACTGAAGCACAGTACGAGAAAGTATTATAGGAGTTGATGGATTTTTGAGACAAATTGAGCAAAGATCTTAACTAGCTTATGATTATACTTGAATCATCTATTGAAAAATATAAATAAATGAACTTATAAAAGTTAATTTTTAAATTATGTTAATTTATTTCGAAGTTGTTTGAAAGGGGCTTCTCTTTTTCCAAACAATTTTTGGCTCTAGATAGTTGAAAAGAAAAGGGAGAAAGCGATTGATTGCTTTATTACTATGCCTCATTATTCCAATCATAGTTTCAGGAATTGCTCCTATAGAACTTTTAATTTCCAAGGCAGTTCTTCCAAACACAATTTTTCTATAGCCATGAATAATAGCATAGGCTGTCATATCATATAGCATATTCAAGTATAACATCTTCTCTTTTTGAATTGAATCATCATAACCTAAAAAATAGCTAACCAATGTTTCTCCGTTGTTGATGATTGTTTTAAAGCTGATTAAGTTGTCTTCAAAAAAATAGCCATAGAGTATGAAATTTGACCCCAACTTTTCTTTGAATACACTAAAATGATGCTTGGGGAGGTAGAAAGTATTGAAAGGCGCGTTGCTAGCCACATGGAGATACAGCTCATGCAACTTATCTTCATTTGCTAAAATGTCTTCTAGCGTAAATTCCTTTTTTTCAACCCCTAAGCATTTTGAACGACCGCGTTTGTATTGTGTCCGGTATTTTTTTGTAAATGAAATCACATAATCCTGTTCAAGTTTCCATTCTTTTTTTATATCAAGTATCATATTGGGTTGAACTGAAAATCTCAGATCAGAAGAAAATTCAGTTAAGGAGAAAGCTTCAATTTCATTTGCTATCAAATCTTTAAAAGTGGTCATATGAATGCTAGTGCCTTTTTCTTC
This sequence comes from uncultured bacterium, assembly GCA_903920455.1. Taxonomy (GTDB): domain Bacteria; phylum Bacteroidota; class Bacteroidia; order Chitinophagales; family Chitinophagaceae; genus Pollutibacter. Next base: position 82,183 of record CAIXLY010000010.1, on the reverse strand, counting down.
AAACCTCGATTTTAACTCAATGGCTGCATCGTTTAGTGCTATCAGCACAGAAGACTTATTTGCTTTTTCTGCTATTTCGAAAGCATGTTGTCCACTGAGCATGTTATTTCCAATAACCAAAATGCTAGAGGCGAATTTTTTGAACAAGAAGTTTTTTATGGAAACATTGTTGATTTGTAGCTTGTTGCCATAACAGTCAATCTGTTTAAAGTCAAGGTACTGTGAAATGGCAATGCCCATAAGTTCATCTCCATTAAAGATTGCTATAAAGTGACAGATCATATTTGAAGGGGCCGCTTCCTGCAATACTTCCAGGTATTTTCTGGAAAGAAAGATATTATCCTTGGCAAGCATGTCCCAGTGTTGGGGAAGTTCATTTGTATGGGTATAAATACATTGAGTATAAGGAAGATTTGACGTACCGTTGAATTTTACATTATATCGTTTTCTGTCTTCTATCATTTTATAGTTGTAAAATGTCAAAAAATTACAAACACCAATGATAGCATAAAGTTCTAACTATACCATTAAAATTAGTATCCTGGATTGTAAACCAACAGTGAATTATCATCTTTTTGAGAGGTTAGTATCTCGTCTGAAGGGATTTAAAAAATATTTTATTGCTGGAACATTTTACCAGCCATCTTGGCTCGTTTGGTAAATGTTTTGTCATTGTGAAGAAACCGTTCAGTTTCTTAGTTGAAAACGAAAAAAAGAAGAAATTGTAAAGAACGAAATGTGATCCCGATTGGATTCGAACCAATGGCCTACAGCTTAGAAGGCTGCCGCTCTATCCAACTGAGCTACGGGACCAAAAGACAAAATGGTTTGCAAAGATAATTTTTTTTAGCTTGCAGACAACTAGTAATGCAGAAAACTATGGAAGTAAAAATTGCCCCTGGGTGGAAACTGGCCTTAAAGGAGGAATTTGCTAAGCCCTACTTCAAAGAACTAGTGGAATTGCTGAAAAATGAAAAAGAGAGTCATCAGATTGTTTATCCAGCAGGGCAGAACCTATTTAACGCATTTAACCTCACTGATTTTGATAAAGTAAAGGTCATTATCCTTGGCCAAGACCCATATCATGGAGCTGGCCAGGCGCATGGATTGAGTTTTTCAGTGCCCCCCAGGACTGCTCTCCCACCTTCCTTAAGAAATATTTACAAAGAAATTGAATCTGATATCGGCGTAAAGATGCCCAGAAATTACGGAGACCTCACTTCCTGGGCTCAACAAGGAGTATTACTTCTCAACGCAACCCTAACAGTTAGGGCAAATGAGCCTAATAGTCATGCCGGTATTGGCTGGCAAAAGTTCACAGATGCAGTGGTTCGTTTACTTAATGACAAGACAGAACACCTTGTTTTTTTGCTTTGGGGCAATTTTGCCAAGCAAAAAGGGGAATTTATTGATAATAAAAAACATCTCGTACTCAAAGCTCCTCACCCCTCACCATTCTCGGCAGACAAGGGCTTTTTTGGATGTAAGCATTTTTCCTTGACCAATGAATATTTAATGCGCAATGGCAAAACACCCATCAATTGGATGATCAATGAATATGAACAATAAGATAAAAAATATACTTGGAGCCTTGTTTACCATCTATGGGGGCATCATCTTTATTAGCACCATGCTTTTATTCATCCCAATAATTTGGGTGATTCGCATTGTACATGAGCCCAAAAGAACAATCATATTTATTCCTATATGCCGCCTATGGATGTCCATTTTCTTTCCTTTAGCTGGCATACGTGTTAAGATTAGCGGGAAAGAACATTTTGGTAAAGGGCAAAACTATATCGTTACCTGTAACCACAATTCACTTGCTGACATTCTTTTATCTAGTCCAGGTATTCCAGGCGCAAATAAAACAATTGCTAAGATTGAACTGTCAAAGATTCCAATATTCGGACTAATCTATAAAAGGGGTTCGATCCTAATTGATCGCAAAAGCGATTCAAGCAAGAAGGAAAGCTATTCAAAAATGAAGGAAGTATTGGCTATGGGCATGCATATGTGCATCTATCCCGAGGGAACTAGGAACAAAACCAATAAACCACTCAAGACTTTTCATGATGGTGCTTTTAAGCTGTCCTTTGAAACAGGTAAACCTATTATTCCAGGAATCATTAAGGGGACAAATAAACTATTGCCTCACGACAAATCATTTTATTTTTGGCCTGGTAAAATTGAACTAAAATTTTTGCCAGCCATAGAACCTCAACAGTTTGCAAATTATTCTGAGCTAAAAGATTATGTCTACAATGTAATGGAGAAAGAATTATCCTTATTTTAATGTGTTTCCTAAGACAAGAATCAGATTACTTTAGCCATTAAGCAGAACCCTAGGAGCTGTCACCTGCTCTCCTATTGAGAATAAAAATATCGTGTTCTATTGATTTTTAAATCCCTGAGTATGCCAGACTTTGGACTGATCGTAATATTGAAAAATCTATAGAGACCGATTGGTGTTACATTGATTGACATCTGCCAACAATGCAAATCGCGGGTGATATAAGTAGTAAGCGACTGTAATTTCATTGTTTTGATATCATAATACCCATTTGCCCCAATCTTCCATTTTTTTGTTAAGCTAAAATCCCCATTAAAATTAATACTGGAAGTGATTTCAGTTTTATAGGTATAGTCTCGTTGCAATAATTTAGAGAAACTCAATGAATATGAAAAGTTCAGCGTCCATGGAATATTAAAATCAGTAAACTCAGCTGGATTTCTTCTTATATAATCAAGCTGTTGTTGCATCTGATCGTTTGAAACATTATCAAAGTCGTCATTTTCAACCTTTTCTTTTTCCTTCTCTCCCTTATCATCCTTACGTTTACTTTGGATATTTGTAGAGATATTGATATTGCCATTTACTATAGTTCCTGGTGTAAAGCGTTTTCCTTCCCAAGCATACTTGTTTATTCTGAATCCATTTTCAGGATTTTTCTGATATGGATCTAAATTTGCATTCGCAGTTATATTTATTTTTTCAAACAAATTACTTCTGGCATAAAGATTAAAAGTTGAAAGCTTGAAAGAGTCGGCTAAAAAGTTATATGACCCATTAATTCCAAATCCATCAATCAGTTTAACTTTCTTTAACTCAGCATCGCCTGTATCCTTTTTTGACCTTGCCTTCATTTCAATATTGTTGTCAATACCGAAACTCATTCCACCATTTTCACCCGATGAAAAAGGAGAAAAAATGGCTCCATCAAAAACAGACATTAACACTTTATCACCCCGGACATTTACACGTTCACGATAATAATATGGCTTCATCATGTCTGGCCTATAATTAATGCCAAATTGAGGCCTCATTACATGACGAATAGCTTGAATTTTGGCTTCTTTATTTTTGGACTCAAACTTTCCGAAGATCGCAGTGTTGAATGAAATACCCATCGTCATTTCTCTTGCGGTATTAAACCCTCTTTCAATGGATGTATCTAATTTATTGGTCTGTGTGTTCCAGGTGCGATTAAGCTTCTGCGCAAACCAACGTTCTTTAAACGATATACTTGGCGCAATTTGAAAAGGGCCTAGGGATGGCAAAGACAAGGTAATTGGAATATCATGGCTGGCACCCCACTGAAAGGTGTCAATGAGTTGCTTAAACCTAAAGGCCGTGTCATAAAAAGAAACTTGGCCTTTATAATTACCACTATATCCTACACCCAATTTTTCATACCACTTCGATGGACCAACTGACTCTTTAGGTTGGAATGGGTAGATGGTATTCATCATGAAGGCTATATCCGGTAAATTGAGGTTTACGGTTTTTCTCGCAGTGTTTTGGTTATGATTAAGGTTAACGGAAAGATTAAAAGGTGTTCCATGCCAATTTTTTTGATATGATATAGAAGACGATAACTGATTGGTGAAGTTCATTGGCTGCATATAGTTCCCCCCCCCTTGAGCATTTCCGGAAAAACCAGGATTGACCAATGAAGCATTTGGAACCAAGGACAAGTACTTACTTGAACCCGCATTGACATTTGCGCTAAATGATACACCAGGCAATGCTTTGCTGTCCATGCTGTGAGACCAGGTCACGAAAAAACTCTTGTTTTTTCTGTAGTCAGGATCCCCTTTGAAAGCAAACTTTGTATTCTGAATACTGATGTTAAAGCGTCCGTTATAACGGTATCGTTTTCTATAAGTTGGGGAAAAGTTAGCGCGCCAGGTTCCATATGAATAGAGATCAAACCAAATCTTAGCATCCAGATAGTCATTCACCGCTCTGTAATAACCCAATCCCTCCAGGCCTACACCAAAATCTTCAGTAACGGTAAATTGGGGCGGAATAATGCCAGATTGCCTTCCTTTTTGCATCGGGAAAATACCGAATGGGAGATATATAGGCACAGGAACATCCTCAAACTCAGGATGAACCGGTCCTGTTACAACGAGCTTTTTATTGATAAACTTTGCTTTTTTGAAGCTAAAAGCGAAGTGTGGGGTATCAAGATTACAGGTAGTGAATCTTCCTTTGGAAGCGTAAAAAATTTCTGGACTAATTTTTTTTACTTTCTGTGCATAATTGAAAAAATCTTCTTGCTGAAAAAACGAACTATAAGTCAGCCCTCGTTGTGATCTTAGGTTAAAATTCAGGCTATCGCTAACTGTAACAGTCTCTGCCTGTTTCAGCTTGGCCATTCCCATAACAACGCCAGCCGTGTCTTTACCCATTTTTGCCGTAACATATTGAGATTGTTGGTCAAACTCGATTTTGGGGGCATTCAGCACTACATCTTCATATTTAACCTCCGTTTTGCCATATAGGAATATTTTCCGGGTATCAACTTCCAATACCATAGAGTCTTCAGCGGCATGTTCAAGTGGTGCATTTAGTGAGTCTTTTGAAACTTTGACACGAACACTGTCAACTTTTAAAAGAGGCTTGGTGCTATCTGTATTGCTTATTGGCAGGGATGTATCAATCACTTTTTCAGGTTTGATCGTATCGGCAAGATTGATATTCCTATGTGACGGATAGGCTGGGCTAGTCAGATTCTTTGATAATGTTAAAATGGGTAGCCCTCCTGAGCACAAAATCAAGAAAAAAAGATAATTTAAACTAAATTTGCTTTTGGGCTGCAGCATAGTAGGTGGCAGGCAAAATTAATCATTTTATATCGTAAGATATCGTGAAGATTATTAGCCCTCTTCATCAGGATAATTGAGAAAATATATGGTCAAAACATCCGTGCTATACCCCTTTTTTAGCTTTTTACTGCTCTTCTCTCCATTTTTTGTCGATGCACAGACCTCCCAAAAGGTTCCAAGGATAAGAACAATCATTGTTGATGCCGGGCATGGCGGATCGGATCCTGGTGCCAGGGGATCCTACTCTACTGAAGCTGAGATTACGCTTCAACTCGCCAAACGGGTAGACACTCTTTTAAGGCAGGAATTGCCTTTATCCAGGATTGTGATGACAAGAACTGAAGATGTTTATCACAATGTTCGTGAAAAAGCAAGCTTTGCGAACAAGGAAAATGGGGATCTTTTTGTTTGCATCCACGTGAATGCAGCACCCCCAAGAAAAGAGATTACTGGCTATAAAAGCGTTTCATACTACAAGGGAAAAGGAAGCAAGAAAAAAAAATATTATAAAAAAGTTCCCATTTACAGATCAAGTCCTAATCCTGCTAACGGCACATCAACCTATGTATGGGCTGCTGACCGAGTTGATGAAAAAGCCCAAGGTATTGCAGAAGACGAACGTTTTGAGTCGGCTGCAGAAATCATGGATATCCCGGATGTAAATAGTCCAGAGGCCTTAATTAAAGCCCGACTTTGGTCACAAAAATTCTTCAAAAATTCAGTTAGATTAGCATCATTGGTTGAAGCTGAATTTGTGAATATTGGCAGAAATAGCACAGGAGTACTGCAGAGAAACCATATGGGAATATGGGTCCTGCAAGCGACCAACATGCCTGCCGTACTCATTGAAACCGGCTTTATTACCAACAAAGAGGAAGAGGATTATCTGAATAGTGAAGCTGGGCAAGTTGAAATGAGTAGAGCCATTGTAAATGCTGTACTTAAGTACAAGCAGTTAATTGATGGGAAATAACGACCGTAATTTCTCCTTGTTAGAGAGCAAATAAACAGAATAGAAATGCTTATCAAAAAAAATAAGGCATAAATTAATAAAATTGAAATAACAGCAATGATTAAAATATCAAATGAGACAAAGGTGGGTGCGTTAACCGCAATATCGATAACCCTTCTAATTCTTGGTTTTAATTTTTTAAAAGGGAAAAATGTTTTCCAGAAGAAGGCTACCATGTTTGTTACTTTCAATAAAGTGGAAGGGTTAAATATTGCAGATGCCATAAAGATCAATGGTCTACGCGTAGGTTCAGTAGAGGGTTTGGAAGAGAAAGATCCAGACCTAACCAGTGTAGTTGTTGCTTTTCACCTTACCAGAGCAATCAATATTCCAAGCGACTCTTATGGAAAGATTGTTGCAACACCACTGGGGACTACTGCGATTGTTATCACATTAGGCAATTCGAAAAGCTATCTGCAAAATGGAGATACCTTGAATGGAGTAACTACCAAGGGCTTGATGGAAGACATTAAAGAGACTCTTGCTCCAACAGTTGATAATGTAAATAGAACATTACTTAGTCTTGATTCAGCAATCAGAAAAATCGGAAGTGTATTTGATCAAAATGCGAAACAGGATATTGGACAGATACTCAATGAGCTTGCAATTACTACACATCAGCTCAATAAGATGCTTCAGCCAGGCAAAGGAAGCCTAGCAACCACAGTAGAACACATCAGTAGCTTTACGGGAAATCTCAAAGCCAACAATGATTCAATCACGTCCATTGTAAATAACTTGGCAAAAGTATCTGGAAACCTTTCTCAAGCAGACCTAGCAAAAACAATACAATCACTTGAATCTGCAACAACAAGTTTAAACCAAATTCTTGAGGGAGTTAAAGAAGGAAAAGGAACATTAGGAAAGCTTACATCAGACGAACAATTATATAAAAACCTAAACAGTACTGCAAACAGCCTAAACATATTGCTACAAGATTTCAGAATGCACCCCAAAAGATATGTTCAGCTTTCAGTTTTTGGTAAAAAAGACAAATCTGGCCCACTTATGGCACCTCTGGCTGATTCCTTGCCTAAATAAGAAATATGCCAAAATTTGCCATTTTACTGTTCCTCCCTTTTTTTACCATCGGTATACTTTCAACCAATGCACAAATTGCAAGCAGTAGCAATACAAGTGGTGATAATGATACAAGCAGTTTTGTACAAATTATTAAAGCAGACATCTTCAGAAGAATAAAGCAAGATTCAACAGCTGAATTAAATCTTCTAATTGGCAATGTGTTGATGAAACAAAACAATACACTCTTTTATTGTGATAGTGCAATACAAAATCAAACCGACAATCAGTTTGAGGCTTTTGGTAATATACACATCAATGATTCCGATAGTGTGCATACCTATTCACAGTATCTAAAATATATAGGGGATACAAAAATTGCAGAGCTAAAAAAGAAAGTGCGCCTTACCGATGGTAAAGGTGTGTTAACAACAGAGGCCTTATCCTATAATGTAAATACAAGAGTGGGCACCTATCTTAACGGAGGAAAGGTGGTTAACGGAGAATCAGTCCTAACCAGTAAAGAAGGTATCTACGAGGCGATTACACGCGATGTATACTTTAAGACAAACGTCAAGTTGGTAGATCCAGAATACCGCATGACTACGGACACCCTTTTGTATAATGTGAATACAGAAGTTGCCACTTTTTTAGCTCCGACAATCATTACGGATGATCATTCAAGAATTAAAACAAGAGCTGGATTTTATGATTTAAAGTTCGGAAAAGCTCAGTTTGAAAATAGGCCAATCATAGAAGACAGTACGCAGATGGTTGTTTCCGATATGATTGATTACAATAAGGCTACCAGTCAGGGTAAGGCAGTTGGAAATGTTGTTTATACAGACTCCTCTCAGGGATTAGCGATTGTTTCAGGGTTGGCAATTTTCAATAACCAAACAAAAGCAGTTTTAGCATACGAGCACCCTGTAATGAAAATTAAACAGAGTTCGGATACCTTGTTTGTTGCAGCTGATACACTTTATTCAGAATATGATAAGAGGGATTCTATTAGCGAATTAAAAAAATCTGATACCACCCGCTTATTTAGGGCAAATTATAATGTTCGGATGTTTTCTGACTCCATTCAAGGAAAATGTGATAGTCTGTATTACTCTGGAATTGATTCTGTTTTCAGGTTTTTTTACGCACCCGTCATTTGGTCTCAGGAGAATCAGTTATCAGGTGATACCATCTTCTTATTTACAAAATACAAAAAACCAGATCGGGTGACTATTCAGGAAAATTCATTTTCTATTAATCGAACTGCAGAAGGGATGTTCAATCAACTCAAAGGAAACAGCATGAATGGATTTTTTGTGGGAGGAGAGATTGATTACCTAAAAACAAAAGGGAATAGTGAAAGTTTTTATTACTTACAAGACAAGGACAGTGCCTATATTGGAGTAAGCTATGCTATGGCGGATGTTATTGCAATGAAATTTCAGAAAAAAGAATTGAAAAGAGTAACTTGGATAAATAGTGTAACTGGCACACTTTATCCATACAACCAAATACCGGAAGACAAAAAAGAGCTTAGGAACTTTAAATGGCTTGATGCCTTAAGGCCCAAAAAAAAGGAAGACCTCATCCAACATTCAACACTCCCCTAACATGATGATTTTAGTTTTTATAATTGGATATCTCGCGATTGCATTTGAACATCAAATCAAGATCAACAAAGCATCAAGTGCTCTTATCACTGGAGTTATATGCTGGACAATCTATGTCTTTGCTGTAACAGCACATGTGCAAGTACATCATGAGCTACTAGAACACATGGGCGAGATTTCTGGGATTTTATTTTTCTTATTAGGGGCAATGACCATTGTTGAATTAATTGACGCCCATGATGGGTTTGAAGTAATTTCTTCAAGTATTAGTACCACAGACAAAAGGAGGATGTTGTTAATCATTTCAGTTATTGCTTTTTTCCTATCGGCTGTATTGGACAATTTAACAACAACCATCGTTTTGATTTCTCTTACTTCAAGATTAATTAAAGAAAATAAAGATAAACTGGTCTTCGCAGCAATGACTGTTATTGCAGCAAATGCCGGTGGAGCGTGGTCCCCAATCGGTGATGTTACAACAACCATGCTTTGGATTGGTGGACAAATCACATCAGTTGAGGTGATGAAGGAGGTTTTTCTTCCCAGTGTCATCTCAGTAATCATTCCATTTTTGGGGCTGGCATACACACTAAAGGATAAACTTACCAAGCCAGAAATAAATATTAATGCAGTCAAAAATTCATCTGTTAAGGAAAGAAACTTGGTACTATTGGTAGGACTTCTTTCACTTTTGTTTGTTCCCGCATTTAAAACATTAACTGGCCTCCCTCCTTTTATGGGCATGCTTTTCTCCCTGGGCGTAATGTGGCTTATTACTGAACTGATACACAGTAAAAAAGACAGTCTAGATAAAGACAACTTATCAGTCAATTATGCCATCAGAAAAATTGATACCCCAAGTATTTTATTTTTTTTAGGCATCCTTATCAGTGTAAGTGCGCTTCAATCTGCTGGAGTCTTAAATATTGTTTCAGATAAATTAACAGCGCTGATCGGAAATCAAAAAATTATTGTCATTGTGCTGGGTGTACTTTCTGCAATAATAGACAACGTACCCTTGGTAGCTGCTACTCAGGGGATGTACAGCTTAGCGGAATTTCCTCAAGACCATCCTTTCTGGCTTTTTATTGCCTATTGTACTGGCACAGGAGGTAGTATCCTCATTATTGGATCAGCAGCTGGAGTAGCTGCCATGGGATTAACCAACATTGAGTTTTTTTGGTATGTAAAGAAAGTAAGCTTTTGGGCATTCCTTGGATACATCTCAGGAGCCTTATTGTTTTTGGCTATGAACTGGTAGGGGTAAACGAGTAGATAAACTAAATTAGTGCCCTGATGCAGCCAAATAGCGCTCCGCATCAATGGCAGCCATACATCCACTTCCTGCAGCAGTGATTGCTTGTCTATAGTTTTTATCCTGTACATCACCACAGGCAAATACACCTTCAATATTGGTTTTGGAGGTGCCCGGGATTGTCTTGATGTACCCCGCCTCATCCAACTCGATCACCTCCTTGAAAATGGAAGAATTTGGCTGGTGGCCAATTGCAACAAAGAAACCTGATATTGGAATTTCTTCTGTTGCTCCTGTCTTATTATTTTTTATTCTAACGGCCTCAACCTTTTTCTCACCAAGAATTTCATCTGTGTCGGTATTCCAATACATCTTTATGTTTGGGGTATTCAGGACACGGTCTTGCATGATTTTTGAAGCCCTCATTTCATCCTTACGGATAAACATGTGTACAGTAGTACAAAGCTTACTCAGGTAATGAGCTTCTTCTGCAGCAGTATCTCCTGCGCCTACGATAGCAACTTCTTTACCTCTAAAGAAAAAACCATCACAGACAGCACAGGCACTAACACCGTAACCATTTAAGCGTTGCTCACTTTCTATACCAAGCCATTTTGCAGCAGCACCCGTAGCTATAATGATTGTATCTGCATGAATTTCCTTCTCTTCATCAATCCATACTTTAAAAGGTCTAGCAGAAAAATCAACTTTTGTAGCCAATCCAAAACGAATATCAGCACCCATTCGTGTTGCCTGCTTTTCGAAATCAACCATCATTTCAGGTCCTTGAACTCCATCAGGGTAACCAGGATAATTTTCAACTTCTGTAGTAATCGTTAACTGACCACCGGGTTGAATACCTTGGTAAAGAACGGGTTTAAGGTTCGCTCTTGAGGCATATATTGCTGCTGTATATCCCGCAGGGCCAGATCCGATAATAAGACAACTATGTTTTTCTATGGAAGCGTTATTCATGCTATTGATTTACTGTCTACGAAAATAAGGTTTTATTGCTATTGAGGTTGTTGTTTGAGTCTATAGATTTGATAAGCCTGTGACCAAGGGTCTATTCCGGAATAATGAACTTTCGGTATTGTGCAGCATAACCTCCAAAATATCCAAGGGCGCCGTTGTTGAAATTGGAGAGAATACGGGTCGGACTTGAAAAAGGGTTGCCAATACTCTGAAAACTATATTCAAAAGTTCTCCAGAAGTCGTAGGTCTGTTTATCGATATTACAGAGTTTAAGCATCACGGTATCCCCTCTTTTAAAAAAGGCGGTACTATCACTAAAAACCTCATTCTTGTCAAACCCTTTACCAATTGGAATAATATAGCTTGTTCCATCAATCACCTGATCGTCGTAAACACTATTGAAGCCGGGGAAATAAGGGTTGCTATCAACCTTTGTAAAATATCGAATGTAGTCACCTAGCCCGGGACGATCTGTGGCTCGGATAAAAATATTGCTGTCGTCTTCATCCTTGCTTAACGGTACCGGCTCCCACCAGAGCGAATCAATTTGTCTGGTGATATTGGGAATAGTTGTAGTTGCCTGATAGGTTTGCCCGCCAACCTCAACAATCATCGAGTAGGAATGATTTAACTGACCCAAAAAAGAAGAGTCAAGTGGACTGATTGTGTAATATGATAGAGATAGTCCCAAATCATTGATCAAGGAATACTCTTTTAGCTCAATTAGCCTGCTTCCATCGGTAACAGTAATTATAGCGTCATGAATGAAGGCGGATGAAAGAACTTCGGGAGTGATGCTGCTGAAATAATCAAGACTTTGAGAGAGATAAACAATTGGATGGCGATCATTTTCAATGGTGGCATCGATAACAATTTTTGGTTCGCTGGCGTCAAGCTTGAAGTTGATGTCCTTCTCACATGAAAAAAAAACAAATAAACAAAAGACTAGGATGATATACTTCATGTTATTTACCATAGAAAACAAATGATGCTTAAAACAGCAGTGAACAGATAACAAAAACTGGGGTTGAGTAATTTTTAACAAACAACAATCAATCAAAAGAGTTCAAAAAAAAGCCCCGCAGGTTTTGCAGGGCTAAGGTTGACTTATTAACCTAAATATGCTTTCAGCGCATTGCTGTATCTAGCTTTTTGAAGACGCTTGATCGCTCTTTCTTTGATTTGACGGATACGCTCTTTTGTAAGATCATATTTTTGTCCAATTTGTTCAATTGTAACACCATTCTCTCCATCAAGTCCAAAATAGGCATTGACAATTTCAGCTTCACGTGGACTCAACGATTTTAAGACCCTGCGAATTTCAGCACGCAATGAATCTTTCATTACATCTTCGTCTGTATCATCACCACCTTCCAATAAGTCACCCATGGCTACATCTTCAGCCTCGTGTACAGGGGCGTCAAGAGAAGTGTGTCGGGTATTGCTTTGGAAGATGTTATTAATTTCTGTTTCGCTCATCTCCAAAATCTCGGCCAGCTCTTCAGTAGATGGTTCACGCTCATGCTCTTGTTCAAAAGCCATATAGGCTTTGTTGGCTTTGTTGTAGGTACCAATCTTATTTTGAGGAAGACGAACAAGACGTCCTTGCTCGGCAAGTGCCTGAAGAATTGACTGACGAATCCACCACACTGCATAAGAAATGAATTTGAAACCTTTGGTTTCATCAAAACGTTGTGCGGCTTTAATCAAACCCAGATTACCTTCGTTAATCAGGTCACTCAGTGAAAGGCCTTGGTGTTGGTATTGTTTTGCAACAGATACAACGAAACGTAAGTTTGCTTGAACCAACTTATCCAAAGAACGTTGATCGTTCATTTTGATACGCTGCGCAAGAATGGTTTCCTCTTCAGGAGTAATCATAGAAATCTTTGAGATTTCCTGAAGGTATTTTTCAACCGCCTGAGAATCCCTGTTCGTAATCTGTGTAGCTATCTTTAACTGCCTCATATTCTTGTAGTGTGTAGTTGTCTTTCCGGTTAAAACTTAGCTGAAAAGGACGTGAAATAATCTAGATTCCTGACTTTTATCTGTTGCAAAAATAAAATTCATTTCTCACAAATCATAGTAAATTATTTAAAAAAAGGGGTTATGGGTCAATAAGTATTCAAAATGTGCATGTTTAGTTGAAAAAATACATTTTTTGAGCATTTGTTAAAGTATTTTTGCCAAATGTTAATGGATTTAAGGTCAGATACTGTCACAAAACCCACTAAGGAGATGCTGGATTTCATGATTTCCACACCTGTTGGAGATGATGTTTTCGGTGAAGATCCTACAATTAACAAATTAGAGGCCCTTTCCGCCTCCCTTTTTGGCATGGAAAAAGCAATTTTTTGTCCAAGTGGAACCATGACCAACCAAATTGCCATAAAAGTACATACACAACCCGGGGATGAAGTGATTTGTGATGAACTCTCGCATGTATATCAATACGAGGGTGGAGGAATATCTTTCAATGCTGGAGCTTCGGTTCGCCTGCTTCAGGGAGATAGAGGTAGACTAAACAGCAAGTTGGTTCGTGAATCAATAAACAATCCTGACGATGTTCATAAAGCCGTTTCGAGACTGGTGGTTCTTGAAAATACAGGCAATAGAGGTGGTGGCAGTTGTTATGAATGGAATGATATCGTGGAGATTGGAACAGTATGCAAAGAGAAAAAACTTGGTTTTCATTTGGATGGAGCAAGACTTTTCAATGCGCTCATTGCTAAAAATGAAGATGCCCTATCATACGGCACTGCCTTTGACAGCATTTCAATATGCCTGAGCAAGGGACTTGGTGCACCAGTGGGTAGTGTATTGTTGGGAAATGCTGAATTCATAAAAAAAGCACGCAGAATCAGAAAAGTTTTTGGTGGTGGTATGCGCCAAGCAGGGATTCTTGCTGCTGGTGGAATTTATGCACTTCAAAATAATATCGAGAGACTCAGAATAGATCATGATCATGCGAAAGCTATCGAAGGCATGCTTAAGGCAAAATCTTTCATCAAGGGTATCCTTGAAGTGGAGACCAATATCGTGATTGCAGAGGTTGCACCAGATTTTGATTTGAGTAATTTCATACAAAAGATGAGCAGCCAAGGCATATTGTTTCTATCCTTATCCCCTAACCGTTTTAGAATGGTTACGCATCTAGACATTACCTCTGCTATGATTAACAAATTAGAATACTCCTTAAAGCAATTTTAAATATGTCATTTCCCGCTATCAATCCTACAGCTACCGCAACCTGGAAACAACTTGAAAGTCATGCAACTGCAATGGGCAAAGTTCATATGCGTGAGCTTTTTAATAAGGACCAGCAGCGGTTTGCATCGTTTTCTCAACAGGAGGGCAACCTGCTTTTTGATTACTCAAAAAATATCATCAATACAGAGACCCTAGCCCTGTTGTACCAATTGGCAAAAGAGTGCAAACTCGACGAGGCGATCACCGCCATGTTTAACGGAGAAAAGATAAACAAAACGGAAAACCGTGCAGTATTACACACAGCCCTTAGAAATTTCTCAGGAAAGCCAGTTATCACTGATGGCGCTGATATCATGCCGGGAATACAGAAAGTCCTTTTACAGATGAAAGACATCTGTAATAAAATACATAGTGGAGCATGGAAGGGATATACCAATAAGAAGATCAAGCACATTGTGAATATCGGAATTGGTGGCAGTGATCTTGGCCCTGTGATGGTAACTGAAGCCCTCAAGCCCTATTGGGTTGATGGCATGAAGGTGCATTTCGTTTCAAATGTTGATGGAACGCATATCGCTGAATGTCTGAAAGTTATATCTGCTGACGAAACTTTATTTTTAGTTGCATCAAAGACGTTTACCACACAAGAAACCATGACCAATGCCCATACGGCAAGAAATTGGTTCATAGCTCATTCAGGGGATGAGGCACATGTTGCCAAGCATTTTGTTGCACTTTCTACCAATGAAAAGTCAGTCGTTGAATTTGGCATTGCTAAAGAGAACATGTTTGAATTCTGGGATTGGGTTGGCGGAAGGTATAGTCTCTGGAGTGCTATTGGGCTATCAATTGCTCTTACCATTGGGTATGACAATTTCATATCCTTGCTTAAGGGTGCTCATGAGATGGATAACCACTTCAGGGATAGTCATTTTGAGCATAACATCCCAGTAAAGATGGCATTGATTGGAATTTGGTATGTCAATTTTTTTGGATCACAATCTGAAGCCATTCTACCATACGATCAATACATGCACCGATTCGCAGCCTATTTTCAACAGGGAAACATGGAGAGCAATGGAAAGAGTGTTGATAGAAACGGAGAAAGGCTTTCTTATGCGTCGGGGCCTGTTATTTGGGGCGAGCCTGGAACAAACGGACAACATGCTTTTTATCAACTCATGCATCAGGGAACACCACTGATACCATGTGATTTTATAGCGCCAGCCATTAGCCACAATCCAATTGGGGATCACCATGTAAAATTGATGTCTAACTTCTTTGCACAAACAGAGGCATTGATGAACGGAAAAACAACTGATGAGGTTGCTGCTGAACTTTCAAAGCTTACCGAAGAACAAAGAAATGCCTTAGTACCTTTTAAAGTGTTCGAAGGAAACCGACCAACAAACTCTTTCTTGATTAAGAATATTGATCCATTTGAACTTGGAAAATTAATTGCTGCGTATGAACACAAAATATTTGTACAAGGGGTAATCTGGAACGTTTACAGTTTCGATCAATGGGGAGTTGAGTTGGGTAAGCAGTTGGCCAATAAGATATTGCCAGAGTTAGAGGCTGATGAAAAAATTGTGGGGCACGACAGCTCAACCAATGGATTGATTAACGCTTATAAAGAGCTGAAGAATAGAGACTAAAACAGTTTTATAATATCAAACTATGTAAAAAAGGGTGGAAATTTCCACCCTTTTTAGTTATTAAAAGAAGACTTTCGTCTACCCTTTTATGTTAGATTACCACTTGTCAACCTGCTCGTCTGCTCCGTTATCGCCTGAAAAGGTTGTGGGAGTTTCTGAAGCTGTTGGGGTTGAAGGGGTCGGCGCCTCATCTACTGGCTCAATTGAAGCTTCAATAGGGGCGGCTGCAGATTCTGCAGCTGGTGCATGAGAATATCCACCATTGTATCCTCCCTCTCTTCCTTCATTACCTTCTCCACCTTCTTCATCATATTCATGATTAAAGGCGTCAAAATCAAAATCCGGCATCAACTCAGTTTTAACATGGTCTACTGCTTCACCAAGTGCTTTAACAAACTTATTAAAATCTTCTTTGTACAAAAATATTTTGTGGCGATCATATCCATCATCATTGAAACGTTTTCTGCTTTCTGTGATGGTTAGATAGTAATCATTACCGCGGGTTGTTCTGACATCGAAGAAATAAGTTCTTCTCTTCCCTGCCCGGATACGCTTGCTGTAAACGCTATCCATTCTTTTTTCTGTGTTGTCGTAAGCCACAATTTATGATTTTGGTTAAAATATTAGTTTGGTCCTTATAAAGATAGCATTGTTTTTGAATTGTCAAAATTTGTTGCTGTATTTAATAATGGCAATAAAATATTACAATATGCTATAAATCAGCTACTTGCAGAATCGCCTTCTTGCGTTTTTAAAAGCCTGGCATAATAACCACCCAACTGAACCAATGCTTGATGGGTTCCGTGTTCAATAATTCTCCCTTCGTCCATTACAATAATTTGGTCAAAAGAGAACGAAGGAAATATTCGATGTGTAATGATTAGCGCTGTTTTATTGACCAAATATTTGTTGAGTAAATCGGCGATTGCATGTTCAGTTTTTGCATCAACTGCACTAAGACAATCATCAAAAATCAACAAATCATTTTCTTTTGATAAAGCGCGGGCAATCGAGATCCGTTGTTTTTGTCCACCAGACAAAGTAACGCCCCGCTCTCCTATCATCGTGTCAAAACCATGAGACAGTGACTCAATTTCTTTTAAAATCACAGCCTGCTCTGCAGCAATACGGGCTTTGTCGATATTGTCTTCGCCAGAACCAAAGTTGATGTTGTGCTTAATTGAATCACTAAACAGGAAAACATCTTGGGGAACATAGCTGATCAAAGAGCGCAGGTCATGAAGGTTGATTTCATGAAGCTGATGTCCATTAATGGTTATCAATCCTGAGCTGGGATCATACATCCTCAATAACAATTGGGCGATAGTCGACTTACCACATCCTGTTTTCCCAATAAGGGCAATTTTCTGTCCTCTTGAAACAGAAAAATTAAAACCTTTTACGGCATGAATTCCTGTGTGCGGATAGGTGAAGTCAACTTCACTAAAAGAGATTTCGTTGATTGAGTCGATCTGAACAGCAAGCGGATGATCTTGTATAGTCGGATTGGTAAGCAAAAATTCGTTTAGTCGTTTTTGAGACGCTGCTGCCCGTTGGGTATTACTCGCTACCCAACCAATTGCAGATACGGGGAAAGTGAGCATGTTAATGTAAACAACAAACTCTGCAATAGTTCCTGCTGATATGCGATGCTCTAGTTGGTAGATACTTCCAATATAAATAGTCAGTAAAGTGCTTAGTCCAATCAGTAAACCAATTGCCGGGAAATATATGGATTCAACAGTTGAGAGTGCCATACCACTCTTTCTGTATGCCTCACTTTCTTTTTCAAAGAAACCAAGTGATGCTTTTTCTTGACTATAAGATTTTATTACACGGATACCAGAATAGGATTCTTGGGCGATGGTAGTTATTCCACTCAACTGCTCCTGAATCATCTCGCCTTTTTTGTTGATATAAGCGTTTACGTAGTACATGCCTACAGCAAGAAAAGGCAGGGGAGCCAAAACGTATGCTGCAAGTTGAGGATCTTTTCTAAACATATAGAAAAGACTAATAGCGATCAGCGTGGTTAAGTTAACTAGGTACATAAAAGCAGGTCCAGTAAACATTCTAACCCTTGATACGTCCTCAGACATCCTGCTCATAAGGTCACCGGTACTATGTTCTTTGTAAAACTGCAAATCAAGTTGTTGATAATGGGCATAGACTTCATTTTTTTGATCGAATTCAATATGCCTGCTGGTAACAATAATGGTCTGACGCATCAGAAACATGAAGAAACCCCTGAGCAGGGCAATGGAGAGCAACATAAGCCCACAGAACATAACTAGTTTAGAGAAATCAAGATTCATTGTTTTGAAGTACTGAATCCACCAATTTACTATCGGGTCAAAAAAAACTTTTTCAGCAGGGATAGTGGCTGGGTTAAAGGAACGCTGTACTTCATCCACAACATACCCAGTTACCTGAGGGGCGAGAACACCAACATAGTTCGATAAAATGATAAAGACTACGCCAAGGGATAGGCGCCATTTGTATTTCCAGAAATAAATATGTAGTGAAGCAAGATGTTTCATTGTAGTAGCAGGAAACTAGATTAATAAGCTTAGAGTAAGTTATAACACACTGAAAAATAGCAATTTCAGTAGTGCAAAGCTAAACAACAATTGAATACAAAGGATTGATATAATAACTACAAATCCTGTTTTTACCAATAAATAGAGATTTATACGAAGTAAAGAAATAACAGAAAAACGCTAAAATATTTTGTTATATTCAATAATTAAATTTTGTATACTACCCAGATTAGAGAGATAATATGAAAGAAAATAAAATACTTGCAACTGTTTTTGAAAACCTGCTATCCTACAAAGCTAAAAAAGCAGTTGAGAAAACCATCTTGTTGGTATCCATATTCAGTTTCCTACTCCATCTATTTCTGATCTACCTCGTTCAGCACAATTTTATTTTTGTTGGTACCGATATAGAACTTTTTAAGAGTCCAATTGCTGCCATTTATACACCCTTTTCGTTCATCCTTATATATGAGGTATACCTGTTGGTCTATTATATCCCAAAGTCAGTTACAACCTATGTGAGCAAACAATACGAGATTATCACACTCATTGTCATTAGACGACTGTTTAAGGATATGGCTGATTTGAAATTGACACAAGATTGGTTAAATATTGAGAGCGACCGACAATTCACCTATGACATCGTGTTATCTGTTCTTGTTTTTTATATTATCTACCTTTTCAAAAACAACGTCTACAAACAACCACAAGTAGCAGGTGAATTGGCAAGCAATGCTCCGAACTATGATTCCTTTATTCAACTAAAGAAAATAATATCAGTTTTACTCATGCCTGTGTTGGCAATAATTGCTTCCTATTCTTTACTAAATTGGTCTGGAATTTTTTCAGAAAACAATGCTGCGCATTTGGATTTTAAAAACATCAATAATATATTCTTTGAAGACTTTTTCACAATTCTGATTATTGTAGATGTATTCTTATTACTCATTTCCTTCTTTTACAGTGACAGCTTCCATAAGGTAATCAGAAATTCCGGGTTCATCATATCAACAATACTCATTCGACTATCCTTTTCAACTGAAGGTTTGGTCAATAACATACTGATTCTTTCGTCAATATTATTTGGACTACTCATGTTGGTTATTCATAATCAATTTGAGAAAAAAGGATTTTATGAGCAGAAAGCTTAATAAAAAAGCCTTAAATTTGATTACACTAAAAAAGAAACACATGAAAAAGTTCTTAATGCTATTTGCAGTTGTTTTGTGCTTTACGGTTGCCAATGCACTAGATAAAGGAAAATGGACTGGCTTTATCAGCGATGAAAATTGTGGCAAAAAAGAAAACCAGAAAGGACATTCTAGTTGTGCTAAAACTTGTGTAAAAGGTGGTGCAAAACCTGTACTTGTTGTAGGTGAAAAGATTTACACGATCAGCAACCCTGAGAAAGTTGGAGATCTAGTCGGAGAAGAAGTGGTCATCACCGGATCGTTGACAAACGATGCCATAGAGATTAAGTCAATAAAAGCCAAATAAGATCATTCAAACTGGCCATCTAAAGGCCCGGTTTTTATATAAATATTCAAGATGGGGCCATATGGCCCCTTTTTTTTGATCTTGCCATGGAAAGTAAACTTTCCACGCTCCATCAACGAAAAATGCCCCGTAAAGGGGCATTTGAATAGCTGAGCGGAGAGAGAGGGATTCGAACCCCCGGACCTGTAACAGTCAACGGTTTTCAAGACCGCCGCATTCGACCGCTCTGCCATCTCTCCGCGGCAAAAGTAAGTCCAAAAATTGAACCTTCAAAAGCAAAATGAAAATAATTGAACTTTAATTTTTCTCAGATACGATTAGCTGTTCTGTCTCCTTACATATTGAGTTAAAATCACTATCTGTTGCCCTTCTATCCTGCCTTCAATTTGATCAGTATTGTCGGCAACTAATCGAATGTTTCGCACGACTGTGCCCATTCTTGCGTTGAGTGTAGAACCCTTTACATCAAGTGACTTCGTTAATACCACGGCATCTCCATTTTGAAGAACATGTCCGTTGGAATCTCGGTGAAGAACAACAGCAGCATCATTTTCATGATCCCCTGCAGCCTTAGCCCAGACCAGCATGTCTTCTTCCAAGTAAAGCATATCAAGCTGGTCTGATGCCCAGCTATGCTCTTTTAAACGATTAAGCATTCTCCAGGATGTTACCTTAATGGCTGGTACTTCACTCCACATACTTGACTCTAAACAGCGCCAATGTGTGGCATTAAGTTCTTCTTTCTTATCTATTTGGGCGAGACAGGTTGAACAAATGAAAATTGTGCCATCAGCATCCGCATGTGGGGCAAATGCAACATCATAAGGAGAAAGTCCATCGGATGAACTGCACAGTTCACATTTACCATCACTTCGTTTAGCCAAGAGTGCGGAAAGTTGCATAGTCGTTAATTTGGCGCAAGTTAACCAAATTAAAATGCCCCTGTAAAAGGGGCATTCTAAAAAAGCTAAAGAGATGCTCGTTTATATACTCCAAGCTCACTCAGGGTAATGGCTACCGGAGAGGAAGTGATTCGTATTCTCACCTGATTTGTTTTAATGGTTTCCCCAAGAGGGATAATCCTGCATGCGCCTACAGAGGTTGCTTCACCAACTTTTTTCCACGCCCCATCAATCATTGCATCTACCTCAAGCGACTCAATTCGCTGTCCGAGTTGGATATATTCTCGCAACCTAATTAAATCAAATTCCTGTTCATCCTTCCAACTCATCATGATTTGAGGTGTAGTAACACCATCGCTTGTAGCCCAATAAGTATTGCGATCATCATCCATCAAATTCTTCAACGCAAATGATGTACCTCGTACATTACTGGCTTTTATTTTAGCTAATTTCGCCAGATTATCTTTAAAGCTATTGCTCACCAATTTGCCAAAGCCTTCCAATGAGGCAACATCTTCAGGATCTAGTAGACCCCTCGTATCTGGGGCAATGCCAAGATCAAGGGCAGCACCACGACCAACACTTTTTAAATAAAGCTCAAAAAGTTGAGAAGATGATTTCCCCTGACCTTTTTGCTCTGGATGCCAAAACCAACCTGGTCGCAATGGAACATCACACTCTGCAGGCACCCAATTATTGCCATTGCGGGTGCCAAAAGGATTTATTTCATGATTTAAGTTGCCAGGAATAGCTGTATTAAACCCTTTCGCAGGTTCAGGGGTAAAAGTTGCCCAAGATGTTTCTCCAGCAAAACCACTTTCATTACCTACCCAGCGAACATCCCAACCAATATCACTAAAGATGTTTGCCATGGGCTGTAATTTTCGTGTAATGGCCCAGGTGGTGTCCCAACCATAATAAGTTGAACGATCTATAGTTTTGGTAGTTCTAGCTCCACCATAGAAACCATCACCCCCATTTGCACCATCATGCCAAGACATAAAAAGTTCACCATAATTGGTGTATAATTCTGTTAGTTGAGCCCTATACGCAAGTACGTACTCAAAAGATCCATAAACCGGATTATTTCTATCCCATGGCGAACAATACACGCCAAATTTCAATCCGGCCTTTCTGCAGGCCTGCTCAAATTCCTTAACCATATCTCCTTTACCATCGCGAAAAGGGGACTTACTAATATTATAAGCAGAAGTTTTTGTTGGCCAAAGCGCAAAACCATCATGATGTTTTGCCACCAAAATCATCCCTTTTAAGCCGCCTGCTTTTAAGGCAGAAACAATTTTATCCGCATCGAACTCGATAGGATTAAAAATTGATGGATCTGCATCTCCATAACCCCACTCTTTGTTTTCGAATGTAGTGGGAGTAAAGTGAACCAATCCATAGGCTTCCGTTTCATGCCATTTGACTTGACGCTCAGAAGGAAGAGCGCCGTAGGGGGCTGGAGGTGCTTGTGCAAGGGTAGTTGACTGTATAAATAAAAAAGAGACTAAAAAGAAGCAATTGATAGATTTCATAGCGCGTATATTCATGAATTTCAGATTTGAAGTTTAAATATATCCAATTGGTATCATGACAGAAAATGTTTTTAAAAAATAAATTTAAATGGGTGAAATAGACGGGATTATGCTAAATTGTCGGGGTTAAAAAAAAATTCTAGACCAAATGAATGCTTCCCCCTTTCAACTGTCAACTCCCTACGTAATTGTAACTGGCGGAGCTAGCGGAATAGGCTTATCTATTGTTAAACTTTTTCACGAACAAGGTGGTATAATTGATGTATTTGACTTGAAAAAGCCTTCTTCAGAATTTCTTGCAGAACATCAATTGGATAAAGACACTGTTCACTTTCATGAAGTTGACATCACCAACCAGCAACAGGTTAAACAACTGGTTTCTGTTATCGCAATCAATCGTGGTATTGGCGTCTTAATCAATAATGCTGGCATTTCACACATTGGAAATGCAGTGAATACTGAAGATGCTGATTTTCAAAAAGTATTTGACGTAAATGTTAAAGGCGCTTATAATTGCATGAATGCCTGTCTGCCTTTTATGGAAGAACAGGGAGAAGGCGTTATTGTAAATATGGCCTCTATTGCAGCTTCTGTAGGATTAGCCGATCGCTTTGCCTATAGCATGAGTAAGGGTGCCATTCTGGCCATGACACTCAGCGTGGCAAAAGATTTTATTAAAAAGGGCATTCGATGCAACTGCATATCTCCTGCCCGAGTACACACACCTTTTGTTGATGGTTTCATCAACAAACATTATCCTGGAAAACAACAGGAAATGTTTGAAAAACTTTCAGCAAGTCAGCCTATTGGACGCATGGGCACCCCAGATGAAATTGCTTCACTATCATTTTATCTCTGCAGCAAGCAAGCATCATTCTTAACGGGATGCGACTACCCTATTGATGGTGGATTTATTCGATTAAACAATTAACAACATATGAAACTTTTCAGATTTGACAAAGCGGGGTCAGTTGGGCTCGGCATGGTAGACAAGAACGATAAATCAATTGACATTTCCTCATATGGACGTGACTTCAACGAAGCATTCTTTGAGTCTGATGGAATTGCAGATCTTTCAACATGGTTGATTGACAATGAAGACAAATGCAAAGAAATCAACTCAGAAGTCAAATATCTTACTTGTGTTGGAAGGCCATCCAAAATTATTTGTGTTGGACTCAACTATGCAAAACATGCTAAGGAAAGTGGAATGGATGTACCAAAGGAACCTGTAATATTTTTTAAAAGCACTTCAGCCATGTGCGGACCAAACGATCCGGTAATCATTCCTAAAGGATCAGAGAAAACAGATTGGGAAGTTGAACTGGCCATCATCATCGGGAAAAAAACCAGCTATGTCTCCGAGGATAAAGCAGTGGATTATCTTGCTGGCTACTGTCTACACAACGACTATAGTGAAAGGGCATTTCAATTGGAACGTAGCGGACAATGGGTAAAAGGCAAGAGCTGCGATCATTTCGCCCCCCTAGGCCCCTACTTTGTAACGAAGGATGAAGTTAAGGATCATCACAACCTTCACCTATGGCTAGATGTGAATGGCAAAAGGATGCAAGATTCCAATACATCTGACCTCATTTTCAATATCCCTCACATCATCAGTTATATTTCCCAATTCATGACTTTGCTTCCTGGAGATATTATTAGCACAGGAACACCTGAGGGTGTGGGAATGGGCCAAAAGCCTCATCCAGTTTACTTGAAAGCTGGTGATGTCATTGAACTCGGCATAGAAGGATTAGGTCAACAGCGACAAACAGCTATCGCATATGAGAATTGATGCGCATCAACATTTCTGGAAGTACGACCCAATAAAACACAGTTGGATCAATGACGAAATGTCTGTCATCAGAAAAGATTTTGGTCCAGTAGATCTGTATCAATCTTTACAGGATACAAAACTTGATGGAAGTATTGCAGTACAAGCTGATGAAACAACAGATGAAACAGCCTATCTGTTGGATCTCGCTGCAGAAAATAACTTCATCAAGGCTGTGGTTGGCTGGGTGGATTTAAGATCTGAGGGGATAGAAGAGAGACTTCAAGTATTTCAACATCAATCAAAACTTGCAGGATTTCGCGCTATCATGCAGCGCCAAGAAGATGATGCTTATTTGAGCAATCCAGTATTTCTAAAAAATGTGAAGCAGCTTGCGAAGTATGGTTATACCTACGACTTGCTCGTTTTTCACAATCAACTCCCCTCTCTAATCCGTTTTACGGATAAGCTGCCCGACAATAAACTTATCCTAGACCATATTGCCAAGCCCGATATAAAAAACAGAAATATCAAAGCCTGGAAGGAGCAAATTAAAATACTTGCAGCTCATCCAAATATCTATTGCAAACTCAGTGGAATAATTACAGAGGCAGATCTTAAACGATGGACCTATGATGATATTATTCCCTACATTGAGATAGCAGCTGAATATTTCGGTGTAGATAGAATTTGCTTTGGATCCGATTGGCCGGTTTGTCTTGTTGCAGGGACCTATCGTCAAGTCTATGACACCATTGATAAATTCTCTGCTCAGCTCAATAAACAAGACAGAGAAAAGCTTTTTGGTGATAATACAGCCAAATTTTACAATCTTTAAACCATGAACCTGAATTTAAAAGACAAGGTGATCATCGTCACAGGAGGAGCAAAAGGAATTGGTGAAGGCATCACACGTGTACTCGCCGCTGAGGGAGCTTTCCCTGTAATTCTCGGACGCAATGAGCAAGACAATAACAAATTGCTCAAAGAAATTGGAACAGGTGGTCAAGTTGTTGCTGAACTCAGCAAACCGGAGCAGTGCAAAGCAGCAGTTGATGCTGTAATTGCCCAATATGGAAGAATTGATGGAGTTGTAAATAATGCTGGCGTTAACGATGGAGTTTCACTTGAAACCGGCAGCTACGAAGCCTTCATACAATCTCTACACAGCAATGTGGTTCACTATTTTCTTGTTATACAAGCTGCTCTTCCTGAACTTATTAAAAATAAGGGTGCAATTGTAAATATTGGATCGAAGGTAGCAGAAACCGGCCAAGGTGGCACATCAGGCTATGCTGCATCTAATGGTGGAAGAAATGCACTTACAAGAGAATGGGCAATTGAATTGCTTAAATACGGCATCAGAGTTAATTCAGTGATTGTAGCTGAATGTTACACACCATTGTATGATCGATGGATTCAAACACTACCTAATCCTGAAGAAACCCTCAAAAAAATTACCGACAGAATCCCGTTGGGCAAACGAATGACAACGAGTGAAGAAATTGCCAATATGGTGAGTTTTCTCCTGTCGGATAAATCATCCCATACAACGGGTCAAATCATCCACGTTGATGGTGGCTATGTTCACCTAGACAGGGCGGCTCTAACTTAAAAACCAACACATGACAACCAAAAAAACTGCTTATCTCCTACCCTTTGTTTTAGTTACCAGTTTGTTTTTTTTATGGGGGATCTCCAACAACCTAAATGGTATCCTAATCCCACATTTAAGAAAGGCACTACAGCTGAGTAACATGCAATCTACATTTGTGGACACTGCAGTATATCTGGCCTACTTTCTTGCAGCAATTCCAGCCGGACTAATCTTAAATAAATTCGGATACAAGAAAGGAATCATTTCTGGTCTGCTTGTTTTTAGCCTAGGTTGTTTCTTATTCATACCAGCTGCCAATACCAGAACCTACGATATATTTCTTCTCGGTTTATTTATCATCGGCTGTGGCTTAACAATATTAGAAACTGCCGCAAACCCCTATGCGACCAAATTGGGAGATGAGGCTTCATCAACTGCACGGTTGAATCTTGCGCAATCCTTCAACGGATTAGCCGCATTCCTTGCACCTATAATCGGAACGAAATTCATCCTCTCTGGAAAAGAATATTCCGGTACTGAATTGTCGTTGATGTCAGAAATTGAACGTACAGCATATTTCACAACTGAGGCTGCTTCTGTAAAATTACCCTATATGATTTTGGGTATTTTCTTAGTGATAATTGCTGTTATTATTTTTGTAAATAAGTTCCCCGAATTCAAGGAAGAGGAAGGAAATTCTACTGGCAGCATCAAGGAGGCCATCAAGAAAAAACATCTTATCTGGGCTGTAATAGCACAATTCTTTTATGTTGGAGCACAAGTTTGTGTAACAAGCTTTTTTGTTAGAATGGCAATCGTTGGAGGTGGTGTTGACGAAAAAACAGCTGGCTACTACTTGGGAATTTATGGACTGTTGTTTATGGCAGGAAGATTTGTGGGCACGATGTTGATGAGGTATGTTGCTGCAGCTAAACTACTTTCGATATACTCAGCTGCTTGTATCCTGTTAAGTTTGGTAGCAATTTATGCTGATGGACAATATGTAGTCTTGGCATTGGGTGGACTAGGTTTCTTTATGTCAATCATGTTTCCGACTATATTCTCACTAGGAATTAAAGACCTAAAAGAAAATACAAAGCCTGCATCATCGCTTATTGTAATGTCGATTATTGGAGGAGCCATATTCCCTGTAATTATGGGAAACATTATTGATCGTTTTAACGACAATATTCAGATTGGCTATCTTGTTCCTATGCTTTGCTTTATCGTAGTTCTTTACTTTGGCCTGGTTGGCTATAAACCTAAACAAGTTGCATAATGAAAACATTTTGCTTAGCGCTAGATCTAAAAAATGACGATAAGTTAATTGCTGAATACGAAGCATATCATCAAGCCGTATGGCCTGAAATACTGGAGAGCATTACTTCCAGTGGAATTGAATCCATGAAAATATTTCGTACTGGCAACAGGCTATTTATGATCATCAACGCATCCGATAGTTTCAGCTTCGAGGAAAAAGGAAAAGCAGATGCATCTAACCCCAAAGTTCAAGATTGGGAAACACTCATGGACACTTTTCAACAGAGATTGCCTGGGGCAAAAGCTGGAGAGAAGTGGGTGTTGATGGAGGAGATATTTTCGCTATAATAAGGTGATAAAGTTTAAGGGGTTGAAGTAGTTTAAGAAAAAATATAGTATTCCTTAAACTACTTCAACCCCTTAAACCTCTTAAACTACTCCTTCAACCTTACTGAAACCCTCCATGCCCAGTATACAATTTAACAGGGCCTTCCAGCTTCAGTTCCAGCACAGTAATGTATTTATCCTGGATTCCTTCGGGAATATCAATATAGACCAAACCCGGTACTGGGCTCCATGAGATTTTACCAACTACCTTATGCTTGATTTTTGTGCCATCACCAACTACGGTAATCTCTTTTATCGCATTGGTCAACCCCTTAACAAGAATTTGTCCCGATGTATGTCCTTGTAAGAAAAGGAAAAGCGAGGTTGAATCTTTTGAAATGGTTGATGGTCCGTAGAAATGCCCTTGGGGTATTCCCGCTCTTGTACCAAAAATCGCAGATGCATGTTTTTTATTCCACTTGCCCAGTTCTGTCAACACATTTCTCTGCTCCTCCGGAATAGTTCCATCCTCACGTGGCCCGATATCAAGAAGTAAATTTCCACCATGACTAACAGCATCAGCAAAAAGGGTGATAATTTCCATTGGTGTCTTCCAATTGGTGTCTTTATGTTGAAAACCCCAATTGTTGTTGATGGTCATGCAAAGCTCCCACCAATTGTATTTAGGCCTACTTACTGGAATATTCTGCTCGGGAGTATCATAATCTCCATATCCCATAAGTCGGCCGTTAATAATCGCATTCGGATTTTTTTGTAAAATGCCAGCACGCACTTTCTGACTTTCCCACTCTTCGGCAGAATGCTCCCAGTCACCATCAAACCAAAAAAGATCTGGATTGAACTGATTGGAAATTTCGTTGATTTGAGACTGAAAAAATGTCCTGAATCTATTCCATCTGGCAGGATCATCTTCAAGTTTATACCGAACGCTGTCTTTGATAAAAGCTGGATAATCAGGATGACTCCAATCAAGCAAAGAAAAATATGCACCCGCTTTAATATTGGCCTTTCTTAACTCATTATAAAACGGAGTTAAGAGGTCGCGCTTCGCAGGAGTATGCTTAACCGTACTGTAATGTTTTTCTTTTGTATTCCACAACGCAACTCCATCATGGTGCTTGGTAGTAATGACGGCATATTGAGCACCGGAAGAAGCAATGAGATCAACCCAGTCTTTGGGATCATATTTGGAGGCAGTAAACCCTTTTAGCTGGTTCATATAAGCCGGCCAGGTAACTTTTTTGTTATAAAAACTCCAGCTTTCGTCAATGCCATCTACCGCATAAATTCCCCAGTGAATGAAAATTCCAAGTTTGGCATCTTCAAACCATTCCATTTTTTTTCTGATGGAATCGGCATTTGTTTTTTGTTGGGAATGGGCTTGAAAAGCGAGAACAAAAAAGAGTAGAATGAGTAATCCTTTACCTGGCTTATAAAACATGTTAGTTATTTTAAAACGTTGATTTAATGATAAGCGATACAAATTTAATTGATTATCAATTGTTATAATAGGTTTAATGATAAAACAGCAATAAAATAAAAAATTTACGGATTAGGCTCGATCACTCGCTCTATTACTGTTGTGAGGTCTGAAAAATTTACTTGAAGGGGCATAGCTCCATAATTAACAACAGCCTTCTTCCCTCTAATTTCAGAAAGTATGCCTACCTTATTGTTCTGTTTCATCAAAACAAAATCACCAGGAGTTGGAACTTTTATTGATTCAACATATTTGCTATCAAGTTTTTTCTTTTGCTTTTCCTTTACCTGCTTTTCTTTTTGGTTGAATAACAAGGCTTGCATGTGCTTGAACAATTCTTTCTTATCAAGATCTGATTCGGCCTTTCTCCAATCAAAAACAATCTGCTTAAGCCTTCGCTCCATATCCTTTAGGTAGGTCAACTTATCTTGTGAAATAAGATTTTGATGTTTCATCAGTTCAACCTGCTGAGTATGTTTTTCCTTATCAAGTTGTTGGTTAAGATTTTTTTTGAGCACTTCATTTTCTTTAACCAACTTGTGAAGATCTTTTTCCTTCTGCTCTATTTTTCTGAGGTCCTGCTCCGTTCTGTTAAGCAGTTTATCTAACGTAAAGTGGCTTTCGTCAACTAGCTCTCTTGCCCTATCAATGAGCTCTTTTGACAAACCAATTCGCTCAGCGATAGAGAAAGTATAGGAACTGCCAGGCTTACCCACATTTAGCTTGTACATGGGCAAAAGATTCTTTTCATCAAAGGCCATCGCACCATTAACAATCCCCGTTGTTTTACTTGCCATAACCTTAAGGTTGAGGTAATGGGTGGTAACAATACCATAGGCATGTCGCTTAATCAACTGTTCCAGAAACACCTCTGCAAATGCACCCCCCAGACTTGGATCACTGCCACTTCCGAGCTCATCGATGAAGATCAGGGTGCGTCCATTTGCATCTTCCATAAAATGCTTCATGTTCTTCAGGTGCGCACTGTATGTACTCAACTCAAATTCTATGCTTTGGGTATCCCCAATATGGATCATGAGTTGCTTAAAAATTCCAAAGGTTGATTCGGGGTGTGCGGGAACCATAAGTCCAGACTGCACCATCATTTGAAGTAGCCCGGTAGTTTTAAGACAAACTGTTTTACCTCCAGCATTTGGTCCTGAGATTAACAAAATCCTATTCTTTTCATCAAGCGTGAGGTCAAGCGGAACTACCTGTTTGCCATTTTTCTTGTTATATAAAAGCAATAAGGGATGGTAGGCCCTGATCAGATGAATTCCGGAAGCATCGACTACATTAGGCATATGGGCATCCATCAATTGGGCCAATTTGGCTTTAGCCCGGATAAAGTCATACTCTCCCAGGATGTCCATGTATTGTTTAAGCAGCGGACTATGGGATGATAACCTTGCTGTCAGGTCCCTTAAGATGCGATATTCCTCATCACGCTCATCATTTTCCAGAGAAAAAATATCGTTATTGATTTCAATGGTTTCTTCGGGTTCAATAAAAGAAGTTCTGCGGGTATCACTTTCGCCATGAAGAATACCTTTCACAATGCGTTTATGTTCTGCGTATATCGCCAGTACCCTTCTGCCGTTCAAAAAGGATTCTTCAATATCTGCGATATACCCAGCCTTGTTCATTTTGCCAAGTATCCTATCGAAAGATTTGCGCTGTTCAGTTCTTTTACGGTAAAGTGCCATTCTAATTCTGGCAAGCTCTACAGAAGCATTGTCTACCACCTTGCCATCTGCACCAATAATGCGGTTAATTTCGTCTGGAATAGACTTCTCAACATAGGTTTGTGAGATCACCTGGTGCAATGAAGAGTAGGTTGAAGACCTTTCGTCATCAAACCATCGAAAAATTCCTTGAATATTTTCAACAAGATCTCTGAACTGAATGAAAATTTCGCCAGACAACACTGCCCCTGAAATAGACAAGAGTTTAAGTTCTCTCGACAGGTTAAACACTTTTTCGTGCTGAAATGATTGTCCGGATGAAAGCAGCAGAAAATACTGATAAGATTGCCGAAGCTCTAGGTCGATAAATTGTTTACGGGTATGAATCCTCAACTCTTCAGCACGCTGTTTGCCATAGAGGGTTCTGGTTTGCTCTTCAAGCAAAGTCCTTATTTTATCAAATTCTAGTTGAACTCCTGCGGATTCGGGATATAACCTCATGTTAAATCAATGCTAAAAACTTAATACAAAAGTAAGTTTAAAAAGCTTCTTCACCCTATTTCGAATTAACTTAGGACCATAAATAATAGATATAAACAATCTTTTATGAAAATATGCTTTCAGTTCATCATGATCATTTCGATATGCATCTCTGCTTGTGCTCAACAAAGTCCAAAAAAAGATGTTGGTATAGGTAAACAGACAAATAATAAAACGATGGCCACAGAAAAAATTACGCTCGGTTCGGGATGCTTTTGGTGTACAGAGGCAATATTTCAGCAGTTGAAAGGTGTGGTTAAAGTAACCAGTGGGTACAGTGGCGGCCATGTTGTTAACCCATCCTATGACCAAGTCTGTGAAAAAAATACTGGGCATGCTGAAGTATGTCAGCTTGAATACGATCCTGCAATTATTTCGATTGATGAAATCCTAGAAGTTTTTTGGCAAACACATGATCCTACCACAGTTGATCGTCAGGGAAACGATGTTGGTCCACAATACAGAAGTGTAGTCTTCTACCACAATGAATTACAAAAAGAAAGGGCTGAGTTTTTGAAGCAAGAACTTAACAAATCTGGTGCATTTGATAGGCCTATTGTCACGACGATTGAACCTTTTTCAACCTACTATATCGCTGAAAATTATCATCAGGATTATTACAATAGAAACGGAAATCAGCCTTATTGTTATTTTGTAATTAGACCCAAAATGGAAAAATTTGAGAAGGTCTTCAAAAGCAAACTGAAAGCACACTAAAAGGAAAAACATCCCAAGATGAAGAGAATCATTTTTAATATATTGTTTGCCTTTTCGTTTACATTGATTTTTTCTCATGTAAAGGCACAGCTCAATCAGCAGAGCACAAAATACACTAAGGCAGATACGTTAAGAGGCTCACTGTCTAAGGAAAGAAACTGGTGGGATGTCTTACACTATACTATTGAGGTTGAGCCAAACTATGAACAAAAAACAATCAAAGGTAAAGTTGAAATGCAATTTGCCGTTCTAGAATCCGGAACAATCATGCAAATTGATCTCCAGGAGCCAATGAAAATAACCAAAGTGATGCTTGGCGATGTACCTCTAAAATACAATCGGGAGGGGAATGCTTTTTTGATCTCATTTGATAAAGCATTACAAAAAAACAGCACTGCTGCCATTTCTCTTTTTTATGAAGGCAAAGTTAAACAAGCCATACAGCCTCCTTGGGATGGCGGATGGATATTTTCAAAAGACAAATTGGGAAGACCTTGGATGAGTGTAGCATGTCAGGGCTTAGGTGCTAGTGTTTGGTATCCCTGCAAAGACCACCAAAGTGATGAACCCGACCAAGGTGCAACAATAACAATTAGCGTACCCGATTCGCTGGTAGCAGTTGCAAACGGAAAACTTACACAAGCACAAATAAGCAGGCCAGGAATTAAAACTTATACGTGGAATGTTATCAACCCCATCAACAACTACAACATTGTACCCTATATTGGCAAGTACGTAAACATTCGCGATTCATACAATGGAGAGTATGGCCTGCTTGATTGCAACTATTGGGTAATGGACTACAACATTGAAAAAGCCAAAAAACAGTTTACACAAGTCCCCGAGATGTTTAAAGCTTTTGAACACTGGTTTGGGCCATACCCTTTTTATGAAGATGGATATAAACTGGTGGAATCTCCACACCTAGGTATGGAGCACCAAAGTGCAGTAGCCTATGGCAATGGTTTTCAAAATGGATATCTCGGAAGGGATTTATCTGGTTCGGGTTGGGGAAAGAAATGGGATTATATCATCATACATGAAAGCGGACATGAGTGGTTTGGAAACAACATCACCACAAAGGATATTGCTGACATGTGGGTACATGAAGGATTTACCAATTATTCAGAAGTATTATTTACTGACTACTATTATGGGAATTCAGCTGGTGATGCATATTTACAGGGACTCAGAAAAAATATAAAAAATCAATCGACCATCATTGGCAAATACGGAGTTAATGAAGAAGGATCTGGTGACATGTATTTCAAGGGCGCCAATCTTATTCACTACATCAGACAACTCATGAATGATGATGATAAATTCAGAAAGGCCTTAACCTTGATGAATAAAACATTTTATCACAAAACAACAACTTCAACTGAAGTAGAGCAATTCTGGAAGACCCAAACCGGAATGGATCTAACTGCTCTTTTTGAACAATATTTAAGAACAACCCAAATTCCTACTCTTGAGATAAAGCGAAGCAAAACCAGTGGCAGCATTATGTACCGTTGGAAGGATTGTATTTCCTCCTACAACTTACCAGTTGGTGTTTTTATTGATGGCAAAAAAACATTGATTAAACCAAAGGCTGATTGGCAAACGATAAAACAAACTAGAGAAGAAAATAACATAAAGCCAGATCCTAATTATTATGTTGGATTTTCCGGAAGTTTATGATCCAATTGGTTTAGTAACTACTAATTGATTACCCTGCCTGCTTTTAAAAAGCGATTATTCCAATACAGCTCATTTAAGTCACTAATGACTACGCCAGCTGAAGTAGATGCATGTACAAACTTGTTATTTGACAAATACAAACCAACATGAGATATTCCTCTTCCGGTATTAAAGAAAACGAAATCCCCTTCCCTAAGCTCTGTCTTTGAAATCTCCATACATTGATTTGCCTGCTCGCGGGATGTACGTGGAAGTTTTAGTCCGTATGCCTCTGAAGCCAACACCTGCATAAAAGCAGAGCAATCAATGCCAGACATAGCAGCTCCCCCTATCCTGTAAGGGACACCCCACCATTGGTTTATGTATTCAATTAGTTTTCTGTTGTTTATTTTCTCAACTTCTACATCGATTAAAACGGCATACTTGAAAATAAGAGGTGGAATATGCTCAATGCCTTGTAAACCAGCCAAATAGTTTTCCTTAGGCAAATCTTCTATCACCAATGAACCTTTTTCCGGAGTTCCTTTGCTTGAAGTTGACGAATTTAGTGAAACTGTAATATGATCAAAAAATGGAGAACTGTTATTGGCGGCAGGTTTTGATACAGAGGGTTTGAAAAGGGCACAGGAAGTCATCAAGCATATTGCAGAAAAACAACATAACCACTTGGCCATCAGTACTATTTTCATCCTTAAAATCATTCCTATTGTTGTGGAAAACCCCTTTGTTTTGTTTGTTGTTTATTTACGAAATTTGATTCATTACCGTTGAATCAATTCATGTCTACTTTTTCCCATCTTCATGTTCATACCCAGTATTCACTTCTTGATGGAGCGGCCAGTATTGGTGCACTCTACAAGAAGGCCGTTGAAGACAAAATGCCAGGCTTGGCCATCTCCGATCATGGGAACATGTTTGGAGCGTTCCAGTTTGTTGCTGAAGCATATAAACATAGGGTTGATCCAAACGACAAAAATAGTCCTTTAAAAGTAAAACCAATAGTTGGCTGTGAATTTTACATCACAGAAAATCGCCATAGAAAGACCTTTTCAAAAGAAGAAAAGGATCCTCGACACCATCAGATTTTATTGGCAAAAAATGATATCGGGTATAGAAACCTTGTAAAACTGACATCGCTAGGCTATATAGAGGGCTTATACAGCAAGTATCCGCGAATTGACAAGGAATTGATCCACAAGTATCATGAGGGGCTTATTGCCACTACCTGTTGCCTGGGAGCTTTGGTGCCACAAACCATCATGAAAAAGGGTGAGGCTGATGGTGAGAATGAATTCAAATGGTGGCTAAACATATTTCAGGAAGATTACTATGTTGAACTTCAGCGCCATGGCATGGAAGATCAGGAAAAAGTCAACAAAGTCTTGCTCAAATTTGCCAAGAAGTATAACGTAAAAGTAATTGCATCCAACGATTCTCACTATGTAGATCAAAAAGACTTTAACGCCCACGATATCTTACTTTGTATCAATACCGGTGAAAAAGTAGCTACGCCAGCTGCTAGAGAATTTGCGGATGATGATGTAAGCCTAAGAAATAAACGATTTGCTTTCCCCAACGATCAATTTTATTTCAAGACCACTGCAGAAATGTCCTCCATATTTACTGATCTTGAAGAGGCTATTGATAACACCAATGAGATTGTAGACAAAGTTGAATTACTGGATCTTAAAAGGGATATTCTTCTGCCCCATTTTGTTGTTCCTAAAAACTTTTCATCACAGGATGAATACCTCGAGCACATTACGCGTGAAGGAGCGAGCAAAAGGTATGAGGTAATGACCGCTGAAATTGAGGAGCGGATTGCTTTTGAGCTGTTCACCATCAGAACAATGGGATTTGCAGGATATTTTCTTATTGTCTCTGACTTCATCAAAGCTGGCCGGGATATTGGCGTGTTTATAGGTCCGGGAAGGGGTTCAGCTGCAGGTAGTGTGGTTGCCTTTTGTATTGGCATCACCAACATCGATCCAATAAAGTACAAACTCCTATTTGAAAGATTTTTGAATCCCGACAGGAAGTCAATGCCCGATATAGACACGGACTTTGATGATGAGGGCAGACAAAAGGTGATTGATTATGTGGTAAACAAATATGGCAAAAATCAGGTTGCCCAAATCATTACCTATGGCACCATGGCTGCTAAAATGAGCATCAAGGATGTGGCAAGAACAATGGATCTTCCTTTGATGGAATCTAATATTCTTGCAAAGATGGTTCCGGAAAGACCAGGAACATCACTCAAAAGACTGCTTCATGCTCCACTAAGTGGAGAAAAAAGTTTGATTGAGAAAGAAAATTTGAACTCAGAAGAAATAGAAAATGCCAAAAAGCTGAGGGATATATATGCTGGTACTGATATCAGGAGTCAAGTACTTCACGAAGCAGAAATACTAGAAGGGTCTGTAAGAAACACAGGTATCCATGCAGCAGGGATCATCATTGCACCACAAGACCTCACTGATCTACTCCCTGTATGCATTTCAAAAGATTCTCCGATGTGGGTTACGCAGATTGAGGGAAGTGTCATTGAAGAAGCAGGCGTAATCAAGATGGACTTTCTTGGACTCAAAACGTTGAATGTTCTTAAGACATCCTTGCAGCTCATCAAAATGAACTACGGGATTGAAATTGACATTGATAAGATTCCTCTAGACGATGAAAAGACATTCAAGCTCTATCAAAAAGGGGAAACTATAGCAACATTCCAGTTTGAAAGTCCGGGGATGCAAAAGTACCTTCGAGACCTCAAGCCTGATAAATTCGAAGACCTCATTGCGATGAATGCCCTCTACAGGCCTGGCCCTCTTGAATATATACCCAACTTCATCAATAGAAAACACGGCAGGGAAGCCATTTCTTATGACCTAGCAGAGATGGAGGAATACCTCCAGGAAACCTATGGCATTACGGTGTATCAAGAACAGGTGATGCTGTTGGCACAAAAACTAGGTGATTTCAGTAAGGGTGATGCCGATGTCTTGAGAAAGGCAATGGGAAAGAAACAGAAATCTGTCCTGGATAAAATGAAAGGTCAATTTATTACAGGCGCCACAAAAAAAGGATTTGCGGAAGATAAATTGCAGAAAATATGGACAGACTGGGAAGCATTTGCGCAATATGCCTTCAACAAATCACACAGTACCTGCTATGCTTTCATTGCCTACCAAACTGCTTATTTAAAATCGCACTACCCTTCTGAATTTATGGCAGCGGTACTGAACCATGCGGGATCAATTGAAAAGATTACCTTTTTTATGGAGGAGTGCAAGCGAATGGGATTGAGTGTATTGGGTCCAGACATCAACGAATCCCTGCAAAGCTTCGCCGTAAATAAAAAAGGTGAAATACGTATTGGATTCGGTGGTCTCAAGGGTGTGGGCGAAGCTGCAGTTGATTCAATCATTGAAGAGAGAGAAAAAAATGGGATTTATAAATCAATTTTTGATCTGGTAAAACGCGTAAATCAACGCACAGCGAATAAAAAATCGCTGGAGAGCCTGGCTATGTCTGGAACATTCGACTGCTTTCCTGAATTTCACCGAGCACAATACTTTCATCAACCAAATGGAGATACTTCAAATGGCTTGGAAAAGATCATCCGTTTTGGAAATATTTGGCAAAATCAGTCAGGATCAAATCAAAATACACTATTTGGAGACCTCTCCATGGTGCAAGAAATCCCCCCACCAAAAATACCAGACTGTGCCCCTTGGTCACTAACGGATATACTCGATAAGGAAAAAGATGTTACAGGGATGTTTTTAAGTGGGCATCCACTAGACCATTATCGCTTTGAGTTGAAGCATTACAATATAACTCCGATCATGGATTATAGCGAATTCAAGGAAGGCATTGAGCTACAACCAAACCCTGCCCAATCCTTTAAGCTAGCAGGACTGGTCACCTCCTCTCAGCATAAAATATCAAGAGCGGGTAAAAAATATGGCAGTCTGACCATTGAAGATTTTACAGGAAAGATAGAGTTAACCCTTTTTGGAGATCAATACGTTCGTTTCTCCAACTACTTTACCTCTGGCACCTGCATTTATGTAAAGGGAACTTTTGAGAAATGGGAAAGCAGGAATGAATGGAATTTTAGGGTAAACGAGATATGTCTTCTAGAAACGATAAAAAAGGCATTTACAAAGCAGCTTCAAATTACCCTCCAAGCAGGGAGCATCAACCCAGAACAAGTAAATTTCTTCAGTACACACATGAAAAAGCATCCAGGAAGGGTGAGATTCAAAATTATGCTGATTGATCAAGCCGAACGACTTAAAATACAGATGACAACTACCGAAAAAGGCATCGAAATGAATGACGAAATGGCTGATTACCTAAATAATAATCCCCTTTTTGATGTACATGTTGACACTGTCTAAGACATTTAAACGACTTTGATGAAAAAATAAAAAAATGGACCTAATTTTGCAGTTCAAGTTTATCATCTAACACTCAATCTAAATACATGGCAAAAGAATTTACAGACGGAAATTTTCAGGCAGAAGTACTTGATTCGGACAAGCTGACCATGATCGATTTTTGGGCAGAATGGTGCGGACCTTGCCGTGCTATCGGACCAGTAGTTGAAGAACTATCGAAAGAATGGGAAGGAAAAGTGAATATCGGTAAGGTTAACGTAGACCACAACCCACAATTATCAACAAATTATGGTATTACCTCAATTCCTGCCATCATCTTTATCAAAAATGGCCAGGTCGTTGACAAGCTTGTGGGAGCCCAACCCAAAGCCAGTTTTGTCAAAAAGATTGAATCTCTACTCTGATCAACAATTTCATTACTTTTGAAACCGCCACCACCCTGGCGGTTTTTTTATATACCAGATGGACAGTATCCGTAAACAAAGCATTTTTTCGTCAATTTTCATCTATGCCGGGTTTGGTATTGGGGCCATCAATGTATTGTATCTTTTCCCTAATTATTTTACCCCTGAACAGTTTGGATTAACCAGAATCCTAATGGATATAGCAATGATATTTGCAACCATCTGCACAGCAGGAGTTATACCATCAGCGTTTAAATTTCATCCTTATTACCAACGATATCTCGATAAGAATAAAAACGACTTATTTACATACGCTCTTACTATTGCGCTAGCACTTAGCTTGATAATTTCTTTAAGCCTACCCGCAATTGAGCCTTGGATTATGAAAAAGTTTGGAGAGCGATCTCCTATACTCACTAAATATCTATATTTAATCATTCCTCTCACACTTACGCTTGTTGCATTCAACATGCTTGAAGCTTTTGCTTGGATTGCTGGCAAAACAGTGATATCAACGTTTTTAAGAGAATTTCTTTTCCGATCAATGATTTCTTTGCTTGTACTCTTTTGGGTATTGGGCTTGATCAAGCATTTTGATGTATTCATCAACATCTATGCAGTACTATATATTTTGCCTATCATTATACTCATCGTTGTTGTGTATAGAAGTAAAGCATTTTCCATTCAGTTCACTCCAAGTAAAGTCACCAAAAGAATTGGAGGCGTGATGATTAAGTTTGGTGGGGCATACTTCCTTAGTATGCTTTTGAATATATTGGCCAAAACTAATGACACGCTCATCATTGCATCACAATCTTCAGGCGGGCTTGCAGATGCCGCCATCTTTGCAATAGCAACCTACATGATAACATTGATGGATGTTCCACAGAGAAGCCTAATTGCTGCTGCGACGCCACATATAGCTCAGGCTTGGAAAGACCGGGACATGTTGAAACTAGATAGGCTATATAAAAAAACAGCATTAAATTTATTAATCATTGCATTAGCCATCATGGGCCTGGTGATGCTAAACAACCAGCTGTTCGTTAAGCTATTAGGTCCTCAATACAAACTGCTGCCCCTGCTCATGTTAATTCTTGGCATCAGTAAACTGATCGACCTTGGAACAGGACTAAATGCACAGATTCTACAATTGTCGAAGCACTGGAAAATTGATTTGTTTAGCAACATGTTTTTTGTGGCAAGCTCTATTTTCCTCAATTTTTTTCTGACCCGTACCTATGGAATAATCGGTACTGCAATAGGCTCCATCACTGCAGTGATAGCATTTAACATGATACGCTTTATCTATATAAAAAAGTTATACGGCCTTCAGCCTTTTAACTGGAAAAATGGAACTGCATTATTGGCTGCTTTTATATTAACCCTGGGGCTATCTTATCTAATGATTTCAGAAAATATATGGGTGAACTCGATTGTTGTTTCAGGAATATTTTTAGCTTGTTTTGGTTTCGTTGTTTTGCGATTTAACTTATCTGAAGACATTTCAGAATTATTTACATTATCAAAGAACAAGGTCTTAAAGACTTTAAAAAGAAATAATCCTTAGGTCGAGCAACTCATCAAATTAATTTTATGGAATTTCAATGGTATCAGATTGGAAGAGGTTTTGTCGGTATCATTTTTCTACTTGGCATTTGCTACTTATTGAGTAACAATAAGAAAGCGATCAATTGGAATTTGGTGTTTATGGGCATTGTTGCTCAGGTAGCCTTTGCGATTGGTGTATTGTCTCAAGGCCGGTATAACTTCTTTAGATTGTTTATACAATGGATATCAGACCAATTTGTAGCACTCATTAATATTGCCCATAAGGGAATTGAGTTCATGTTTGGAAATCTTGCAGACACGACAGGAAGCTGGGGCTATACTTTTGCTATTCAAGCACTTCCAAACATTATTTTTTTCGCAGCCCTCTCCTCACTCTTTTACTACCTTGGAATCCTGCAAAAAGTGGTCTACTTTTTTGCAGTACTGCTGAGTAAACTAAAAATTTCTGGCGCAGAGAGTACCTCAACTGCGGCTAATATTTTTCTTGGCCAAACAGAAGCCCCTTTGATGGTACGCCCATTTTTAGACAAAATGACCAGGAGTGAGATCCTGTGCATTATGATAGGTGGTATGGCCAATACAGCCGGCAGTGTGCTAGCGGCGTATGTAGGATTTCTCAGTGGTGGTGACCCAGCACAGCAACACTATTTTGCACTTCACCTCTTAAGCCAATCAATCATGAGTGCCCCCGCTGCGGTCGTCTGCAGCAAAATACTATTCCCCCAGACAGAAAATGTTGATAATCATATCGTGATTCCAAAAGAGAAATTTGGAAACAACATGCTTGATGCGATTACTTTGGGAACATCAGATGGACTTAAACTTGCTGTCAATGTTGGTGCCGTAT
The DNA here is from genome assembly GCA_903920455.1 of uncultured bacterium. GTDB lineage: Bacteria > Bacteroidota > Bacteroidia > Chitinophagales > Chitinophagaceae > Pollutibacter. The sequence goes on along the minus strand of CAIXLY010000010.1, from coordinate 41,535 downwards.
TGATTGTATTTACCGGCCTGGTGTATATGTTAAATTATTTCATGGGAACAATTGGGTATTACACAGGACTAAACAACGTAATCGTCAATTTAAGCAGTGGCCGATATGACACACTCAGTTTTCAGATGTTGCTGGGCTATATTTTTTCTCCAATAGCCTGGCTCATTGGGGTAAAGCAAGATGATATGATTTCTGTTGGACAGCTGCTCGGAGAGAAAACAATCATTAATGAATTTCAGGCATTCATTAGTTTTAGCAAGATGAAAACTAGTGGGATTATAACTGATAGCAAGACAATCTTGATTACCACTTATGCCCTGTGTGGATTTGCCAACATCGCTTCCATAGGAATCCAAATCGGAGGCATTAGCCAAATTGCGCCATCACAGAGAAAAAACCTTACCGAATTAGGGGTTAAAGCCTTGATTGGGGGTACCATTGCCTGCCTGATGTGCGGCTGTATTGCTGGAGCGGTAGGCTAACCATTAAGATTCCCAAATTGAACTTTAAGCGAGAGATTGGGTTATTGAAGATAGTATACAGTTAATCTAGTCAAGAAGTATTTTAGAGATAGACCTTTAGGTAAGACGGAGATAGCGGTGTATTTTTGCTTAAATAAATTGCTGATGCAGGATCGAAACGATATTGGGAGATTGATCAACATACCTGGACTAGACCCCATGTTCAAGGATATAGTTTCAAAGATAGAAGCTAGAGAAAGAATCAATTCAGCAGAGGGCCTTCTCCTTTTTGAAAAGGCACCGCTTGCAGTAGTGGGCACTATGGCAAACTTTATCAGGGAAAGAAAACATGGTGACAAAACTTACTTCAATAGAAACTTTCATATCGAGCCTACAAACATTTGTGTGTTTTCATGCAAGTTCTGCTCATACTCAAGGTTATACTCAAAAAGAGAAGAAGGCTGGGAATTGAGTATCGACGAGATGTTTGAAAAAGTGAAAAGTTATGATAAAGAACCCATCACAGAAGTTCATATTGTTGGTGGCGTTCATCCAAAAATGGACATCTCCTTTTTTGCAGAGCTATTAAAAAAGATCAAGGCCCACAGGCCAACGCTCCATATCAAGGGCTTTACTGCGGTTGAGCTTGACTACATGTTTAGAAAGGCTAAAGTGAGTAGAGAAGATGGGATGAAGCTATTGCATGATGCAGGACTAGATTCTCTTCCTGGTGGAGGTGCAGAGATTTTCGATACCGACATCAGAAACAAAATCAGTGCAGACAAAGTGGATGCTGAAGGCTGGCTCAACATACATGCCATTGCACATCAGTTGGGAATGCACAGCAATGCCACCATGTTATACGGCCACATTGAAAACTATGCACACCGAATTGATCATATGGATAGGCTTAGGGAGATGCAAGACAATACAAAAGGCTTTAATACCTTTATCCCACTCAAGTTTAGAAATCATGATAACGAAATGAGTAATGTAGCAGAGACTACTGCCATCGAAGACATGAAGGTGTATGCAATTTCTAGAATTTACCTAGACAATTTTCCACACATCAAAGCCTATTGGCCAATGCTGGGCAGAGAACAGGCTCAACTGAGTCTTTCATTCGGCGTCAATGATATAGATGGAACCATAGATGATTCAACAAAGATTTATTCAATGGCTGGAAGTGAAGAACAAAATCCCTCTTTGACCACCGAAGAACTAGTTAGCTTGATTAAACAAGTTGGCAGAAAACCAGTGGAAAGAGATACGCTGTATAATGCAATAGCAGAATTCTAAACATTGCACTTGATTATTGAGCGACTTTGATTGCTTTTTTATTTTTGCTATTGTGTAGATTAATTGACCTTGTGACAATAGGATTGATTAAATAAAAATTACTCATCGTATTTTTAAGATTACTCAAAACAACGTGTATGAAAAATAACCTATTACTTTTGTGTTGTTTAATGGCAACAGGATTGTTTGCACAGACTGCTAAAACTGGTGATGAAATCCTTGGAGTTTGGATAACCGGTACAGGAAAGGGGAAGGTAGAGATTTTCAAAAAAGGTGATCACTACCACGGTAAGATCGTTTGGCTGAAAGAGCCGTTGAACCCTAAAACAAATATGCCAAAAACAGACTTGAATCACCCAAATAAAACCCTGCATACAAGACCATTGGTGGGGCTTCAAAACCTATGGGGCTTTTCTTACAAGGGAGACAACACTTGGGGAGACGGGCATATTTATGATCCCAATAATGGAAATGAATACAAGTGTGTGATCACGATGAAAGACAAAAATAATATCCATGTAAGAGGGTTCCTAGGGATAGCCCTCATTGGAAGAACGGATAGCTGGACAAGGTCGAAGCTATAATTGATTATCGGAAATCGACCAATGTAATTTCAAAAATCAGTACACTATTCGCTGGGATAGGGCCTGAATCACGAGAGCCATAGGCAAGCGATGGAGGTAAATACAAAATCATTCGTCCTCCCTTTTTTATCAAGGGTACACCCAACTGCCATCCAGAAATAAGTTGATTGAGGGTAAACGTTGCGGGAGTTGAACTGGTACCATCAAAAACAGTTTCATTCGTCAATTTTCCTGAATAAAAAATTGAGACACTAGAGCAAAGCGTTGGCACTGCCCCAGTACCAGGTTCTATGATCTTATAATAGAAGCCTTTATCGCTCTTAATTGCATCAGTAATCGTTTTAGAAGACAAGTACGCTTCAATAGCAGTTATCTCAACTTCAGGAACGGTAATAGCTGGAGGCAAAGACTCGCAAGAATTACTTGAATTACTTTTCGAACAGCCAAGAGATGAAAGTATAATTAAGAAAATAAATGGTGCAAAGAGTGATTTAGCCATAATCGTTGTATGTGATGCAAATATCATAATTATTTATGAAGATTAGTGAAATTCTAAAGTTCATCTGCCACCCCCGCCGACTCCACTCTTTTCTTCAGAGAAATATATTGCTGCTCCAGTTTCTCCCACCTAAACTTTCTGCTTAAAAGTGCAGTAAACACTGCAATTAAAAGGACGGCTACAACAAGAACCATAGGGTTAAACTGTCCAAGTCCAACCGCATCCGCTCTTTTATACCAAAAGCGCCCAAGCAAAAAGTTTACAATAATCGGTGCTGAAAAAAGTATCCCCAGAGGTAAGCCAAAGGTTAATTGGTATAAAAATCTCTTTTGCTTGAGCCGATTCTCCTCCCAGTAGGCCATAAATTTCAATTCGTCAGGCGTATATAACATAAATATTCTCTAAATTACGTTAATCCGATCACTTGAAATCATGAAGCCAAGATACTTATTTCTTCTTTTTTCCATCATTTCCATGTCAGAGGTAGTGCTCTTAATTACAGGCAATGAGCATTGGCGGTTTATCACTAAACCCCTGATTATACCGTCATTGGCAGGAATCTATTTAACGGCCATTGGCAATAAAAAGAGTCTGTTTAAGGACGCGGTTTTATTGGGACTTCTTTTTTCATGGATTGGGGATATCCTACTTCATATGGATGGCCTTTTTGTACCCGGACTAATTTCCTTTTTGATTGCCCATATTTTTTATATTGGCTTTTTATCTACAACAAAATCTGCAACGGCATCATTCTTCAAGTTAAGGCCAGTCATGCTTATTGCAGTAATGGCCTATCTCATTGAGCTCATGCATTTGTTGTGGCCATTTCTAGGTGGAATGAAGTACCCTGTTTTATTTTATGGCATTACCATCAGCACAATGCTTTCTGCAGCACTTTGGCAGTATCAAAAGCTTGAAAACAAAACTGCAACCTTTCTTATCATTGGAGCATTGTTCTTTGTAACATCAGATACAATCTTGGCTTTTAATAAGTTTAGACAGCCTTTTGAGATGGCTGGAATGTATACAATGGCAACCTATATTTTGGCACAACTTTTCATTGTGCAGGGAGCTATCCGATATCGCAATAATCCTACCATTTAGTTTCCTGAATAGTCATAAAAAAAGGCCCTGCATATGCAGGGCCTTTTATATAAAAGTAGGTTTAGATTAATAATCCATACCGCCGCCCATTCCAGGAGCTCCGTGGTTATGGCCATGAGAAGCTTCTTCATTTTTAGGTTTGTCAGCGATGACACACTCAGTGGTCAACAACATACCTGCGATGGAAGCAGCATTCTCAAGTGCAACACGAGCAACTTTTGTTGGATCGATAACACCAGCAGTAAGTAATTTTTCATACTTGTCTGTACGTGCATTGTATCCGAAGTCGCCTTTACCTTCACGAACTTTCTGAACTACGATAGAACCTTCAACACCAGCATTGGAAACGATGGTACGAAGTGGAGATTCAAGTGCGCGACGAACGATTGCAATACCTGTAGTTTCGTCTTCGTTCAAACCTTTCTTCTTATCCAAAGATTCGATAGCGCGGATGAAAGCGATACCACCACCAGGGACGATACCTTCTTCAACAGCAGCACGCGTAGCATGCAGGGCGTCATCAACACGATCTTTCTTTTCCTTCATTTCAACTTCTGTGGCAGCACCTACATTAAGTACAGCAACACCACCACTAAGTTTAGCAAGACGCTCTTGAAGCTTCTCTCTGTCATAATCAGAAGTGGTTGTTTCAATCTGAGATTTGATTTGAGAGATGCGAGCATTGATATCGTCTTTCTTACCTTTTCCACCAACAACAATGGTGTTGTCTTTGTCAATTGTAACGCGCTCAGCACGTCCAAGATAGGTAAGGTCTGCATTTTCAAGTTTGAAACCCTGCTCTTCACTAATCACAATACCTTTAGTAAGGATGGCAATATCTTGCATCATTTCCTTTCTGCGATCGCCAAAACCTGGAGCTTTAACAGCAGCAACTTTAAGTGTTCCGCGAAGTTTGTTTACTACAAGTGTTGCCATTGCTTCACCTTCCAGATCTTCTGCAATAATGAGCAAAGGAGCACCTTGTTGAGCAACTTTTTCAAGAATATGCAAAATGTCTTTCATCGCAGATATCTTCTTGTCGTAGATAAGGATAAAAGGATTTTGCAGTTCGCACTCCATTTTTTCTGCGTTGGTAACGAAGTAGGGAGAAATATATCCCCTATCAAACTGCATACCTTCTACGATATCAATTGAGGTTTCAGTGCCTTTTGCTTCTTCAACGGTGATAACACCATCTTTACCAACTTTTTGCATTGCTTCAGCAATCAACTTTCCAATTTCTGAATCGTTGTTTGCAGAGATTGATGCTACTTGTTGAATTTTCTTAATGTCGTTTCCAACAGTTTGTGATTGAGCACGGAGGTTTTGAATAACAAACTCAACCGCTTTATCAATTCCTCTTTTAATGTCCATTGGGTTTGCACCAGCAGCCACATTTTTAAGACCTTCTGTGATGATTGATTGTGCTAGAACAGTTGCAGTTGTAGTACCATCACCAGCTACATCAGCTGTTTTGGAAGCCACTTCTTTTACCATTTGAGCACCCATATTTTCAATAGGATCTTCAAGTTCAATTTCTTTTGCAACAGTAACACCATCTTTGGTTACTGCAGGAGCACCGAATTTCTTTTCGATAACTACGTTTCTGCCCTTAGGGCCTAACGTTACTTTAACCGCGTCTGCAAGGGTATCTACCCCTCTCTTCATTTTGTTACGCGCTTCGAGATTAAAAAATATTTGCTTTGCCATATAATTAGTTTTTTAGTTTTTTCGCAGATTAAACAATAGCAAGGATATCAGACTCCCTCATAATGAGATAGTCGTGTCCTTCGATAGAGATTTCTGTTCCTGAATATTTACCATAAAGAACAGTATCACCAGCTTTTACACTCATGGGTTCGTCTTTTTTACCCGGACCTGCGGCAACAATTGATCCTCTTTGAGGCTTTTCCTTCGCTGTGTCAGGAATGATGATACCACCTGCGGTCTTCTCCTCGGCGGGAGCAGGCTTCACGATTACCCTGTCATGCAATGGGGTAATGTTTAACTTCTTAGCCATAGCTTTTGGTTTTGTTTTGTTAAAAATGAAAAAATTATGCAAATCAGATCAACACCTGATTGCGATCTACCATAAATATCCAATTTCATACCACGAGGTGGGATTTGCAATTATGTCAGCTTACCCTTCGTTATTGGTTGATTTTGAAGAAAATGTCAGCTAAAATAGGGATTCAATATGTCAATTTATCATTCTACACATAAAAATTGACTAAAGGGCTGGCAAAGCGTATATTTGCGCCCTCAAACAGCTCTTTACATGATCAGTCGTAGAAATATCCGGATTAAGGTGATGCAGTGCCTCTATGCAGTGGAAACCGAATCCGGCGTGATAGCAGAAGATAAAGCAGTTAATTTATTAAAAAAGTACCTTGAACAAACAGCAGATTTGTTCACCTTCACCATCTATTTAATTACAGAGGTGGCCAGGTATGCAGAAACAGATGCAAGGAATAAGGCATCTAAACATCTGCCCTCGGAGAAAGACCTCAACATAAACACAAAAATTTCAGGCAACACCTTGTTGTGGAAAATCCTTGAGCAACCTGCCTTCCAGCAAGCTATCAAAAGCCGTAGCTTAACCTCCCTATTGGATCAGGAAATTGTCAAGAAAATATACCTCAAGCTTACAGAAACAGAGATTTACCAAACCTATATCGTCCAAGAATCAAGGGAGAAAAAACTTGAAAAAGAATTGTTGAGTTTTATTTTCACAAACCTGATGATGGCTGATGATGATATCACCGAGTACCTTGAGGAACATTTCGTTCAGTGGGATGATGACAGTGAGATGATCTATCAAATGATCCTGAACTTCTTGAGTAAGCCGACCGCATACGATTTTCAACAAATTGTAGGCTCAGAAAAGACACATTACGCCATTAGCTTACTCAAAACTGCTATCGAGAAGAAAGATTACACAATGGAACTGATTGTTCCAAAACTCAAAAATTGGGATTCGGATCGAATTGCCGTTTTAGACATGATCATGATCAGGCTTGGAGTATGCGAACTTTTATATTTTGAAACAATACCGGCAAAAGTTACCCTAAACGAGTATATTGATATTGCAAAGAGCTACAGCACATCGCAAAGTGGCCACTTTGTCAATGGAATTATGGATAGCATCCACAAGGAATTAGAAGCAGAAGGAAAACTTAAAAAAGTTGACTTCAAAAAATCTTAGTTGATTTAACTATTTTTGAAAAGTAATTTTATAAATGAAAACGCCTGTAATCATATTAGCCCTTTCCATTATTGCTGCAGGAGCAATCATTACCCTGAACAAGCCAGAACCTCCTGCAAGAAGAGCTAGGATAGCCCAAAAAGCAACTCAACCCAAAAGTAATCTTCCATCCACCACCATAGAATGGAAGGATACTATCTTCAACGCGGGTACTTTAGTTGATGGCGAGCAGATAGAAGTGGTATACAGCTTTAAAAACACTGGCTCAGAGCTGCTGGTTTTTAGCGACATAAAAGCATCATGCGGTTGTACCATACCCGAGAAGCCAGAAAAACCAATTTTACCAGGAAGTGGCGGAATTATTAAAGCCATCTTTAACAGCAAAGGAAGAACAGGCAGTAACCACAAGGTATTGACTGCATTTGCAAATACAAAAGAAGGATCTCAACAACTTATATTCGATGTTGAGGTAGTCAATTCAAAAAAGTAACATCCATAAATACACATTCAATAAACAAAAACAAATATGATGAATTCAACTTTACTGCAAGCTGCCCCCAATGCCGGAATTATGCAACTTGTATTGCTAGGAGGTATGATCTTGGTGTTTTATTTTTTTATGATTCGCCCACAATCTCAAAAAGCTAAAAAGGCAAAAAAGTTTCAAGAAGACCTTCAGAAAGGTGACAAAATTGTGACCATCGCAGGTATACATGGAATAGTAAACAAAGTTAATGAAGACAGCACCCTCCAGATTGAAGTAAGTCCTGGGTCTTTCATCAAAATCGAAAAATCTGCCATCAGTATGGAATGGAGCGATCAACTGAACAAGGCTGCAGCAACTTCTAAATAGTATTAATATCAGTAAAAAAAGCCCGGAACTAACCTTCCGGGCTTTTTACGTTAAATTTGAATATGCTTAAAATTGGTTTAACTGGAGGCATAGGTGCTGGAAAAACTACCGTAGCAAAGATTTTTGAAACGTTGGGCATACTCGTTTACTATGCTGACCAGGAAGCAAAACGGCTTATGGAAACCAATGCTGAACTCATCAAAACAATCAAGAATCAATTTGGTGAATCAACATACGCTGATGGAAAATTGAATAGAAAAAAATTGGCCGATATTGTTTTTACCGACAAGGAAAAACTGTCCCTCTTAAACAGCCTAGTTCATCCGTTTACAATCCAAGATGGATTACGTTGGATGAGCGAACAAACTGGATCATATGCCATAAAAGAAGCTGCATTGATATTTGAGAGTAGCAGTAGTCATGAATTTGATTTCATTATCGGAGTTTCTGCCCCAGCCGCATTAAGATTCGCCAGAACAATAGAAAGAGATCAAGAAACCAGTGCGCATGTCACAGAACGCATGGATAACCAAATGGATGAAACAATAAAAATGAACCTTTGTGATGCCGTCATAATCAATGACGAAGAACAATTGCTTATTCCACAGGTTATTGCGCTGCATGAAAAGCTTCTTAAAATGTCTGTGGAAGGATCAACACATGGATAACTTTCCCTCAATAGCCGACCACTCCCTTATTTGGATATTTGGCATTATTATTCCTTTCCTATCAGGATTGCAAAGTGAAAAGCTTTCGGGGGGCATGCAATTTGATAGCTCCTCTAGAAGAAGACTATACCTTGCAAACAGCTTGATGCTTGGAATTGCAGGATCATCAGTCTTGATGTTATGGGCCTTCAAAAAAAGAAAATGGAACAGCCTGGGCTTTAGGGATATTGACAATAAACATCTCACAGTAACCGTGATAGTGATTCTTATATTTATTGTCGCATATTTAGTTGATACCATGCTCACCAACAAGTCGATTAAAAAACAAGGTTCGACAGCTGGCTGGTTTGATACATACTCATTTCTTCCTCAAAAGAAACAAGACCTCCTACCCTACATTTTACTTTGTGCCTGTGCTGGTTTTTTTGAAGAGATTATTTATAGAGGTTTCATGGTATCCTATTTTATGCCCTTACATGACGAGTCGGTGCTTATACCATGGATAGCAATCCTAGCCCCAGCTTTTCTATTTAGTCTGGCGCATTACTATCAGGGATGGTCAGCAGTTATCAAAATAGGGATATTCTCCATGCTGTTTGGGATTATTTTTATCTATTCAAAAAGCCTCTACCCTCCAATGATATTGCATTTTTTAGTTGACCTTTTTAGTGGATTGTTTTACATGAAACAAATAAAGAAAATTCAAAGTACAGCAATAGCATCATAAACACAATCCGGGTATTCCAAAAAATCTTTGCTTTCTTTGTACCACAATATGAAAATCGAATTCTGGAGCATAGGAAAACAGCACGACCCCTCAATCAGAGAAGCCATAGAGGAGTATACATCTAGAATAAAGAAATACGCTACTGTTAAGTGGGAGATAATATCAGTTTCAAAAAATGCAAATGCACTAAGTGAAATTGACCAAAAAAAAAGTGAAGCAAAATTGATTCTGGAGAGAATGGATAGGGATACTGTATTGGTCGCACTAGATGAGTACGGAAAAGAAATGAGTTCAATCAACCTGGCAACATTCCTTACCCAAAAAGCGGATATGGGAACAAAGAAGTTGGTGTTTTTAATCGGGGGTGCTTTTGGAATTGATCAATCGATACTCGATAAGGCAAAGCACAAATGGTCGTTATCGAAACTCACATTTCCACATCAACTGGTTAGACTCATTCTCGCAGAACAAATTTACCGAGCCTTCAGTATTACTAAAAACGAAAAATATCACCACCAATAAAAGAGTTACTTATCATGAGCATCACTTTCCTCATCATCATCATCACCAGCATAGTCTCAATCATAGGCTTTAGCAAACCAACACTGAAAGAAGATCTTTTATTTTGGCCATTTCTGATTAAACGTGAAGGGCAACTCTATCGTTTCGTTACCCATGGTGCTTTGCATGCAGATACCATGCATCTCATTTTCAACATGGTATCCTTTTATTCTTTTGGAATTGCTCTGGAAGAATATTTATTTAAGGCCTTGTTCGGTGATCTTTCAAGAGCCTTATTTGCAATAATGTATTTTACATCCATAATCGCCTCAGTGATTCCAGATTTCTTCAAATACCAACATCAGTCGCACTATAGATCTTTAGGAGCTTCGGGAGCAGTGTCTGCAGTTGTCTTCTCAGCAATAACCATTCAGCCCAATATGCCTATCCGATTCTTTTTTATACCCTTTAATATTCCGGGATATATTTTCGGAATTGCATTTTTGGTTTTATCTGCAATGCTTGCAAAAAAAGGTGGTGGCAATATTGGACACAATGCACATTTCTGGGGAAGCGTTTACGGCATATTGTTCACCTACGTGGCTGCAAAACTCATCAGCGGAATCGACTTACTTGAATATTTTGTAAAAAGTGTTTTCTAGTCTCTCTACTCAGCATGCATAAGAAGGAGTATTCACCCCTTTAGTGTAGAGATTTCTTAGGGCTTGGGCTTGTATTTGACGATCAAAACTGACCTGCTCGATTCGCTCAACTTCACACGATCATCAATTCTTCTTCCAATAACCCAGATGATTTTTTTGTTGGATTCGACAACCCATTGATTTTCTTTTTCGATTTTAGACAACTTAAGGTCAGTTAAAAAACGCGCAATCTTTTTCTTCTTTTTCATTCCCAGTGGATAAAAATAATCTCCATTTTTCCATTTGCGAATGATTAAAGGATATTCTACAAAGCGGGCATCAATAAAGGCATGATTGAGGTCTTGATCTAGAGCAACTAAGTTATCTACTGCTGAAAATGACAATAAAAACCCATTCACCGACACTTCCATTACTCCAGCTTCAACCAGAACAATTGCGTTATCTTCTACCGTTAAAGGATTAATTAATAACCACGCTCGGTTGCGCAAAACACGGTGGGTGGAAGACTGAGTATATTTGCCAGAAGATGCTGTGAATAGTTTTTTTATTTCAGGAATTTGTGAAGCCCCGAAACCAAATTCTTTAAATATCTCATGCATCACTGTGTCTATAGCCTCCACTTGTATCAACTTACTTACAGCAATACAAATATTGCCATCAATATACTGAACCAGTTTGGCCTTCAACTCATTTATGCGCTGACGATAAAGCAATTCGATTTCAGTAAATCGCTTTGCACTTTCCATAAGGTTCTGTGTTGCAGCAGGAAACACTTTCTGAACTTCTGGAAAAATGATGTTGCGAAAAAGATTTCTAGTATAGTGTTCCTCAACATTCGAACTATCGTCGATCCATTGAATATTACAGGCTTTTGCATAGCTAAGAATTTCACTGCGGCGAGTAAACAACAAAGGCCTTATTGTATTTCCTGACCGTTCAGGTATACCATGCAATCCCGCTATACCTGAACCCCTAAAGAAATTCATGGCCATGGTTTCTGCGAGATCATCTCCATGGTGAGCAGTCAAGAGATAAGTCTTTTTGTTTGGCTGACAGTTGCGATCAACCATTTCAGAGAACCAAGTGTACCGTAATATCCGAGCGGTTTCCTGTGTTCCCTTACCCATTGTTTCAATAGCTGCTTGGGTATCGAAGGACTTCACTTCCAATTCTACTCCAATCGAGGAAGCAAGCTGTCTGACAAAAAACTCATCGCGCATACTCTCCTCTCCCCTTAAATTGAAGTTGCAGTGCAATATCATAAAGGGATAACCAACTTTATGCAACAAGTGAACAAGAACAACTGAGTCTATTCCGCCACTGCAAGCAACCAATAACTGATCAGTTGCTGACCAAAAACCACTTGAACGAACATGTTCAACAAATTGATGCTCGAGTGATTGAGTAAGTTCTTTTTTATTTGAGGTCATCATAAATCTAGCTCGTCTTTTAAGTGCTGAAGAGCAGCCTTGAGTTCACGTAATGAAGTTGAATCATTAAATTGTTCAGCAAGAACGATTCCCTTCGTGTACACAGCTTCAGCTTTGATCATATCACCAATCCTTTCACACAGTTTGCCCAAATGATAATAAGTTCCAATATAAAGCTCATCGATGCCAAGAATTTCCTCCATCACTTGTTGCGCTTCTAAGTCATCACCAATTTTCACAAGCTCCATGGCGAGGGCATGGCGCGTAAACATATCAGTCGGGTCTCTCTCGATATAAGACTTAAGAATTGCGATTCGGTTCATTGGGGAAAACTTGACCATAGTACTGAAAATAATTCCCTTAACGGGTCTATATTTGCAGTAGATATAGTTGTTATAACAACTTTTTTTACCTTAATCTTATTGTAATGAAGATACTCGTATGCATCAGCAGAACACCAGATACTACTGCAAAAATAGCTTTCACAGATAACAACACGAAATTTGCTACTGAAGGTGTTCAATGGATTATCAATCCATACGATGAATGGTACGCCTTGGTCCGCGCCATAGAGTTGAAAGAAAAAGATCCATCCACGGTACTTCACCTCATCACTGTAGGAACTTCAGATACAGAACCAATCATCAGAAAAGCTCTAGCACTAGGGGGAGATGAGGCATTCAGGGTGAATTCCGACCAAGAGGATCCCTTTTACATTGCCAGTCAGCTCGCATATATCGCTAAAAATGAGGGTTATGACCTTATTCTCACCGGTAAGGAGACCATAGACCACAATGGATCATCTATCGGAGGAATGTTGGCAGAAATACTCGATTTTAATTACGTGAGCTTAGCAGTAAAACTTGAAATCGAGGCACTAAAGGCAACCATTAACAGAGAAGTTGAAGGTGGTGAGGAGATATTAACCTCTTCCCTGCCAATTGTCGTTTCCTGCCAGAAAGGAATGGCTGAGGCTCGTATACCCAATATGAGAGGAATCATGGCAGCCAGAACCAAATCGCTGAAAGTAAGTGATCCGATAGATGCCGAGTGTTTAACCAAGACATCAGTATTTTCTCTTCCACCTGCAAAAGCCGGAGTTAGATTGATTCCTGCAGAGACACCAGAATTATTGGTCAAATTACTAAGAGAAGAAGCCAAAGTCATTTAAAAAATATTACTATGTCAATACTCATATTTGTAGAGCATTCAGACGGAAAAATCAAAAAGGCATCCTTGGAAGCCCTCTCTTATGGCGCCGCCTTGGCATCTAAATTGGGCTTGGATGCAGATGCGTTAGTGATTGGAAAAACAGAAGCCCCATTGACTGAACTCGGGGGATATGGAGTAAAAAAGGTTTTTCATGTAGGGCCTACCGAAACTAGTTCTACGGATACAAAAATTATATCCAATCTAATCACGAAAGTAGTGGAACAGATAAATGCTGATGTGCTCGTGCTTTCAAATACACTAACAGCAAAAGGAGTAGCACCCAGGGTTTCAGTTAGACTGAAAGCTGGCCTGGTGAGCGGCGCCGTTTCACTACCAGAAATCAATAATGGGTTCACTGTGAGAAAAAATGTATTCTCAGGAAAGGCTTTTAGCGACATTAATATACTCACTGCAAAAAAAATTATTACGGTAAATCAGAATGCCTTTGAAATTGCAAAAACTGCAGGTACGGCAGAAGTGGTTACGCTTAACTTAGAAATTCCAACCAGCACCATAGAAGTTTTGGCCGTTAACAAAACTGCAGGTGATGTACTCCTATCAGAAGCGGAGCGGGTCATCAGTGGTGGACGTGGATTAAAGGGGCCTGAAAACTGGGGACTTGTAGAGGAACTTGCAAAACTTACTGGCGCTGCAACCGCTTGCAGTCGAGCAGTAGCAGATGCCCACTGGCGCCCACACCATGAACATGTTGGGCAAACAGGACTTGCTATTGCGCCAAACCTATATTTTGCAATCGGCATCTCTGGGGCAATTCAACACCTTGCTGGGGTCAACAGAAGCAAAACCATTGTGGTTATCAACAAGGATCCTGAAGCCCCATTCTTTAAGGCCGCAGACTATGGTATAGTTGGCGATGCTTTTGAGGTTATGCCAAAAATTATAGCTGCTGTTAAAGCCCTGGGCGCTAACTAATTTTCTAACAAACTGCTTTTGCCTATTTTTCTACAGTAATAAATTGGCCTAAACAACACAATCCAAGTAGTCCATATCAAATTTATTGTAAATTCGTAGCGGTTATGAAGAAGATAGAATTGGAAATTGTTGCACTCTCCCACTCCATTACACAGACCAACTCATATGCAGTTGTATTGGGAGAAGTGAATGGACTCAGAAGGCTGCCAATCGTCATTGGTGGCTTTGAAGCCCAAGCAATTGCTGTTGCACTGGAAAAAATGAAGCCAACTAGGCCACTGACACACGATTTAATGAAAAATTTCATGCTTGCGTTTAATGTGGATCTTCATGAGGTTGTTATTTCAGATCTGCAAGAGGGAATATTCTATTCAAAGTTGTTATGTAGCTCCGATGCTGATACTGTAGAGATAGATTCCAGAACATCTGATGCACTCGCCTTGGCTGTTAGATTTGGATGCCCAATTTACATTTACGATAACATCTTCGATGTTGCTGGAATGACCAATGCGGAAGAAAGTTTGATCACCGGACAACAACCGGCAAAGCCAATTAGCACTACAACAGGCTCTGAAGACTTAAAGCAACTTGAAATAGAGCAACTCCATACCCTGCTAAATGATGTTCTAGAACAAGAAGATTATCTTAGGGCGATTGCTATTCGTGATGAAATCAATGCACGAAAAAAATAGTCCCCCATCATGGTTGTTTTCCCAAACGCAAAAATCAATCTCGGACTAAGGGCCACTTCAAAAAGAGATGATGGATACCATAATTTGGATACCGTCTTTTACCCGATACCTATTCATGATTCACTTGAAGTAATCATCAATACTAGAAAAGATGATAAACCAATCACGTTTACACATAGTGGAAAATTAATTAGTGGCGACCAGCAATCTAATTTGTGTATCAAGGCAATTGAGTTGATCCGATCAGATTTTCCCGATCTCCCAAATATGTTGGTACACCTACACAAAAATATCCCCATGGGTGCAGGCATGGGAGGTGGCTCTTCAGACGGCGCATTCATGATCAGCCTAATCAATGATAAATTCAAGTTGGGAATAGATAATAGTAATCAGAAGGCCTATGCCCTAAAGCTTGGAAGTGATTGTCCTTTTTTCATAGACAACAAACCAGTCTATGCAACCGGCAGAGGCGAATTGATGAAACCAATTTTCTGCGATCTTTCCAAAAAATCAATACTGGTTATTAGTCCGGGCATTCACATCAGCACCGGGGAAGCGTTCAACAACATCCAATTGTCCCCAACTGCCCCCTCATGTGAGCAGATTGTACAGCAACCCATTAACACTTGGAAAGAATCACTAGAAAACGACTTTGAAAAAACAGTATTCCCAAAACACCCTGAACTTGGCGCAATAAAAAACCAACTGTATTCAATGGGAGCCATTTATGCATCCATGACTGGAAGTGGATCTACCATCTATGGCATCTTCGAAAGCAGTCCGGATATCTCTCCATTTCACGCTTATCCCTATGAAATTGGGCTGATTGAAAATGGCAAACACAAAAGGATCAGCATAAATTAAGATGCCAATATTAAGTTCAAGTGTTTTTATGTGTAAATTGCATCATGTTTATGCTTAACACAGCAACCGCTGCCATACTATCCGGTAATCTTGATTTATTGAATCATTAGATATTTTCCCCCCTTGTGTTCCTCCCCTTTTTGTCCCCTCCTTATGATCTGTCTGAACCTATAAAATTATTTTATGCAACCTAGCTCATACTTTATAAATCTCGAATCCCAATATGGCGCACATAACTATCACCCTATTCCTGTAGTTATCGAAAAGGCGATTGGGTGTGAAATGTGGGATGTTGAAGGAAAAAAATATCTTGATTTTCTAAGTGGTTATTCCGCGGTAAACCAAGGGCATTGTCATCCAAGGATTATTGATGCATTGAAAACGCAAGCAGAAAAACTCACCCTAACTTCGCGTGCATTTTACAACAACCAGTTGGGTGAATATGAAAAATACTTGACCAACCTTCTTGGCTATGATAAGCTATTGCCTATGAATACTGGGGTTGAGGCAGTTGAAACAGCCATTAAGCTAGCAAGGCGTTGGGCATATACGATCAAAGGAATTGCTGAGAATAAGGCAAGAATTATTGTGTGTGAAGATAATTTTCATGGCAGAACGAGCACCGTAATTTCATTTAGTACAGACCACGCATCTCACAATAAATTTGGGCCTTATATGCCCGGCTTTGATATCATTCCTTACAATGACTTAACTGCTCTTGAAAAAGCACTTGAAAATAAAGACGTAGCAGCCTTCTTGGTTGAGCCAATTCAAGGTGAAGCGGGCATCATTGTGCCAGATGAAGGTTTTCTTTCAAAGGCAAAAGCATTGTGTGCCAATGCGAACGTTTTATTGATTGCCGATGAGATACAAACTGGACTATGCAGAACTGGTAAAATGCTTTGCTGTGACCACGATAATGTTCGCCCCGATTTGCTTGTTCTCGGAAAAGCCCTCAGCGGTGGCACCATACCTGTGAGTGCCGTTCTTGCAGACGACGAAATCATGTTAACCATCAAACCGGGTGAACATGGTTCAACATTTGGAGGAAGTCCACTTGCCAGTGTAGTTGCTGTTGAATCAATTAAGGTGTTGATCGATGAAGGAATGGCTGAAAATTCTGAAAAGATGGGCGCGATACTCCGCCAAGGGTTGAATGACATGAAATCCCCATTTATCGAGATCGTAAGAGGAAGGGGGTTGATGAATGCCATCGTGATTAAACACAAAGACCCTAATGCAGCATGGTTTCTATGTGAATCCTTCATGCATAATGGGCTACTCGCAAAACCCACACATGGTGATAAAATTAGACTTTCGCCGCCTTTGGTGATTGATGAAAAGAAGATGAAACATGCCCTCGAAATAATTGAAAAAAGTCTTCACACACTCAATAATTTATGAGCCTGAGTCTATCCCCTAGTTTTTGTAATTTAGCATCCAATCCAGCAGTATGAGTGAAGAGAAGTCATTAAATTTTTTAGAAGAGATCGTAGAAGATAACCTCGCCAAAGGAACTGTAACAGAAATTCACACCCGGTTCCCCCCTGAGCCAAATGGTTATTTGCATATTGGTCATGCCAAAAGCATATGCTTGAACTTTGGACTAGCTGATAAATATGGAGGAAAAACCAATCTGCGTTTTGACGATACCAATCCAGTTACTGAGGACACTGAATATGTAGATTCCATCAAAGAGGATGTAAAATGGTTAGGGTTTAATTGGGAAGAGGAACATTATGCCTCTGATTACTTTGTGCAGCTCTATGAGTTTGCCCTGGCCATGATTGGCAAGGGACTAGCCTATGTTGACGACTTAAGTGCTGAGGAAATCGCTGCAATAAAAGGAACGCCAACTGAACCAGGAAAAGCAAGTCCGTTTAGAAATAGAAGTATTGATGAGAACCTTAGCCTTTTTTCAGAGATGAAAGCGGGGAAATATAACGACGGGGAGAAAGTACTTAGGGCTAAAATCGATCTGGCCTCGCCCAATATGCACATGAGAGACCCGATCATGTACAGAATCAAAAAGGTTTCTCACCATAGAACTGGAGATGCGTGGTGCATTTATCCAATGTATGATTTTGCGCACGGCCAATCAGATTCAATTGAACAGATTAGCCATTCTATCTGTACTCTTGAATTTGAGGTTCATAAACCTTTGTACAATTGGTATATCGAGCAACTGGGTACATTTCCTTCAAAACAATTTGAATTCGCCCGTTTGAACCTCACTTATACTGTAATGAGCAAAAGAAAATTGCTGCAATTGGTTCAGGAAAAATTGGTTGATGGTTGGGATGACCCAAGAATGCCAACGATATCAGGACTAAGAAGAAGAGGATATACGCCGGAATCCATCCGGAACTTTTGTGATAAAATTGGTGTTCAACGAAGGGAGAATATCATTGATATGGGGCTACTTGAATTTTGCATTCGAGAAGATCTCAATGCAACAGCTCAAAGAAGAATGGTTGTCCTTGACCCCATCAAACTAATCATCACAAACTATCCCCAAGGGAAAACTGAGGTTCTGAAAGGAGAAAATAATCCCGAAGAGGAAAATCATGGTGGATACCGTGACTTGCCATTTAGCAATGAATTGTGGATAGAAGCAGATGATTTTCTTGAGGAAGCACCAAAAAAATGGTTCAGACTTGCACCCGGCATGAAGGTGAGGTTAAAAAGCGCATACATCGTTCAGTGCACAGGATATACTAAAAATGAAGCAGGAAAAGTCACAGAGGTGCATTGCGAATATATTCCTGAAAGCAAGAGTGGAGAGGATAGTTCCGGAGTTAGTGTAAAAGGCACAATACATTGGATATCAACAGATAAATCTGAATCAGCTGAAGTAAGACTTTACGATAGGCTGTTTAAGGTAGAAAACCCATCAAGCGAGGATGAGGATTTCAAAACTTTCATCAATCCAAATAGCCTAGAGATCATCACTTCGGCAAAAGTTGAACCCGCTCTTAAAGATGCCAAGCCTGGTGATCGTTTTCAGTTCATCAGGAAGGGCTATTTCACCCTCGACTCCATGCTGAGTAAAGAAGGGAAACTGGTTTTCAATAGAACAGTGGGATTAAAAGATGCCTGGGCAAAGGAACAAAAGGGCTAAGTGGAACGCTTTTCGTTCCGATCAACCCTGCCTTCTGGAAATAATGAGGCAAGAAAAATAACCAGTGCAGATATCAACATTAAGTAGAGTCCGATCTGCTTTTCAGGGCAATAACCCCTGTAGCAAGACCCAAATAAGAGGAAATTCTTTACTGCATAGGCTGCACAAAGTCCACCAAGTAGAAGTGCCGACCTTTTCAGCCATATCAGTTTTGTAAAAGAAAACAGAGTAGTCAATCCCCCAAATACCAGCAGCAATTTTGCTGGTTTCCCATAGCTGTTTTTCTCAGTGAAAAAGCCAGTAAAAGACATACCGAGATCGCCGTAATAGGCCCAGGGCATAAAACATGCAACAACCAAGAGGATTAAGGCAGCCAGGCTGATCCATTTAGAATAACGTATCATATCAAAAAAAGCGAAGGTTTTTTCCTTCGCTTTGAGGTCGGGAGCGGATTCGAACCGCTGTAGAAGCTTTTGCAGAGCTTTGCCTAGCCACTCGGCCACCCGACCCTTTTTGTGTTTAAGGCAATTTGCCGAACACCGTGCAAAATTAGTAAATTTGGTCATATTAACCTCAGAAGAATACAGAAGATCTAATGAGCGCAAAGAATGAATAAAATTGAATCATCAGAACTGATCCTTAATAAACGGGGAGCGGTGTATCACCTTGACTTAAGGCCTGAAGAAATTGCGGACACCATCATTACAGTAGGTGATCCTTCAAGGGTGGGGAGAATTTCTTGCCATTTTGATCATATAGAATACCAAACATCCAATAGAGAGTTTATAAGCCACACAGGAACGACTGGAAACAAGCGAATCACTGTTATTTCAACGGGCATTGGAACAGATAACATTGACATCGTACTTAATGAACTAGATGCCTTGGTAAACATCGATTTGGAAACAAGGCTAGTTAAGCATGAAAAAAAACAGCTCAATATTATCAGGCTAGGAACGGCAGGCGCACTACAAAAAGACATCGCAATTGACAGCATCGTGGCCAGTACACATGGAATCGGATTAGACAATCTCATGCACTTCTACCCTTTCTCCAACAACAACGAAGAGCATGATATCGCTAGGGCCTTCAAACAACACACCCTAATGAGTAGCTCAACAAGCGATCCATATGTATTTGGTGCAGGTGCTTTTTTATTGGCAAAGCTTGTTGATCGAACTGCTGCGGGACTAACCGTGAGCTGTCCGGGTTTCTATGGCCCTCAGGGAAGAAATCTAAGGCTTGGACTGTACATGGCCAACCTGAATGAGCTGCTTACAAGTTTTCAGTTCGGTAACCACAGGATCCTTAATTTTGAAATGGAAACTTCAGCCATATATGGACTTGGGAAATGCATGGGACATCAATGTATTTCGTTTAGCACTATAGTGGCCAATAGAATTACAAAAGAGTTTACCTCAAATGCAGAAGCTGCAGTTGATAAGATGATTGAATATGTGCTGGAGAGGGTTGAGAGAAGTTGAGGGGGTTGAGGGAGTTGAAGAAGTTGAGGGGGTTGAGGGGGTTGAGGGAGTTGAGGGAGTTGAGAAAATACAAATATGCAAATGGAATTTTATAAATATCAAGGAACGGGAAACGACTTCATCATTCTGGATAACAGAGATGGAAAGTATAATGGCTTGTCAAACGAAGCCATCAATAAGCTCTGTGATCGAAATTTTGGCATTGGCGCTGATGGCCTAATGTTACTTGAGCTTGCGGATGGGTATGACTTTAGAATGAATTACCATAATGCGGATGGCATGGAAGGCAGTATGTGTGGCAACGGAGGAAGATGCCTAGTTCAGTTTGCAAAAGACATGGGTATTGAAAAAACACACTATCGTTTTATTGCTGTTGATGGAGAACACGAAGCAGAGATTAAGCCAGATGGATTGATTAGGCTTAAAATGCAAGATGTTTTTGGTGTAACAGATATCAGAGGAGATGTGGTATTGAATACTGGATCGCCGCACTTCATTCGCTTTGTAGATACGGTTGACCATGTAGACATATTTAGCGAAGGAACAAAAATACGCTACAATGATACCTATGCAAACGAAGGAATCAATGTCAATTTTGTAGAACAAACCGACAATGGCATTAGGATAAGAACCTATGAAAGGGGGGTTGAGGATGAAACATTAAGTTGTGGTACAGGGGCAACAGCAGCAGCGATTGCTTCAGCCACAGAAGATGGGCCTCAGATAGTTTCAGTAGCTGTTCAGGGTGGGCATCTTGAGATAGCTTTTAATAGAATAAATCCAAATCAATTTTCGGATATTTGGTTGATTGGTCCAGCTGCTTTTGTTTTTCGAGGAACCATCTAGCCAAAAAAATACTTCTCATGTTTACCCTCAGAGTATATGGCATATTAATTAATGAAGTAAACCAAGTATTGGTAAGTGATGAATTTATCAGAGGCAATTATTACACTAAATTTCCGGGTGGTGGCCTTGAGTTTGGAGAAGGCACAAGATCATGTTTAGCCAGGGAATTTATGG
Organism: uncultured bacterium; assembly: GCA_903920455.1. Taxonomy (GTDB): domain Bacteria; phylum Bacteroidota; class Bacteroidia; order Chitinophagales; family Chitinophagaceae; genus Pollutibacter. The sequence continues at coordinate 20,216 of CAIXLY010000010.1, read as the reverse complement.
AAGAGATGAATCTCAAGGTAACAGTTGGCGAACATCTTTACACAACAGATTTTTTTCAGATGTCAGCCTTTAATCCAACAGACCAAATCGTTTCGATATACTATAGGGTTTACGCCGAAGAAGCAATAACGGTACCATTGCGCAACACCCCATTTGAGTTTGATGAAAAACAAATGGAGGTATATAACAAAACAAGTGAAACAGAAACATTTAGAATGATTCCAATGCAAGAATTTGGTTCGCATTCTGTTACCCTACCCATTGATAAGATAGTTGCAGACCTTGTTAAAAGTTTACAGTTGAAAAGTTAATACACACGCTGCACCCTTAATTCTATTCGTTGGGAAAACTTAGGCTAAGACTTAGATCCAGAATACACCTAAAAAAAAGAAGGATAGCCTATTAGCTTTTAGACAACAAATCCTTGATTTCTGTCAATAGCTGATCTGTTTTAGAAATTGAAACTGGTTCTGCAGCCTCTTTCTTCTTAAGCGTGTTGATGGCTTTGATCACCAGAAACATTACAAAAGCCACGATAATAAAGTCTATTAGTGAGGTAACTACTGCGCCCCATTCCAGTGCAACCTCTTTGCCATTAGTGATGATAATCTTTCCACTGGGGTCTCTTACTTCATTGACGGCACGCTTAAGAATAAGTTTTTTGTCGTAAAAATTAGTGCCTCCGGTAAGCAGCCCAATGAGAGGAGCAATCAGCTTTTCAGTAAAAGCAGAAACAACTTTACCAAAAGCACCACCCATGACAAAGGCCACCGCGATGTCAACAAGGTTACCGCGCAGAGCAAATTGTTTAAATTCTTTAATGAAAGACATGGGTGTTGGTTTTAAAATTTATCAATAAACTTACTTCATAAAAGGTAAATCATCTAGGGCAATTTTTCAAAATTACTGAATCATACCCCCTTATACTTTTTGCTCCTCTGCAACTTCATTTCGAATGACCACCACCCCATCAAAAACATCCACTACAACAGGCTTTGATTTGTCAATATCACCTGCCAATATTCGTTTAGACAATTGATTTACTATTTCTTTTTGAATAAGCCGCTTTAATGGCCTTGCCCCAAACTGAGGATCAAAGCCATTCTCAGCCAAATAGTCGATTGTATACGCAGTAAAAGAAAGTTCAATGTCAGCATTGGCCAAGAGTTTTTTCAGGCCTTTTAGTTGAATCTCTATGATCTTTCTGATGTCTTTTTTACTTAAGGGTTGAAACATAATGATCTCATCTACCCTATTTAAAAATTCCGGCCTAACCGTTTGCTTGAGCAGATTCATGACCTCAACCCTAGCCCTTTCAGTAGCTTTTTCTACATTGTTTGGCCCCGCCTGTTCAAATGCATCTTGGATAAGATGGCTACCGATATTACTGGTCATGATGATGATGGTATTTTTAAAATTAACCACACGACCTTTATTGTCAGTAAGTCGGCCATCATCCAAAACCTGCAGCAGTACATTCCATACATCAGGATGAGCTTTTTCAATTTCATCCAACAATACTACGCTGTATGGCTTACGCCTAACGGCCTCAGTAAGCTGACCACCTTCTTCATATCCTACATAACCTGGAGGAGCACCAACTAAGCGTGAAACCGTATGCTTCTCTTGGTATTCACTCATGTCTATGCGTGTCATCATGGCCTCATCATCAAAAAGATATTCAGCAAGTGTTTTTGCAAGTTCAGTTTTACCAACTCCCGTAGTTCCAAGAAAAATAAAAGAGCCAATTGGTTTTTTGGGATCTTGCAAACCTGCCCGGCTTCTGCGGATGGCATCAGCTACAGCAGTAATCCCCTCTTCTTGTCCAACAACCCGCTCATGCAAATGATCTTCCAGTTGAAGCAGTTTTTCCCGATCACTTTGCAACATTTTAGAAACAGGTATCCCCGTTGCCTTGGCAACATTTTGAGCAATATCTTCAGCATCAACTTCTTCCTTGAGGAGTCTTTTCTCCCCTGTTGCAGCAAGCTCTTCTGATAATCTAAGAATATCTGCTTCCTTTTGTTTCACCTTACCATATCGGATTTCAGCTACGGTTCCATAATCGCCTTCACGTTCTGCCCTTTCTGCTTGAAGTTTCAACTGCTCTATTTCAGCTTTTGCAGTTTGCACTTGCTCAACAATATCTTTTTCCTCCCTCCATTTTGCTTTCAAGGTATCCCGTTCAACAGAGAGATTTGCAATCTCGGTATTGAGTTCTTTCATTTTCACCTCATCGTCTTCACGCTTGATGGCTTCTCTTTCAATCTCAAGCTGTCGAATTTGACGCTCAAGTTTATCCAATTCCTCAGGCATGGAATTCATCTCCAACCGAAGCTTGGCCGCGCTCTCATCAATCAAATCAATTGCCTTATCAGGCAGAAACCGATCTGTAATGTACCTGCTTGACAATTCTACTGCAGCAATGATTGCTTCATCTTTTATACGCACATGGTGATGCGTCTCATAACGATCCTTCAATCCCCTAAGTATAGAAATAGCATCTTCGATGCTTGGCTCGTCAATCAATACCTTTTGAAATCTTCTTTCTAGGGCCTTGTCTTTCTCAAAATACTTTTGATACTCATTCAGTGTTGTTGCACCTATTGCCCTGAGCTCACCTCTTGCAAGGGCTGGCTTTAAAATATTGGCAGCATCCATAGCCCCCTCACCGCCGCCTGCACCTACAAGGGTATGAATCTCATCAATGAAAAGAATAATTTCTCCGTCACTAGAGGCTACTTCTTTAACTACACCCTTTAATCGTTCCTCAAATTCACCCTTGTATTTTGCGCCTGCAATAAGGAGCCCCATATCAAGTGCATAAATTAATTTGCTCTTTAGGTTTTCAGGAACATCACCATTGAGAATACGCATAGCAAGTCCTTCCGCAATTGCAGTTTTTCCTACACCTGGCTCTCCAACAAGAATTGGATTATTTTTGGATCTTCTGGTAAGGATATGAAGTGTTCTTCTGATTTCTTCATCTCGCCCTATTACCGGATCAAGCTTACCCTGGCGGGCCATCTCAATTAGGTTTTTAGCATATTTATTCAAGGCATTGAATTGTGTCTCTTGCGTTTGACTTTTCACTTTTTCCCCTTTCCTAAGCTCCTTGATAGCAGTGAGCAAACCATCCTCTGTTAAGCCAACCTCTTTGAGAAGCTTGGAAATTGGATCAGATCCGGTAATTAGTGCAAGCAAAATATGTTCAGGGGTTACAAATTCATCATCAAATATAGACAACAAGGAACCGGCACGAAGGAAAGCACTGTTTGCCTCTCGGCTAAGTGACTGAGCGGGTTCAGCAGTTGTTTTAGGTAATTTTAACAACGCTTCTGTTAACTTCGTCTGAAGAACCTGAATAGAAACATTGTTCTTTTTGAGTAAATATTCTACAGGTGAGTTTTTCTGTTCTAATAAGCTTTGCAGAATATGATCGGTCTCTATAGTTGGATTACCCCCATTGAAAGCCAATTGCTGAGCAGCCTGAACAATTTCAGAAGCTTGTATCGTGAAGTTATTTAAATTCATATGAGATAATTTAATACATATTCCTCAAACCACCTTCCAGAGTTAAAAACAGGTAATTATGACAGATTTTACAAGTAAAGTATGCCGCAAATGCAGTCTAGCTCTGATTTTCATGCTATTCTTGCAGTCATCCTATTCCCAACAAGACTTTGCTGCATTGAATGCAATGATAACGAAGAATGAGAAAGCCTTGGGTAAAGATCTTGTGGTAGCAATCAATAAAGAAGGAAAAAATATATTCCTAAGGGAGGCAGATGAGCTGAAGCTAAAAACCCCTGCACCCATTGCAAGTTGCAGTAAATGGCTTACAGCGGCACTGGTCATGATATTTGTTGATGAGGGGAAAATTAACCTAGACGAACCCATAGCAACCTATATACCCCTGTTTGAAAAAAACATGAAGGGATACGTCACACTAAGAAATTGTCTTTCGCATACAACCGGATTGGATGTAGGACCTAGTGGCGTGATGAAGCTTGCCCAACGCAGCAAATTCAACAGTCTAGAAGAAGAGATTATATTTTTTGCAACAAAAAAAGAAATCATAGACAATCCAGGTGAAGCATTTGCTTACAGCGGTGTTGGGCTGAATATTGCCGGTCGGGTTATTGAAGTTGTATCAAAAAAATCATTTGATCGTGTTATTGTTGAAAAACTGTTCAGGCCGCTTGGAATGAAGACTGCAACCTTCTCTAATGATAATGGAGGAGCGATTAATCCATCAGGTGGCGCCATCTGCTCAGCCTTTGATTATATCAACTTTATGCAGATGATGTTGAATAAAGGGATGTTCAATGGTAAGCGGATATTGAGTGAAAAATCAATTGATGAAATGATGAAAACCCAAACACTCGATCTAAGGGTTAGGTTTACCCCAGAATCAGGGAAAGGAATGAACTATGCGTTAGGCAGCTGGATACAAGAGGATGAAAATGGAAAGGGTACAGTTTTCACTTCTCCAGGAGCGTTTGGCACATGGCCGTGGATAGATACAAATCGCAACTACGTAGGTATAATATTTGCTAAAAGTTTATTGGGAGAGCAAAAGAAAGAGCTCTATTTGAGAATGAAGGAAATTGCAGATGCTGCAATTGATCAATAATAAAAAACAGAGATGATCAGCTCATCAGACACGCATACAAGTCTAATTAAAACAATAGCCAGATCAATTGGATTTGATGACTGTGGAATTGCAAAAGCCCAGCGCTTGGATGAGGATGCACGACGTCTGGAACAATGGCTCAAAAAAGACTACCATGGAGAAATGCAGTACATGGAAAATCATTTTGACCTGCGCGTTGACCCAACAAAATTAGTTCCAGGAGCAAGGTCTGTAATCACCTTACTGTTCAACTATTTTCCATCTGTACAACAACATGATGATGTTCCTAAAATTGCTAAGTATGCCTACGGGAAGGATTATCATCTAGTCATTAGAGAGAAACTACAAGAGTTTCTTTTCCGCATAAGAGAAGAGATTGGAAATATTGAAGGCCGAGGCTTTGTTGACTCAGCTCCAGTATTGGAAAGAAGTTGGGCCCAAAGGAGTGGATTGGGCTGGTTAGGAAAGAATGGAAATTTGATCAATAAAAAAACAGGCTCCTTTTTCTTTATTGCTACATTGATCACAGATTTAGAATTTACTCCGGATGAACCGTATGTAAAAGACTATTGTGGAACATGCACCAAATGCATTGATGCCTGTCCGACTGAAGCAATCCTTCCAAATAAGGAACTAGATGCATCAAAATGCATTTCGTATTTCACGATAGAGCTTAAATCAAATACCCTTCCAGATGTCTTAAAAAACAATGCAGACAATTGGGTCTTTGGTTGTGATATTTGCCAGGATGTATGTCCTTGGAATAGATTCAGCAGTGCACATACGCATAAAGAGTTTGAACCTCTTGATGAAATCATGACCTTTACGTTTAAAGATTGGATGGCGCTAGATCGAGAAAGTTTTAATCAACTTTTCAAAGACTCTCCAATAAAACGAACGAAGTGGGAAGGGATGAAAAGAAATTTGAATTTATATAAAGAATGAGAAGAATAAAGTTTAGAGCGTATATCACTCCCACTTAAAAACCTTGATTGCAACAGCATAGAGAAGCAAACCCCAAATAAGCAAGTATTGCAGTTGAGGCAAACAATCACCGAGGTGCGCTCCTTCAAATGCTACATTGCGCATGGCTGTATTGAGGTGTGTAAGCGGCAAGATTTTACAAATGGGATGTAGCCAACTGGGGAAGTTTTCAATGGGGAAAAAAGTACCTGCCAACAGAAATTGTGGCAAGGTAACTAAATTGGCAAATGGGGGTATTGCACTTTCGCTGCTAGCCAACCCGCTGACAATAAAACCAAATCCCATAAAAACAATTAATCCAATCAAGCTCAGCACCATCATTTCAGCAAAGGTTATCCATCCATGTATTAATGTAAACTTGAAAGCAAAATGACCAATGGAAAGAATAACTACTGCAGTAAGCATTTGAAAGGCAATTCGCCCAATACCTTCTCCAAAAACAATGTAAGAACGCTTGATTGGTGTAGCGAAAAACCTTTTTAGCACAAGTGTTTGACGAAGTCCAAAAAAAACAAAGGCAACTCCAAAAACCCCTGCGCTCAGCAAACTAAATCCTAGTTGGCCGGGTAAAATAAAATCAATCGTTCTGTATTCTCTCCCAGGCAACACTTCCTTGGTCATAAAGCCATATGTTGGCCTCTTGGGGAAATGTTCTTGATCAAGATCGGCAATTGTTTGTTGAATGATTGACTGAAGCAAGCCAATCTTATCTGTAGCTGCTGTAGAGGTCGTTATCTCAACCACATACTTGGGGAAGGCATCAGGATTAAGTTCCTTTAATTTCAAGATGGCAGTCATATGACCTTTCTCTAGCTCCTGCCTTGAGATGAGGTCTGGCTGAGCAATAATTTTGAGGTTGTCTTTTTCAAGGAGATGAGCATAGAACTGATTATTGTTGGATGATGCAGGATCAAAGGCTACTCGAATGACAGGAGTGGTAGAGCTGAGAAAACCAAACACCAGAATAAAAATCAAAGGAAACAAGAAACTAAAAATAACGGCAGATGGACTTCTAAATATTGAACGCCAGCTTGCCTTTGCGATAGCAAGCATGGCGACAAATTGATTGTATTTCGGGGAGGAAGATTTCATGCAGGAATTACCGTATGATGAAATCAAAAGGCAACCTTGATTTCGCCTGACCACTTTCTTCTTTAAGCGCTTTAATCCTTTTAAAAATCATGTACTCATCCTTACCTATTTCTTTTTCAATTGAAGAGGAAGACAGCTCATCAGGAACTTGCTGAAGGATATATTCAATGAGTGTTTTCTCTTCCGGATACGTGCGAACCTTGTATTCTTTCAATCCTGCCAACTTTGCAGCTTCAGCAATGGCCTGATCTTGTCCGCCTATCGCATCAGCAAGTCCGATTTGAATTGCTCGACTTCCAGTCCACACCCTGCCCTGCGCAATACTGTCTATATAATTCAGGCTTTTCTTCCTTCCATCAGCCACCCGAGTTTTAAAATCAAGATAGATGCGATCTATTTCGTGCTGTACAATTTGTTGTTCGCGTTCAGACAAAGGTCTTGTAACACTTGGTGCATCTGCAAATTCAGAAGTTTTTACACGATCAAAAGTAACACCAAGCTTATTTTTCATGAACGAAGAAAAATCTGGGATGATAGAGAAAACTCCAATTGATCCAGTGATGGTATTGGGCTGAACAAAAATTTTGTTTGAATTGGCGGCAATATAATACCCACCGCTAGCAGCAACATCTCCCATCGAAACCACAATCGGAATTCCTTGCTTCTTGATCATTTCAAGTTCTCGCCAAATAATCTCACTGGCCAAGCTAGAACCTCCTGGAGAATTAACCCTGAGCACAATTGCCTTTACTGATTTATCATACCTGAGCTTGCGAAGCAAGGCCAGGTATTCTTCAGAACCAATCTGACTTGGTGACCCTTTACCATAAACTATCTCTCCCTCTGCAACAACAAGTGCAATTTTATCTTTTGAGAAAGCACCTGAAAGACTCACCGCATCTTTATATTTAGCAAGACTAATGAATCCTATTTTATCTGACTTTGAAATTCCAAGTCGCTTTTTAATTTCATCCTTTACTTCATCATCATATTTAACCCCATCAATCAATCCAGCCTTAACAGCTGATTCTGGAATATCGATTGCATATCGATTGGCAAGACTTCTAAGTGTGTCTTTGTCAATCTTTCTTGACTTACTTACCTGCGATATCATCTCACCATAGATATCATTCAACCATACAGATGTTTGTTCCTTATTGGGAGCAGACATTTCGGTAGCCCTAAACGGCTCCGTAGCACTCTTGAATTTACCTGCATAAAATATTTGCGGCTTTATTTCAAGCTTGTCAATCAAGCTTTTAAAAAAAACATACTCTGCTGAAAATCCCTGCCACTGAAAAATTCCCTTTGGATTGCAGTAAATCTTGTCTGACACCTGAGCAACGGCATAGGCTTTTTGAGAGATGTAATCTCCATATGCGATTACAAACTTTTTTGAAGCCTTGAAGGATTGAAGTGCATTGATGAGTTCCTGGCTGGTGGCAAAACCATTTGGATTGTCTTTTGCAACCAGATAGATGCCCTTAATCATGGAGTCAGCTTTTGCCTTGTCAATCAACTTTATGGCAGTAGCCAACGTGGGTGTGTTTTCCTTGCCGCTCAACTCAGCAAAAGGGTCTTCCATCTTTCGCTCCTTGAATTCATTTGAGAGGTCAATCACCAATACAGCGTTTTTCTCAAGTGTTATTACCTTATCAGACAGCATGGAACCTGCAATTCCGAAAAAAATCAGAAACAACAAACCAAAGAAGATAAAGAGTGCAAGCAAGGAGGCGAAGAAACTTTTGAAAAAACTTTTCACTTTTAAAATGTTTAGATTACGAAATTAAAGAACTTTACCCGCCACGGGGTTAACTATTTATGAAAAAAGCTTATTTAATAATTGGCGGCAATATTGGAGACCGTTTGCAGTACATTAACGCTGCATCTTTGTATATTCAACAACACTGCGGGGAAATTTTACAGAAATCCTCAATTTATGAAACAGCCCCCTGGGGGAAAACTGATCAACCCTCGTTTTTAAACCAGGTACTGAAAATAGTCACCCCACTTACCCCAATCGCTTTGCTTAATTCAATCCTTAAGATTGAATTAAGTTTGGGCAGGCAAAGAAAAGAAAAGTATGATGCAAGAACAATAGATATAGATATTCTATATTTCGAAGATGAACAATTGAATACGCTTGAACTTACGATACCACACCCAAAAATTCGCGACAGACGTTTTGTTCTCATCCCCTTGGCAGAAATCGCACCTAACCTGATAGATCCTTCAATAGGCTTGTCAATAACCTCGATGCTTGACAATTGTATTGACAAACTTGAAGTGACTGTATTCAACTCTGAAAACAAATAGCATAAAACGAAAGTAAAATTGTCAAAACTCAATGAAATATGGACTTTACAAGTGGATTTAACGTTGCATCAGTATAAATAATCTAATGGCAAAGTACCTGAGGAATCTAAGCTTTTCTTCCCTTAAACACCCTGAATTCAGGATGTATATCATTGCCCGCTTTATTTTTATCATGGTGCTAACCATGCAGGCAACCCTGATTAGCTGGACGGTTTTTGAAATCACAAAAGACCCGTTCAGTATTGGGCTAATAGGCTTGGTAGAATTTGTTCCTGCTTTAATTATGGCTTTCTATTCTGGTTATGTCATCGATAGAAATGATCGAAAAAAGTTATTTCACTATAGCATTGTAGCAAATTTAGCCCTGACCATTTTATTCGCTTACGTTACCAGCGATCATGCCTACGCTCATATCCCTCAATCAAACATACTAATCAGCATGTATGGAATTGTTTTCTGTACTGGGATAGCAAGGGCATTCAGTGGACCATCCTCCTTTGCGTTGGTGAGCGGCCTTGTTCCAAAAGAAGAGATTCCAAACTCCATTACTTGGCATAGTGGGTCATGGCAGATTGCGGCAGTCGGCGGACCGGCGATTGGAGGTTTACTCTACGCTGCAACTGGAATTACATTCACCTTCATGTTGATTATCCTGTTGTTAATTGTTGCAATAAGCATCTTATTTTTTATCAGTCCAAAGCCAGCACCACAGCAGATTGAAAAAGAATCCATGCTTAAAAGCATTCTTGAGGGCTTTAGGTTTGTCTGGAAAACAAAAGAAATACTTGGGGTAATTAGCCTCGACCTATTTGCTGTTTTCTTTGGTGGCGCCACTGCCATGCTACCCTACTTTTCCGATGTCATCCTGAAGACAGGGGCACAGGGCCTCGGTTTGCTGCGTTCTGCGCCTGCAATGGGTGCGATCGTTTTGATGCTGCTAATCAACTTCATCCCGCTTAAAAAAAATCAGGGAAGAATTATGATATGGTGCGTGGCAGGATTTGGATTTTCAATTATACTGTTTGGACTCTCCGACATGTTTTGGATTTCAGCATTGGCCTTGTTTGTTTCTGGATTTCTTGATGGTGTAAGCATACTGATTCGATCTACTATACTTCAGCTAAAGACACCGGAAGAAATGAGAGGCAGGGTTTCGTCACTCAATAGCATATTCATCATGTCTTCTAATGAATTGGGTGCTTTTGAGAGTGGGTTAATGTCAAAATTAATAGGTGTAATACCTTCAGTGATTATTGGTGGAGGGATGACGCTTGCCATTGCTGGCCTAACCTGGTTTAAGTTGCCGGCAGTTAAGAAAATTGAGTATTAATAAACTTGATTGAGACTGGGCAGTCGCAATTGTTTTGCAAGCAAGTGACTGAGAACCCCAATTGCCCTAGGCACCCTTCTCCATCAAACCCTCTATGACAAGATAGGCAGCTGGACAAAAGGAGGTATTTTTTAGTGTTAGCGGCTGGCGCTTAAAAAAAACATCCTCGTCAGTATAGGGGAATCGCTTACAGTCAGATGGACGATCATCATAGATTGAACAAAAATTGTCGTCACCGAGAAAGGGGCAGGGCTTAGAACGAAGAACATAGTCGCCATCACCATCAACCATCAGGTATGTTTCAATGAAAACACTCTCTTTTAGGCCTAAAAGCTTGCTAATCCTTTTAAGGTCGGGTGTTTTGAACCGGGGTGAGAAGTTCTTGCAACAATTGGCACAGGTGAGGCAATCCACCTTCTCAAAAGCCTGTTCGTGCAGGTCTGGCAGGGCTTTCAAAACCTTATTTTTATTGGCGCGCTGCAGGAAGCCTTTGTACAGCTTGGTTCTCTCAGCAGATTTTGCCTCCCAATTGTTTAACAACTCATCAGACATGCTGCAAAGGTAAGCACAAAGCACACTTGATTGAATGTTTCACCATTTAATCCACATTCGTGTTTTTCGGTACACAAAGAGCGGTATTACTGCCCCCTTCTGTTTAAATTTGCAACGAGACGATAAGGACCATAGAAACTCACCTTTTTTTTACTTTTAACAGTGCATAACATGAACCTATTAGAGCAGCAAGAGAATGAATTCAGAAGTAGGCATATTGGTCCAACTGCAGAGGAAGAAAAAGACATGCTTCACATTATTGGAGAGGATAGTCTGGATACCCTTATAAAAAAAACAGTTCCCCCAAACATTCGAAATGATCATGGGCTGACAGTACCCCCAGCAATGAGCGAGGCAGCTTACCTGAACCACATCAGGTCAGTTGGTGAAAAAAATATTGTTGCACAAAATTTTCTTGGCCAAGGTTATTATGGAACGCATACGCCTAGTGTCATCCTAAGAAATATTTTTGAAAATCCAGGATGGTATACCCAGTATACCCCATATCAGGCGGAGATTGCGCAAGGCAGACTTGAAAGCCTTCTGAATTATCAGACCATGGTATGCGACCTCACTGGATTGCCCATTGCCAATGCATCACTGCTTGACGAAGCCACAGCAGCAGCGGAAGCCATGACCATGTTTTTCAATGCACTGAACAAGCAAGACCATATTGAACGACCCAAATTTTTTGTTGATGAACACTGCTACCCGCAAACATTGGATCTGCTCATTACAAGGGCATTGCCAATTGGGATAGAAATCGTTACAGGAAACAGCAACCAGATCGCAATCGATGAGCGTTACTTTGGTGCCCTTGTGCAATATCCTGACAACCTTGGCAACCTCACTGACCATCGTCAGATTATTGAAAAGGTTCATGCCGTTGGTGGCTACGTGGTCATGACCACAGATTTGTTGGCACTCACCCTCATCACCTCTCCTGGAGAGCTTGGTGCAGATGCCGCTTGTGGCTCATCGCAACGCTTTGGAGTTCCGTTGGGATATGGTGGTCCACATGCTGCTTTTTTTGCCACCAGAGATGAATTCAAACGCAGCATTCCAGGTAGAATCATAGGTGTAAGCATTGACGCCGAAGGAAACAGGGCACTGAGAATGGCTCTTCAAACAAGAGAACAACATATCAAAAGAGAAAAAGCAACATCCAATATCTGCACAGCGCAAGCGCTTTTGGCAAATATTGCTGCAATGTATGCAGTGTACCACGGTCCAGTAGGAATTAAAAAAATCGCAGTCCGCACCTCCTTGTTTGCCCAAGCTGCAGCAAGGTCTTTGCGAGAGCTTGGATACACAATTTCTAATGAAACATTTTTTGATACAATCACTGTAGCTACGGGAAAAGCCAGAGAAATTGTAATGCGAGCAAGAGAAAAAAATATCAACTTCAGACTAATTAACGATAGTCATATTGGAATAAGCTTTGACGAAACATCAACTACAAGTTCAGTATTGGATGTGCTTGGATGTTTTGATGAGCAACAACAAGCCTCTTTTAATATATCCGAAGATGATTACTTGTCAAACATTCCAACTGCACTAACAAGAACTTCAAGCTTCCTTGATCATCCTGTCTTTAACTCCCATCATAGCGAAAGCAAAATGATGCGCTACATCAAGTTTCTTGAGAACAAAGATTTGTCGCTCAACACTTCCATGATATCACTTGGAAGTTGCACCATGAAGCTTAATGCGGCCACCGAGATGATGCCATTGAGTTGGCCAAGCTGGAGCCAAATTCATCCCTACGCACCCTTAAGCCAAACACAGGGATATCAATTCATGATTGATGAGTTGTCGAAATACCTATGTGAAATAACCGGCTTTGACGCATGCAGCTTACAACCCAATAGTGGAGCACAAGGAGAGTATGCTGGACTGCTTGCAATCAGAGGCTATCATTTATCAAGAGGTGATCACCACAGGAACGTGATGATTATTCCAATCTCAGCTCATGGAACCAATCCTGCTTCCGCAGTAATGGCTGGAATGAAAGTTGTGGTGGTAAAGGCATTGGATAATGGATACATCGATATAAAAGACTTGGAAGAAAAAGCAAACCAATTCAGCGATACCCTAGCCGGTATCATGATTACGTATCCAAGTACCTATGGCGTTTATGAAGAAACTGTGAAAGATATTACTTCGATTATACATGGCCATGGTGGCCAGGTATACATGGATGGCGCAAATATGAATGCGCAGGTTGGACTCACTGCACCCGGACTAATTGGCGCGGATGTTTGCCACCTTAACCTCCACAAAACGTTTGCCATCCCACATGGTGGAGGTGGCCCTGGTATGGGTCCGATTTGTGTAAAAGCGCACCTATCGCCATTCCTTCCTGGCCATTCTCAACTGACTGATCATCCCGTAGACATCAAAAAAGGCAATACAGCGGTAAGTGCAACTCCCTATGGAAGCGCAAGCATATTGCTCATCAGTTATGGATACATTAGAATGCTTGGGGGAAATGGATTGAAAAGCGCCACTGAATACGCCATTCTAAATGCAAATTACATGAGGGCAAGACTTCAAGGGCATTATGATGTGCTTTATCTAGGCACCAACAGCACCTGTGCCCATGAATTCATTGTTGACTTGAGGCCATTCAAAAAGACAGCAGATATTGAAGCAGAGGATTTGGCAAAACGATTGATGGACTATGGTTTCCATGCCCCAACACTCAGTTTTCCTGTTGCCGGAACTGTAATGATTGAACCAACGGAAAGTGAAGACAAAGGAGAGCTTGATCGATTTTGTGATGCGATGATTGCTATCAGAAAAGAGATTAGAGAGATTGAAGAAGAACAAGTGGATAAAAAAGAGAATGTCTTAAAACGAGCACCACATACCCAAGCTATCATTTGCGGTGATTCTTGGGACAGACCATATTCAAGAGAGAAGGCCGCGTTCCCTCAAGATCGTTTAAGAAGCAATAAATTTTGGCCCAGCATAGCCAGGGTAAACAACACGTATGGCGATCGAAACCTTGTCTGTACATGTGAGCCCGTAAGCAGTTATGCGGAGTTAGAAAAATAGGAGAAAAAATCATTTTTTTTCTCCATGTTCTTGAAAAAATGACCATTGTTTCGTAAATTCAATCGACCACCCGCTTGAACATTAGATAATTTTCAGTTTTTGTGCCTATTTTTTAGATATTTTATAAAAACGCTTAAATATGACTATAAATAGGGGTTTATACCGCCCGGAATTTGAACACGATGCATGCGGTATTGGATTCGTTGCGAACATCAAGGGGAACAAGGGACACCAGGTTATTTCTGATGCCTTAACCATTCTTGAGAACATGGAGCACAGGGGTGCTTGTGGTTGTGAGAGCAACACGGGCGATGGTGCTGGGATCTTGATTCAAACACCACATGCCTTCTTTTTTGATGAGTGCCTGAAAATGGGTGTTCATCTTCCTTCATTTGGCAGATACGGCGTTGGTTCGGTCTTCTTCCCTAAAGAAGCCAGGCTTCGTGAGGAATGCAGGGATATTTTCAGCAGAACAGCAGAGGAACTCGGTTTAGAAATTCTTACCTGGAGAAAGGTTCCAGTAAATCCAACGGATATAGGACTTACTGCCCGTTCAGTTGAACCTGAAATTGAGCAAGTATTCGTAGCCTGCCCTGATCACATCGCAGATCCAATGGCATTTGAAAGAAAGCTTTTTGTGTTGAGGAATTATGCAACCCACCTCATCAATAACACGGTAAAAAAAGATCCAATTGGTTTTTACATCACCTCCCTATCATACAAAATCATTGTTTACAAAGGTCAGCTTACCAGCAAACAGGTAAGATCATATTACCCAGACCTTAGCAATAAAAAAGTTGTGAGTGCACTTGGTCTTGTTCACTCAAGATTTGCCACAAATACTTTTCCTTCCTGGAAATTAGCACAACCCTTCCGCTACATCGCGCACAATGGAGAAATCAATACCCTTCAGGGAAACCTTAACTGGATCAAAACAAACCAGAAAGGCTACACCTCCCCTTACTTCACGAAGCAGGAAATGGAAATGCTTCTGCCAATTGTATCTGGAAGCCAGAGTGACTCTGCTAGTCTTGACAACATGATTGAACTGTTGACCATGACAGGCCGTTCACTACCTCATGTCATGATGATGATGATACCAGAGGCATGGGACGGAGATGATCGCATGGATCCAGTGAAAAAAGCTTTTTATGAATTCAATGCTTCTGTTATGGAGCCATGGGATGGTCCGGCTTCCATTTCATTCACAGATGGAAAAATTATTGGTGCCACACTAGATAGAAATGGCTTGAGGCCTTCTCGCTATTGCGTAACATCAGATGATCGGGTAATCATGGCTTCGGAAACAGGTGCGCTGCCTGTTGATCCATCACTGATTATTGAAAACGGAAGGCTTCAACCCGGCAAGATGTTCATTGTTGATATGGAGGAGGGAAGAATTATTAGTGATGAAGAAATCAAACAAAGCATTTGCGGACAGAAAACATATGCAGATTGGTTGAATAAATATAAAATCAGACTGAATGAATTGCCAGAGCCAAGGATTATGTTCACCCATCTTGAACATGACCAAGTATTCAAATATCAAAAAGCTTTTGGTTACACCTTAGAAGATCTTGAAAATATTATTGCCCCTATGGCAATAGATGGAAAAGAACCTATTGGATCTATGGGAACAGATGTTCCACTGGCTATCCTAAGCGATCAACCCCAACATTTGAGCAGTTATTTTAAACAATTGTTTGCTCAAGTTACCAATCCACCTATCGATCCTATTCGAGAAAGACTGGTGATGTCGCTCGCAACCTTTGTTGGAAACAACGGAAACATGCTTGTTGAAGATCCATTGAGTTGTCACACCGTAGCATTG
The DNA here is from genome assembly GCA_903920455.1 of uncultured bacterium. Lineage (GTDB taxonomy): Bacteria > Bacteroidota > Bacteroidia > Chitinophagales > Chitinophagaceae > Pollutibacter. The sequence goes on along the minus strand of CAIXLY010000010.1, from coordinate 4,415 downwards.
AAGCACCCCGTGCTCACCAACCATGATCTTGAAAAAATAAGAAGCATAGATACTGGAATATTTCAAGCAAAAACATTGCAGTGTTATTTCCGTGCAGATGGATCGCCTGGTGCATTGAAAAAAGCACTTGACAGAATCTGTAGGTATGCAGTTGATGCAGCAGAAGACGGGTTTGAAGTTATCGTTTTGCAAGACCGGGCTGTTGATTCAGACCATGCCCCAATTCCTTCCCTTCTTTCAACGGCAGCAATTCATCATCACCTGATCAGAAAAGGGTATAGAGGTAAAGTTGGAATCATTGTAGAAGCAGGAGATGTATGGGAAGTTCATCACTTTGCTTGCTTGATTGGTTTTGGTGCCACTGCCATCAACCCTTATCTAGCATTGTCCACTATTCGTGACATGAAGATTAGTGGCAAAATGCAAACAGAGTTGGATGCAGAAAAACTCAAAAAGAATTATATCAAGGCTGTAAATGAGGGCTTGTTGAAAGTGTTCTCAAAAATGGGCATCTCCACATTGCAGTCATATCAGGGCGCTCAGATATTTGAAATCATAGGGTTAAATAAAGAAGTAGTAGATACTTTCTTCACTGGTGCAGTATCACGTATTGAAGGAATGGGACTTGACGAGATTGCGAAAGAAACATTGGCAAAACACAATATTGCTTTCAACAAGAGAAGTATTCCTGTTGACAGGCTTCCGGTTGGTGGCGTTTTTCAATGGAAGAGAAAAGGAGAGTTCCATCTTTTTAATCCACAGACCATTCACCTGTTGCAACATTCAACACGCGTAGGAGACTACGGGGTATTCAAAAAATACTCCAGGCTTGTTAATGATCAAAGTGAAAAAGCATGTACACTCAGAAGCATGTTTGAATTCAAGCCACTAAGGCCAGCAGTTTCAATTGATGAAGTTGAACCAGCAGAAAGCATATACAAAAGATTTGCGACTGGGGCAATGTCATTTGGTTCCATCTCTTGGGAAGCGCATACTACACTGGCCATAGCCATGAACAGATTAGGGGCTAAGAGCAATACAGGAGAAGGTGGAGAAGATGCATTGCGTTACACTCCACTTGCGAATGGAGATAGCATGCGTTCTTCAATTAAACAAGTTGCTTCTGCAAGATTTGGTGTAACAAGCCAGTACCTTACTGAAGCTGACGAGCTGCAAATCAAAATGGCCCAGGGCGCAAAACCTGGGGAAGGCGGACAGCTGCCAGGACATAAAGTTGATGATTGGATTGGAAGAGTAAGATACTCAACCCCTGGAGTGGGATTGATATCACCTCCCCCACACCACGATATTTATTCTATTGAAGATCTGGCCCAATTGATCTTTGATTTAAAAAATGCAAATAGAAAAGCAAGAATCAGCGTGAAGCTGGTATCAAAAGCTGGTGTTGGAACCATCGCAGCGGGCGTTGCAAAGGCCAAGGCTGATGTGGTGTTGGTATCAGGACACGATGGAGGCACAGGTGCTTCTCCAGTAAGCTCAATTCGTCATGCAGGCTTGCCTTGGGAGCTAGGGCTTGCCGAAGCACACCAAACACTGGTAAAAAATAAACTAAGAAGCAGAGTTGTACTTCAAACTGATGGTCAGCTTAAAACCGGAAGAGATATTGCCATTGCAACTTTACTAGGCGCAGAAGAATGGGGAGTAGCAACTGCCGCATTGGTCGTTGAGGGTTGTATACTCATGCGCAAATGCCATCTGAATACCTGCCCTGTGGGCGTTGCCACGCAAGATCCTGAACTTAGAAAAAGATTTACTGGTGCTGCAGAGTACGTTGTAAATTTTATTCAATTCCTCACTAGAGAATTGAGAGAAATCATGGCAGAGATGGGATACAAGACAGTGGAAGAAATGGTAGGCCAACCAGACGCCCTTCAAATGAGAAGCGGTATTGAACATTGGAAATACAGCAAGCTTGATCTTTCTCCTATTTTATATAGAGAGCCGGCAGGTCCAGAAGTAGGCTTGTATAAACAAGAAGAACAAGACCATGGAATAGCAGATGTACTTGACTGGAAATTGATAGCGCAAGCTGCACCTGCACTTGAAAGAAAAGAGCGCACTTTTATTCAATCAATTATTAAGAATACAGACAGGACAACTGGCACAATGCTCAGCAATGAGATTACAAAAAAGTATGGTGCTGAGGGACTTCCTACTGATACAATCAGACTTAAATTTAAAGGAACTGCAGGACAAAGTTTTGGTGCATTCAACACCAAAGGAGTAACACTTGAACTTGAGGGTGATGCCAACGATTATTTTGGAAAAGGATTAAGTGGTGCAACCATGATTGTTTATCCTCACAAAGAATCCAGCTTCGTCCCTGAAGAAAATATCCTGATTGGTAATGTGGCATTCTACGGCGCAACTGATGGAAAGGCATTTATAAGAGGAAAGGCTGGTGAGCGATTTGCCGTAAGGAATTCAGGAGCCGTTGCGGTGGTTGAGGGTGTAGGTGATCATGGGTGCGAGTACATGACTGGAGGTATCGTTGTTGTTCTTGGGGCAACAGGAAGAAACTTCGCTGCAGGTATGAGTGGTGGTATTGCATACATCTACGACTTGGATGGAAAATTCCGCGAGAATTGCAACACGGAGATGGTAGATCTTGATCAAATGGAAGATGATGACATTAAGACTTTAAGAGAATTGCTTGATGAGCACCTTCAAACAACAGGAAGTTCTGTTGCTAAGTTCTTATTGAATGATATCGAAAATCAAAGACAAAATTTCATCAAAGTATATCCGTGCGATTACAAAAAAGTAATGCAGTCAAAAAAAATCGGAACAAAAGAATTTATTAAATAACGCTGATAGCAATGGGAAAACCAACAGGCTTTTTAGAGTATACCAGAGTAAGCCCTAATAAAACAAAACCAAAAGAAAGGCTTGACAACTTTAATGAATTTGTCAAACCCTTTGAACCTGCGGAATTGAATAAACAGGCTGCACGATGCATGGATTGTGGGGTTCCCTTCTGCCATCATGGATGTCCACTTGGAAACATCATCCCAGAATTCAATGATGCAGTGTATCGTGAGAGTTGGCAAGAGGCTTATGAAATTTTAACTTCAACCAATAATTTTCCTGAATTTACAGGAAGGATTTGTCCAGCTCCATGCGAAAGCTCTTGCGTGCTTGGCATCAATCAACCTCCAGTAAATATTGAGGAAATTGAAAAACACATTATTGAAATTGCATTTGACAAAGGGTATGTAAAACCAAATGTGCCCCTTGTAAGAACCGGAAAGAAAATAGCGGTGATAGGCAGCGGCCCAGCAGGATTAGCTGCTGCTGCACAGTTGAATCAAGCCGGACATATCGTAACAGTTTTTGAACGTGATGAAAAACCAGGCGGCCTACTTCGTTATGGTATCCCAGACTTTAAGCTTGAGAAGAATATCATTGACAGAAGAATTCAGTTGATGGAGGAAGAGGGCATTGCATTCAGGTTCAATGCACACGTGGGAGTAAATGTCTCTATGAGCGATATCCTAAGAGAATACAATGCTGTGGTACTTGCGGGTGGCTCAACAGTTCCAAGAGACCTTAGCGTACCGGGAAGAGACCTTAATGGCATTCATTTTGCAATGCACTTCCTGAAGCAGCAAAATAAGATTGTAGCGGGGGGTGATCCATTGGCAAAAGCAGACATTGAAAGCAACATCCTTGGAGAACTAATTTCTGCAAAAGGTAAAAAAGTAGTGGTTATTGGTGGAGGCGATACTGGCAGTGATTGTGTTGGTACATCAAATAGACAAGGGGCAGCTGGGGTTGTTCAGTTTGAGCTACTCCCAAAACCTCCTGAGAGCAGAACACAGTTAATGCCTTGGCCAACCTACCCCATGGTACTGAAAACAACTTCCTCGCACGAGGAGGGTTGTGAAAGGCAATGGGCAGTTGCAACAAAAGAATTTATTGCAGATGATAAAGGGAATGTCTCCTCATTAAAAACCGTTGAACTGGAATGGAAGGTTGAGGATGGCAAATACAGTAAATTCATAGAGAGACCAGGTTCAGAGAAAATAATTCCCTGTGACTTGGTACTGCTGGCCATGGGATTTGTTTCACCGCAAAAAAATGGCCTTCTTGAGGAATTGGATGTTGAATTAGACGAAAGAGGAAACGTAAAAGCAACTGAAAAAGAGTTTAAAACCAGTGTTTCAAAGATTTTTTCTTGTGGAGATATGAGGCGTGGGCAATCTCTCGTAGTCTGGGCAATCAGTGAAGGCAGGGAGTGCGCACGGAAAGTTGATATTTTTCTGATGGGCGAGTCAAATTTAGAATCAAAAGATAGCAACCTGCTGATTTTATAAGATCATACTCCTTATACTTTTTAATAGGCCTATTAAGGCCTATTTTTTTTCAATTATTTACGCATATAATATTTATAT
>CAIXLY010000009.1 GCA_903920455.1 uncultured bacterium | reverse complement strand
GCCCGACATTCCAACCCCGGCACCATAGAAAAAGCGTTGGTCTTGTTTTAGTGATGCGCCATATCCTCCAGCTTCTTTTTGAACTCCGTTTACAGGAAACTTACCATTGAGGCCTTCCATTCCCATTCCAAAACCATAGGCAGGCTGTTGCATGCCTCCCCAATATTCGATATGATACCCTCTAGGGAAATCAAGTTTTTTATTGTCTCCCCACCATGGTGAGTATACGTGCATGCCACCAACACCATCTTCGTTGTAACGCTTACGATCAAATAACTCAGGAATGATTCCACCCATGTCTGCACCAGTTGAATCGTGCAGATATTTACCTACAACCCCACTGTTGTTGGCTAGGCCATTAGGATGACGGGCAGACTTCGAATTCAACAAGAGCCTTGCAGATTCGCAAGCACTTGCTGCAAGAACAACAGTTCTTCCTTTTACTTCATATTCCTGAAGATCAAATTTATTGATAAAGGAAATTCCAGTTGCGAGTCCTTCACTATTGGTAAGTACTTCCCTGGCCATTGCACCTGTAATTAAATCTACGTTGCCAGTTTTCACTGCTGGCTTAACCAGTACTGAAGAAGAAGAGAAATCACCATACACTGTACAACCTCTGTTACACTGAGCACAATAAAAACACTGACCACGATCATCATTAATTTTTTGTGTCAGTATGGAAAGTCTTGAAGGAATAACAGGAACCCCTACTTTCTTTGCAGAATTTTTAAGGAAGATCTCATGAAGCCTTGGCTTTGGAGGAGGAAGAAAAAAGCCATCAGGATCGTTTTCCAATCCTTCATTTGTTCCAAACACACCAATCAATTTATCTACCCTATCGTAATATGGCTTGATGTCTTCATAGCCTATAGGCCAATCTTCACCCAGACCATCTATACTTTTTCTTTTAAAATCTTGTGGACCAAAACGCAATGAAATTCTTCCCCAATGGTTTGTTCTACCACCCACCATGCGTGATCTCCACCAATCCCAATTGGTACCTTCTGCTTTGGTATAAGGCTCGCCTTCAATTTCCCAACCCCAATAGCTCGCATCAAAATCACCGAAGGGTCTGAATTTGGTGCTGGCTCCGCGGCGTGGCGACTCCCAAGGATTTTTTAATTGTGTTACATTTTTGGCAGGATCGTAATCAGCTCCTGCTTCGAGAAGACAAACTTTCAATCCCTGGTTGGCCAAGATGTAAGCGGCCATTCCGCCACCTGCACCGGATCCAACAATAACTACATCATATTCCTTGGTCTGTTTTTTTATCGCAAAATCCGGCATGATCAACCTGTTTTTTCTTCGTTATAAATGAGAATGGAAATTACGTAATAAATCAATTCAAAATAATGAAAAAACAATTAGTTCCCCACGTCAATAATGAAGATGATATTTCCAGAAAAAACCTAAAGACTGATGAAATAGGTAGTGGATAGAATGAATATTCGTACTAGATGGAATCCCAGACTTGACGGGCGAATTCACCAAGTGATGGATCACGTGCACCCATCAGCAGCACTGTGGTAGAATTTGTGAAATGAGGCCTTATTTGTTCAACAAGATCGTTGCGATCTAAGACAAAAAAGGCATTCACCCCTCTGTGCTTAAGATCTTCGATCAAATCGTTTGCTGAAATATCTTTTACAGCTGTACCACCAGCATAATAAATCTCGCTCATCCAAATTTCATCTCCAGGCCTTAGGACCTTTGCAAACTCTTCAACAAAATCATGCCTGAGAAAACGAGTTGGGCCATAGCCATGGGGCTGAAACCATGCAATAAGCTTATCAGAGAAAGGTTGACATGCCTGAATTGAACGCGCACACTTAACAGGGTTATGAGCAAAGTCGTCAATTAATACAACACCATGCTTCTCCCCATAGACTTGATGACGCCTGAATATCCCTTCATAACTGGCCAGGGCTTCCTTGCAATCTGAAAGGCTTACGCCAAGCGATTGGGCAACGGCAATCGCTGCCAGCGCATTCTCCATAGTGTGACTGCCAGGAGAATTCAAGCGAAAGTATTCACCTGCAACCATAAATGATATCGATGACCCTGTTTGATGAAAATTAGTTGCAGATATTTTTGTCGAGGCACTTGAACCGCAATCAAAATCCCAGGGCGAATCCGAAGAAAGACTTGCAGAAAGGGACTGAGATTTGTTAACGATGAAAGTTTTTGAATTCTTCTTGAACACACGGAATAAATCCATCAATACATCAATGTCTTGATGGTCCTTGTCAACATTAAGCAAGACACCAATTTCAGGATGATACTGAACGATGGATCCATCACTTTCATCAGCCTCAATAACCAGCCACTCACCTTCACCGTAAGATGCATTTCCAATTTTACCTTCTCGGATTAACCTGGTTAAACCAGCACCTCCAATGACTGAAGGCTTGAGTCCGGCATAAACAAGAATTTCATATAGCATGGCGGTGGTGGTGCTCTTTCCGGATGTGCCACCTATGGCAATGGTTTTTTTGGTAGTGACAAGCTGAGCTAATAATTCACTTCGCTTAAGGATCGGTTTCCCCAATCGTTTTGCCTCTTGAACCTCAGGCACACTGTCTTCTATTGCAGTAGAAACAACAACAATATCAGTTTGGTCTGAAATGCCTGAACCACCCTGACTATAGCAAATAATTCCTTGAGCTTCAAGAGCAGATCTAGTTTCATTATCCTCTCCCGGTATGAATTGCCTATCCGATCCAGCAACCTCATTGCCAGCTGCCTTAAGGTATTGTGCAATTGCACTCATTCCGGTTCCGGCAATGCCTATGAAGAAATAATTCTTAATGGAACTCATTGTGTGGAGGAAATCAAATAAGAGAAAAGAAATGTTTTCAAGCTTACAAATGAATAAATAATAGCGCCAACAGCCGACATCGATGTTGTTCTATAACACCAAGAAATTGGGAGTTCCACTAGAACCTAAACACTATCCCAAATTTCTGAAATCTACTGGCACCAACCTACTTACTCCCTGCTCTTGCATGGTCACGCCATAAATGACATCAACTGAAGCCATGGTTGTTTTATTGTGCGTCACAACAATGAACTGAGATTCTTTGCTGAACTGCCTGATCATGTTGGTAAACTTGCCAACATTGGCATCATCTAGTGGAGCATCAACCTCATCTAGAATACAGAATGGTGCGGGCTTAATGAGATATATCGCGAACAACAACGCAGTTGCAGTGAGGGTTTTTTCTCCCCCGCTAAGCTGAGTAATCGATGTTGGCCTTTTGCCTTTGGGCTTAGCAACAATATCAATGCCTGTTTCAGAAAGATCGTCTGGATTCTCAAGAATCATATCGGCAGTGTCTTCCTCGGTGAAGAGTGCCTTAAATACCTTGAGGAAGTTTTCCCTGACCTGATTAAATGTAGTTAGGAATTTTTGGTTGGCTGTAGCCTCAACCTCTTGTATGGTTTGAAGGAGTGTATCTTTTGCATTTACCAAGTCATTCTTCTGCTCCAAAATGAATTCATAACGCTTCTTCATTTCAGTGAACGCTTCGATAGCAGTTGGATTTACTTCTCCGATATTCTCCAACCGCTTCTTCATCTTATCGCAATCGGCTTGAAGATCTTCCAATGATTCATCTGTTTCACGGGCTTCGTCAAGTATCTGATCAATATCAACTTTAAACTCAACATTAAGTCTTTCCTTAATACCTGCAAGCTGAAGTCTTAATTCATTTATCTTATCCTTGATCAGGTTCAATGATTGATCAAGTAGTTCTTTAGCCTTAACCTGTGCCCTTAATTCAGTTTCACGCTCATTGAGGCTGTTACGCAAATTATAATAGGACTGATCAGCATCGTTTAATTTCTTGCCATCTTCTTCCTTACGGCGATACAAAGCCAACAATTCTTCTTCGGCTTGTAGCAGTGCAGCAGACGTTTCCTGAATAGTGCTTGAAGCCTCATTAAGCTGAACATTACTGCTTTCAATCTGCGTCCTCAACTCATCCAACTGATTCTTTTTGAAGGCAGCCTCTTGCTTCACTCCACTGAGTTTGCTTTGCTGCTTTGCCAATTGAAGGTTAGACTCATTGAATTGGGAGTTGATTGAATTGTAGGCCAACTCGGCTGCAGAATAATCTGTTTCAACTGCCAGAATCTGTGCAGATAAAGCAAGAAGTTCAACATTAAACTGTTCAAGCGAGGTGCGATCAGACTGAATGCTTTCCCTTCCTTGATTCAATTGCTGCTCCAGATCTTTTACACGCGCAACAGCAGTCTGCTCAGAAGCAGTGATCGACTCAATCCTATTCTGTATTCCAAACAACGTATTGGTGAGTTCTTGTATTTTTTTCTGCGTTTCAGAAATTGCTCTTTCCTGAAGCATATTGTTGTACTCAAGCACTTCGTTGTGCCTAGTCTGAATATCTTCCTTAATAGCAGAAACAACAACTTCCTGTGATGCAATATCCTCTTCTAGTTTCTCAAGGTTTTTTACCCTTCCAATTTTTTTACCCTCAAACAAACCAACACTTCCACCAGATAGGGAATATTCTCCCTTAACATATTTACCATGTTTTTCAAGGATCACATTGCCATTGGCATTTTCAAGTGCAGATTCATCTTCAGCAATGAGTACGTTACCAAGTAGATATTTTACAAGGTTTGCATACTGCTGATCATATTCAACAACTGAGGTTGCAAGTATAGTACCTGGAACGGCTTGAGGAGCGATATTTTTTGATCCGAATACGCTATCCAACTTGTCTAGCATGAAAAAATTAGCCTTGCCCTTCTTGTTGTTGTCCAACAAATGAACAGCCTCTAAGCCTTCTGTTAGGTTATTAACAACATAGTAGTTTAAATAAGGCTCCAACACATTTTCAACAGCTGCCCTATATTCCTCTTTTACATAGATGATATCTGATAGAATCGGAGAAGTATGCTTCCAGCCTGTATTGTTATGTAAAAACTTCACACTCTCAGGATAGCCTTCCATTTTGTCAATCAAACTCTTAAGCAATGCCTGCTCATTCTTTTTGGAATCAAGCTTCCTATTTTCATCTGCAAGATGGGTGCGCAGCTGCTCTAACTTTGACTGGGTTTGAAGAATCTGTCCCTTGGCTTCTTCATGCTTCTGCTGAAGTGAGGCAAGACCAGACTGCTCTGCTTCCAATTCGGCTGATGTCTTCTCACGCTGGATTGAAAGATCAGACAATTGAACCTGACGCTGTGCCTGCTCTTCTTTAATATGGCTGATGGATTTTTCGATATTGGCAAGCGAGGTATCTCGGATGGCCACATTTTTTTCAGCCTCAAATTGACTTCTTTGAACCGCTTGGTTCTTTCTTCTCAATTCATCAACCAATGTCCTTTTTGCATCAAAGGCTTTACGATTTTCATCAACACCTGATTTCAACTGATCAATCGTTTCTTGAAGGGAAACCAACTTGATTTCTTCTTCAACAATTTGACGATCTGAAAACTGAATGCTTTCTTCTAATCCGGCTGACTGACCACCTGCCTTGGACAAGAAATCATTCAATGATTTCTCTTTTTCCCTGAGGTATTGCAATCTTTGCTGAGCAAGATTCTTATCGTTTTCCTTGGTACGGATGTTATTAACAAGTTCATTAAAAACAGCCTGCAATTGCTGTAACGCTTTCTCTTCTTCCACAAACTGAAGCTTCTGCTTTTCAAGATCAGCCTCTGCATTGGCAATCTTAGTCTCCATTTCAATCTTGCGATCAGACTCCTGCAGCTGCTGCTCAGTAAGCTCTTTGTATTGAACATTAAAACCCTCAAGTGCTGCTTTGGCAAGCTCGATGGATTTGACTTTATATTCTTTCTTTATTTCGTAATACTTCTCTGCCTTCTTTGCCTGACTCTCCAACATTTTAAGCTGGTTGTGAATCTCAAATAAAAGATCTTCAATACGGGCTAGATCCTGTGCAGTAGCATCAAGTTTTAACTTGGCTTCTTTTTTCCTTGTTTTGTAAATACTGATACCCGCAGCCTGCTCTAACATTTTTCTACGGCTGTTATCCTTATCCTTGATGATGTCATCCACCATGCCCAGCTCCATAATGGCATAACTGTCGGTGCTTACCCCTGTATCAAGAAAAAGGTTATGGATATCTTTCAACCTGCACTGCACATCATTCAATCTGTATTCACTTTCCCCGCTCTTATAAAATTTGCGGGTTACAGTTACCGTATTGAATTCAGTTGGAAGTAGATTTTTTGTATTGTCAAACGTAAGGCTTACTTCAGCAAGGCCACTTGGACCTCTTGTTTTTGAGCCATTAAAGACAAGGCTCTCTAGGTTCTCACTTCTTAGGTTGCTAATCTTGTGCTCACCAATTACCCATCGGATAGAATCGACAATATTACTTTTGCCACATCCATTCGGACCGATAATACCGGTTATGCCTTCGTCAAAGTTTACGACTGTTTTGTCCGCAAAACTCTTGAACCCCTTGATTTCTAAACTCTTTAGTCTCACTTTCTAAAAATTTAAGTCAGACGACAAATATAGGGCTTGAAAAACTGGGGTTATTCAGAAGTTATGCACATAAACTAACATCGAATACCGCCCATAAGCTAGGTAAAGAAGCTATTGAGAAAGTAGTCATAGAAGGAGGAGTTACTCAGCCCAATTGGAACTAGCCTCACCACTACATTTTTAAGAAAAAAAGGCACAAAATCGAGCGCATAACAGAAAATCTATAGTAAAAGACTCAATAAAGCCAAGCATCGTCATCTATACCTTCTTGCAAGCAGCTAGGCTTAAAAACAATTGAGGGGGCAAAACTGATCACTGAAAAGATTTCTTCCTCTTAGAAAAAATAAACTACTTCCACTTCCTAAATAAAAAACAATCAAACTAGCTTGAGAAATCTGAATCCTGCTTATACTTTAACCCTATCACTTCCCTCACCCGATCCAATGTTTGCATAAGCGACAATGTATCATTGAGCGAATGAACCGGACTTTCTGTTAACCCATTCTTTAAACATTCCCCAACATGCCTTATTTCATGCTGATACCCCCAGCCTGGCTCTCTTTCTAAAGAAACAATTGAGCGTGTATCGACTCCACCATTATAGTACTGAATCGTTGCTGAAGGCTCATAAAAACGATTGGTTAATCTGATGCGTCCCTTGGTACCAAAAATATCTGCGTCAGTCTCCAAATTGGATTCAAAAGTTGAAAATAAAGTTGCAGTTACCCCATTTTTGTATTGAAAGATCATTGAACACTGCTCATCAACTCCGGTAGAAGATGGATCCATTGTAGCCAAGATCTTATCGGGAACACCCAACAACGATTGAGCAAGGAAAACTGGATAGATGCCGATATCAAGTAGCGTGCCTCCACCAAGCGCAGGATCATATAGTCTTTGAGAAACAGGCTCATTGGGTTTAAACCCAAAATTAGCCAACACACCCTTTGGCTCACCTATCATCCCTTCTGCAAGCATCGCCCTAACCTTTATATAATGCGGAAGAAATCTTGTCCACAAGGCCTCCATCAAAAAAATATGCTTAGATCGTGCAAGCTGAACCATTTCATTGGCCTGTCGAAGATTGATGGCAAAGGCTTTTTCACACAAAACAGCCTTCCCGTGATTGAGACAAAGCAGGGTATGCTCATGATGATGGCTATGTGGACTAGCCACATAAATTACATCAACATCCTTGCATGCAACAAGTTCCTGATAAGAACCAAAAATATGTTTAGCAGGAAATTCTTCTGCGAATGATTTTGCATTGGCAATATCGCGAGAAGCAACTGCTACCAATTCTGCATCATCAACCCATTGCAAATCTGCCGCAAACTTTTTGGCAATCTTTCCACAAGCTAGTATTCCCCATTTTATTTTCGCCATAGTGTTGGATATTATAGAGGAATCGATGCCCCTTTTGCAACTTCAGTAATCAAGAAGTGTAGGATAAAATTTATAGTTTTTTGCAATCCGAAATATTACTACTTCTTCTCTGATCTTTTCTTTAACTCATCAATAGATACAGTCATCATCCTACCGATAGGCTTGCCATTGCGATAACTAATCAACTTGATAGGAGCGGCATCAACAGGCACTTCAATCGACTTCCCCTCATATGCTGGATAGTGGTGATCGGGAAATGAATTGTCAAAGCTGTAATGAATAGAAAGTCCATCAACCTCACTATCAAAGTCTACAAGCAAACCCCCTTTAGGATTTTTCTTAACCTTCACCAAAGGGTCATACATGCTTGGGGCATACTTTTTATCAGCAACCTCAAAACGTTTGAAATGATCTTCAACACGTCCAACAAAATTATTCCAGTTGCGAGATGACTTAGGAGACCATACCGCTTCAGCAGTAGCAAAAGCTCTGGGCCACACCATATACCTGAGGTGCCTCATGTTGTATATCTGTTCAGTCCAAAGGTTAGCCTGACCCCCTTTGATAAACTTATCATCGACTCCTTCTGGAGCAGGCTCAAACTCGTAGGCTTTTTTCAATCGCAACATAGCATATACTGGTGGCTCAATTGCTCCATCTGTTTGCATATAATCCAGATAAGCATGGGTCGTAGGAGACATCACCACTTCATGGCCGAGTTTTGCGGCTTCTATACCACCTTTTGTTCCTCTCCAGCTCATCACTGCAGCAGATGCTGGGAGACTTCCGCCTTCGAGAATTTCATCCCAGCCCATCATCTTCTTGCCTTTGGAATTGATAATATTTGAAACCCTGCCAACAAAATAACTCTGTACTTCATGCATATCTTTCAGCTTCTCGCGCTTCATTAACTCCATGATCTGAGGATTGTTTTCCCAGAACGTTTTTGCACACTCATCGCCCCCCATATGAATATATTCAAATGGGAAAAGTGCTGCAACTTCTGTAAATACCTTGTCTAAAAATGTATACACTTTTTCGTTAGCCGGGCAAAGGGTGTTGTCTATCAATGCCGTAAATGTTCCATCATCATGCCAGTCCATAAATGGATCACCTGAGTTAACCTTGTACTTACCAGGAGTACAGGAGAGATCGGGATAAGATGCAACAGCAGCCAGCGAGTGACCTGGCACATCGATCTCAGGCATCACATCCACGTACTGCTCTTTTGCATAACGAACAATTTCTTTGATGTCTTCCTGGGTATAAAAACCACCATGGTTTCTTGGTTCATCATCAGCAGGTGGCGTGAAAAAATTAAATCTTCCCGTCTTCTTTACATTCCAAGCTCCTACTTCAGTTAGCTTAGGCAAACTTTTTATTTCTATCCTCCAACCTTGGTCATCCGTCAGGTGAAAGTGAAGCAGGTTGTATTTATAGCGTGCCATATCATCAATGAATTCCTTTACTTGTGCAACAGTAAAAAAGTGACGGGATACATCAAACATCAATCCCCTCCAACCAAATCTTGGTTGATCACGAATCTCTACCACAGGTAAATTCCATTGTACATCATTGACAACTTTACTTCCCTCAATTTCCTTTGGCAACAATTGCAATAAAGATTGCATACCATAAAATAAACCAGCCCCTTGCGAAGCACTTATCTGAACCTTATCCTGCTTAACTGAGATTGTATAGCCCTCTTTCCCTAAATTATAATTAGAAGCAATTGAAAAATGAATGGTGTTTTTTGAAGGCCCCGCAATCGGCATCAATTCAAATCCAGCTGCCCTTTTGAGAGCGGCATTGAATAAAGCAGCAGCTCTAACTGCCTCCTTATTGGAAGCATCATAAAAAATGGAGGTGGCGGCATTGATTAAAAAACCACCTTCTCCAACCCTCACCTCAGCAGGCTGAGGAATTATGGAAATCTGAGGAGCTTGAGCATGAGATTGTATAACCACAAAGAACGCAAGGAGAAAGGATAGAATTTTGTTCATCAGATAAATTTGAGTAGGTAAGATAATAAAAACCGGTCGTTTTTATCGACGTTATCGATATAGAAAATTCGTGGTTTTAACATCTAATCGACAAGAAACTGTCTATCTTAGCATGCTAATGTGTTGAAATAATAATAATCAACTACAACATACCATCCATATGAATAAAATTATCGCTCTTTGGGTCTCCTTACTTAGTGTAGGAATTTCAACGGCTCAACCAAAGGTTATAGATCGTGCAATCGTGAAAGCAAAAACCGAGATTACCTTTCCAGATAATTTCGGCAATAGTACCACCATCACAAATGATAATGGAGGTGGCTCATTCACAATGCCAAGAGACATGGAGACAACCTCAACGATGTTTTATACCCCGGATTTCATGAAAATTGAAAGCCTGTCTGACTTCGGAAATAATATAGTAATTACCGATAGGAAGAATAAAAAAACAACTACACTGATTGAGGCAATGGGCAGAAAAACAGGCTTCTTTTCAACTGATGCCGAAGCAGAAGATCAGAAAGCACGAATGGATTCAATACGAAATCTAAGAAAAGATTCACTTGCTACACTTGGCATTACATTTAGCGATAACAAACCTGAGTTAGTGTATGTTGATGAGGTAAAAAAAATTTCAGGTGTTGAATGTAAAAAAGTAATTATTAAATCAAGAGGACAGAATGGAGCAATCACAGAAAATACAATTTGGTATGACCCCCAATTTAAACTTGCAACTGGATCAACTGCAAGCTCTGCTTCTGGAGGATTTGGAGGAGGCAGGGGAATGATGTCAATGGGTGGCGGCATTGCAGGACTAGATCAGATTGAGGGATTTCCCATGGAATACGAAATGGTTCGTGGCAATGGATTTAAACTACACATGACGGTATTGAGTGTTAAGGTTGATGCAACAATTGAGGATAAGGTATTTGAGATCCCAAAAGG
>CAIXLY010000008.1 GCA_903920455.1 uncultured bacterium | reverse complement strand
CATAATCAATTGCTTATTTTTGGAAGATGATAAAATCGGCTCAGATTAGAAGGATTCAACAAAAAGATAACCCCTTCATTGCTCACATTATAAGATGCTGCTTGGAAGAATTCGGAGCCAATAAACCAGGGACAGTTTATTACGACAAAAGCACTGATCATTTGTCTGTGCTTTTCGAACAACCGCAATCACATTACTTTATAGCAGAACTAGAAGGACAAATTGTTGGAGGTGGTGGAATTTTTGCTAGCCATGGCCTGCCATCAGACTGCTGTGAACTGGTAAAAATGTACTTGCTTCCTCAAGCAAGAGGAGTTGGCATAGGCGCTGCCCTATTAAAGCATTGCATTGTAGAAGCACAAAAAGAAGGCTTCAAGAAAATATATATTGAAACAATGTCCGAACTGAAACAAGCAATTGGTGTATATGAAAAGTTTGGATTTGAATACTTAAGCAAGCCACTAGGAGATACAGGTCACTTTGGCTGCGATGTTTGGATGTTAAAAGATGTCTGATGCGTCTCGCTTTAGTACTTCGAAAACAGGACTAAACAAGTACACCTTTCCTGTTTTAATTTCTACTGCCTTGATCCGCTTTCGTACTTTTTCTTCTCTCCTAAAAATTCTATTGCCCTTGATTACAAAAATATCTCCCGGAGCAAGCTCCTCCACTAAAAACACACCCTCTTGCTTTGGATCATACTTTCGAAGAACGCGCATCAATCCCAAATCAGCGCAGGAGCTAGCTGCGGGGCGTTGATGAGAAAAAATCAATTGATCTTTAATGTCTGTAGGTAAAATTCCAGTTGCCAATAACTGCTTCAATAATTCACCAAAGTGCTGCTTCCATTCTTTACCATGAGCCGCAACCTTGTGTCCGAAACGAATAAAAGTGATCAGATGGGCCAACTCATGCAATAGGGTAATCAAGAATGCATAGGGATTGAGGTTGCCATTCACGGTAATGCGGTGCGCTTTCTCTGCATGGGCATTTCGATAGTCGCCCAGAATAGTACTTCTTGATCGTGTAATGGTCAGGTGCACTTTATAATGCACAAGAAATGGCTCAATAAGCGGATATGATCCTGATGGGAGAAAATCTATTAGGGAACCAAGAGGCACTTCCTTTTTAGACATAATCAATCTTTCTTCACCAACAAAAGCAATCCTTTTACCTCTATGAAGGTATATAGCAGATAGAGTACCATGCTGGTGAATACGGCAGGCACATTCATCTGGTCACCACTTAGTTTAACATAAACAACCACGACCAGGCCAACAAAAAATAACTTCATGATGAAAGAACCATACACAGATGAAAGGAAGCCCGTGGTAGAGGTTGCAGTAAGTCCGTTTTTCATCAAATAGCAAGATAACAAAGTGAGTATAAAAACCAGCAAATTTCCAGCCAATAAAACAATAGGATCCATGCCCGCAGATGGCAACCAGCGGAATAAAATCCCACAGATTACATTCACCACCACAAATAAGACCACAACTGGCTGCAATACTTTTCTCATCTTATGTTTTTTTATTTGTCTCTATAATAATTTTCAACAACGTTGCAACAATAGCCAACAGAGGAAGAGCCCAGATAAATACAGGACCATGCAATCCTGTCCACTGATCAACCTTCCAGCCAATGACCAGCATGACAAGAATTATAGCAAAAAATTGGGCTCCTAATCCCATATACCGCATCAGATCTGATTTCTTTTCAGCACCAGACTCTGGGGAAGTGTTTTTTTTTAGATTGTTAGCCCCTGCCATTATTCAGGAGATTGCTCTAAGTTAGGAATAGTGATCAACGCTGTGTCAAGCATCATTTCCGCTTTACCCGATAAAACATTTTTAACATTTTCCCAATAAGCGTCCTTGTCCCTAATTGTACGCTCAAGAGAATCTGTTCGAGATTTCAAGCGTGTGAGCTCCCTTCTTTCAGCTTGGGTACCATAGCCAGGAATATAGTATTTAAGTGGAGTAAAGCTGATCAGGGCAGTAGTGAGCCCGACCAATAAAATAAACACAAAACAAGAAACGATATAAACACTCAATCTGGTGAGCTTGAAAGTGACAATTTCTTCATACGTATGGTCGTTCATGATAACCATCCGATAACGGTTGGTCAATCGCTTGAATCCACTTTGTTGCAGTTGTTGTTCGCTATTAGGCATGGGCTAAACCGGTAATAAATGAACAATAAAGTTAATGCTAAATCACACATCCTCCCCTTTTAAAATACAGGGATTAGGCGTAGTTTTACACACCGTGAACATTAGAGCGAAATATAAAAAAATTCCCCTTAGATCCCTTTACCTCATCGGGATTGGGATTTTATCCATTCTTCACACAAAAGGGCAAGGAAATATCACGTTTGACCTAAAGAAACCCAAGCAATATGAGGAGAGGAAGCTTGCTTCGGAGCTCACTCCAGAAGGTAAAATTAGTCCATTAAAAAGAGCTAAGGAAAACATTGTCTCCCATTATAATTTTTATTTTAATGCCGCTTTGAAACTCTCATCAGTAATCAATACTGCAAAGCAAAGTCACAAAGATACATTCACCAACCTCCTTTCCTTTTATGACTTTAGTCTAGATCAAACTGCAAGTCAGCAGCAAGAGCTTGATTCTGTAGTAATGAAAACCAACAATGGAATACTGCTCCACGACCTCAGAAATGATTGGATAGATGACCTCTACATGCTCATGGGTCAATCTTACTATTTTCAAAAAAAGTTTGATTCTGCTTATGACGTATTTCAATACATCAACTACAATTTTCAACCGAGAAGCAAAGCGGAAAGAGGTTATGAAAAATCAATTGGCTCAAACATCAACACCAAAGGAAATGTGTTTAGCATTTCATCTACAGAAAAAAGGGGATTGGCAAGAAAGCTCCAACATAATCCAATTAGAAATGAGGCATTGCTCTGGATCATCAAATCGTTGATAGAACAAGGGAATGATGACGATGCCAGTGGCTTAATAGAAACGCTATACCAAGACAAGGGATTCCCTAAAAGACTGTCTGCTCAACTTGATGAAATAAAGGCCTATTGGTTTTATAGACGTGGGCAGGCTGATTCAGCCGCCAGCTATATCGAGAAATCCATTGGCCTTTACAAAAAGAAATCAGCGCGGGCAAGACGATTTTTTTTAATCGCCCAACTCTACGCAAAAAGTGGCCATGAGGCTGATGCTGATCAATATTTCGACAAATCAGTTTCGCTTACCACAGATCCCATCATGGAAGCATATGCCAGGATAAATCAGATCAGCCTGACATCTGATGAAAAAAATAAAGATAGAAAGGTTGATCAAAACGTGAAAGCTTTGTTGAGTATGGCGGAAAGAGAAAAGTATGCCCTCTATAGGCCCATCATCTATTCAGCCGCAGCGGAGATGGAAAAATCACGAGCAAAGACAGATGCCTCCATTGCACTTTTACTCAAAGCCATTCAGTATAATTCGACTGACCCTGGAATGAAAAACCAGCATCATCTTGCTATCGCCGAAATGGCTTTTGAAGCAAAAAAATATGAGCTTTCTAAGCTTCACTATGACAGTGTCGATACCGATAATTTACAGTCACCCGAGGAAGTCATTAAAAGAAAGTCTGTCGTAACCGAACTGGCCAACAACATGAAGGTTGTTGCACGAGAAGACAGCCTGCAACGGATTGCATTCATGCCTCAGCCTGAGAGAAATGCCTACCTCAATGAACTCTTGAAAAAACTAGAAAAGGAACAATCCTTGGCAACTCAGGGTACCCAGCAACAAAAGGGCATCTCCCCAAAGAATACCTTGCTGGACAATACAACAACTGCACTTTTCTCTGATGAACAAAAAAAAGGAGAATGGTATTTTAGCAATGCATCGCTTATCGCCAAAGGGTCGGTTGACTTTAAAAATAAATGGGGCAGTCGGACAAATGCCGATAATTGGAGAAGGTCCGGGGCTACAAATTCTTTTATAAAGGGTGGACCAGAAAAGAAATCAATCACTGAAGAAGACATGCAATCTGAAAGAGCTCCATCAGAGATTTCAATAAGCGGACTAACTGAAAACCTGCCACTAACCCAAGAGACCCTAGATAAATCAAACGAACTGAAATACAAAGCATACAGAGCGCTTGGCAGAATCTATAAAGACAAACTGGATGTATGCATAGAATCAATTTCATGGAATGAAAAATTATTAAGCAAACAACCTGATCATCCTGAACTGGAAAAAATATTGCTTGACCTTTACTATTGTCATAAACAGTTGGGTAATGCTTCGAAAGAAACTTTTTATAAAGATCAATTGGCGAAAAGATTTCCAAAAGGAATGGCTGCCAGCATGTTGAATGAGATTCAAGGAAAGACCGATTCAAAAAAAGAGAAAGATGCTGCTGTTACCAAAACATACGAATCCATTTACAGCCTGATGCTCGCAGGGCAATTTGAGACTGCCTTACATAAAAAACGCCAAGCAGATTCAATCTATGGCGAAACCAACTGGACTCCCCAGCTGCTCTATATTGAATCTGTTTACTACATCAAATCAAAGCAAGACAGCCTCGCAATAACCACGCTCAACAAGATTCCAGCCCTATACCCCCAATCTGCATTGGCAGAAAAAGCCGGTCTGCTCGCAGATGTTGTCAACAGGAGAGAGGAAATTGAAGCCAGCATTAGAAGCATGGATATAAAGAGAACGGAAATCGATACCATCACATGGATAGACGATAGCCCCTTACCAAAAACAAGAGAGGGTGCCGCTAAAAAAGACACATCGGCTAAAACTGCCATTACCCCATCAATCATTAGCAAGTCGAAGCCAGACACGGTTGTACTCAAAATGCCAAAAGCAGACTTAAACAAGGATAACTATACCTTCAATCCTTCCTCCCCTCATGCCGTTTTACTGCTCTTGAAGGATGTTGACATTGTATACATCAACGAGGCTAAAAGGGCATTGATGAAATTCAGTGCAGAAAAATACCCGGGCAACTCATTTGAAATAAGCACTGAAAAGACAGCCGAGATCACCTATATACAAATCTCCGGATTTGAAAATGCATCAGACGCATTAAACTATACAGACTTATCTATACCCGCTGCAGCGAAGGAAATTTTCCCGTGGCTACCGGCAGAAAAATATGCCTTCATAATCATATCCCCAGAAAATAAAATTAGGATGCTGGGAGAAAAAACAACAGAACGATACCTCCAGTTCCTCAGAAGTCAACTTCCTGGTAAATTTTAAGAACTCCTTTCCTTTTAAAACCATAGCTTTTATATAGCTTTACCCATATGACCCGCCAAACGAATAAGAAGAATGAAACATCAAAGGCCGTAAGACTTTTTTGGAAGTTTTTCTTGTATGGGTGGGTGCTTTTGTTTGCCATCATTGCCTTGATCTATGTAGGCCTATTTGGCAAGCTGCCTTCAATAGAAGAGCTTCAGAATCCTTCCATGATGTCGTCTTCTGAAATCTACGCAGATGACGGAACCCTGATGGGGAAGTTTTACCTAAAAGATAGAATTAATGTAAAGTATCAAGACATATCTCCCAATGTAATCAAAGCACTGGTTGCAACGGAAGACGAAAGATTTTATGAGCATTCAGGGATTGATATAAAAAGCTTGGCAAGAGCAGTCGTATTTCTTGGAAGCGAAGGTGGTGCAAGCACGATCACACAGCAGCTTGCAAAAGCATTACTCGGACAACAAAGCAGTAAGTCTATAACCCGGGTTGTTGAAAAACTAAAAGAGTGGATTGTTGCCATCAGGTTGGAAAGGAATTTTACAAAAGAGGAAATTCTGACCCTGTATCTAAATATGGTGAACTATGGCGATGAAACCTACGGAATAAGAAATGCAGCAAAAACATATTTTCAAAAAGAGCCAGAGCAACTGGCTATAGAAGAAGCTGCTGTGTTGGTAGGATTGCTAAAGGGAAGCACGAGGTATAACCCCCGAAGAAATCCCAAAGCCGCCATGGCCAGAAGAAATACGGTATTGGATCAGATGTCAAGGAATAATTTCCTGAGCAAGGAGGAAGCACGCAGACTTAAAATTGCCCCTATCCAACTCAAGTACCTCAAGCTAGACGAAAACTCTGGAATAGCCCCAAACTTTCGCGAAATACTTCGAGAGGAAGTGAAGAAATGGTGCAAGGAAAATGAAAACCCGAAAACAGGTGAGCCCTACGATATCTATAAAGATGGATTGAAAATTTTCACGACGATAAACCCCCGAATGCAGGAGTATGCAGAGATTGCTGTTTATCGACACATGCAAAATCTTCAAAAGGTTTTCAATAGCCAGAGCAACATAAAAACTGGATCCGTCTGGAAAACAACTGAAGGCAAAACAATCTTGAAAAATGCCGTTAAGCAAACGGACCGATGGAAAAATTTAAAGAACGAAGGGCTAAGCGAAGAAGAAATTATGAAATCTTTTTCTGAGCCAGTTGAAATGAAAGTATTTGCGTGGAATGACAAAAGAGAGATTGATACAATCATGTCTCCTCTCGACTCCATTCGTTACCACAAACAAATTATGCAAATTGGCTTACTATCAATTGACCCAATGTCAGGAGAGGTAAAGGCTTGGGTTGGTGGTAGCAATTTCAAAAGATTCAAATTCGACCATGTTAACAGCAGAACCAAAAGGCAGGTTGGCTCAACATTCAAACCCATCCTATACACACTCGGGGTAATGAACGGATTCGCCCCTGAATCACAATTCCCTAACGGGCCAATTGATATGGGTGGAAAAATGATTGAAGGAGATGGTGGGCCAATGGCATACTGCCTCGCCTATTCCAAGAATCCAGGAGCTGTCTACCTAATCAACCAACTCGGGGTGGAGCGGACTATCGACTTTGCAAAACAATGCGGCATTAAAAACTACATCCCTCCTTATCCATCTATTGCATTAGGTTCAGCAGACCTCTCCTTAATTGAAATGGTTCAAGCATACAGCATGTTTCCAGGCAGAGGCTTTAACGTAACCCCCTATTTTATCAGTAGAATTGAAGACAAAAACGGCAATGTCCTTGCATCTTTTAGAGCCGAGACAAAAGAAGTGATCAGCGAAAGTGAAGCCTTTATCATGACAAAGATGCTACAGGGAGTGGTTGACTTCGGTACTGGCCGTGCACTAAGAGGGGCTTATAGCATCTCTGCTCAGGTTGCAGGCAAAACAGGAACTACAAATGACAATGCAGATGGATGGTTTATTGGATTTAGTCCGCAGTCACTAACAGGAATATGGGTAGGATGCGATGACCCATTTTTAAAGATGCTTAATACCTCAGGAGGATCCCAAATGGCCATGCCAGCTTGGGCATACTACTATCAACAGGTTTTCAATGACCCAAGTTTAAACATAGACCCCACTGCCGCGTTCATACCCCCTGCAAGCATGCAGAATGAAATTATATTTGACTATGATAATATGCATGGCGCAAATGAATTACTGCCAGTAGAAGGCGAAGACGGAAACAAATCAACCGACTACATTGATATTCCAATTAGTGATGGAAAAGAGAAAGTAGTTACTGAATCTCAAGAGTTTAAAGACCCTGCAGAGGAAAAAGATAACACCAAATCATCTTTGCAAGAAAAAACAATAGATAGCCCACAAAAAGAATCAAGTGGCAATGAAAAAAAGCGGGATAGATTATTAAAAAGAATATTTCGAAAAAAGGATTAGCCCCAATCTTTTATTATTCCTCCTTAAGATCAGCATTTATTACTGGATTGGGTTTTACCACCTCTACCCTAACCTTGATTATACCGGAATAATTAAAGCCTAGTTTCTTTGCAGCCGCACGAGTAAGGTCAACCAACCGAGGGTTTCTATGATGAAGCCGGTCATTAATCCGAACGACTACACTTCGTTGATTCTTCAAGTTGGTTACCAATATCTTAGTTCCAAAGGGTAAGGTATTGTGAGCGCAGGTCAGCAAGTCTTGACTAAACAGTTCCCCATTCGCCGTTTTCTTACCAATAAACTTATCTGAATAGAAGCTAGCAACACCTGTGGCGGTGTCAACAACGGGTACCTCCCGGTAATTAATCTTTGTCTGTGCACTTGCAGGTTGCCATCCAGCAGACGCAAATAACAAGATGGATAAAAATCCTAGTCCTATGTTTATTCTTTTACTCATAGTTTGGCTTAAACAAACTCCTTAAAGTTAGCCAATTTAGCTGACTTGGGATTGCTTGCCGCTTTTTGAGCAAAATGTAGGAAAAAAGATGGCTTCCTAGTAGCAGGAGAATTCACTGATGATCGATTTCCCCTCAGAGGCAATAATATTTAACCTTAACGCCTCAAAGGAATTATTGACCAGTTCAATTCTTTTATGGCCAATATTTGAGCCAGAGGAAATCAACTTCCATTCATTATCCTTCTTACCAAAAAGCTGATATTCACGAACCCTCTCCCCTTTGCTGATGTCTTCTTTGATAACAACAGATGATATCATTTGGGACGATGCTAATTGAATAGTGAATATCTTTCCCTTACCGCTTGCACTGCCAAGCTGCTTAGCATATGTTGCTGTCAACTTTTTCCCAAACTCCTCAAGTCTTTTTACATCCACATCAGGTACCAATCCGCGATCATCAACAACAATACCCAACAACATATTGGTATTTCGGCCAACAGTTTTTGCATGCTTCTCCATGAGTTCATCAACACTTCGAAGCTGATCATCCTCCCCTTTCTTCCAAAACCAACCACCTTGAAAAGATGAATTAAACCTAAGTGGAAAATCAGCCTCTCCAGGACACCAGAATAATCCATTAGGATTGCCATTTAGCCCTTTTATTTCAATGACCCCAGATGCAGAGGTAGTGGAATCAGCGCGAGCCCAGCAAGGATAAGGAGCAACGCCCTCTTCATTCCCGACCCATCGTATGTTATTATCATAGCCATATGGACCTTGAAAAGCAATTGCATTCGGTTGCTTCTCCCTAAGTTTAGAAAGCACATCAAATCCACCCTTTTCAGGAGGAAGAACCCCTCCGTCGAACCACACTTCAAACAAGGGGCCATAGTCTGTCCACAATTCATCCAATTGCATTTCAACTAGTTGATTGTACTTTTTTTGTTCATCTTGATTTCCCGAAACAACTTTGCCCGGATTATCAACTTTTAGAAAACCATTGGCCGTGGTACTGGCATAGATACCAGGCCGCAGTCCATACTTTTTGCAGGAAGCAATAAAATCCTTTACGATATCCCCCTGACCATTCCTCCATGGTGTATTTTTTACGCTGTACTCATGGGCTTTTGTAGGCCAAAGACTGAAGCCACTGCAGTGCTTGGCAACCAGCACCGCATAGGTTGCTCCTGCCGCCTTGGATGCCTTAATCCACTGATCAGTATCAAGTTCATTAGGATTGAATATGGAAAGTGGCGGGTGATAGTTCCAGTCTTTTCGAAAGTCATATTCAGGCTCAAATACAGGCATATCAAAATCGATCAACACCCCTATTTCAGCATCTGCCCATGCCTGTTGGGCTGGTGTGGGTAGAACAGACTGAGCTTGTTGATTTTGAAAAAATATGAAGATGGCCAGAAATAAGACAAGAAGAGATTTCATACGTATCGATGTTGTGGGATAATTTGTATCAAGATAGAATTTATTAATTGGAATTGCCCAACATGCTCAATCAAAAAAGTGCACAAATAAAGGAAGCAGAAATTTCGAGGGAGTTGGAGGGTAAAGTTTAGAAATTCAAAATAGAGAATACAGTTCACTAGACTCATAAAGTAGATGAGCAATTTGATTTCGCAATTGATGTATTTTAGAAAAAATTACTTTAAAAATACAGAAACATGAAAAAGTTTATGGTTGACATCCTTTTACAAGGCTTAGACACTGAAACAAGAATGAAATTGCTACCTAAAGAACAGGAGGTGGTGAAAGAGTTAGAGCAAAACGGAACGATCTTAGATAATTTCATAAAACTTGACATGTCAGGGATTTATATGGTCATCATGGCAACAGATCCAGAAGATATTCACGCCAAGCTTTCTGCCTTGCCTTATTATCCTTACATGAAAATCAATATTGTTCCAATCAGGGTGGTTAACAGCATCAACCAATAAGGGTATAGTTTAATGCTTATTGGATAATTCTCGTGATTGCAAGTAATATAGCTGACTCATGCAGCGTTGCCTTATTAATTGGATTTAAGGACTTTATGAAGATCCGCCTTCAGAAAAGGGATCGAGTAATGCAGTCCCCATGCATATAACTTTTGGAATTATTTTATTAATACGTAATTTAATAATCACAAGAACCAATAAATACTAATCCATGAACAAGAAAATCTTTTTGAATGAAACGGAGATGCCCAGACACTGGTATAACATTGTTGCGGATATGCCTAATAAACCATTGCCTCCATTGCATCCTGGAACCAAACAACCTGTTGGTCCTGAAGACCTGGCACCACTGTTCCCAATGGAATTAATTAAGCAAGAGGTTTCTACAGAAAGATATATTGAAATCCCAGATCAGGTTAGAGACATTTATAAGATCTGGAGGCCATCGCCACTATTCAGGGCAACCGGAATGGAAAAACTATTGGATTCAAATTGCAAGATCTACTATAAATATGAAGGTGTGAGTCCGAGCGGCTCTCACAAACCCAACACAGCCGTTGCACAAGCCTATTACAACAAGCAGGAAGGTGTGAAGAAAATCACCACAGAAACAGGAGCAGGACAATGGGGTACTGCACTCAGTTTTGCATGCCAGCAATTTGGGATTGAATGCGATGTGTATATGGTAAAGATCAGTTATGATCAAAAGCCATATAGAAAGATCATGATGAATATGTTTGGCGCCAATGTATATGCTTCGCCGAGTGACAGAACACAGGCGGGCAGAAACATACTCGCACAAGATCCGAACTCCACAGGAAGTCTTGGTATTGCAATATCAGAAGCAATTGAAATGGCTGCCCAAGACCCCAATATCAAATACTCACTTGGCTCCGTATTGAACCACGTATTGCTTCACCAAACGATCATCGGACAAGAAGCGGAAAAGCAAATGGAAATGGCTGGAGATTTTCCAGATATTGTTATAGCACCTTTGGGAGGGGGGTCAAACTTTGCAGGTATATCATTCCCGTTCCTAAGACATAAAATCGTTAACGGGAAAAATATCAGGGCAATAGCAGTAGAACCGGCATCATGTCCGAAACTGACCAAAGGCAAGTTCATGTACGACTTCGGTGATACAGCAGGATACACTCCATTGCTGCCGATGTATACACTCGGTCACAACTTTAGGCCAGCAGCCATCCATGCAGGTGGCTTACGCTATCATGGAGCCAGTGTCCTTTGCAGTCAGTTGTTGAAAGACAACTTGATTGAAGCACAGGCGTTGCAACAGTTGGAGTGTTTTGAAGCCGGTGTGTCATTTGCAAAATCAGAAGGCATCATCCCTGCACCAGAGGCAACACATGCCATTGCACAAGTGATCAGGGAAGTAAATAGGGCAAAAGAAGAAGGAACTCCAAAGACAATACTCTTCAATATGTGTGGACATGGATTTGTAGACATGCAGGCGTATGCTGATTACTTTGAAGGCAAGCTCACAAATCATGAATTCACCGACGAGGAACTATTCGGAAACTTGCCTGAGGTTGAAGCATTGCAACCATAAATAAATAAAGTTTTCTAAGAACAAATAAAATCCCTGTCTAAACCGACAGGGATTTTATGTCTCTAGCACTAGATAGTTTTTCATAAAAGAAAGCTTCAAACAATAAGAACACTATTTAAATTTTAAAGCAACCTATGATGACTGAACACGTACCCTGCAGGAAATTTTTACCACTATGCCTAATGCTTTTATTTCTTAACTTTTTTTTTCTAAAAACCTTTAGTCAATCTGCATCATATAATCCAAATGCTGGCTTGTCGGTTCGTCAATGGGTACAGCAACATTTTTCGAAAGGGAAAATCCCTCCTTTTTCATTTCAGTATGAGGGAAAGAAATCGGCGAGCTTTATCACTAAATGGAATTTCACTGCCAGCGAATTTAAGCGCATCGA
The DNA here is from genome assembly GCA_903920455.1 of uncultured bacterium. Classification (GTDB taxonomy): domain Bacteria; phylum Bacteroidota; class Bacteroidia; order Chitinophagales; family Chitinophagaceae; genus Pollutibacter. Next base: position 9,235 of record CAIXLY010000008.1, on the reverse strand, counting down.
CCAACAGACTGAAGAGGTTATATATACCTATAAGGATCCCAAAAGTGGATTGCTGGTAAAATGTAGAGTGACCTGTTTTAATGATTATAATGCTGTAGAGTGGGTTTTAAATTTCATCAATACATCTTCGAAAAATTCCTCCCTGATTGAGAAAGCCGCAGTGATCGATCAATCATTTGATTCCAAGGAACAGGGCAACTTCATGCTCTATCATGCAAAAGGCAGCGATCATGAAAGAACGGATTTCCAACCCATAGATGAAAAATTGGAAATTAATAAGCCCGTATATATGACACCCAGCGGCGGGCGTTCTTCTGATAACACAGCACTTCCCTTCTTCAATATCGAAATGCCCGGACACCAAGGGATCATGGCAGCAATTGGGTGGACTGGAAAGTGGTATGCCAATGTATTGAATGATGACAGCAATACCGTTTCCCTTGTATCTGGAATGGAAAAAATGAAATTGGTACTATACCCTTATGAAGAAATTCGTACACCAAAAATATGTTTGCTATTTTGGCAGGGCGCAGATAGAATGATTGGCCACAATCAATTTCGTCAATTTATTCTCGCACATCATTCCCCTAAAATAAACGGAGTGCTTGCAAAGCCGGCATTGGCAAGTATGATCGACTATGGTGATCCAGCACCTTGTTCAGAATATGGATGCCTAACTGAATCTTTTGCACTTGCACTATTAAATCGTTACAAACAATTTAAACTGATTCCTGAAGTATTTTGGCTTGATGCCGGTTGGTATAAGGGAGTAAGCTGGGAAACTGGAGCAAAAGGCGAATGGTGGAGTAATGTGGGCAATTGGACTCCTCATAAAGAGCGTTTTCCGAATGGATTGAAACCGATTGCAGATGCAGTTCATAAACTAGGAGCTAAATTTATGGTTTGGTTTGAACCTGAACGGGTATACGCAGGTACAGAGATTCATAAAGCACATCCAGAATGGCTCATTCATGTCGAAGGAGACAATCAGGTTAACCCAAGCAATTACATGTTCAATTTGGGAAACAAAGATGCAAGACATTGGATGACCAAAATGATTGGCGATGCTATTGAGAAAGAAGGAGTAGACAATTATCGACAAGATTTTAATTTTGATCCTTATCCATATTGGATTAAGATGGATAGCTCCAATCGTCAGGGAATTGCGGAGATCAGACACATTGAGGGGCTGTACGAATTTTGGGATAGTCTCTTAACTCGTTTTCCTAATCTAAAGATAGACAATTGCGCAAGTGGTGGAAGGCGAATTGATCTTGAGACAACTTCAAGAAGCACCCCACTGTGGCGTACAGATTATCAATATGGTGAACCTAATGGGTACCAGTGTCATACCTATGGACTTAATTTTTACCTACCCATGCATGGTACCGCAGTATATAAAACCGATAATTATACTTTTAGATCAAGTCTTGGCTCTACAGTGGTAATGAACTGGGAAATTACTGGAAGAAATTCCGAGTCGATTCCTGACATGCAAAAACGGATTGAGGATTTCAAAAATATGCGGGATTATTTTTATGGAGATTACTACCCATTAACTCCAAGCAAAAGGAATACTGAGGAAGACGTGTGGTTGGCGTATCAGCTAAATCGGCCTGTACAAAAGGATGGAATTATTATTGGATTCCGCAGGAGCATGAACATGAATTCATCGATCACTGCAAAACTATCAGGACTTGAAGAAAATGGAATATATGAGTTGTTTAATGAAGATGATGGAACCAGAATTAGAAAAACAGGTCGTGAATTGATGGAAGGAATTGAACTTATTATTGATAAGAAACCGGGGTCGTTATTGATTCAATACAAACTGATTAGTAATTAAAAAAGATTGAAAGTGAGCAGATTAAAGGCAACTGGGAAAAGTGATCTCAGCTAACTTTTAAAAAATTAAAAAACTCTGACTTCTTGTGATGTCAGAGTTTTTTTTATTTAAGATAGATTTTGAAGCCATCTCACTGAATCATTTAAATCTAACCAGCAACAATGGATAGATGCGAATAACAATCATGCACTAAAAAATATTATAAATGAATCAACATCTTTAATACAATTAAAACATTAAACTAATATTCATAAAACAGTTTAGTGAATATGAAAGAGAATTAGAACTGAATCTTGTAAACAAAGTTTGGAAAAAATGCAAGTTGATACTTCCAGCTCACATTTTGGATTCTGTTATCATAGGTTTGAGAGAAAACATTATCATGATTGGTAACGTTTTGTAGATCTAATGATAGTGTTTGTGAAACTTTTTTCACTTTACTATTAAATGTATATCCGAGTTTTATATCCATTCTATAATAATTGGGATATTGACTTGAATAAACATTACTAGATAATTGTTCACGGTCACTACTTTGTGAACTTGTCAAATCTATTGGCGTATAATACCTCCCCCCTGCATTTGTAAACTTAAAATCAATACTCATTTTATTCCTTTTGCCTGCACCAACGCTCCATTCTTTACCCGCTAGAATATTATATACATATTTCCCATTAAAGGCAGTGTTGCGCTTAATGCCATCACTAGCAGTGTATTTCGAATCATATAGAGATGAGGTAAATAGAGCATAATATCCTTTGCTGAAAAATTTCTCAATGGTAAGCTCTACGCCGATATTTTCTCCTGTACCCTTGTTAATAAGATTGTCTTCCAGATCGGTTTTGAAACCTGCACCGGTATTCAACATGGAATAACTACTTGAAAATGTATTAACTGGAACATTGTACAAGCGTTGATAGTAAAGTTCTGTCTTTACCCTCCAGTCTTTAGCAGGTTGCAGGTTATAGCCAATGACGAAATGATTGCTTTTGGTAAAATCTAGATTTTTATTATTGTAACTATATGTTTTATCATCATTCTCGGTTTGCAAAAAATAAACATTAATGGGCTGTAGTTGAGAATGAAGACCATACCCAAACGTTATGCTACTTTTATTATTTACATCATATTTAAGACCTACCCTTGGCTCAAATGAAGTTGAATTATTTAAAAAGAACTTTTGTGAATAAACACCTGCATTAAGAGTGATTTTTTCAGATAGATTATATTTCAATTGCGCATAGGCCTGGGCTAAATTAGTTTGACTATTATAATCCCAGATCTGCTTAAAATCATCAAATTGTCTTTGCTTCACTTTATAATTAAGGTCCAATCCCAATAACTGATCTTCAATTCCCACCTTTAAAAATAATCTTGAATTAATTTTTGAATTATAGGACACACTAAAATTGTATCCCGTTTTTGCAGTATTCGAAACTTCTCTTTGATAGGAGGCCAGGCTCATTCGGTCAAAATCATAATTAGTAACATCTGTTTTTGAATAATTTAAGCCAATGGTAGAACTAAAAAAGGACTTGCTATTAACTTGCTTAAAATGATTTAGTCCGAGTATTCCGATTTTGCTTGAAAAATCTGCCTCACTACCGTTTCCATATAAAGAATTATCCTTCCCACCACTCTCTAAATTTATACTGCTTGTTCCTAAAATTCCAAAGAGTGAAAATTTGCCAATCCTGGAAGTACCACTATTAATTTTAAAAGATAAGTCCTGATAAGTTGGAGTTGACCTAGTACCAATATTAATTCCCGCTTTCTGAGCAATACCTGCTAATGAATATCTATACCCTACCAAATAGGAAGAGCTGTTATCCTTGTTTATTGGCCCTTCGGTTGTTGCTTCTAGGCCAGTTATAACACCAAATTGCAAGGTGGTCTCCCTTTTTTTATTATTTCCATTTCGAAAACCAATATCAAATACACCTGCATTGGCATTGCCATATTCTGCTGGAAATGCAGAGGTGAAAAAATCAGAGCTCTTCAACAAATTTGTATTCAATGCACTCACTGCTCCCCCAGTAGTTCCAATTGATGCAAAGTGATTGGGATTAGTCACATTCATTCCGTCAATTCTCCATAAAACACCGGTAGGAGAATTCCCCCTAATAACAATATCATTTCTACTATCATCCGGCGCACTAACTCCGGCAAAATTGGCAGCTAAACGAGCAGGGTCACTTCTGCCACCTGCGTATCGATTGACCTCTTCCATAGAAAATGTTCTTGCACTTACAGTAGCCATTTTGTTAATGCTGGATGCCTTATTTGATGATCTAATAATCACATCCTTGAGACTTTTAAAGTCCTCTTCCAAGGTTATGTCTAAGATTGTTTCTTTGCCGGAAGCCACTATGATATTGGGTAAAAAAGATTCCTTATACCCATTATAGGTGATTTTCAAATCATACCTGCCGGGATTCAATTCAGTAAAAGAATAGACACCATTGGTGTCGGTAATCGTAGTTTTTTGACCATTCAAAATTTGAACAGTTGCACCAAAAATGGGCGATTGAGCGAGTTTGTCTAAAACTGCTCCCCTAATATTTTGTTTATTGTTTTGGGCAAATGAAATGGATGCAATAAAAGTTAGGACAATAGTGTAGTAGTGCTTCATGTAATTGAAGTGATTTAAGATGTAAAAATTAAAAAGAATGTTATTTGTGTGGGGGCAGGCCTTGCTGATTGCCTTGACCTGGCTTTGGTGGTCTTATTTTCAATATGACCTCTTTAAATTTTCTGATTTGATCCTGAGTAAGAATAGAGATTATTTTGCTATCTCTTTCTTTTTCATAACCTTCCATTTGCTTAAGTTGAGTAGGACTAGGCGGTGGGGGGCTATCCTTGAATAGCAAGTCTACCTGACTAAAGAATTTATTGAACGCTTCGGAAGTGGTGGCTAATTGAGTTAAATTTAATTTCAATTCCTTACCAAGTATTTCTTTTGTATGCTTTAATCTTTCCTCAATACTAGGAGGAGCCTCTGGTTTTTGGGCGCTGGCAGACAAAACTATAAACAGAACAAGCGTACTAAATATTATTTTCATTTTTTATTCATTAGATGACCTCAAGAAGAATACTCCTTCACAAGGCAAAGTTAAAATCAGGAAAACCGTTATTAGTATTTAGATGTGTACCAATATGCGAAGAGGAATTATTTTATAGAAGGCGGAGGCCCTTGTTGAGGACTATTAACGGAATTAACCATTTTCTGAATCAATTCATCAAATTTTGGCCTTTGACCCTCTGTACATAATGCCCGTACTTTTTTGAAGTGCTCAAAAGTGAGAATATCAAGTGTCTGAATAGATACACTAACTTTTAGCGCTGCGTTGTTTCTGGCACTGTCGATGATTGTATCAGATTTCAATAGTTGGAAAAGGCTATCCTTACCAGCTTTAATTTGTTGTCTAATTTTCTTTGCATTTTCATTGTGCTCCTTCGCTAAATCAAAATACAAATGTTTTTGACTCTCACTAAAGCCCAGGCTTTTGGCCAAAAACTCTTTCGGGGAACGATCTCTTTTTTGATTAAAATATCCTACCCAAAAAAAAGCAAGTGTTGCAACATTGGCAAGCATCAATATTACTATCAGCCAGACAATTAGTTTATTTTTGAATATATTCTTCATATTGTCAATATTTAATTTGAAACAGTTTGATCGTAGGCAGCAGCAAAAGCCTCAATATGTTTATCCCCGATTGTATCAGGCTCATTAGTAATCCTTGCCAAGAATATCGTATTGATCAATAAAAACAACGTTAACGAGCAAATGATGAAAGCAGGTTTGATCGGAAAATTGAATTCAGTAGAAATAGAATTAGAGTCCATTCTTGCTTTCAATCTTGTATAAAAGAAATTGGGCGGAGCGACCTCTTTCATACCTGAAAGGATGGATAGTTCATTCTCCAATTGTTCATCAGATATATGATTCATGAGCTTACTTTTAAGAATTATAATATTGTTTTAATTTATTTTTCAGGTTTTCTTTAGCCCTGCTTAGAAGAGATTCAATAGCTTTTATACTTAATTGCATTATCGAACTTGCTTCCTCATGTTTGAACCCTTGAACACGTATTAAAGTAAAAGCGATTCGTTGGTTATCCGGCAACTCGCTAATAGCCTTAAAAATCATCGTTGCCCTTTCTTTATATTCATTGCCAATTCCAGGATTGAGATACGCCGCATCAATACTTTTTTCTTCAGTTGGCATCCACCATGGAACTAGTGAATGTAAGCGTTGCTTATTTTTCTGCTTGCGTATTTTTTCCAAAGCTTTTCGTACTGCAATTCTATAGATCCAGGTTGCCAGACTAGACTCCTCTTTAAAACCACTAATAGACTCAAATACCTGAATAAAAGTCTCTTGAGCCGTATCCTCTGCCTCACTGGCGTTATGCAGGATATTTAGTACGCAATAATATACCCTATCCTGATAATTTTCGACCAGTAACTTAAAAGCAGGCTCCTCACCCAGCCTTAACCTTGATATGAGCTCTTTTTCATTCAAAATCTACACATAATAGATATTCAAGATTCAAAATTCCTTCGGTTATTATAAAATATATTTTTTAGAAGGAATATTCATTTTGAAACGTCTAACAATAAAAATAACACTATAAGTTTGACTAAATCCAGCACCATATATCTACTGCTACTAATTGTTGTCGTTTCTTGTAGCAAAACGGATGACGTTACTTCAGGGACAGTATCTATAACAAGCATTGTACAATCAAAATTCGGAAATGCGGTAACAATCTCTACAAGCGGGAGTAATATAATACTAAAAAGTAATGGCTTACCGGATCACAAAACACCTTATTGGGGTTTAAACAATGACTTATATGAAGATTTTCCATTTGGGCATGCGCCTAATGTAAACACTACTATGATTGCACAGGATTATACAATGACAATTCCTTCAAATCCCAATGAAGCATTGTCTAAAGAAGCAACATCGCTAGGTGAAATTGGTATGGCATTGAACGGAGTAGCCCTTTTTAACGATAGAGAGGGAGGAAATATTCCGCTAGATGCTAAGACGTTAACAACATTCGATTATTCTGGCGCTCACCCAGCACCTAGCAAAAATTATCACTATCATACCACGGGTAGGTACACGTCAGTGGATGATGCCAAATTGATTGGATTTTTACGTGACGGATTTCCTATTTATGGCAGAAAGGATACAACAGGTGTGTATCCAACGCTAGATGCTTATGGTGGCCATACGGGACCAACCCAGGATTTCCCTAATGAGATTTACCACTACCATGCATCAAACGTTAATTATTTGAATTCCGGTTATTATATTTTAAAAGCAGGAAGCTACTATGGTACTAAAGGAACTTTCACTAACTAAAATCTTGTTCCTTGTTATGTGCTTTTTTGCAATCGCATGTTCTAAGTCAAAAAAAGAAAAAGCAGTAATTTTTTTTGAAAAAATAGATCTTTCACAGATTCCAAACGATACTATTTTCGAGAATAACAAGATGTTGAAATTAGAGAATGGGATTTATTATTTCGACAATAAACCCTTTTCTGGTTATATAAGGTCAACCTATAGCTCCAATGCCTTGAAAAGTCTTGCTGCATATTTTAAAGGGAATCAACACGGCACTGCCAAAGCGTTTTACCCAAATGGGAAATTAAAAACACAAAGAAATTATAAAAATGGGCTAGCCTATGGCCGACATTGGGGTTATTGGGAAAACGGGAATAAAAAATTTGATTTCACCTATTTTGACGATAGGCGAGAGGGCTTACAAAAGCAATGGTATGAAAGCGGAAATCAATATTCTGAATTACGTTTTGCCAACGACAAGGAAAATGGTCTGCAAAAAGCGTGGCGCGAAAACGGAAAAGCCTATATTAATTATGAAGTAAAAGAGGGGGTGCGATACGGACTTCAAAAATCAGCACTATGCTATACTTTAAGAAATGAAAAAATTAAATGAAATATTTATATCTAGGTCTTTACTTGTTGATAATAGCAGCCTGTAATGATGACAAAAAAAAACTCCCCTATTACGACACGCCAGATTTTACGCCCAAATGGGAGATATCTGATGAAAGATCATTTCACCGGATCAGACCTTTCACTCTTATAAATCAAGAAAATCAAACATTCACAGAAAAAGATATAGAAGGTAAAATTTATGTGGTAGATTTCTTTTTTACTTCTTGCCCCGGCATTTGTCCGAAAATAACAAAAAGCATGGCGGATCTACAAAAGGAATATATCGATGATGATAAAATTATGTTGCTGTCACATAGTGTAACCCCCGAGAAAGACAGTGTCCCAGTATTAAAAAAATATGCCCAATTAAAGAGAGTTGAATTTAAAAGATGGAAACTTCTAACAGGCAGTAAAGTCGAAATTTACGACTTAGGACGCAAATATTATTTTGTTGAAGAAGATGAAGGAATTGAAAAAGACCAGAATGTTTTTTTACACACTGAAAACTTTATTCTTATAGACAAGCAAAGGCATATCCGTGGCATATACAACGGCCTAGACCCAAATAGCATTCAGGATTTAATCATAGATATCAAGATACTGAAAGTTGAATAGTATGAATAAAATTGGTCCGCTTATACAAGCGTATCATTTCGAAGAAGAAGACGCACAGGCTAAAAAATCCTCGGTAAGTGTAAAATATATGTTTTTAAAAGAAGGAAAATAGCAGCTAGCGCATCTATATAAAAAATATTAAAATGAAAAGTTCTATATGGAGTCTGGCGATAGTCTTAATTTCTCATTTTTCACTATCATGTTCAAAAAGTGACGCGAGTGTTGCTTCGGTGACGCAAGATGCGGTGATCATAGAAGTAAACCCAACATATTTCTTACAGGCGGGGTTAGCTGAAAGTATCACAAAAGTTGATCAAACATTGTCAAATGGAACACTTGTAGAGTGTTATAAAATTGTTTCGCTTAATACCCCCACTGATCACGTTCAAGGACCCTGGTGTCCAACTAATATTAGCGACGGTATTGATAAGGGTGGAATTTGGTTTGAAGGTGGTAAAATTTATGACGTTGATGGTGATTTCATAAAAAATCTGGCTAGTTTTTATTCAAATGCCACTTGGAAAATGTATGATCCAATAACAGGAAAAATCAATGTAACAGATTCGAAAGTGGCTTGCGAAGCAGCCGCAAGACCAGATGTTGACCCTGCCTATAAGAACTACTGTGTGGAGTGTCTGCCATCGTATTTTCCGGGGATAAGAAAGACATATTATATACCCGTAAAACCTATCAAGGCCAGCACGACAACTGCAATTAGAGGTATGGGCATTACTGTTGGCCTGGCTTTAAATGGCGTCAGCTTTGACCCTCCCGCTCCTACGCAAGCTATTTTGGGGGCT
>CAIXLY010000007.1 GCA_903920455.1 uncultured bacterium | reverse complement strand
GTTCGCCAGACCGTGGTGTGTATCAAGTAAAGAGGAGAGTGGATGTGCGAGTGAATGAACCACGCCCAGTCCTTTTTGAAAGGCTATTGCACCCATGAGTGATGCAATCAGCATTTTACTTCTTGATTCTATATCTGGCTTGTTTACTGCCTTCACTATTGCATTTCCTATTAATGATATGCCCTCAAGTGCAATCCCTTCGCAAAGGGGGTGTTCCATTTTTGCGATGTATGCTTCAAGGTTATGGGTAAGGGCATCCATTCCTGTAGCAGCGGTTACAGCAGGGGGGAGTTCCATGGTGAGGATGGGGTCTGCAAAAATTATTTTTGCCAAAAGCTTAGGCGAAAACAATATTTTCTTTTGGTGGGTTTCATCATCTGCAATAATAGCGCTTCGTCCGACTTCACTTCCAGTTCCTGCTGTTGTTGGTATGGTGATGAAATGGGGAACATCGTTTGTTACATACACATCTCCACCAATCAGATCATCGTATTTGAATAGGTCTTCTCTGTGGTTCACCCTTAAAACAATAGCACGTGCAACGTCAAGTGCTGCACCACCGCCAATTCCAATGACGCTATCGCGCTTTGTGATATCGTAGGCATCAGTACCCTTATACACATCAGATTTTACCGGATTTTTGTGGATGTCAGAGAATACCTCTACGCCGATATGATGTTTCTTAAGTTCTGCTATAATTGCTTTAAAAAATCCAAGCTCTGCAACCACCGGATCTGTAACAATAAGTGGGCTATTCAATTTGTTATTCTCCAGGTAGTCTCCCAATTCATGTACTACACCTGCACCAAATCTGATGGTCGTTGGAAAATTGTATTGGTAAATTTTATCAAACATGGTTAAGTCTTATTTTTAAATAATCTCAAAATATCGTTTATGCTCCCAGTCAGTTACTGCTTTTAAATGCTGACGCCATTCCCATTCGCGGGTTTGAACAAAATGATCAACAAATGTTTTTCCGAATAAGGCTGCTGCAATAGGGGATGATTTCATCTGGTTGGTTGCATCTATCAAGGTATGTGGGATACTGCCGTTTGAATAATCTTGGTATCCATTTCCCAATGTTGCAGGTTGTTCCAGTGTCAACTTATTTTTTATCCCATATAGACCGGAAGCAAGACATGCGGCCATTGCGAGATAAGGATTTACGTCTGCACCTATCACCCTGGTCTCGACCCTGCAAGAAGACGCGCTGCCATTGAGTATTCTCAGGGCCACTGTTCTGTTATCAATACCCCAGGTGAGTGTGGTAGGTGCCCATGCACCCTCTACAAGTCTTTTATAACTGTTGATGGTGGGCGCAAACATTGGAAGAATGAAAGGGAGGCAGTGCAGTTGACCAGCGATATAGCTCTTTGCAGTATCGCTCAACTTGTGTGGATCTTGATTGTTGTAAAACAGGTTGTTGTTTTCTTCAATATCCCATAGGCTCTGGTGCACATGGCCTCCGCATCCAGGAAGATTCTCGTTAATTTTGGCCATAAAAGTGGCCATGATATTGTGTTTATAGGCAATCTCTTTTACCGCAGTTTTAAACAGCAGCGCCCGGTCTCCTGCCTCTAATATCCCGGAGTGGCAGATGGCGGCTTCGTAGGTACCCGGACCAGTTTCAGTATGCAGGCCCTCAAGTGGCACATTAAATTTTTTCAAGAGATCAAATAGATCTGCAAAGAATGGATTGTTTAGTGTTGAACGCAAAATAGAATATCCAAACATGCCGGGGGTGAGGGGAGTAAGATTTCTGAATCCCTTTTCATTTGCTGATTGTGGAGTTTCTGAAAAATTGAACCATTCAAATTCTTGAGCAAACATAGGGCGATAGCCCTGTTGTGTAGATTCCTCTAATGCTTTTTTTAGCAGTTGCCTCGGACATACTGAAGATGCGCTACCGTCACTGTCGTTTAACTCACCCAAAAAGAAGGGTATATCATTTTCCCAAGGTATTTTCCTGAAGGTATTGATGTCAATTGTTGCTGCGCTGTCTGGATAGCCAGTATGCCAACCTGTAACTTCCGATCTGTCGTATAACACATCAGCAGAATCCCATCCCACAATCACGTCGCAAAAGTTTGTTCCTTTCTCTATTGCAGATAGGAACTTTTCAGTTGAAATATACTTCCCCCTTAGGATTCCATCAATATCTGAAAAGGCCAGCTTGACCCTTCCTGAAGGATGATTTTTTACGTACTCGATAATTTCTTGTTTGCTCATGATGTTGAATTAGGGTCTAGAAGTATTTTAATTCTGGTAGCTTGGTCTGATGATTTTGAAAGCTAAAAAGCAAATGACTATTAACAGTATAAAAACAATGCCCAGTGTCATGTTGTAGATCAACATGGCTGTAAAAGATAGGGTAGCGATAGTCAGTGCAACGATTGGGAAGATGGGATAAAAAGGAACCTTAAAAGGCCTTTCTAAATTTGGCTCAATTGCCCTTAGTCTGATTACTGAGATCATCGAGATGATGTATAGTGTAAGTGCGCCAAACACTGATATGGTAATGATCTCAGCGGTTTTGCCGGTTAACAATGCGCCAATACCTATCGACATGTTTACCAGCAATGCAATTGCAGGTGTTTGATATTTCTTATGAATTTTTCCAAGGATCGGCGGTGCAAACCTAACGCGCCCAAACTCAAAGGTGGATCTGCCAGCGGCAAGAATAAGTCCGTGGAAGGAGGCAATGAGTCCAAATAATCCAATTGCAATAAGCAGGTGATAGAGCGCATTATTATTGCCAACAATCTTTGCCAATGCCAGTGGTAGTGGGGAGTCGGATGCAGTTCCGTCGGCCTTGTATACGATGGCTTCCCATCCGGCTACCCCAGTCGAGCTGATGAAGGTAATCAAGCAAAGTACTACAAGGGTTGCGATTGCTGAACCAAAACCAATAAGTATCGTTCGTTTTGGTTTAATTGTTTCCTCTGCAACATTGGCTACTCCTTCTATCCCCAGAAAGAACCAGATTGCAAAAGGGATTGCTGCAAACATGCCTGACCAGCCATGTGGTAATGCATTTTGTTTTAGGTTGTTTATCTCAACATGTGGAAAGGTTATTCCCGCAAATAAAATCAGTTCGCCTACCGCCAAGATGGTAATTATCAACTCAAAAATCGCAGCTGCTTTTACTCCATAAAGATTAAGTGCGGTAAAGACGATATAGCTAAACACGGCAATATTTAAAATTGGAATTTGCGGAAAGAATAAATTGAAATAGGCGCCAATAGCAAATGCGATGGCTGGAGGGGCAAAGATAAATTCTATGCTTTGGGCCATTCCCGCAACAAAGCCCCAGTTTTTCCCCAGTGCCCTGCTGGCATAGTCAAATCCACCCCCTGCTTTAGGTATGGCACAAGCGAGCTCACTGTAGCTGAAGGTGAAGGTGACATACATGACCACAATGAAAATTGTTGCCACGGCAAGCCCTAACGTTCCTCCCTTCTCAAGTCCGAGGTTCCATCCGAAATACATTCCTGAGATAACATATCCCACCCCTAATCCCCAAAGCATGATTGGCGTTAGTGTTCTTTTTAGTCCCTTCTCTTCTGTTGGTATCTCTTCTTTGTTGGGCATCCTTTGTTATTGATTGTCTTGAATCGATGCAAGACGCTCAAATTTATGAAGAAATGCCCTTAAAGCTCAATTTGCTGAGCGTTTTATGTACAATGCATTAATTGATGGGGTATTGTTTCTTTGAGATGGCCCTTAGTTCGAGGCTGCTGTTTTGTCGTATCGCTCAAATTCGTCAATTTCCCCCTCCTCAATCCTCACTGTAGCATATTTCTTCATTCCTTCCAGCTTGACTATCCAAACATCTCTTCCTTCAGATTGCACATTGATTGCCCTAAAGATATCATAGTTGTCGTACGCTTTTTTTAGAAGTGTTTTGATTTCATCTGGAAGATGTTTTTCATAGCCATAGCTAATATCGTATTTGATGTATCCATTTTGTCTGAACAGCGCGTTGTGGTTCATATCATTCAAGATGAACTTGGCCAAATAGTCCTTGTCATACTTGTACCACCTCAAGCTTTCTGCTCCTGGAAATGCTTTGAGAAAAGATTTTGCCACTTTGTCTGTAATGACTGTTGGAGAGCTTACACGGATTTCTGGGAGTGCAACAACCGTGTCTTTTTCCTGTGCATAAGTTCCAGTATACAAAAGGCACAAAATAATAGTGGTTGTAATGAAATTTCTTTTCATAGGAATGTATTTAAGTGTTTTTTAAGTGCAATGAGGTTTCTTAATCTAAGCATTCAAGGTAATGTGAATAGTACTGGCTTAAGAATGATGATTGTTATTTCTCTATTTGATTTTAATCAATAGAATAACCGGAAAAGGGAAATTGTCGATGCCCTAAATATCATTCAATAGTTATTGATAATTAATGATAGCCCATCAGTTGTGAAGTTTACGACTGGTTATAGATTAGCTCCACAAAAAATATATACATATGAAACACATTGGATCAGTTATTTTTACTTTAATCAGTATGCTCTTTTTTTCTCTGCTAATAATTTCTTGTAAGAAAGATGATGACAATAGTACGCCATTAGTAACTATAAAAGATGAAGTTGCAGCTAGGTCGAATCTCACCCTCATGGATCTATCACTAGAGCAATGCGGTCTTTCTTCGACGCTTGACAGTGCGGCTACCTTTACTGTGTTTGCACCTACCAACGAGGCCTTTGCTGCGTCCGGAATTGATGCTGCAAAAATTGGCAGTCTTACTGATGAAGAGTTAATTGATATCTTATTGTATCACGCCATCGATACAAAATATATGGCCGCTGATCTTCCAGCAGGGCCTAATGCCAAAATTATTACTGTGTCAGGGGATTCTATTTTTATAACAAATAACTTTTCTGGTGTATATGTCAACGGCATAAAGGTGTCAACCGCAAATATATTGGCCAGCAATGGCGTATTGCATTTGATTTCAAAAGTGCTTATGCCTCCTGCTGGAAATATCGTAGTGTCCGCACTCGCCGATACAACCTTTACTTATTTGGCTGCTGCAGTAGTTAGGGCAAGCGAAGGCACAACAAATGTTGCAGGGGTTTTGGCTGGTCCTGGTATTTATACTGTATTCGCACCTACAAATCAAGGCTTCCGTGATGCTGGATTTGCAACCGTGGATGATATCAATGCCGCTGATCCAAACACATTGGCCGCAATATTAACCTATCATGTATTGGCAGGAAGGGTCTTTTCGTCTGACCTGACTGAGGGCGCACAACCAACTACACTTGAGGGTGGGGCTCTAACCATTTCTTTATTAAATGGGGCAAACGTTAAAGGGACTGGAAACTCCACTGCGGCAAACATTGTTGGAACTAACATCATGGCCTCTAACGGAGTAATTCACGTAATTGACAAAGTGTTACTAAAGCTATAATTTAGTTATAGGTTCACTTATTTATAAGTTGATTCTTATCTCAGAAGCTTTATGGGTAGGGCATTTTGTTGATGCTTGCCTGGATTGCTTCTACCATTGTCAATTTGCTGCTGCATAAGCGTTGTTAGTTTTTTGACAACCATTGGGCGAGAAGTTGATCTGTTATGCTGTTCGCTGATATCTGATTTCATATTGTATAACTGAACAGGTGGAAGTGTATGGGATTCTGTTTCCTCCGGAGTAGGATAACTCCAACCTCCAGATCCGGAACAGAATTCCAACTTCCATTTTCCTTTTCTGATGGCAAAGCTTCCATCAATGGAATGATGGACAACATCGTTTCTTTTATACATTTTTTTATCTCCTGTTAGCAATGGCAATATGCTGTAGCTGTCCTCACCTGTATTGTCGTCTATATCTTGATCCATGAGATCAGTTATTGTCGCAAAAAAATCTGTGAGTGATATGGTTTTGTCTGATACACTATTTGACCTTACTTGATTTGGCCACTTGACAATAAATGGAATCCGGTGCCCACCTTCGTAGATGTCGGCTTTTGCTCCTCTGTACTTATAGCTCGGAGAATGCCCAGCTTGTTCAAGTTCTTTAAAATTAGCCGACGGTGAGCATCCATTATCGCTCGTAAATACAATCATCGTATTCTCTTCGATTCCTGCTTTTTTTACTGCATCAATAACTTTTTCAACCATATCATCCATCATCAATACAAAATCTCCATAATCATTTGTGCCAGTTTTTCCTTTGTAGGCTGCTGTTGGCAAAATGGGCGTGTGTGGTGCAGGAAGGGGTAGGTATAAGAAAAATGGCTTTTCTTTTTTTGCTTGTTCTTCTATGAACTCAATTGAAGCTTCAATACATTTGGGCATTACTTCCTCATGTTTAAAGTCATTGCCAATTGGCCCCTTACGCCAGAAGCTTTTCCCACCAGCTGCTTCTATCGTGTCAATTAAACTCGCTGTAATTCTGTCGTTACGGATGTATACATATGGGGGGATATCTAAAGAGGCAGTAATGCCGAAGAAGTAATCAAAGCCCATAGTGGTTGGGCCTCTTTTAATGGGTTTAAATAAATCGATATTGCCTGAATTGTCTTTGCCCCAATCCAATCCCAAATGCCATTTACCGATGCATGCTGTAGCATAGCCCTGTTGCTTGAGCATCGTTGCAACAGTCTTTCTGCCACCCTCAATTAACGAGCTGTCGTAACTCCAGGTAACACCATTGCTCAACTTGCTTCTCCAAGCGTATCTGCCTGTCATGATTCCATATCTTGTGGGGGTACATACAGAAGAATTGCTGTGTGCATCGGTAAACCGCATTCCTGCTTTTGCCAGCGCATCAATATGGGTCGTTTTAATTTTTGATTGTTCATTCATGCAGCTCACATCGCCATAACCCAAGTCGTCTGCCAATATGTAAATGATGTTTGGCTTAGCCTGCTGCGCTTTGGTTGCAATTGAGTGGCTACAGATTAATATCAAGCAAAGGATATGGTTGGCGATGTTCATGCTACAATTTAAATGATACTACCAGCATTAATGTTATTCTATGGAGTTGATGTTGCTAGTGCGATTACCCTTCCGTTTTCACCAACTGCGTTGTAAAAGTGGTACACCTTTCCTTTCCAGTTGATTACAAAAGGTTTGTGCGCGAATGTGTTGTCATAGGATTCCGATGGTTTGATGAGGTCTTCTCCTTTCCAATCGGTCCAATTGGTCAAGTCATAAGAGCAGGCAAATCGATCATATGCATGAGCATCGCCATTCCAGAATGCGCCAAAGTAAAACATCACATAGAGTTTGCCAACTTTAGCAAGTTGGGCATCTCCACAAATGGTGCCTTTTTTAAATCGACTGATTACAGGATTGCTGCCATATCGTTTCCAATCAACCATGTTGTCGGACACAGCCATCCCGATGCTTTCATAAGTAGCAGTATCGCCTGCCGCATTATAAAACATCACAAAGGGTTTGCCGGTATGTCTTTTTTTATCTTTGATAATATAGCTTTTGTAGATGGTGCTGTTCTCAAACCATCTTGCATCTTTGTCATGTGCCGCAAGTATTGGCCGCGGTAAACGCTCCCATTCTTTTGTTTCAATAGGATTGATTGTTCTTGCTAGACCAACGCCCAGTTGGCCTGCTTCATATCCCTTAACTGAGCCGCCAAGATATGACATCCAATATTTGCCTTCATGTGCAGAGGGTTTGTAGGAGCCTCCCCATTTAATGTCCAACAGTGCCATGTATCCCGCTTTTTGATTTGCATCCCATCCCGTATCAGTGAATGACATTATTCTACCTTTCGATTTCCATTCCATTAAGTTGTTACTCTCTGCAATCCAAGTCTCATAGCCCCTTCCATCAAAAATGATGTAGGTCATCCACCATTTTCTTTTCCATCGAAATATAGATGGACTGTCAATCAACTTGGAGGAGTCTGGATGTTGAAATACAATACCTTGTTTGTATGGGGTTTTTACTTTTTCATATACCGATTGCATCTCTTTTTCCGTCACTACGGATGATGTATTTTTTGTGCTCGCACAAGAAAAAAGAAAGATGCTGCTTAATAAGGCGATAAAAAGTTGTTTGGCCATAGTTGATTGTATCATTCTGTTTGGCATGTTATTCGAATGCTTTCGGGCTATACAAATCTATTGAAACTAAATGAACGCATATTTCTATTCCGAGAAACAGTGAAATGCTTGACTGAAAGACCTGCCCGCTGATCTTGATGTTTTAAGTATAGCATTTTAGTCATTTTAGTATCTTTAACCGACCCGTCATCCCAGCAGACCTAAAGAATCAATCTTGAACTCGCTGTTGGTGTTTATGTTTATTAATGATTTGTATGAAAGTTAACCCGACACTACTCCTGCTTATTTGTTTGTTAAGCTGCAAGTACCCAACCCGCCAGGTACTTGATCAACAAGAGTATAAGCGATATATTGATCAATTTAATAATCAAGATACATTGAATCTGCATGTGGATGTCATTCCGGAAACCAAGATGATACCCAATGAGCTAAGCTGGAATTTTCTTGCAAAAAATATTCCTTTTCTCAGTTGTCCGGATAAAGAAATTGAGGAAGTTTATTACTACAGGTGGTGGACATTCCGAAAGCATGTCAAAGAAACTGCTGACGGGTATGTAGTCACAGAATTCATGCCTGCTGTTTCTTGGGCTGGAAAATACAATAGCATCTCCTGCCCAGCGGGGCATCATTTCAGGGAAGGCAGGTGGTTGCGAGATCCTAAAATAATACGCGACTATGGTCTTTTTTGGCTTAGGAAAGGAGGCAATCCCTATGTCTATAGTTTTTGGATTGCAGAAAGTTTTTTGAATTATCATATGGTGCATCCTGATGCTGCTCTCTTATCAGATGTTCTTCCAGATCTTATTGGAAACTATAAGGAATGGCAAAATCGCCGACAAGATCCAGACGGTTTGTTTTGGCAATATGATGGACAGGATGGAATGGAAGTTGCCATTGGGGGCACCGGAAAGAGACCAACAATCAACAGCTACATGTATGCCGATGCAAGGGCAATATCGTATATAGCTGGATTAAATGGGTTGAAGGATATACAGACACAGTATTTATCCGAGGCAGAGAAAACGAAGAGCCTGGTGTTGGATAAGTTGTGGGACAAGCGCGCAGACTTTTTTAAAGTGATACCCCGGTCTGAATTACCAAACGATAAAGCAGCTGATACCCTTTCTTCTGCAAGAGAATTATTGGGATTTGTTCCTTGGTACGTGAATCTTGTACCGAAAAACCAAGGTTATGAAAAAGCATGGAAACAGCTCATGGATCCCGAAGGTTTTTATGCGCCTTTTGGCCCAACTACTGCAGAACAGAGACATCCTGGCTTTAAAGTGAGTTATGAAGGACATGAATGCCAATGGAACGGACCAAGTTGGCCTTTTGCAACTTCTGAAACACTTACTGCGTTGGCCAATGTATTAAATGACTATGATCAAGATGTGGTATCGAAAGAAGATTTTTTTCAGACTTTTAAGAACTATACCAAATCACATCGCTTTAGACAGATACCTCCTGATGCAGATACAATTGTGACTAATGATTTGTGGATCGATGAGAACCTCAATCCATTTAATGGAGATTGGCTTGCCAGAACCCGCATGGAAGTTCAAGGCCATAACCATGGGTTTAAGGAACGTGGTATTTATTACAATCACTCCACATATAACGACAATGTCATTACCGGCCTCATAGGCCTCCGACCTTCTTTGGATGATACCCTAACGATCAATCCATTGGTGCCGTCCAACTGGGATTGGTTCTGTTTAGAGCATATCTTTTATAAGGGGGTGGATCTTACCGTGTTGTGGGACAAAAACGGGGATAAATATCACCGAGGAAAGGGATTAAGGGTTTATGCAGACCGTAAACTGTTGATTAAAAGTGATGTCATTACCAAATTATCCACCAAGCTGAAATAGCTCAAGATAATGGTGTAATTTCTGCCCTCTAAAAATCAACTATCCATGCAAATTATAATTCGCACTTTATTTTTGTTATGCTGTTTTTCATTTTCTGCCCAGGCTCAACAAATAAATATCATTCCTCAGCCCAAGGAGATTGCACTGAAAAGTGGACGGTTTGTTATCAATGAAAAAACTGTCATTCTGTTTAATGATGAACAACTGAAATTTTTGGCAGCCTATACATCAGACATGATCAAATCTGCAACTAATTCTCAGCCAGCAGTGGTTTCAAAATCCGGAACTGCTGTTAAATCCAGGGCTATTAATCTTATCATCGATCCAAATGCAGCTACTAAAAAAGAGGGATATCTGTTGGATGTGTCCAGCAATTCAGTCGTGGTAAAAGCGTTAACGCCCCAAGGTCTTTTTTATGGTGTTCAGAGTTTGTTGCAAATGATTCCGATAGAAGGGGAGTTGAGTATTCCTGCAGTGTCTATCAAAGATGAACCTCGTTTCCCTTGGCGTGGATTGATGCTGGACGTAAGCAGGCATTTTTTTACCATGGATCAGGTTAAGCGCATGATCGATGAAATGGTCATCTATAAGTTCAATATTCTTCACCTGCACCTAACCGATGATCAGGGATGGAGAATGCAAATCAACAAACTTCCTGAGCTAACATCAGTAGCTGCTTGGCGTGTGCCCCGCACTGGGTTGTGGTGGGATAGGGATTGTCCGCAGGAAGGTGAAGCAGCTACCTATGGGGGCTTCTATACACAACAAGAGCTTAAAGAGTTGATTGCTTATGCTTCAGCCAGATTTGTTGATGTATTGCCAGAAATAGATGTTCCTGGTCATAGTCTCGCTGCAATCGCTGCATATCCTTTTCTCTCATCTACAAAACTCAACTACAAAGTTAATCCAGGCTGTAAATTTTATGGGATAGATGACAATTCCCTATGCGCAGGTAAAGAGTCTACTTTTGAATTCCTGGATAAAGTGTTTACAGAAGTGGCCGAAGTATTTCCTTTTGAATATATCCATATTGGTGGTGATGAGTGCTACAAGGGATTTTGGGAAAAGTGTGAGGATTGTCAACAACGAATGAAGGAAAATGGCCTGAAAAACACCAATGAACTCCAGAGTTATTTTATCAAACGCCTAGAGAAAATGCTTGAGCAGAAGGGTAAAAAACTCATGGGCTGGGATGAGATTCTGGAAGGTGGGTTGGCCCCTAAGGCATCGGTCATGAGTTGGCGCGGAATGGGCGGTGGTATTGCTGCGGCCAAACAAAATCATCATGTAGTGATGAGTCCAACTGATTATGCCTACCTGGATCTTTACCAGGGGGATCCTTCAATTGAGCCTCCAACATATAGCATGCTTCGTTTTAAAACTATATTTGATTTTGAGCCTCTTCCTGATGGTGTTGACGAAACTTATATTCTTGGTGGGCAGGGTAATTTGTGGACTGAAAGTGTGCCAACATTCCGTCATGCTGAGTACATGTTGTGGCCTCGTTCTTTTGCTTTGTCTGAGGTTCTTTGGTCTGAAAAATCAAATAAAAACTGGAATCAATTTGTTGGGCGAACAGAAGCTCACTTAAAGCGTTTGGCTAAGTATGACATCAATTATGCAAGTAGTTTCTACGATGCTATCGTAACACCAATCAAAGGATCTCAAGACAATTTACTCATTCAGGTAGATACAGAACTTGAGGGCTTGGATATTTACTATTCTTTTGAGAATGTATATCCTGATCATCATACTCCAAAATATAAGAAGGGTGAAAAGTTAAGTGTTCCCAAAGATGCTGATACTTTCCGAGTGATTACATACCGCGAGGGTAAGCCCCTTGGTAGAATCATCACCATTTCTATTCAAGAGTTGATCAAAAGGCTGGATAAATAGATCTGGCATGTGTTTTTATTAATATGCGATGCGTATATAGGATGCATTTTATTTATATTCGGATAATCTTTTTAACGTTGGAAATTATGAAAAAACTACTGCTTGCACTCTCGACCACTTTATTCTTTGTTACTAGTTTCGCGCAGGACTGGAAGCCGGCTGGAGATAAGATTAAAACTGCTTGGGCTTCTAAGGTTGATCCATCTGCACCTCTTCCTGAGTATCCGCGTCCACAGATGATGCGCGACATGTGGCAAAATCTGAATGGATTGTGGAATTACGCAATTCTTCCCAAGGGAGCTAATGCCCCTGAGAAATTTGATGGTAAAATTCTTGTGCCATTTGCAATTGAGTCTAGCTTGTCTGGCGTGCAAAAAACAGTGGGAGAGGATAACGAGTTGTGGTATCAACGTTCCTTTGCTGTTCCTGCTGCTTGGAAGGGCAAACGCATCATGCTCAATTTTGGGGCAGTTGATTGGAAAGCTGATGTGTGGTTGAATGACATAAAAATAGGTAGCCATCAAGGCGGCTATTCTCCTTTTAGTATAGACATCACTTCTTTTTTAGCAAAAGACAAAGCACAGCATCTTGTTGTTAAAGTGTGGGATCCTACCGACGCAAGTTTTCAGCCAAGGGGTAAGCAGGTTAAAAATCCTGAGGGAATTTTTTATACATCTGTTACTGGAATTTGGCAGACGGTATGGATTGAGCCTGTTGAACAAGCTTATGTGTCTCAGTTGAAGACTGTTCCTAATATAGATGGCGGTAATGTTTCTGTACTTGCTGTTACCTCCGGTTCTTCGTCAACGGATATCATTGAGGTAAAAGTGCTTGATCAGGGAAAAGTTGTTGGAGCTGGTAAAGCTGCAAACGGACAGGAAGTTTTTGTCGCAGTTCCCAATACAAAGTTATGGAGTCCTGAATTGCCCTTTTTATATGACATGGAGGTTTCCATCATTCGCAATGGAATTGCAATAGACAAACTTAAAAGTTATGTCGGCATGCGTAAAATCTCTACCAAGGTAGATGCAAATGGAATTCACCGCATGCAGCTCAATAATAAAAATTATTTTCAGTTCGGTCCGCTCGACCAAGGCTGGTGGCCTGATGGCTTGTACACTGCGCCTACCGATGAAGCGCTGCTGTTTGATATCAAGAAGACAAAAGATTTTGGTTTCAACATGATACGCAAACATGTTAAAGTTGAGCCCGCCCGTTGGTATTATCATTGCGATAAGGAGGGAATTCTTGTTTGGCAGGATATGCCAAGTGGAGATGCGTTTCAACCTTGGCTGCAGCGGAGTTACTTCAATGCTCCCGAATTGCAAAGATCAAAAGCCTCAGACGATAACTTTATGCAAGAATGGAAGGAGATCATGGATTTAACTTATTCTAATCCAAGTGTTGTAGTTAGGGTTCCATTTAATGAGTCATGGGGACAATTCAATACTCCTAAAATTGTAGAATGGACTAAAAATTATGATCCATCAAGACTAGTTAATCCTGCAAGCGGAGGAAATCATTTTGATATTGGGGATATGATTGATATTCATAATTATCCTGAACCAAGATTGGGCATATTTGATTCCAAGCGTGTTAATGTGTTGGGTGAATATGGCGGTATCGGATTGCATATTGATGGGCATCTCTGGGAGACCGGAAGGAACTGGGGTTATGTGCAGTACAAAACCATTGATGAAACAACTGATGTCTACGTTTCTTTTGCAGAAAAATTGAAGGAGCTTATATCGTCTGCTTATTCTGCAGCGGTATATACTCAAACTACCGATGTTGAATCTGAAGTCAATGGGATCATGACTTACGATCGCAAAGTCATCAAAATGTCAGAAGAAAAAATCAGAAAAATAAATCTTGAAATTTGTCAATCACTTCAATAAATACCGCACCCCAAAAACCTAGTGTCAATGTATTTGCCTTGGTCAGGGCAGGCATTTTCTGTATCTGTTTGCTTTCTATCATTGGAGCTAGTGCCCAGCGAATTGCAAGCACATCGATATTGTCAACTGCTGATTATAAATTTTTAGAACAGCTTACCAAGGATGTATTGGATAGTTCACGCATCCATCCTGGTCAGGTTATTTCTACTGACTTTGGTCCGAATAACACGGGTGGTGTACTTGTAAGGCCAGGAGGCAGAAGCAGCTATCCATCCTATTGGATAAGAGATTATGCAATGTCATTAGAAACCGGGTTTGTAAAAGCGGCTGAACAAAAGCACATGTTGCTGCTTGCAGCATCAACACAGTGCGATCAAACATGGATTACATCACATGGTAGTATGGTGCCCCTTGGCGCCATAGCAGATCATGTTAGGATTGATGATGGGTTGCCGATATATTTTCCGGGTACCTATGATTTCAATCAACAGGGCGATAAGCTCTTTGGTTTGTTCCCGCCATATTGTGATCAGTTTTACTTCGTACACATGGGTCATCAGTATCTCAAGACCACAGGAGATCTTGCTATCCTTGATTCAATGATCAATGGCTTTAGTTTGATTGATCGGATGGAGTTGGCTTTTAAGGTGCCTCCTACAAGAAACGGGAAACAGTTGGTATTCACCAATGATGAGCTGAGGGGAGTTGATTATGGATTCAGGGATGTTATTTCTTTCACTGGCGATCTGCTCATGCCATCACTGTTGAAATACAAAGCCGCATTGGAACTCGCTGAAGTTTTTGAAAAGAAAGGGGCGCATAAAAAAGTTTCATTTTACAAGACAATCGCGGCCGAAATAAAAAAAGAAATTCCTTTGACATTTGCTGATGGTCGCGGCATGCTCTTGGCATCAACCGGGAAGAGTAAACAGGCAGATGTATGGTCTACGGTGTTGGCGGTTTACTATGGTATACTGGAAGGTGATGAGATGGTGAAAACATGTACTTTTATCAGGGATGCTTATTTGAAAGGTGATCTTGCAAAAAACGGAAACATCAGGCATGTGCTCATATCAGATGATTATAGCGAGAGCAGTGCTTGGGAAAAGAGTTTGGCAAGCAAGAATTCCTATCAAAATGGTGCTTATTGGGGCACTCCGCTTGGATGGGCCTGTGATGCCATTGCTCGTGTAGATATCGATGCAGCAAAAAAACTAGCCAAGGAGTATATTGATGATTTGCGAAAAGAAGACTTCAGAAAGGGCAGTGGCTTTGGCGCTCCTTGGGAATGTTACAATGCTGATAAACCACAAAATTCAGTCTACCTGACTACTGTGGCAAGTCCATATATTGTATTCAAAAAATAATCGTATTCCTAAATCAATTCATAAGAGTTATTTCACTTTAGTACCAATGGAAAAAAAAGAACTGAGAAGCCATGGATGGTTCGGAAGAACCGGCAAAGACGGTTTCATTTACAGGGCATGGATGAAAAACCAAGGTATACCCGATGAGGAATTTAGGGGTAAGCCGGTAATTGGTATTTGCAACACCTGGAGTGAATTCACGCCCTGCAATGCGCATTTTCGAGAACTCGCAGAGTCTGTAAAAAAAGGGGTCATCGCCGCAGGAGGATTTCCTCTGGAGTTTCCTGTGATGTCGCTTGGCGAAACATTAATCAAGCCAACAGCCATGCTTTTCCGTAACCTCGCCAGCATGGATACGGAAGAGTCTATCCGTGCAAATCCAATGGATGGGGTTGTATTGCTTTGCGGTTGTGATAAAACAACACCCTCCTTATTGATGGGCGCTTGTAGTGTTGATCTTCCCACAATTGTTGTTTCAGGCGGCGCCATGCTTACTGGAAAGTATCGCGGTAAATCCATTGGCACAAGCGATGTGTGGAGGTTCAACGATGCTGTACGCAGTGGCGAGATGAGTCAGGAGGAACTTACCGTTGCAGAAGCCTGCATGTGCAGAAGTCAAGGACATTGTGCGGTAATGGGCACTGCATCTACGATGGCATGCATGGTTGAATCATTGGGATTGTCATTGCCCGAAAATGCTGCTATCCCTGCAGCAGACAGCAGAAGAAAAGTACTTGCTCAATACTCGGGGCAACGTATTGTTGAGATGGTAAAAGAGAACATCAAACTTTCTGATGTACTGACCCGCGAGGCTTTTGAGAATGCCATCATGGTCAATGCAGCGATCGGCGGATCAACAAATTTTGTACTTCACCTCATGGCTATCGCCGGTAGGATCGGAGTACCGCTTTCGATTGAAGACTTTGATACATTGTCTCAAAACATCCCGTTACTCGCCAATCTACAGCCCTCGGGTGAGTATTTCATGGAGGATTTTTATTATGCCGGCGGACTCCCTGCAGTGATGAAGGAATTGCATGATCGCCTAAGGCAATCACATCTTACCGTAAGTGGAAAGCAGATCAAGGAAAATTACAGTGATGCTGAATGTTATAATGATGATGTCATAAGAGGATTGAATGATCCGTTTAAAACTGAGTCTGGCTTAGCTATCGTAAAAGGAAATCTCTGTGAACATGGTGCAGTAATAAAACTCTCTGCAGCATCAGCACATCTGCTCAAGCACAAGGGAAAGGCAGTTGTTTTTGAAAATATTGAAGACTATCATGCAAGGATTGATGATCCCGAATTGCCCGTTGATGAAAACAGCATTTTGGTATTAAAGAATGTTGGACCTATCGGATATCCCGGTATGCCTGAAGTGGGAAACATGGCCTTGCCAAAAAAATTATTGGATCAAGGGGTGAAGGACCTCATTAGAATTTCCGATGGAAGAATGAGTGGCACAGGATTTGGTACTGTAGTGCTTCATGTTTCTCCAGAAGCAGCTTGCGGAGGTACATTGGCCCTCGTTAAGGATGGAGATTGGATTGAGTTGGATGTAGCGTCTAGATTGCTTCAATTGCATGTGGACGATCAAGAACTAGCTATAAGAAAAAAACAATGGAAGCCCTCGCATCTGCTTGTAAAGAGGGGATATGTAAAGCTTTATCAAGAACATGTTCAGCAGTCACATTTGGGGGCCGATCTTGATTTTTTAAATGGATCTTCAGGCAGCGCAGTAACCAGAGATTCGCATTAGTTTAAATAAAGAGAGCGTTATGACATTTGATAAAAAAGTAGCTATTGTAACTGGGGCAGGCCAGGGTATTGGTCTTGAGATTTGTAAAAAACTTGCTGAGGCAGGAGTATCTGTTGTGTTAAACGATCAGGATATCGAACTTGCCCTTCATGCCGCAACAACTGTTAATGACCAGTATGGTGTCTGTGTTGCGGTGCCTGGAGATTCCAGTGATCAAAAAATTATTGACGAAATGGTGGCAACAGCTGTTTCGAAGTTTGGGAAATTGGATATCATCATCGCAAACGCTGGGGTTACGTTGTTTGGCGACTTTATCAATTATACCCCTGAAGCTTTCTATAGGGTAATGCAAGTGAATCTGGGTGGAACTTTCTTTCTCGCCCAAGCTGCTGCCAGGCAAATGCAACTGCAAAAAACTGGTGGTAGTTTATTATTCATGTCTTCTGTTGTCGGGCACCAAGCGCATGAAAAACTAGCAGCTTATGCGATGAGTAAGGCTGCCATTGAGATGCTTGCAAAAAATTTGGTGATAGAACTTTCTTCATCACAGATTAACGTGAATACCATCGCACCAGGTGCAACACTGACAGAGCGAACGCTCGAAGACAAGGAATATGAAAAGACCTGGTCAAGGATTACACCTATCGGCAGACCGGCAAGTGTGGAAGATATTGCTAATGCTGCATTGTTTTTTGTCTCTGATGCGGCAAGACATGTAACCGGACAATCGTTGATTATTGATGGTGGATGGACAAGCATTAGTCCGAGTCCGTATTAGTTTCATATGAATAATTCTTTCGTTAATAATCATCCTGAAGTTGTTTTACCCCACACATGCCTATTGGGCGAGGGGCCCGTTTGGGATGCCAATAGAAAAATCATTTCATGGATTGATATTTTAAATGGCATCATTCACGAATTTGACACCAAAAAGCAATCGCATCGGATGATTGAACTAGGGTCCATTGTCGGGGCTGTCGCACTCACCAAAAAAGGAAATTATCTTGCAGCATTGAAGTCTGGCTTGTCCTATGTTGACAGGACAACGGGTAAGATTCAATTCTTGCAACGCCCTGAACAGGATTTAATGGATAATCGATTCAATGATGGAAAGTGTGATCCTTTTGGACGTTTCTGGGTTGGTACCATGTCAATGTCAGAAGATCAAGGTGCTGGTCATGTATATATGTTTGATGATCAAATTACCTGCTCTAAAAAAATTGAATCTGTTACCATTTCAAATGGATTAGCCTGGAGCCCTGATCATCAGATCTTCTATTATATTGATACCCCAACATTTCAGGTGGTGGCCTATGACTACGAAGTGTCCACAGGAAATATCACGAATAAAAGAACGGTCATACAGATTCCCAACAATGAAGGTTATCCTGATGGCATGACGATTGATACAGAGGGCATGCTCTGGATTGCCCATTGGGATGGAGCACAGGTTGCTCGATGGGATCCATCAACTGGAATAAAAATACTTTCTATTGCATTGCCAGTTGATCGTGTTACTTCTTGCACTTTTGGAGGAGATGATTTAACTGATTTGTATATCACCACCGCAAAGGTTGGATTGACTGAGCAGCAGTTGATTGAACAGCCTCTTGCAGGATCATTATTTGTTGTCAGGGATTCTGGTTTTCAAGGCATTCCAACGGTTGAGTTTGATGATTTTAGTCTCAAAATAGTGTAACTTTTGACTCGTTTACTTATATCACTTATGTAATTTATTAAAGCATTTAAAATATGGCTACTAGGCGTCAACTGATTAAAAATTCTGCTCTGCTCTTTGGAGGTGCTGCAATCTCACCCTCCGCCTCCTTCATGGATTTTATGAAGAAGAGAAGTTTTAAAATTGGGGCTTGTGACTGGTCAATCGATAAAGCTGCAGAGGTATCAGGACTTGAACTGGCCAAGGAAATTGGACTTCAAGGTTTACAAGTGAGTTTGGGTAGTGTAAGTGACAACTTTCACCTTCGTCAACACAGCGTGCAACAGGAATATCTTTCGATGTCAAAATCAACAGGGGTAAAAATTTCTAGTCTTGCTATCGGAGAACTCAATACGTTCCCATATAAGTCCGATCCAAGGGCTGAGGAGTGGGTGTCTGATAGCATCGATGTGGCTAAGAACTTGGATGTATCCGTTATCTTACTTGCCTTTTTTTATGGCAACGATCTCAGAAATGATCCTGCAGGGAAAGCAGAAACCGTCAGGCGTTTAAAAAGAGTTGCTTCCAAAGCAGAAAAAATGGGAATCACCTTGGGGATAGAATCTTATCTCACTGCCGAGGAACATCTGGAGATCATGCAGCAAGTAGGTTCGCCTGCAATTAAGGTGTATTATGATTTTCGCAATGCTACAGATGCGGGCAATGATATCTATAAAGAAATGAAATTATTAGGGAAGGATAATATATGTGAGTTGCACATGAAGGAGAATGGATTCCTGCTTGGCAAAGGCACCTTGGATTGGCAAAGAATTGGTAACGCGCTCGATGAGATTGGATACTACGGCGATGGGTGGATGCAGATTGAATACGCCAAGCCCAGTGATATGGGCATAGTTGAAAGTTATAAACACAACTTCGCTCACCTGCGCAATATTTTCAAATAACTTTTGCCAATAAATAATTGAAATCAAGACTCATGAAAAAATTGAATTATATCACCCTAATTTTTTTGATTGTTGTAGCCTCATCATCTTGTAAAAATGATGATGTCATTTCTAAAGACCCTCTTGGTCTATATCTTCCAGGCGACTTAAAAGTTGAGCTCTGGGCGGAAAGTCCGATGTTCTATAATCCTACCAACATGGATGTGGATCTTAAGGGAAGAATATGGGTCACTGAAGCAGTGAACTACAGGAATTTTAATAATGATTCCATCAAGGACTTGCATCATGCAAATGGCGATAGGGTGATCATTCTGGAGGATACGGATAAAGATGGCAAGGCGGACAAGTCGACTGTTTTCGTTGAGGACCGCGACCTTGTTTCGCCACTCGGTATAGCTGTTGTAGGTAATAAAGTGATCGTATCATGTTCTCCTAATCTCATCGTATATACAGATGAGAATGGCGACGATAAAGCAGATAAAAAAGAAATATTGCTGACAGGCTTCGGTGGATTGGATCATGATCATGCTTTGCACTCCGGCGTGTTCGGACCTGATGGCAAGATTTATTTCAATGTGGGTAATGCTGGTCCTCATATGGTAACGGACAAGTCGGGTTGGACACTCCGTTCTGGTAGCTTGTATACTGGGGGCACACCTTACAATCTTACAAACGAGGGGAATCAAAAAAGTGATGATGGTAAAGTTTGGGTCGGCGGACTGCAACTAAGTGTTAATCCCGACGGAACAGGACTCACTGTTCTGGGGCATGGATTCAGGAATAGCTATGAAACAGCCGTTGATTCCTACGGTGATATGTGGCAGAATGATAATGATGATGGCGTAGTGACATGCCGTGTTAGTTGGTTGATGGAGGGTGGCAATGCAGGTTTTTTCAGCAGTGATGGCACAAGGTCATGGCAAGCTGATCAACGACCAGATCAAAATATGTTTACTGCACATTGGCATCAGGAAGATCCAGGTGTTATTCCGGTTGGTGATAATAGTGGTGCAGGAGCTCCAACTGGTATTGTTCTAAATGAAGGAGATGGATTGGGAGAGAAATACCGCGGAATGCTGTTGAGTGCAGATGCTGGCCGCAATGTTATTTTTGGTTACAAGCCAGAGTTGAACGGTGCGGGCTTTGCTCTCGCTGGCAAGCGTCAAAACTTTATTAGCTCATTACCTTCCGACAACAAAGGATATGTATGGTATGATGCGGCAAATGATATCGATACTACAAAATGGTTTCGTCCAAGTGATGTGATGATTGGTGCCGACGGCGCAATGTATATTGCTGATTGGTATGATCCAGTAGTGGGCGGTCATCAGAGGAAAGATAATAAGGGCCATGGCCGCATCTATCGCATCTCCCCTAGAAATAAAAAACTGGAAACTCCAAATATCGACCTCAGTACTGTTGAGGGTCAAATCGAAGCCCTCAAAAATCCTGCTGTCAACGTTCGTCATGAAGGTTTTGAGCGATTGAAAAGTCAGGGTGAAAAAGTAATCGATCCGGTTAAAGCGTTGATGAATTCAGAAAATCCATATCATCATGCCAGAGCTATTGGTTTGCTCGCACAGCTTGGTAAGAAGGGGCAGGATGAGGTCTACTCTTTGTTATACAGCAAAGAGCCACGTATTGCCGCAGCAGCTTTGAGGTCATTGCGAAGAGTGTATACAACAGATCAAATGGCTGAGCTGATCGATCAATTCTTTTTGACACCGATGGATTCGCGCCGTCCTAAGTTGTCTAAAGGTGAGATTTGGCCTTCTCTCTTTTTACAAAGAGAAATTGTCACTGCCATTAGAGATCTGCCACTCAAGAAAAAGAAGGGGGCTCTGTTGACTATCGTTGCAGCATTTGATGGGAAAGATCCTTATTTATTGGAGGCAATCGGACAAGCACTTGAAAATGATGATGAAGCCATATGGCCGGAGCTTAATTTCATGTTTAGGGAAAAAATTAATGCATCACCTGAAAAGTGGAATGAAGCATATGCGCAATTGTTGTGGAGGCTTCATCCTGCTGCTGCTGTTTATATATTACAAAACTGGGCAAATTCACCTTCCTTACCTTTAGCAGAGCGGAAAAAAGCCATTACTGCATTGGGGTTTGTACATGACAAGTCTGGCGCGGAAGCTATGCTGAGTCTTTCAAAAAGTAACCTGACGGATGTTTCCGAGCAAGCCAATTATTGGCTTGCATTCAGAAAGGACAATGATTGGATGACTTATTTGGATTGGAAAAATATTGGATTGGACTTAGGAAAGGAAAAGAAGAAAGCCGAAATGAAAGCTGCTAGAGAGAGAATAATAAATGAGCTTATTGTTTTTGATGATAGAAAAAATACTGCTGAGTATATGGCAAAGGATTCGGTAGGCGGACAAATGATTATCGGAATGTTGGCTGCCAAGACTTTTCCTGCAGATCTTGATTCAGCCGTTGAAGCAGTAATTTTTACAAACCCAGATCAAACAGTTCGAACTCAGGCAGGCAATTACTTTAAGCGAGCTGGTGGAATGAAGTATTCCATCGCCGACATAAAAAAAATAAAACCTGATGCGCTTAAAGGAAAGCAGGTCTTTACTCAACATTGTGCAACTTGCCACCGTGCAGGGGAGCAGGGCGGAGAGATTGGTCCTGATCTTAGTCAAATCCACCAAAAATATGATCGTGAATCCTTGCTTGATGCCATCATCAATCCAAGTGCTTCCATCGTGTTCGGTTATGAGCCTTGGCTAATTAATACAAAAGACGGTGAAACCTTTTTTGGATTTCTTTTGGCTGACGGCAAAACACTGTTGTTGAAAGATGCAACTGGCAAGAGACATTCAATTCCTAAAGACAATATCAAAAGCCGTGAAAAGATGACAAAGTCACTCATGCCTGATCCTGGATCAATGGGCATGTCTGGCGATGATTTGGCCAATGTTGCAGAGTATTTGTTAGGAATGAAATAGAATCATTCACAATTATTGTTATTAAACCTTAGTGCTATTTAAATTATACGAATGAAAATTTGGAAACGCTTTTTTGCCATTGCTCAAGTTATTGTTCTTTCATTTTCTTTTTCTCTCTCTGCCAATTCCCAAGCCATGCCATTGGTATGGCAGAAAATCGCCAACGGAGTTTGGAAGGCCGAAGCAGGTAGGCCAGAGGCTATGAATTTCCTGACAGTCTCAGGCGTAGCCCCAAAAACTTCTGCTATCAATGCCATGTTGCCGGTTGATTTTCCACTCGAAGAAAATGAAATCAAGGTTGAGTTGTATGATGGCAAAACATATTTGCGTTTTCCGCTTGATGAAGCAGAGAAGATATTTGGATTGGGTTTAAATTTTAAAACTGTTGAACAGCGAGGACGTATTCTCAGACTGCATGTTGACCATTATGATGGAATAGATAATGGAAGAACGCATGCACCTGTTCCTTTTTATGTTTCCTCAAAAGGATATGGAGTATTCATCAACTCTGCCCGGTATCTTGATGTATGGGTAGGTACTGGTGTTCGTGCAGATAGCAAGCATCCTCCAGTCTCCACCGATAGGAATTCAGATCCACAGTGGTCTGCCTCTCCTTATTCCGATAACGTAGAAGTGTTGGTCCCTGCCGAAGGAGTTGAACTTTATGTTTTTGGTGGCCCAACTACCCTTGACGCAGTCAGCAGGTTTAATCTTTATCAGGGTGGTGGTTGCCTTCCTCCAAAATGGGGATTAGGATTCTGGCACCGTACTCCAACCTTGTTTAGCGATCAAGATTTGCTCAATGAAGTGAGGGGCTTTGAAGAGCATAAATTTCCACTTACTGTAATCGGACTAGAACCTGGATGGCAGAGCAAGTCGTATCCATGTACCTACGAGTGGGACACGAAGAGATTTCCTGATCCTCAAGGCCTCATCAGTAAATTAAAAGGCAAGGGCATTTATACCAACCTATGGATCAATCCCTATGTAGCGCCTAGCAGCAAATTAATCAGTTCATTAAAGCCCTATACTGCCTCTCATACGGTATGGACTGGCTATGTTCCTGATTATGCTATGAAAGAAGCCACTCAATTGGTTGGAAAGCATTTTAAGGATAATCTCTTGAATCTTGGAGTTAGCGGTTTTAAGATGGATGAGAATGATGGTTTTGATTTTTGGCTATGGCCAGATGTAACAAGATTTCCCTCTGGCGTTCCTTCAGAAATCATGAGGCAGTCTTATGGATTAATGATGCAAAAGAATTTCACTCAGTTGTATCGGGCAGAAAATAAGCGAACCTATGGATTGGTTAGGGCCTCTAATGCTGGAGCTACATCCTTTCCATTTGTAATTTATAACGACTATTATAGCCATAAAGATTTTATTACGGCGTTGATCAACAGTTCTTTTATCGGAACACTTTGGACTCCCGAAGTACGTGGGTCTGCAACTGCAGAAGAATGGTTGCGTAGGATGCAAACAGTATGTTTTTCACCAATGGCAATGCTCAATGCATGGGCGGATGGTACAAAGCCCTGGTCTTTTCCGGAGGTTGAGAAGCAAGTTGCTGATGTCGCCAACCTTAGAATGCAGTTGATTCCTTATCTCTATACCTGCTTTGCAGAGTATACTTTTTATGGCAGGCCTCCTTTTCGGGCTATGAATTTGGTTGATGGCTTTTCGGTAGAGGATAAGTCTGAGACTGGTGAATTAAATTCTGTCGACAATCCATATGCAATGGCTAAGAAGCGTGAAATCAAAGATCAGTATATGGTCGGAGATCATCTGCTCATCGCCCCACTTTTTACTGGGGAGACCAAAAGAGAAGTAGTGCTTCCAAAAGGCAAGTGGTATGATTTCTTTACAGGCAAGCTGGTGGGAGAGAGTCAGGTGATTACTGTTAGTCCGGGTCTAGATCGTATTCCTGTATTTGTTCGTGATGGGGGGATTATTCCGATGGCAACAGTTTCTTCAGTCTCTGATGGCAAGTTCGATATCGTCATTCGCCATTATGGCGATAAAGAATCTGATTATAACCTCTATGACGATGATGGAAAAACATTTGATTATGAGAAAGGGGATTTCTCTTGGAGAAAAATTTCAGTAAAACGGAATAAAAAGGGCGAACTAAAGGGTACTGTATCTCCTGCTGAAAAGGGGAAGCCTGATAATCTTGGTTCCATAAGTTGGGACTTCAAAAAATAAGTTAACATTTAGTAGTTTATAAAGACGCTTATAAGCAAGCAAATCATATCCTTGCCGATATTGCAGGTTCTCTGCTGTGATTAATAGCAATCAAAATTTGCTTTTTTCATGACCGAAACTATGATTCTATAGCTCTAGTCTTTTATTATTATCTCATCATCTTCGGCATTATTTCTTTTCGTTTTCTTTATGCAAGAGAACCTCCTCTTTCTATCTATGTAGAAACGATGTTGCCTAACCCCGCTTAATGATCTGTCCAATTAATTTGGAATTGAATGGTGGGGTATCTGTTAATTTCTAAACATCAAATGTGGGGTTTTTACAAAGATTTGATCAGTCTGAACTAAGGCGCGATTCATGGCTTGATTATGACAAAGGAATTAGCATCATCTTGGTTTCTTTTCGACATTGCTATGAATCACTTTCTAATTCTGGTTTAGATGTAGCAAGTTATCCCGTACTTGAGTACATCAATGTTTTTTTATTTGGATTTAGAATGCCACTTTTCTTTATTGCTTCTGGTATTTTTTTCTCTTCAAGCATAGCAAAAAGGGGGTTGGGTAAATATGCCAAAGTAAGGGTACAAAATATTCTTTATCCTATGTTGGTCTGGGGTGCTATCCAGCTTACATTGCAAATTATTTTTTCACCCTTTACGAATACTGTTTATGCTCCAAGTGATTACTTATCACTCATTATAGACCCAAGGCGAACAGGACAGTTTTGGTATCTAAATGCTTTATTTTTTGTGGGGTTAATTTATGCTGTGTTGAAGATTAAAATAAAACTCAATATCTATCTGCAGTTGATATTAGGGCTTGTTATGTATTTTGCGGTTTCTCTACTTAGGCAACATTTTATTTATCTCGGATTTCTAATGGATATTTTACAATACTATCTTTTTTTCGGTATTGGTGATTTTATTTCTACATCGATTAATTCTAATAGGAGTAAAAAACTCCTTTCTTCTTATGGACTTCTTTTCTTTCTGCTGCCCATCTTTATTCTTGTTCAGTATATATTTACTGATATCAATATGTTTCATCAGGACAATTATTATGTAGAACACACGATGCCTTTTTTCTATCTGTTGGTAGCTTTTATAGGTTGTCTTCTTTCAATCAACATATCATTCATCCTTACTGGTCTTAATAAAGCCAACTACATTCGTATTATTGGCTATCACTCCGTATATATTTTTTGTATGCAGATTATTCTGATGGCTGCTGTTAGGATATTTCTGGTTAAGATATGTTTGATTAGTTCGGTTCCTTTTTTATTAATTGCGCTGTTATTTTCAGGGATAATTCTTCCAATTGTTGCGTATAATTTATTTGTTAAGCTAAAAATGCAATGGTTATTTACGCTTGCGCCAACTGTCATCAAGCCAAGAATCACATGAACGATTGGTTGCGTACCTGCAATGCTTCATTGAATTCATCTCTAATGGTAAGCTGTAAAACTCTTGAGGATTGGCATTCCTGAAGTTTCAGTAATAGTAATTCTAAGTTCAGGTGTAATAACGGCATCAACAAATTGTATTCTTTTGTATCCTATCGATGTCCCCTCGCATACTTTCTTCCATTCTCTATCAACTCGGGCATCAATTTGATACTTTCTTACTCGCTGACCTTTTTTAATGTCTTCTTGTATTTCTACTTGATTAATTGTTGAACTATCTCTAATTTTTAGGATGACGACATTTCCCCTCCCACTTGTTGTTGCTATTTTCTTATTTTCTCTTTGCTTTAATTTAGTACCGAACTCTTCAAATATCCTTGCATCTTTTTCAGGGAATAGTCCTGATGTGTCTATTGCCATACCCATCATCATATTAGAATTTCTTCCTACCGAAGTATAAAATCTATCTAATAATTCATCAGATTGGAAAAGGTGATGATCTTCATTTGATCTCCAAAGCCATCCGCCATTCCATGCTGTTTTCTTGCGATTGGGGAAATCTGCTTCTCCGGGCATCCATACATCGCCGTCAGGGTCTCCATGGTATTGATTGTCTGTTTCGGATCCATCTCCAGCAACATTGCTCAGGAAGTTTTGATTCCAATGTGGATATGGGGTTCTTCCATCTTCATTGCCCACCCATCTTACTAGGTTGTTCATCCCAGATAATCCTCCAAACAACAAAGCATTAGGCTGGTTCTGCTCAAGGAGGACAGTAACCCTATCCAGTATCCCTGTTTTTGGATCAGACATAAGACCACCATCAAACCATATTTCAAACAACTTTCCATAGTTTCCCCACAGTTCCGAAAGCTGTTGATATACCACTTCGTTGAACTCCAATCTTTTTTCTTCAGTCATTGGAGTATAGCCGGCACCATAAAAGGTATTCATGTTGGTGTTGTAGTATATGCCTGGTTTTAAACCATATTTTTTGCACGATTTAATAAACGATTTTACCACATCGATTTCTATCGGTGAATTGCCCGTATGATATGCATTGGCTTTTGTATGCCATAAGGCAAATCCAGTTCCATGTTTTGCAGTCAGTACAGCATACCTTGCCCCAGCTGATTTAGCTGCCCTTATCCATTGGTCAGTGTCAATACGCGACGGGTTAAAAGAAGACGCTGGGGGAAGTGTTTCTTTTTTGGCGTAGTCAAAAGTTTCTGGAGCATATATATTGATATCCAGGTGTATGATTACCCCAATCTCTTTTTGCAGATATTTTACTTGTTCTTTACTTGGTAATATATTCTTGTTCTGGCCGTTAACAAGCATACACAGGCCAGTATATGTAATAAGGAATAGACTAATCTTTTTCATAAGAGATTTTTTGTTTCTTTGCTTAGATTGATAAGCTAATTTAAGTTATCTATTCTTCTATTCTAGACTTAATTGTACCACTATTTTATCATGGAGGGTTATCGATACTTTATATTAAACAAGCCATATGATATGGTCTCTCAGTTCATTAGCAGCCACCAGCTGGCACTATTGGGTGACATTGACTTTTCATTTCCAGAAGGCATACATGCAATAGGAAGACTTGATAAGAATTCTGAGGGATTGTTGTTGTTGACAACCAATAAAAAAATCACCCGCTTGTTGTTTCAAGGCAAGGTGCCACATGCAAGAAAGTATTTAGTCCAAGTTCGGGGAATCGTCTCTGAGGAGGCATTGGCTAAACTGAAGTCTGGTGTACTGATACCAATCACTACCGATACTGAGTACACTACAAAGCCTTGTGACGCCGTTATTGTCAAACAACCCGAAGGCTTATTTTCATCTGGATATGAGTTGCACCCGAATGTTCCCAATACCTGGATTGAGGTGGTCTTAACTGAGGGTAAATTTCATCAAGTTAGGAAAATGATGACTGCAATAGGGCATCCCTGCAAGAGACTAATTAGGATTTCTATTGAAGAACTCAGTCTTGGGGAATTAAAACCTGGTGAAGTTAGGGAGGTTCTTGAACAAGAATTTTTTTATAAGCTGCGTCTTGATTACTCTAACTGAACTATAAATAATTTTTCTGCCCAACCTATAATCAATCACCCGAGTAAGTTTCCGTTACTTTCTTAATCATTCTGGCTGACTTAAAAGGATTGATTATCACTAGATTTCATTCGTTATAATATCTGCAAATCAGTAGTGGGTTTAATACTATTATTTCTTGTATATTAGTAATTGCCGACTTAACTGCTTTATATGATGCCATATCCCGATTTATTTAAAAGAAAATTAATGCTACTGTTTGTAGTGGTAGCTTTTCAGTTGATTGCTTTTGCAATTCCAGACCGTGCCTATAGTCAAAGTATACCCAAGAGGGATAATTTTAGAAGACAAAATCTAATTGCATGGTGTATTGTGCCCTTTGATGTAAAAAATAGAGGGCCAGTGGAGAGGTCTGAAATGCTAAATGGAATCGGCATTACCAGGTTGGCTTATGATTGGCGTGATCATCATGTCCCAACCTTTGATCAGGAGTATGACGAACTCAATGAACATCATATACAACTGCAAGCCTTTTGGTTATTGTCAGGCTCAGACCCTTCAAGTGAATATGGAGTAATTGAAACATTTAAATTCCTGGACAGGCGAAAGATTAATACCCAAATCTGGTATATGTTTATTCCCCCCGAAGGATTTGATACGCTCTCTCAGCAACAGAAAATTCAAACTGCTGCATCTGCTGTTAAGTATATTGCCAATCGAGCCAGTGCCATTGGTTGCAAGGTGGGTTTGTATAACCATGAAGGGTGGTATGGAGAACCAGAAAATCAGCTGGCTATTATTCAGTATTTGAAGATGAACAATATTGGCTTGGTTTATAACTTCAACCATGCCCAAGATCAGATAGATCGTTTCCCCAACTTTTTTCCTACTATAGTTCCTTATTTGCTTGCATTGAACTTAGCTGGTTTGAAGAAGGGTGATAGGCGGATTTATCCGATTGGTGAGGGTGATAGTGAGCAAGAGATGATTCGTATAGTCAGAAATAACAACTATGCCGGACCAATTGGTATCATCAATGAAGACACCCATCCAGATGCGGAAACCGGACTGAAAATGAATATGACCGGACTAAAAAAAATATTGGTATCACTTGGTGATAGGGTATCTGCAAATACGTACAAATGATTTCATCTATCTTCATCTTTTGATTTTCTTCAAACCTTGCTTCATGAATTTAGTTCGATTTGGTTTTCGCTTTGTCATATTTGTTTTATTTTTCACATCGCAGGTTGTTCGAATTTATGCTCAACATATTCCTGTACATATCGACCTCAGTAAAAAAAATCAAGGACCAATCATATCGCCGTTATTATTTGGGCATAATCTTGAAGTAACCCGACGTGGTTTTTGGAGTGGTTTAAGTGCTCAAATGGTTGCCAAGCACTACCAATATTTTACATCCCTTAATTGAACTAAATATCTTAATTAATTGTGGGCTAGGTATTTGTTGTCTACTCGCGTATAGTTTTCAAGAAATTATCTTTTATAATTTTATTTTCTTCTTATCTTTCAATTGGTAAGGCTCAATTTCATACAATAATTTAGTAAATGATTCTAAGTCTACGTTCTTCATTTGTTCTTTTTTCAAGACTCTTGATTTTCTGGTTGGTGGCTTTTTTTCTGGAAAGGCTTATTACTGTTTTTTATTTTTTTGAGAAGTTTCCTGCCAGAAATTCAATGGATATATTGAATATTTTTATCAATTCTTTTCGACTAGACCTCTCAATGGCAGCTTATATCGTAACAATGCCATTGATTGTTGTTGTTATGATTCAATTGTTTGATGCTAAATCATGGGCCAAAACCTTTTTTAATGTTTACCAACCTGTTTTCATCATTCTTTTTCTTTTGATTGGATTCGTAAACTTGAATTTATACCGTGAATGGGGTACAAAATTAAACTTTAAGGCAATCGTCACTTTTGTCCAATTTCCATATGAAGTTGCCATTTCAGGATTTACAGGTGCTTTGTTGGGTCCAATATTTTTTTATTTATCATTAGGCTATATCTTATTTAAGCTCAATAGGCTGCTGCATGAAAATGTTGATTTTTTGCCACTTAGTGGCGGGGTTATTGTAAAGACTTTCCTATCATTTTTATTGCTAGGAATAAATTTTCTTTTTATACGGGGAGGCTGGCAGTTAAGTCCAATCAATGTGAGCATGGCCCAGTATTCAACTGTACCTATATACAACCATCTTTCCACCAATACGATGTGGCAGCTGATGCAAAATACTTTCTTTGAATTATCGCCGCTAAAATCCAGGTATGTCTATTTCCCTGAAAAAAATATCGAACAGTTACTGAAGCAAGAAACTTCGGCGGATAGCACTGTGCATATATTAAAGCCAAATGCAATATCTCCTAATGTGGTGTTCATCATACTCGAGAGTTATACTGCCGATTTAATTGAGAGTTTGGGCGGTGAGCCAGGGATTGCTTCTAATATTGAAAGCATCATAAAAAAAGGGGTGTTGTTCACAAATATCTATTCATCTGGCGAGAGAACCGATAAGGGGCTCATTGCTATTTTAAGCTCGTTCCCTGCGCAGCCAACAAGAAGTATAATTAGGGAAAGTGAAAAGCAAGTTAATCTACCATCTGTCGCCCAACAATTTAATAAACAGAACTATCATACTTCTTTTTATTATGGTGGGGAGAGTGAATTCTTTGGGTTGAAATCTTATCTTTTGTCACATGCTTTTGATGTTGTAGTTGACAAGCAGTCATTTCAGAAAAAAGATTTTAATTCAAAATGGGGTGCGCACGATGGTGTTTTATTAGACAAACACCTGTCTGACATGAAATCTCAAAAGACGCCATTCTTTACAACTGTATTGACTTTGTCTAATCATGAGCCATTTGAATTTCCAATTACTGGGAAGTATAAGAGCAATAGCCTATCTAATCTATTTAGGAATACTGGATATTATACAGATTTTAGCCTGGGTAAATATTTTGAGCAAGCCCAAAAACAGCCTTGGTATGATAATACCTTATTCGTCATTGTTGCTGATCATGGCCATCGTCTGCCGCTGGAAAAATATGAGATCTGGGACTATCGAAGGCATCGAATTCCTTTGATACTGTTTGGTAATGTTATCAAAGATGAATTTCGTGGAACAAGAAATAATATCTATGGTAGTCAGACAGACATCAGTCAGACAATTTATAACCAACTGGGCATGACGGTAGAACCAAATTTTTGGAGTCATGACCTTTTTCGTTCAAATCAAAAAAATGGATATGCATTTTTTGATTGGGACAATGGATTTGGCCTGGTTGGAGATGGATTTTCTTTAAGCTACAATGAAGATGCAAAACGAATGATTGAATTCAAATCTACAGACCCATCCATTGAAAAAGATAGCAAGTTGAATTTTGCTAAGGCGTACATGCAAAAGATATTCAGTGAATACATGAATTATTGATAAAAAGCTTTTATCAATTTATCTATTCTGCAGTCATTTTATTGTCTATTAATCTATTGTGGTATTGCTGTATAAATGCCTTAATGGTATTTTGCATACTGTCTTTTTGGGGTTTTCTCTTTTCCAGAATATTAATTTTCAGTAGTGGGTCATTAATGTAATCATACATTGATGTTGCTTCTTTATTATTTATTTGTAAGAGGTATTGGTCATGGAAAAGTTGAAATCCGTTATGGTAGTTCACGGCTATATTTTTCCTATGGGGGTTAAATAAATTTTCTCCAAATGCAACGAAGGGTTGCTCATAATGCAGATAGGATAATACCGATGGCATGATATCAATTTGTTGGGCAATATTCTTTTCTACTTTCCTTAGGCTGCTATCACTAGGGTGGTAAAAAAGTATCGGAACCGACATGTAGCCCCAACTTGTTTGATATTCAGGAAAATAGGATACAGATGCATGATCTCCTGTAATAACGAATAGGGTATTTTTGAACCACTTCATTGTCTTGGCTTTTTCAAAAAATCTTTTTAGCGCCATATCGGTGTATCCTATTGTTTCTCTTAGTGGGTGATCCCCTTTTGGAAATTTGTTTTTGTATTTTGATGGAACCATAAATGGTTCGTGCGAAGTAACACTGAAAACTGTGCTTATAAATGGTTCTTTAAATCCATTAATCTGATCAGCAGTATATTGAAAAAATGGCTCATCCCAAATTCCCCAAGTGCCATCAAAATCCTTTTCATTGCCATACTCATTCATGCCATAATATTTCTGAACCCCAATCAAATTCATTAGTGCCTTGAATCCCATTGACCCATTAGGGGCACCATGGAAAAAAGCTGTTGTATATCCTTTTTTACTCAAGATAGCAGGCAGGCTTTGTGTTTTATTTGAAATATAGGGGGTAAGTATATAAGATATTTCACCAGCAGGGATACCCATTAAAATGGATGGCAATGCATCAATAGATTTTCTTCCATTAGCAAAGGAATGCATATTGGTATGGCCTTCTCCAATTAGTGAATCAAGAAAAGGAGTATATCCCTTATAGCTCCCGTTCGCCAGCGTTCTATTGTAAAATCCAACTGATTCTCTTCCAAAACTTTCTAATATGATGATTACAACGTTCTCGTATTTAAAAGCCTTGCCATCGGAAGTTGATTGTACTGGATTAAAGTTTTTATTGATTTCTTCTTCTGGAAAAAACTCCTCTTTTACATAGAACTTCTGTTGCATAGTTCTTAGCATACAAAATGGCGTATTCAATATGAGTGGAATCAATTCTGGATTCTTGATGTACTCCCCAGCATTGCTCATTGTAATTGGTCTGGTTGTATATTTAAAATCTCCTCTTACACCACCAGTAAAAAGTACGGGTATTGAAATAAGCATAAAAAAATTGCCAATATGCAGATACGGGGTTTGACTTGGCATTGCAATCATTTTTGTAATCTTTCTATTGATTAAGATCAAGATCAATAAAAAGCCAAGGAATATGGGAATAATATACCAGTAATTCAACAACGATTTTAGGAGAATTATAATAATATTTCCTTCATTGGAAAATTCTTTAAATATCATCCAGGTTGATCTCCTTAGTGTATATTTAAAATACACCATATCGGCAATGCTAAATGCTAGCATTAATGAATTAGAGATCAAATAAATGACATTCGAAATCTTCCTGTATTTATTTTTATGTCTAAATGCGAAAGGGATAATTTGAATTAGAATAAAAATAGAATTGGTATAAAGAATAGCCGCCAGATCGAATTTCATTCCACCGAATATGATTTTTAACCAATCGCTAAAATTGATTTCGGGGAAGTAACTTTTGTTGAGCAAAAAAAAGACATACCTGGTTAAGTGCAATAGAATAAATGAAGCCCCAATCTGGAGTGCAAGTGCAGAATAAATATTTGTGTAGACTCTTCTCATCTATATAGAGCTAAAGGGTTGTTTATACTATTACAGTTAAGGCGTCTTTTCGAATACTCACATTTAAAACTTCCTCCATGGTTTCTAGGCTCTCACCGTCAATTTGTAGTGGCTGATTGATTTTGTATTTTATGCTTATATCCCTTGCTGATATAATTTCCACTCCTTTGGATTTGTGTAAAGTTTTCAAGAAGAGTCTAAGGCTTAACGGCAGTAGGGAGAATAGGCTATTGTTTTTGATCTTGATTATTTCAAATTTACCATCTTGTATGTCGGCGAATGGGGAAATAAATGCGTTATTCCCATATTGATTTGCATTAGCGAAGGTAAGTAGAAATATTTTCTCTTTCTTTCCTGGTTCTATTTCTATTTCTATAGGCTCATATGTTCTTAACGCAATAAATAGGGATACGATATAATTGAATAGTCCTCGTTTTCCTCTTTTGTTGAATATTTGTGCAACTGCAGCATCAAATCCAATTCCTGCTGTACAAAAAAACATTTTATCTCCTATTTGACAGGCATCAATTTGATTTATTTTTCCATTCAGGGCTTTCTGAAGTGCAATTTTCGGATTCATTGGTATTCCCAAATGACGGGCTAGTCCATTTCCTGAACCAATTGGAATTATCCCAAGGGGTATTTTTGTTCCTGCCAATGCCAACGCCACTTTATTAATTGTACCATCACCACCTATGGCAATCACTTTTTTGGCGCCCAATTCAATCGCTTTAAGGGCTAATATTGTTTCCTCACTCCTGTTTTCTGTTTCTAAGATAATATTAGTAGGATCTAATTTTATAAGGTGCACCAATGCGGCTCTTTTTTTAGACGGGGAATTTCCTGCTATTGGGTTATAAATGAAATAATTCATTATTGATTAGCTTATGCAATATCGGCTTTCTAAGAAAGCTTTAGTATATCACAAAGCTAAAGTAATATTTGAGATATATGCCTTATACTATAATTTTTGAATGTGGTTTCTATATTTTAAAGTTGCCAGGTGGGTGAAAAAACGAACTTAAATTCCTTAATTGTAATCTTTCTAGACTTTTTCTTGTTCTATGGACAAAAAACCTTTCGGCTAGTCATTATGCAAGGTGAGATGTTCTGTTACTAAACTTTTCTATCTGCGATTATCGGGCCGCGATACTTTTAAAACTGCAAAATGTAAAACTTTGTTTTGTTTGAAATGGTGTTGTATGATCAACTTTTAAACACTTTAGTTTTCGAAATCCATCCATAAACATTTTTGATAATTCCTTGTCGTCATACTGCTTTACTGAAAGTCCACTGCATGTATTTGGCCCACTGGTTGAGAAAGTTCCTACAATCATATACCCCTTTACACAGCTTCTTACTATGCTCAAGTAGGAGCGTACTTTTTCTTCTGTTGTTAAAAAATGGAAGGCCGCTCTGTCATGCCAAAGGTCATATTTCCTTATTGGATGAAAGCTTTTTATGTCCGACACTATCCAATTAACCTTTTTGCTTTTTTCACCCAATCTATTTTTTGCTCGCTCTAAACTCTTTTCAGAAATATCTAATACGGTTATATCGGAATATCCCTCCTCAAGTAAATAGTCGACAAGCTTGCTGTCGCCACCACCAATATCAATAATACTTGCATTTTTGGCTAAATTGAAGCCCTGTATAAACGCTAAAGAAGTTTCGGGCGTCTCTTCTGTCCAGCTCACCTCTTGGGGCTGTTTAGTTTGATATACCTTTTCCCAATGCTCTTTTAGGTTTAATTGCATGTAGCGAAATTGCAATTTCTACTATTTGGAAATGGTGATAAAAATCACATAGGGGTATAGATGTTTGAGCATTTAACCTTTGATTATAAGCTTGATATTGCGGGCACTTGATTAAAATTTATTTAATAGTTCAAATTACTCTTCGCAGGCACTCTTTTTTTATAAGATCAAATTCTCTTCCGGTTTGTCCAGCAATTGAACTATTTTCTTGCGCACGTCTGAGTAAGTAGGGGATTACTATT
Source organism: uncultured bacterium (assembly GCA_903920455.1). Lineage (GTDB taxonomy): Bacteria > Bacteroidota > Bacteroidia > Chitinophagales > Chitinophagaceae > Pollutibacter. Next base: position 115,713 of record CAIXLY010000007.1, on the reverse strand, counting down.
TCAATTGGCCCAAAGGGGAGGTATTTAGACACATTAAAGCCTGCATCAGCCAAGTTAAAAGTTAAGTTATCGCTCATGCCATACAGTTGGGAGAAGTGAAGATTGGGGTGATTGGTAGCTATCCCATGTTTCATTACGTATGTTGCAGCAATCAGATTACTATTTTCATTGTGGCTTGCGATTATGCTCGAAACAGTTTCTATTTTTTCTAAGCAAGTTTGTACCGCAGCATCGTAATCTAGATCAGTAACTTCTTTACTTTCTTGAATTGGATTTTGGTATCCCACTTTAGCTGCCCTCGATACTTCCTTTTCTAAGTATGCCCCTCTCACCAGTTTTACACCTAGCTGATACCCTTCTTTTTCTGCATGCTCAACCCCATCTTTCATGAACGCTAGTCTATTTGATCTATACAATTGTATGGTGTTATAGACTACCACTTTTTTAATATTGTATTTATTCATCATTGCATGTGCAACAAAATCAATTGGATCTTGTATCCAGGATTCCTCAGCATCAAACATTATTCCTATGCCCAGATCAGATGCTATTTTACAAATATTATCTACTCTCAACATTAATTTTCCCCAATTGTCTCTATCGTTGAAGTCAAGATTTTTTAATGCATCATTAATATACGTCAAGTCATAGCTACTTTTAGCGGCCCCTTGTTTATTTATCCGTTCTAACAATGTGAAGGATACCAATCCTGTAATTTTTATACTAACGAATGGGATATTCCTCCTTGTTGCTGCGTACCTGATTACCTTAATGAATTCTCCTGCTGCCTGGTCATGCTGCTGATTATCATATTCGCCACCTTCAACGCCATAATCTAAAATCACCTGAACCTTATATTGCTCTAGCTGATTGCAGACAACTTCTGTTTTTTCAAGTGATTCTCCACCAACAAATTGTTCAAAAAGCGTATATCTAATTAGTTTTTTTATTGGGAATCCTGACTTAATAAGGAATGGTGTAATGAGAGTTGCAATTTTAACTATAGGAGTGAAACCCATTATCCAAAACAGGAGCTTTGCTTTTTTCAGCGCATGATCTTTCTTATAGACAAATGCTTTTTCGGTATTATTAAAATCTAAAGTCATCCTATTTTCTTGCATACTAAAATTATATTCATGATTGATGCAGGTTGATTACTTCAAACAATCAAAGTTATGGACACTTCTATTTTATTATTTCTTATTGATTTACTTTTTTAAATCTGGAGATTCTTTTGAAACTGATATCCAGCACATCATATTGTTCTCCATGAGGCCAATAATAATGCCACCACTCAGTAGGAAATATTATAAATCCATTTTTTTCCATGATTGTCTTTAACAATTCACGGTTCAGCTTCTTTGTTTCACTAAGTGCATCAAAACCGTGATGTGCTTTTTCTGAAAAATCGTCAAACCCTGTTGGCATGTCCAGTTGCTGTCCACTAGTGAGGTTGTAGAGTGTGAGATCAATTGCTATTCCTCTGTTATGCCCACTCCCTTTTGACGGGTTAGCTACATATCGTTCATCTTTGATGAGCTCCCAAAACTTAACGGTTACATGATAGGGGCGGAATGCATCCCAGACGTGGATCCCCAATCCCTTTGATTTCAGCTCTTCTGCCACATGTCCCAATGCAATTGCTGGGTCCACTCGTAAGTAAGTAGTATTTGTCTTTCTTGGGTAAAGGGCGATTCCAGTGAAATTTTCTTTGGTTGCATATTTTAGATCGTATCTAATATTTGGCACTACCGATTTCAGTTCCACAAGTGCCAATTTAGGGTCAATTTCGATTCCCAGTTTTAGCTGCTTTATATTGCTGGCCACTTTCAGTACTTCCTGTGCCTCGGCCACTTTGCTTAACTCTATAATAACAAGTAATAGCTGAAAAAGTTTCTTTGGTATTGACTTTGTCATAAACTTTGTCTGATTTGATCAACAGTTGCTAAGATATCAAGTAATGTGAAATGTGATGCATAAAACACCAATATATCTATTGTTACAGTGCCTTTTGTTTCTCTGAAATGATTTAAATGCTGATGCTTCGGTTAGCAACAACAGATCCCGCTACATGGGTTCTTCAAGATTTGAAACCTTTTTGATTCTTTATAATTGAGTAATTCATCCATCGGGTTTTAATTTTCCAAATCCTGAACATGCAAAGACCAATCAAACGTTCAAACCGCGCAGCTAAACTAACTTGGCCAAAATTGAATGGACCTCACCAAAGAACATGGATTATATTCGGTACAGGTGATGGTGTTTATTCCTGGATAGAACATCATTTAATCCTTCTCCCAAGAGACAGCATAAAAAGATTAGATGTGTTAGGAATATCTAATTATTTTCACCAAATATACTTTAATCATTAGCTTACGTTTATGAATACCAAAACAACTACCAAAAATTCAGCCCGAAGAGTTTTAATTGCCAGTCTAGCTGGTACGACCATTGAATTCTTCGATTTTTATATTTATGCCACTGCAGCTGTATTGGTATTTCCTAAACTATTCTTCCCGGGTTCCAACCCAACAACAGCAACATTAGAGTCGTTGGCAACATTTGCCCTTGCCTTTATTGCCAGGCCCTTTGGCGCTGCATTGTTTGGTCATTTTGGTGATAGGATTGGTCGGAAAGCAACATTGGTGGCAGCATTGCTAACGATGGGTTGCTCCACGTTTGCAATTGGCCTGTTGCCTGGCTATGATTCAATCGGCATTTGGGCTCCTTTGATTCTAGCCCTGCTTCGATTTGGGCAAGGACTTGGATTGGGAGGCGAATGGGGCGGCGCAGTATTGTTGGCAACTGAGAATGCACCTGAAAAAAAGAAAGCATGGTATGGAATGTTCCCTCAACTTGGTGCACCACTTGGATTTATTTTTTCCACGGGTATATTTTTATTGTTAGGAAAGATGTTGACTGATGAACAATTTCTTTCATTCGGTTGGAGAATTCCGTTCATTGCCAGTGCGATACTTGTTGGTGTAGGTATGTACGTAAGGCTTAAGTTAATAGAAACGCCAGCATTTTTGAATGTATTAGAAAAAAACGAACGGGTTGATATACCCTTTCTATATGTTTTCAAGAGACATTCCAGAGTTTTAATTTTAGGTACATTCTCTTGTGTCACAATATTTCTTTTTTACTACTTGATGACCGTTTTCTCATTAAGTTGGGGTACGTCTGCAATGAATTATTCTAGACAAGGATATTTATTGACACAAGTAAGTTCAATGCTATTTTTTATAGCAGGCATTCTCATCTCTGCTGCACTTGCTGGAAAATATGAAAGAGTAACTGTTTGGATTTATGCAAACATTGGAATTATAATGTTCGGGTTCTTATTCAAATACCTATTTATTGCAGGAAGTTGGGATTTAATAATCATGTTTCATTACATAGGCTTAATGCTGGTTGGTTTAACCTATGGAATCATCGGCACTGCCTTAGCTGAACTGTTTCCTGCCCAAGTAAGATATACTGGAGCTTCTTTAGCTTTCACATTAGCCGGTATCTTAGGAGGTTCACTCACACCATTTATTGCTACCATGCTGGCAAAAAACTATGGTGTAGATTATGTAGGCTACTTACTATCGGGAACAGCTTTCATTACTTTAATAGCCCTTTTTCTAGCTAAATCTGACATGAAAGAAGTAAAGTAGATGCTAATAGTCATATTGGGGGATTTTGAATAATGTAAAACGCTGAGTTCAACTGATAAGTGCGATTTGTATAAACAAATGAAGCAATTTTTTCACCAACGTTTATCCAAAAACAACAAACCCATCGCAAATTATTCATTTACAATGGGTTATGCTTGTCTTTCGTGACCCCGTCAGGATTCAAACCTGAAACCTTTTGATCCGTAGTCAAATGCTCTATTCAATTGAGCTACGGGGCCATTTTGGGATGCAAATATACGTGTTTTCTGAAATTAAACCTTCACTGGCTCAGATTGTAACTTGATGATCCTCAGTTTATTCATAATTCTCATGATAAAGAAGGTCGGATCCCACTCAAACTTTTTCACAGCAAACTTTGCCCTGGTAGGGTAATGGTGGTGGTTATTCTGAAATAACTCGCCCAATAGGAAAATTCCCCAGCGTTCTGAATTGCGTGAATGATCTCCATTGTTGAAGTTCGAATACCCATACTTGTGACCGCACCAATTGACTACAGCACCCTGAACCGGACCCATTAAAAAGTGAACAGGCAGTAGAAGAAACCAGTACCATGCTGGAGAGAAGTAGACATAAAATAATATATAGAAGGCAATCCAAAGCAATCTGGTAATCATGTGGTCACCAATCTTGTCCATCTTGCTCCAAACTGGAAGATAGTCTCTGGTAAACTGCTTGTCTGGCACATTCTGATTCGTGACAAATGCATTGTAAGTGTCCCTGGTGTGCATCATCATCTTCCACACATCCTTGAAGAAGTGGGGCGAGTGAGGGTCCTTTTCGGTATCGCTATAGGCATGGTGCATCCTATGCATTACAGCATATGCACGCGGCACCAGATAAGATGAACCCTGAAACATCCATGTCAAGAAGTAGAAAACTTTCTCCCAAGTCTTGTTGGTTAAATACATCTTGTGCGATGCATAACGATGCAGAAAAAAAGTATGAAAGAACAAAGAGAAAAACCAATGAATGAAAAAAAATGCCAAAATTAATCCCATAGCCGCTAATCAGTTGTTTAGAAATCAAAATTAGGTACAGATGCTTAAACAGGGTGTTAAGCAGTTCACATAAAAAGGAGCTGGTCTGCAGAAAGTTTAATATTCAAACCGCATAAATGCTTCCAAGGCTGCATATTGAGGGAGTCCGAGTTGATCAAACAAATCCGCTGTTCCTGCATTACGGTCTTCTGCTCTTTGCCAGAACTCCCGACTATCAGCACCCTGAAACACTACACCATCTTTTTGTGATTGATGGATGAAGATGCCGTTGCGCTTTTGTAATACCTGATCCGGACTCATCGGAATAGCCATGTCAATATTCCACATTTCCCACTCAGCCCAAGCACCTCTGTACAACCATAGTCTGCACTCTTTCACAGATTCATCGTTGGCGGCCTTAAGTCGTTGCAGTGCAGCAAGCATTACATCAAAGCATACTTTATGGGTTCCGTGGGGATCAGCAAAATCACCTGCAGCAAATATTTGATGTGGCTTGATCTTCTTGATCAGATCGATGTGTATTTGTATATCAGCTTCAGTCGGAGGATTTTTTTGAATCAATCCAGTCTCATAAAAAGGAAGATTCATGAAGTGTATGTTCTGGTCTTTTACGCCAACATAACGGCAGGTTGCCCTGGCCTCAGTTCTTCTAATCATACCTTTGATGTCCCTAATTTCCTGGGTATCTTTTTGATGTGGGGTCTTACCCTTGATAAATGTTAGTGCATCTTCCCAAATCTTGGCCGAACGGCTCTTGTCAATGTTAAACGCGTTGTCAAATTCTACAGTAAAATCGATCTGCCTCATCACAAATTCATCGCTCACTGCAATATTGCCTGAGGTTTGATAGCCTACATGCACATCATGCCCTTGCTGAACCAGACGGTTAAAAGTTCCTCCCATAGAAATGATATCATCATCAGGGTGAGGGGAGAAGATGATCACACGCTTTGAAGCGGGATTTCTTCTTTCAGGATGTCTAGGAACATCTTCATTTGGTTTTCCGCCAGGCCACCCAGTGATGGTGTCGCGAAGTCCATTAAATACTTTCAAATTGATATCTGATACTGTACCGTGTTTCTCTAAAAGATCTGCCAATCCTGCATGATAATAGTCGTCTCGGGTGAGCATCAACAGGGGTTTCTTTTCTTCAGCAGCCATCGTGCATACTGCCTTGCGAATCATTTTTTCAGTCCACTCTATCTCACCTGTTAACCATGGCGATGTAATCCTTGTCAACTCCTGTGCTGATGCCTCATCCAAAAAGTAGGTACAGTTGGTATGCTCCTGTAAAAATGAAGCAGGAACCTTATCAGTAATTTGACCTTCAACGGCGATGTGAACAATAGCTGCTTTGCTGGCTCCAAAAGCCATCATGACGATTCTCTTGGCCTTGAGTATGGTGCTGATTCCCATGGTGATCGAAAGGCGGGGAACCTGTGAGATATTATCAAATTCATAAGCATTGGCAAGCCTTGTTCCGTTATCAAGCGCAGCCAACCTCGTAATTGAATTTCTGCTCGCACCTGGTTCGTTAAAACCAATATGCCCATTCAATCCAATCCCCAACACCTGCAAGTCAATTCCCCCAGCTAGCTCAATCTGCTTGTCAAATTCAACGCCATAGGCATGGATCTTTGACTTGTCTATCGTGCCATCGGGGATGTGAATGTTTTTGGGATCAATATCAATATGCCCAAAAAGATGCGTGTGCATGAAGTTGTGGTAACTCTGCTTTGCATCGGGCTGCATGGGATAGTATTCGTCAAGGTTGAATGTGATCACATTCTTGAAGCTGAGCTTCTCCTCACGATGCAACCTGACCAGCTCAGCATACAGGGTTTTGGGAGTAGATCCTGTAGCCAATCCCAATATGCAGGGTTGATCTTTTTTTGCTTTTTCCCTAATCAACGCAGCGATCTCTGCTGCTACTGCTTTTGCTGCAGCCTTGTTGTTTTCGTGGATTGAAATTGGATTCTTTTCAAATGAGTCTATCATTTCAGTAGGTTGTTGTAAGTGATTTGATATGCAATTTACTGATTGGCAGTTTAACTTACAACTTATACCACCCAGTCTTGGATTAATTCATTTTTATCTCAAATACCTCGGGCCAGAGCTTGCCGGTAATGAGGATTGTTTTCTTGACTGAATCATAGGCTATGCCGTTCAGTACAGCACCCGACTCTACAGCAATTGATCCAATTTTCTTAAGGTAGGTTAGATTTGATCTGCTGTTTTTCTGAAGAAAATCTTTCATATTCATCATCCCTACAACAAAACCGCTCTTGGGGTCAATTTTTAAGATATAGTCATACTGCCAGCGATTGGCGTAAATATACCCTTCAATGACCTCCAATTCATTCAGGTTGTTAACCGGACCATACTGGTCTTGCACGCTTAAAACGCGCTTGAGTTTGAGCGAACCAGGCTCAACAAAATATAACTTGTCAGTACCATCGCTGATGATTAATGAAGTGCCATCATGGGAAATACCCCAACCTTCTCCACTCCAAGGGATACTGCCGAGCGGGAAAAAGTCCTTTGCCCTATACATAAACACCAGATGATTCTGCCAGCTCAGCTGATATACCGTGTCTCTTAGCACCGTAACGCCCTCGGCGAAAATATCTTTCTGGTTGCTTATCTTCTTGATTACTTTTCCTGTTGTTGGGTCTACCACACGAAGGGTTGAACTGCCGGTAAGCCCTGTACTTTCTATTAATTTTCCTTCATAAAACTCTAATCCCTGAGTAAATGCGGTGGTATCGTGGGGATAGGCATTTAATATTGAATACCCAATGGGTACTGGTGCGGTAATAGCCTGGCCTTCAGCATATTCAAGGGAACCCTCATTTTGTGGCTGTTCTCCGCATGCGCTTAACAACAAAGCAGCACTAAATATTGATGCGATATCTAGAATTTTCATGAGTCAAATTTCATCATTTTATTTTGATGTTCAAGTCGATTTACAAAAAACCTACCCTCAATATACCCGTTTATGCAGCATTTGTAAATATGTACGCTTTTACTCGTTTGCAAGGTAATTCAATCCGGCAGTGGTAACTTTGTCTAAATCTATATTTTGAGTACAAACCAGTGGAATATTGAATTTGAAGAAGGACGAGTTATTCTCCTTGATAAACCCTTGAACTGGACATCCTTTGATGTGGTGAAGAAAGTCAGGGGATTGACAAGGATCAGCAAGGTTGGCCATGCTGGAACACTGGACCCATTGGCAACCGGATTACTCATTGTTTGTACCGGAAAATTCACCAAGAAGATCAACGAATACATGGCTGCTGAGAAGGAATATACAGGCAGTTTTACCCTTGGACATACCACGCCAACCTATGACTTAGAAAGTGAGCCAGTTTTCCAAGCTACATTGGAAAACCTCTCAGATTCAGCCATACATGCCGCTACTGGCAAGTTCGTTGGACTGATCATGCAGGTGCCGCCAATTTATTCTGCAATCAAAAAACAAGGCACCGCAGCATATGTGCTTGCAAGAAGGGGAGAAGAAGTAAAGATGGAGCCACGCCCCATCACCATCAAGGAATTTGAAATCACCGCAATCGAGCTTCCAGTGGTTCATTTTCGGGTAGTCTGTTCAACGGGCACCTATATTCGCAGTCTGGCATTTGACTTCGGCAATGAACTGGGCTGTGGTGGTTATTTGTCTTCCTTGAGAAGAACAAGAATAGGAGAGTTTGAAGCTTCAAAGGCTGAATCGATCGACTCGCTCTCTGCCCAAGTGTCTGAAATGAAAAAGCTTGCTGGAAATTGATTCCTAAAGCCTTTAATCTTTTTATAATTTTGCTTAAAATCTACACGCATGTTGGACTCGATTGAAAGTGCTATTGCCGACCTAAAGCTTGGGAAAATGGTCATTGTGGTAGATGACGAGGATAGGGAAAATGAGGGTGATATCATTACCGCAGCCAGAAATGTAACGCCTGAGGTGATCAACTTCATGAGCAAGTTTGGTCGTGGACTTATTTGTGCAGCTCTCGAGGAACAACGTTGTGATGAACTTGGCCTAGACCAGATGGTCAATAACAATACTGCATTGCACGAGACTGCCTTTACCGTCTCTGTCGATCTTCTTGGACATGGATGCACTTCTGGTATCTCTGCGCAAGATCGGGCTAAAACTGTTCAGGCACTGATTGATCCAAATACACAACCAACTGATTTGGGTAGACCCGGACATATATTTCCACTTCGTGCTAAAAAAGGTGGTGTATTGAGAAGATCTGGCCATACGGAAGCAGTAGTTGACTTGTCTAGGTTGGCCGGAATGGAGCCTGCAGGGGTGCTTGTAGAGATTATGAATGATGATGGTTCAATGGCTAGGCTCCCCCAACTGCTTGAGATGGCCAAGCAGTGGGATATGAAATTGATTTCAATAAAGGACCTCATTGAATATAGGCTTCAAATGGATTCGTTGATTGAACAACCGGTCACGGCCAACATGCCAACCAAGTATGGTGATTTCAAACTCATGATTTTTAGAGAGCGCAATAATCCGCTTAGCCCTGAACATATGGCGCTTGTAAAAGGAACTTGGTCAAAGGATGAGCCAGTGCTCGTTCGCGTTCACTCATCCTGTTTTACTGGCGATATTCTAGGTTCTTTGCGTTGCGATTGTGGCGATCAACTTCATGCAGCCATGGAGATGGTAGAGAAAGAGGGGAAGGGGGTGATCTTGTACATGAATCAAGAGGGCAGAGGAATTGGATTGTTGAATAAACTCAAAGCCTATCAGTTGCAAGAACAAGGAATGGATACAGTAGAAGCTAACGTTCACCTTGGTTTTCAGCCGGATCAGCGAGACTATGGCGTAGGAGCTCAAATCCTCAGATTCCTCGGCATTTCACACATTAGGCTGATTAGCAACAATCCCAAAAAGAGAGCCGGATTAAAAGGCTATGGATTAGAAATCATAGAATCAGTTCCCATCAAAATATCCTCCAATCCCCACAATGAACAGTATCTCAATACCAAGAGGGATAAAATGGGACATGAGATTTAGTGCAAGAATTCAGACAGTGATTTAAAGAGGAGTCAACGTTTTTACATGCAACTAATTCCCCAAAACTAAGATAGGGGCTGACTGTCTGGTTATTTTATTTTTCTTTTTGAACAACTTCAGTCTGACGTTTTCTTGTTCCAAACATTTTATCAAATTCTGTTCTAAAGGAAATATTTCCTCCGGTTCTATTTCGTTTTCCTGATGTAGACAGCAAGTCAAAACTGCTTCGATAAAAGAAGGAGGTTCTAAACTTCCCATCGGGAGTAATTTTGTACTGTACATTCACATCGGGCAGGAATAAGAATGTTTGTCCACTGGTAGCGATAGAGTTGTTGCTTGCTGTCGCAAAGTTAAAGTCGCTTCCAAATGTGATGATCAATTTATCATCCATAATCGACTTGATAAACTGCAAGCTTACATTTTCCCTAAAATTATTTTGGCTAGTTCCTGTGGTTCCAGTACTACCAGTAATGCTGGTGAGGTTTCTTGAATAATTGAAATTTACATCTACACTAGACCCCAATACTTTAGAGAAGAAGTTTTGAACACTGCTTGACAATATTCCGTTGATTACCCCTGAAATGGTGGTATTGATCAATTGGCTATTCAGGTCATTGGCAACGATGGCAGACTGTGGTGCAAAACTTTTGAATACAATCAGGTAGGTGGCCTGTTTACTCACTTCCAGCTGATCTCGGTTGATATTTTTTAGCCTGCTGTCAATGGTGCTGTTGGTTCTTGCAGCACTATTTTGTGGGATGACAATTTGGAAATTTGGATTCAATTTGCTCAGTGTTCCAGTAAGGTTGCACCTCACTTCAACATCACTGATTTCACGCAATACATCCGAGCTGACACCTGATACAGAAGAGTTGCTTGCATCGGTAAATAACGTACTCATTCTTACTTTCTCTGCTAAGTATGTTGCATTTACATTAATGTCTGCATCAAGTGGATCTCCTGTCCAGCTGATGTAGCTACTACCCCCACCTTCTAATTTAAATGGTTTTTTAAAGATGTCTTGGAAGTTAAAATTATAATTACCGCTCTCAATATTGTACCTACCTATCATCGATAGGTTTTCTTTTGTGCCGGTATGAATTTTCAAGTTACCGTTTCCTACCCCTGAGATGATGTCTCCAGTTAATTCATCCAATATTACATTCATCTTAAGTAGTGGGGTAGCTGTAAGGTCAAGGTCAATGACTAGATTTGATGAGTTTTCAAACGATTCTTTTTTCATCTCAACACCATAAGACTTCCATAGGATATAGTCCACTTCTGCAGACTGCTTGCTGCTGGTGCTGGTATTGATGTTAATTGTTGAACTATCTACTGGCAACCCACTTACATACATTCTCATCAATTGTTCTGGGCCGATCATGTTGAAATTAAATCTTGCTATGGCTTTGCCATAGAAAAGTTCATTGTTTGCTTTGGTGGTATTGAGTACCAGTAATTTTTTTGAACTCGCACTAAGATTATAACCAAATCTTCTGAAGAAATGATGCTCAAGATCTCCCTTGAACACAGCCGAATTTCCATAGATATCCTTCAGCTGAATTTCGCCGAATGAAATCATATCTGGCTTGAATTCAATGACGGGGTCTTGCAACTGATAGGTACATTGGGTATAGGCGATCGTAACTTTTGACTCAGTTACTTTTACTGATCCAATAAGATCTGGCTCCTTGAGGCTACCACTAATTTTTAATTTTCCATTGCCAAAGCCCTCTAGGTTGCTGAATACGACCCCAAGATAAGGCTTAAGTACCCCAAGCTTTAGGTTGTCAATATTGATATCGGTTTCTATTGCACCCTCTTTTGTTTCATTTAAATCCAGCTTTCCATTTACATCAATTTGGTAGTTTGGATTGTTCGATTCAAAAAAATAGCTTGCTCTTTTTTCTTTGCTATCCCAAAAGGCGTTAAGTGTTGTTATTCCAATGGAATCCTCCTCAAACCTAGTCTTGTCGGTTTGGGCATTAAGATACATTTTTAGGTTTTTGAAAGGATCTTCGAGTGTGATGTCGCCTGTAGTGATACCCTGAATCCTTGGCTGCTTAATGACAAATGGAAGTATGTCTCCTAAGTTTACTTTATCCAAACTTAAAATTATGGTTTGCTTTCTGTTTGCTTCTGGTGGCAGGGTGATGATGCTAATGGCTTGGTTTCCGTTAGTTATCATGAAGTTCTTTGCATCAAAAAGCGATTTGCTAATAATTACATCACCATCTTTTTCAATGTTCCATGTTTTGTCGTTAAAGACGAGAGAAGAACGATTAAAATGGATGTTGATCCCATCTTTGAGGTTGTTGATGGTTGCCGATAGGTTTGCGCCATAAAGGGATTGGTCCGAAATCGTTTTGATATCAATAAGTGATACATCTTTGGCCGAGCGTATGTGGATCTCGTTGTTTGGGAAAAACAGACTGTCATTAAAAACAACGGAGCTGGCTTTTGAAAACATTTTCAAACTGTCTGAATCACCATCTGCATCAAAAGAAAAATCAAACACAGCTACTTTCTTGTAAATCAGTTTAGGGATTGTAGCATTAATACTAAAGAGGTTATTTCTGGTGTCGATACTGCCTTCAATATTGCTATAATTCATGCCGCTCATCCCATTGTCTAGTATCTTTAAAATCGAAGTGGCATTTTTCAACTCAAAACTAAACGACAGGTCTTGGTCTCTTTTTGGAGGAGCAGTTTTTTTAAAGTAGAGTGGATAGTATTTGCTGAAGTATTGATTAAATGTCGCAGAAAGTTCAGCAAAGTCAAAGTGGCCTCTGATCCTTGCATCAATATCATTGCCTTGTACAGAGAATGATCTATAGGGGCCTACGTTCTCGGCTTTTACAAGAATCTTATCAAATTGATAGGTTTGTTTTTCACGGCCAACATACAATTGATCAAATTCAGCACTGCCAATCATGTTGTCAAGTGTACTGCCATCTACATTAATTTTGCTGCTACCGGAAAATTGCAGCGGCATGCTAGTGAATTTCAATGCTTTCAAATCAGACGAAACAATACGCGTATCGATACTGGTTCTAGGAGTCTTACCGCTGAGGTCAACCTGTGCTAAGATTGAGGCATTCAGGTTTCGATCGTCAATATTCACAAGAGATTTTATATTTCTATTCGTGAAATTCCCTTTGATGTTTACGCCGGCATAATCATAAGCATTAAATTCAACGGCATTGAGTGTCGCATTGAATTCAACATCTCGCTGTCCCTTTCCTCTGATAGCATACTTTCCAGATACCTTTCCAAGAGTTGATATCGCCAACAATTTACCAGCATGTATTCCTTCAATATTGCCTGTGGCAATGAGTCGCTGCAATTTGCTGCCACTATTTTTGATAGTCAAGTTGCTGCTTGCAGATCCGAGTGCAGTATTGAGTTTGCCGTTAATCTTTATATCATTGCCTAGATAAGTAACATTGCCTTTGAACCCTATAGTTCCTAGTGGACTGAGGTTTAATCCAATTGACTTCTCTAGTGTTGGGATAATCTTTTTGATATCTCCTATGCTGGACACCATTGATGTAGTCTTGAAGCTATAGGTCGTTTTGTTTATATTGGGAAGGCCTGTAATGCTAAGATCTCCTTTAATGGATGTATTGTTTCCATAGTCGAGTTTAATGTTTTCAGCTTTAAGGGCACTCACCGTACCATTTACTTTTCCGTTGAGCACCAAGCTAATTTTTTTATTCTTGAGTGCAGGCGCAAAAAAGGCAATGTCCCTGATGTCTACATTGCTATTTTTAAGATCGCCTTTTAAAAAGACATTGGTCACAAAGTCTTTCATATCGTCGTTGAAAGAAGTGTAGCCCATAGAAAAAGAATTCCCAATCCTGCTGTAAGGGGTAATAATTTTCAGTTGGTCAAATGCCATGATCACTGGGCTCATGCGCATCTTTGCCTGGAGGGAGGTTACTTCAAATCCACTTCTTTCTTTGGTACTTAATTGTATGTCTCCAGAGATGGTATCATTTACAAATTTTACGTCATTTATCTCTCCATTGATATCAGAAAAGTTCAGATGGAGCCCGTCAAAGTATGGGAAAGGAGCTCTTTCTGTTTTTACATTGCTAGAGAATCTGCTGTTTTTAAGCGTAATACTTTTTGAGCTAATCTGCCACTGGTTTTTGTTCCATTGCAATTCTCCTGGAGTTACTTTGTTTCTTTTTGGCCTTAATGAATCGGGCCTGTTGCCTGTGTATTGATTGATGTCAAATAACACCCCATCTAGTTTTATATTGTTTATGCTAACAATCTTTTTCCCAAGGTCGATGTCCTCAGCTGAGAGTGATAAGTCACCCACTATGATGCTTTGGTCTTCTCCTCTCCATTGGTCAATTGTACGGTATCGAATATTTTGCAATTCAAGGTCCTTGATGTCAAGCTTCAATTCTTGTTTTTTTGATTGGCCTGTTCCCAATGCATCAAGAATAAACTGATAGTTCCAGATGCTGTCTATTCGTTTTGTATTGATCACTGCATCTGTTAATCCCAGATAGTGAAGGGTGATGTCCTTCTTCAAAAAGAACAACTCGGTAATTTTAACTTTAAGGACACCTGCATACAGAAGGGTGTCCTTTCCCTGATCCCTCAATAGAATATCATTGATATAAAATCTATTGAATGGTGAAAAATCTACTGAGCCGATTTTCACTTCTGATTTTAGTGTTTTGCTGAGTTGGCTCGTTGCATAGTGTACCAACCTTGTCTGTATAAAGGTTGATTGAATCAATAGCCAAATACTGAGGAGAAGGATAATAATTCCCCCCAAGATATAACCTGCTATGTTGATGATTCTTTTCAGTTGATGATTTTGTTGTAAAGTTAACGTGTTGGCACCTAATTACCCTTCACTTAAAAGGTATTAAAACGCAGCAGCATGATCATCTCCACGCTTATCTGCAATTGCCTCAAATGAGGCGCTTTTTTTACCCTTCCAATTAATCTTGATTAACTCAGTTCTCCCAATTTCAGGTGTTGTTGTGGTTTTGTATCCCATGGCATGGAGTGAATTAATCAGTTTCGAAGGAATTTCTTCTTCTACCAAGACTTGATCAGGTAGCCATTGGTGATGAAATTTTGGGTTGTTCACTGCATCGAATGCTGACTGACGAAATTCTATGATGTTGATGATGGTCTGAAACACCGTGGTTGGGATGGTTGTGCCACCTGGCGTTCCAACAACGAGATAGGGTTTATTGTTTTTTAGCACTATGGTGGGCGACATAGAACTAAGCATTCGTTTTCCAGGAGCAATGGCATTGGCCTCTTTGCCAATAGCCCCGTAAATATTGGGCACCCCAGGTTTGATGCTGAAGTCATCCATCTGGTTGTTTAAAAGAAATCCTGCACCACCAACCACTGTTCTTGAGCCATACAATCCATTTAATGTAGTAGTAACACTGACTGCATTTCCATAGCGATCGGCAATAGAAAGGTGAGTGGTTTCTTCAGATTCGGGGTTAATATCTCCAGGGCTTACAATATTACTTGGAGTTGCTTTCCCCGTTACATAGTCTTTCATTCGGTTTTTTATGTAGCCAGCATCAGATAATTTTTTGACCGGAACTTTTACGAAATCCGCATCTCCCATATACTCCGCCCTGTCTGCAAAAGCCCTTCGTTCTGCTTCAACCATCAACTGAACAGCTTCTGGTGATTGAAAGCCCATCTTTCCTATGTCTCTATCTTCAACTATCTTCATGATTTGTAGCATTAAGAGTGAACCGCTGCTGGGCATGGGC
Source organism: uncultured bacterium (assembly GCA_903920455.1). Classification (GTDB taxonomy): domain Bacteria; phylum Bacteroidota; class Bacteroidia; order Chitinophagales; family Chitinophagaceae; genus Pollutibacter. Next base: position 100,226 of record CAIXLY010000007.1, on the reverse strand, counting down.
ATTCCAATGATCTGATGTCCCTTGTATTTGAATGTCATAGGGGTTCTCTCTATTGCGTTGTAGTTGGCAAGGTCCTGCATTGATATTTTTCCATTGCCCCTTTTCATTTCTTCAACAATTAGTCTTGCAGTTTCTCCTTGATAGAAATCTTTCATTCCATGTTCTCGAATTCGAATCAGGGTTTGTGCAAGTTCTTTCTGGATTAAGGTGTCATGAGCTTTCCAAGGTTCTTTTTTAATGAAGACGGTAGTCTCTGTACTGTATTTGCGGAAATCATCTTGATGGCTGTTCAGTGTTTCTGCTTCAGATTCTGTGATCGCAAATCCTTTTTCAGCCAAATCAATTGAGGGTTGAATGAGATCCTGAAACGGGAGCAATGCATACCTCAGGGTGCTGAAGAGTCCGGCTACCGTACCAGGCACTCCACTGGAAAGGGGCCCATCCTCACTTAGCCCAACCAATGGATTGCCTAGTGAGTCTAGGTACATATCTCTAGTTGCGCTCCCTGGGGCTTTTTCTCTAAAGTCTATGGCTACCGATTTACTTGATTTTGTATGCGCCACAAGAAAGCCTCCACCGCCAAGATTTCCCGCATTGGGGTATACTACGGCAAGGGCCAATTGTACTGCAATTGCAGCATCAAATGCATTGCCTCCTTGCTTGAGTATCGCTAGTCCAACCATGCTTGCCAATGGGTGGGCAGATGAAACGGCGCCATGATTTCCCTTGGCTATTTTTGAAATGGAATAATGATATGGGTTGATGCTGGTGTCTGACTGTGCAAAACTGCATGAGATAAAAAGGAAATGGACGAGTAAGCAAGCGATTATGCTGCCCGAGGTCATGTGTTGCTTCATCGGTTAAAGATAAAGATGATTTTAAAAGTAATCTTCTGGAGTGGGATGCTAGTCGGCTCATTTCGCTATTTTTAACGAAATAAATTATTGAATGATTTCCCATGGTTAAATCTTGTTCAAGCATATTCCAGTGTTTGTTGAAACCCTTACTGCCAGCAGTAATGTTTTCGCTTTTCTTTTCGGGTTTGGTCCAATCTCAGTCCACTCATCAGATGAGCAGTGGTGAGATACTGCATGGCATGAAAAAACTAGCTGTGCTGGGTTCTGTGCTTTATGTTGCGGCACACCCCGATGATGAGAATACGCGTTTCCTTGCCTACATGGCTAGGGAAAGGCAGTATCGAACAGGATACCTGGCCATGACGCGGGGCGATGGCGGACAAAACCTAATTGGAGAGGAGCAGGGTGTTGAGTTGGGACTGATCAGAACGCAAGAGCTTCTCGCTGCAAGAAGGGTAGATGGTGCAGAGCAGTTTTTTACAAGGGCATATGATTTTGGTTACTGTAAAAGCACCGAAGAGGCGCTCATGTTGTGGGATAAGGAAAAAGTACTCGCTGATGCGGTTTGGGTGATTCGTAATTTTCGTCCAGATATCATCGTTACAAGATTTCCGGAGGATAACCGCGCAGGACATGGACATCATTCTGCTTCAGCAGTGATTGCCAGAGAGGCATTCATCGCCGCAGCCGACCCAACCCGTTTTACAGAACAGTTTACATTTGGAGTTGGTCCATGGCAAGCCAAGAGAATACTTTGGAATACCTACAGTTTTGGTTCTACAAATACCACCTCAGATGACCAGCTTAAAATTGATCTCGGGGGCTATCTTCCTTTGCTTGGTAAAAGTATTGGAGAGCTATCAGCGGAAGGGAGAAGTAAGCACCGCAGTCAGGGATTTGGCTCTGCTTCATCCCGTGGCAGCTCAACTGAATATTTTTTGTACACTATGGGTGACAAGGCAAAGCAAGACCTGATGGATGATATTGTTGATGGTTGGGGTAGAGTTGAGGGCGGGACTTCTATTGCTGCCAAGGTTGACGCGTTGATTGCTGGATATAATATGAATGATCCTTCAGCTTCATTGCCCGCATTGATCGAAATAAAAAAAGAACTGGCCAATTTAAAGGATGAGTATTGGAAGAAGATTAAAATGGCCGAAGTAGATGGATTAATTCAAATGGCAGCTGGAATTCATTTTGAAGCGTTGTCGGATAGGCAGCTGGTTAAACTGGGCGATAGCTTGAAGTTGAATCTGGCAATCATCAACCGTTCCACTGTGGCTGTTAAGCTTGATGCTGTTGAAGTGAATGGGCAGAAGCGGGATGTCGGGCTAGTGCTTAAGAAAAATATCAACTGGACTTCAATAATTTCTGTTCCGGCTCCAACTACTTTATCACAACCTTATTGGTTGGTTAATGAAATGAATAAAGGATATTTTAATGTCAATGATCAACGCTTGATCGGAATGCCAGAAAACAAACCAAGTTTCATTGTTAAGGCTTCCTTGTTAATTGCTGGCTTAATTATCCCCTACGAGTTCCCAATCAATTTTCGTGTTGTTGATCCTGCCAAAGGAGAATTTTTTCATCCAGTCTCTGTAGTGCCAGCACAAACGGTTGCTGTTGCGCCTACTCCAGTACTGATCAATCAAGCTGCCTCGAAATCAGCGACCAGCAAACATGTTACTGCAGTTGAAAATGCAACGGGCTTGCCGGTGTTGAGAAAAATTGAATATGAGCATATCCCAAGCATTGTGTATTTCAAAAAGGGAGATCGGTTGGTCATCTCAGCAGATATCAAAACAACTGGGAAAAAAATTGGATACATTGTTGGTGCAGGTGATAGGCTTCCTGAAATGATCAAGCTCCTGGGATATGAAGTGACGGAATTGAGCAAGGCTGATGTGTATGAGGAAAAGATTTCTCAATACGATGCCATCGTATTGGGAGTGAGGGCTTATAATGTGCATGAATGGCTTATAGGGAAAAATGAAATTCTCATGAACTATGTGAGAAATGGTGGCAATATGGTTGTTCAGTATAACACCAATAATTATGTTGGCCCACTAAGTACTGGCATTGGTCCAAAGCCATTCAACATCAACAGAGGACGAGTGACTGATGAAGATGCAGCAGTAATGATACTTGATGAAAAAGATACATTGATGAACCATCCCAATAAGATCAGTTCAGCTGATTTTTCTGGATGGGTTCAAGAGCGTGGCATTTACTTTGCAGATGCCTTTGACAAAGATTATAAGCCATTACTGGCCATGCATGATAAGGGAGAGGCTGATCTAAAGGGAAGTTTGATTGTTTGTAAGGAAGGAAAGGGCAGGTTTATTTACACCGGACTTGTATTCTTTCGTCAACTCCCCGCTGGTGTTCCTGGAGCATTCAGGCTATTTGCGAATTTGATTTCAAATCCTAATTTAAAAATCAATGGAACAAAATAGAAAAGAACGTTCACCGGTTTTTGCATTGGTGGTGGGCATAGGGGTTGGATTGCTGATTGCGCTAGTGAGAAAGAAAATCGGATTGGGATTGTTGATTGGAATAATTATTGCTGCAATTATATATAAACGCGACAAGCGATGACCAATATGGATGAAAAGCCACCCATATTTCCGTGCTGGTCATACTGGTATGCTCTTGTAATTTTGTTGTTGTTTGCAGAGATCATTTTCTTTTATTTGATTTCAAAATAAACGCATGGCCTTCATTGATTGGATTGTATTGCTGTTAACCCTGCTGCTGGTGGTGCTATATGGCATCCACAAGGGGAAGGCAACCAAGGATATCAACGGGTATTATCGTAGCAATAGAGAACTTTCTTGGTACATGGTGATGTTGAGTGTAGTTGGAACACAGACCAGTGCAATAACTTTTCTTTCTGGTCCCGGTCAAGCCTATACAGATGGAATGCGCTTTGTGCAATATTATTTTGGGTTGCCATTGGCCATGGTGGTATTGTCCATCACCTTCATCCCAATCTTCACTAAACTCAATATTTATACCGCCTACGAATATTTGGAAAAGCGATTCGATAGGCGAACAAGAACCTTTACTGCAGGTGTATTCTTGGTGTCCAGAGCGCTATCTACGGGCATCAGCATTTATGCACCCGCAATTATCATGTCATCTGTCTTGGGATGGAATATTTACCTGACCAATGTAATCATGGGAGGTATTGTTATCCTCTACAGCATCAGCGGTGGTGCAAGGGCAGTTGCGTATACCCAACAACTCCAACTGATCATCATTTTTGCAGGATTGTTCTTTGCTGCTTATTTGATTCTCGATATGTTGCCTGATGGTGTTGGGTTAACTTCTGCAATTGACCTCGGTAGGGATATGGGAAAGATGAACATCATTACAACGGGGGTTACTGAGCATGGATTTGACTGGAATGATCGGTTTAATATTTTTAGTGGATTGATTGGTGGTTTTTTTCTTGCACTTTCTTATTTCGGGACAGACCAAAGCCAGGTGGGTAGATATCTCACGGCAAGCTCCATCAAGCAAAGCCGCATTGGTCTTTTAATGAATGGCATTGTCAAGATACCAATGCAGTTTTTTATTTTAATGATTGGGGTGTTGGTGTTTGTTTATTATTTATTTCATGCATCCCCATTATATTTTAATCAGTTGGCTGTTGATAAGCTCAAGCAAACATCTTATAGAGGCCAGGTGTTGGCTATTGAAAAAGAGCATCATCAAATTACACTTGAAAAAGAAGAGTTGCTCAACAACTGGAACCAAGGTCAAGATAATGTTGTAAGGAATGCGTTGAAGAAAATCAATGCAAAAGAGGAGCAGCTCAGAACAGCATTAAAGCAATTGGTGAAACAGTCTGGTATCTCCGTTGAAAAGACCGATACCAACTACATCTTCATCCGATTTGTGATGGACCATATGCCAAAGGGGTTGGTCGGACTGTTGATTGCTGTTATTTTCCTTGCAGCTTGGGGAAGTATTGCTGCCGCATTAAACTCACTCTCTTCCTCAACGCTGATAGATTTTCACAAGCAGTACATCAATGCTAATCCTAGTGAACCCGAGGAATTCAGGCTATCTAGATTCTACACATTGTTTTGGGGGGTCTTCTGTATCATATTTGCGCAATTTGCCACCAGCCTTGGAAGCTTGATCGAAGCGGTGAATGTCTTGGGCTCATGGTTCTATGGTGTCATGTTGGGTATATTCCTTGTTGCCTTCTATCTTAAACGCGTGGGCAGCACGGCTGTTTTTTATGCAGCCATTCTTGGCGAGATCGTTGTTATCGCTATGTATGCCTTTACCGATATTGGTTGGTTGTGGCTAAATGCCATCGGCGCTATTGCAGTGTTGGTGTTCGCTTATGGCGGCAGCATATTGGGGCTTGATCGAAAAAATATCACCGAGGTAGTTTAAGCATCGGAATTAATATATCTAAACTTACTAAACGCTGAAAGACCCGATTTCGTAAAAAAGTACAGTTTCCGAACTTAAGTCAGTTCTTTCTTGTTATTTTGAATATACATTAACATGAAAACGATGATAATCACTTTAGGTGTTTTTTTATTCATATTGGTCATATTCCAGTCTTTTATGGCTATAACAACGAGTAGAGTCGAAAAGCAGAAATACCAAGTTGTAAAGAAGGAAGACAGCTTCGAGATTAGGTATTATCCTCCCGCTACATTCGCCACTATTCAATCCACTGCCAAATCTTATAGGGAGCTCGCTAGCAGTGGATTTCGCAGAATCGCAGGTTATATTTTTGGGAATAATGAAACATCCTCCAAGATTGCAATGACATCGCCGGTGCATATGGACATCAGCAATGAAGGATCTTCTATGAGTTTTGTTATGCCATCTGCATATGATATCAAAAACCTGCCTCGTCCAAATGACGCCAACGTTGAACTACATGAAACTCTTGGAGAATATGCCGCTGCCATCGAATTTGGCGGATTTGCAAATGACGAATCCATCAAAAAATATGCAGCCCAATTAGGAAAAGCATTAGAAGAGAAGGGAATAAAAACAACAGGACATTTTAGATACCTAGGCTACAATCCTCCGTATCAATTGATTGGTAGAAAAAATGAGGTCATTGTTGCTATTGAATGGCAGGCGAGTAATTGATTAAGACAAATTCTCATCCTTCATTCTTGTTTAAAATATGCTAAGCAGGTGGGTGATGATTGTTGATTTGTTGATGCGTTGAGGACTAATCAACTAAACGAATAAACATTGTATTTCTCGTCCCTCGTCCCCTGTCCCTTGTCCCTGGCTGTATTCCTCGTCCCCTGTCCCTTGTCCCTGCATTCCAATCAAATTATCACTTGAAAGTATAAAGAAGTGCCCCGGGCGGGACTTGAACCCGCACTCGCTTTTTCAGCGAACAGGATTTTAAGTCCTGCGTGTCTACCAATTCCACCACCAGGGCATCTGAATCACTAAAAGTGATGATCAGAAATGAAAAATTCCATCAGGAGATGGAATTTTTTGAGCGGAAGACGAGATTCGAACCCGCGACCCCAACCTTGGCAAGGTTGTGCTCTACCAGCTGAGCTACTTCCGCATTAATTAAAGAACAATAGGGGTGCAAAAATAACGAAAGAAACTATTCAAAATACAATTTTCTTAATTGTATTTTGGAGTATAGAGTGTGCTTTCAGGAACTTCAACTTTTGGTTTGCCCTTATAGCGCATGCTGTACAAACCATAGCATCCACCCAATACAAATGCCACGATGGCGAAGAGTTGTATATGAAATAAGAAACGTGATGAAATCACCCAATTTCTTCCAAAATCATTCTTTTCTGCTGTTTCAGTCGTATTATTTTGCATATCCTTGTTTTGCTGGGCAAAAATAAACAATCAAGGGTATATTTCAATTACTCTCAGGAATAATTTCAGAAAACTTGTTTTTGCCCAATATAAAGTGCTGCCAAACAACACTTCCTTTATAGATTCCTTTTACTGGGCCAAATCTTTTGACTGGGTATACAGACTGACTTTTGCCTGAGATGAGCCAGCCCATGAATCCCATATGTGCCTTGGCTACCTCAATAAAATAAGGGTATTTGCCAACGATTAAGTTTTTCCAGGCACTGATGGCATCAAGTAGAAACCTAACTAACAATACATAGATGGCCTCAAACCCTGAAAGGTTTTTCCATAACATAATCAGGTTGTTCCTGAAGTTTAGAAATATTTTATTGGGATTGTCCTTGGCTAAAGTGCCACCTCCTATGTGGTATACCACTGATGAAGGGCATGACATGATCTTGTACCCAGCAAGGTGGATTCTCCAGCATACATCAATTTCCTCTTGATGGGCGAAAAAGAAGGGGTCAAACCCACCCACTTCATTGAATACAGATTTCTTTATGATCATTGATGCTCCTGAAGCCCAAAATATTTCTGTTGGTGTATCATATTGCCTCTCGTCTTTCTCAAGGATGTCAAATATGCGGCCTTTTGAAAATGGATATCCAAATCGATCAATCCAGCCACCTGCAGCACCGGCATATTCAAAATATGCTTTGTTGTTGTAGTCCAATATTTTAGGCTGAATAGCGGCAAGGTCTGGATGGCGGCAGAATAGGTCAACAACGGGCTCAAGCCAGCCTGGAGTAACTTCAATGTCTGAATTGAGGAGAACCAGGTATTCTTCATCCACTTCCTTCAAGGCTCGATTATATCCACCTGCAAACCCCTCGTTTGTATAATATGAGAGAATTTTGATCGCAGGGTATTGCCCATTTAAATATGAAACTGAGTCGTCTGTTGACCCGTTGTCTGCAACATAAATAACGAGATTCTTATACGTAGAGGCCAAAACACTTGGAAGGAACTGCTCAAGATATTTTCTGCCATTCCAGTTTAGAATGACCACGGCTACTGTTGGTTGATTGTTTATTTCATGCATCTCCGTTCAAAATTAAGATTAATCGACTAAAATAATTTGGAAGCACAACATAAATGGTCATTTTTGCTGTAATCCCACAAATAGTGGTAGATTTTCATTTCTCATGCCAAATAAGCCGAATTCTTGGAAGTTGTTCATGTCTCTGATCGCGGTTATCATCGTTGTCGGAACATTCTTCTATTCAAATGCTTTGTCCAACAAAATATCTGAACGGGAAAGAAAGAAAGTGGAGGAGTGGGTTGCGGCACAACAAATGATTCTACAATCCTCAGGAACTGAAAATCTTTCCTTGTCCTCTATCATTGTCGCAGAGCAACAAACTATTCCTGTAATTGAAACAGACGAGCGTGATAGTGTGATGAGCTATACCAATATCGATACGCTCAAGGTGGCCCAAGATAAAAATCACTTAAATGAACTTGTTTCTTCCTATCGCAGAAAGGGCGCCTTCATCACCACTTATCTGGATGCTGATGGAAAAAAGTTCAATAGATATTATTATGGTGAATCTACCCTGCTAATACAAATCCGTTATTTCCCGCTGGTTCAGCTCCTCATAGTTATGCTGTTTACGATTCTGATGTTGGTATCTATTCGAAATCAACACCGGTCTGCTCAAAATCATCTTTGGGCTGGACTAGCAAAAGAAACTGCTCATCAGCTGGGAACACCCATCTCTGCGCTTTCGGGGTGGATAGAGGTGCTGAATCAAGGGCAAGACGCTAAATTGGTTTTACCTGAAATGGAAAAAGATATCCAGCGTTTGAAGTTGATTGCTGATCGCTTTAGCATGATTGGCGGTAAGCCCAAAAAGGAATCATGCAATCTGGTTGATCTTGTTTCTCATGCGGTTGATTATATTAAAAAACGGGCCTCTGAAAAAACCAAGATTGTTTTTCGGGTTGCCAGTCAAGAACAACTTAATCTAAACATTTCCGCACCGCTAGTGGAATGGGTTGTTGAAAATCTTTTGAAAAATGCATTAGACGCCACGGAAGGGAAGGGTAGCGTTGAAGTAGTCATTTTTGATAATGAAAAAGAAGTTTTTATTGATGTTTCCGACACGGGAAAAGGAATTCCCGAATGGAGAGGGCATCAAATTTTTACTCCGGGGTTCACCACAAAAAAAAGAGGGTGGGGATTAGGACTTACCCTTTCTAAACGCATTATTGAGGAGTATCATGATGGGCAGCTTTTTGTAAAGCATTCAGATGCTGAACATGGAACCACGTTTAGGATTCAGTTGAGCAAATAGTTGCGTCAACAAAACATCTTTGTTGCTAGGGCGTTTGTGCAAAATTGAATTTGAATCCTTTCGATTTGGGCTGTGCGAAATAATTTGATACTCCTACTCCTTCGCAATAACCAATTAAAATCTCAAGCTGAGAATAAATTATCGGTTTATTTTAACCGAATTGAAAACCCCGTTTTTTACAACCAGAATACTGTCATTGGAGATTGCGTTGAACTCAAAAGAACCACTGATGGTATTGGCTGCAGTATCAAAATAGCTTATTGTAACATTGCCATTGGGGCCACTACTAACGAACTGTCTCAGGTTGTATAAGGAATCAACAATTGAAAAAGAACAAAAGCTTGAATAATCCTCAATGTTGTATGTGTCCGCCCCTTTAAAACGCGTAACCCAAAGCAAAATTTGTGCAAATCTTGTCGAATCCGGGTTGTCAGCCAATCGGCCGTCGGCTAAAATAATCAGGGAAGAATCATTTGAACCATATGTTGCATAATAAGGTGTTGGCTGATTAACATCAACAGCATTAGGGTCTAAAAGATTGACTGTATCAGTAGCCTCTACAGCTGATGTAAAAGTATTGTTGTTGACAGTAGCCAATACCCCAGCCATTATTTTCTTTGAATCTACAATTTCATTTTCCTCTTCCTTTGGTGTCTCAATATCTTTCTTTTCACAGCTCCAAATGACCATGAGACAGAAAAACACGAGGATCATTTTGTTGTTAGTTTGCATAACTCGCATTTATTAATAATTCGAATATTATACCTAGCCGAGCAACCTGGCAATACTAAATTAAAAGGATCTATTGATTTTAAAACAGATTTTTGATTTTTTTTAATTTTCGATCTTATTGTTAAAGCTTATTGTCCTAATTTGTTTTTAAGGCTAAACGAATTACTGCAATGCAGTGGGGGATATCTGTTTTTCTAATTCCAATTTATGAATAAAATACTCGTATACGGGGAAATATTATGGGATATTTTTCCTGACATCTCTGTTCCTGGTGGAGTCACGATGAATGTAGCCATGGGCTGTTTTCTTTTTTAACTTTCTTCAACTTTATTAGCGCACCAAATGCTTCGGCAAATCTTCCACACGCTTGCAACATACTTGGTCCATGACCTGATAAAGCTGTGTTTTAAGCATGCCCATCATGTGATCAGCACCTTCATCACCGAGTGCTGCAACAGCATACATGAATGATCGTCCTAGGAATGTGAAGTCTGCACCAGAGGCCATTGTGCGGGCAATATCCGGTCCGGTTCTAATACCGCTGTCCATCATAACTTTTATCTTACCCTTATACTTATCTGCAATTGGTCCGAGTGATTTGATGGCTGATTGTCCAGCATCTATCTGTCGGCCTCCATGGTTTGAAACTAGTAATCCGTCTATACCCATTGCAACCGCCATGTCTGCATCCTCAACAGTAGCACAACCTTTAAGAATGATCTTACCTTTCCATTTATCACGGATGGGCGCGATCTTTTCAGCGTTCAGTCTGCCCGAGAAAGTGCGGTTCATGAACTGACCAAGCTGACTCATGTTCAGTCCTTTGGGCATGTAGGGTTTTAGTGTAGCAAATTCAGGGATACCATGATATAGTGTTTTTAACCCCCATGTTGGCTTACCCATTACCTGCAATATATTTTTCACTGTCATCTTTGGTGGCATGGCCAATCCGTTGCGTATGTCACGCGGACGAAACCCGAATGATGGAACATCACAAAGCAAAACCAACACATCGTATCCCGACGCTTCCAATCGATCGAGGATATCATCCCTCAAAGAATTTTCTGCAGGATGATACAGCTGGTACCATGCTTTGCCGTCAGTAATTTTTGCAATTCGTTCAATGCTCGAAGTGGTAACGGTACTCAGTATAAAAGGAAGATTATGTTTTACCGCAGCCTTGGCCAGGATCTCAGGCGAGTTTGGCCAGATCAATCCCTGCAAGCCAATAGGGGAGACTCCAAAGGGAGCATCATAGGTATGTCCAAACAATTCTGTGGAAAGCTCAGACCCAGTATGTTCACTCAGGTAATAAGGAAGCAATTCAACCTTTCTTAGCTCATCTGTATTCTTGTGCAAGTTCACATCCTCGTTGCATCCGCCATCAAGGTACTCAAAGGCAAAGCGCGGCATCCGGCATTTTGCTTTTTTGATCAGGTCATCGATGCCAGGATAGTTTGAATTATATGCCCAAGTAGGCTTGGCGTTATTGTTCTTTTGCATGAAGCTAAGATAGTTCAAAAATGAAGTTGATGGGTGGTAGTGGGGTGATTTCTTGAGGAAGTTGAAGTGGTTTAAGCGGTTGAAGCAGTTGAAGAAATATATTTTTAATCTTCAACCCCTTAAACCGCTTCAACCCCTTCAACCTTGTATTTCCCCCAACCTCTCTCAACTCTTTCAGCTGATAAGTAAAATTTTATGTGTTGGGGAGTTTACAGAAACTGCTGGTCAAAGAAGACCAATGCTAATGTAGTTTGATGTACTTTTAGACCATGCCTCCAACCTCTTTTTCTATTGCTGATGCGCTCTCTCATTTAAAAATCAAGGCCTTGAATGCAATGCAACAGGCATCATTAGAGGCTAATGTATCAAATGATGACGTTGTTTTGTTGGCAGATACAGGCTCAGGAAAGACCTTGGCTTTTTTGCTTCCTGTTGCGCAATTGTTGAATAAAGCCAAACCTGTTTGTCAGGCATTAATCGTAGTATCCTCTCGTGAGCTTGCTTTGCAGATTGAACAAGTGTTTAAGAACATGGCGACCGGATTCAAGATTACTTGTTGTTATGGTGGGCATTTAAGGGAAACAGAGGAAAACAATCTAAAGCAGGCTCCGTCGGTGATAGTTGGAACCCCGGGTAGAATTGCCGACCATATCAGAAGAGGCAATATCGTTACAAATCATATCGAAACCCTGGTGTTGGATGAATTTGATAAATCACTGGAACAGGGTTTTGAAGCTGAAATGTCATTCATCGTTAAATCGCTTGCTGCACTTAAGAAACGCATGCTGACTTCTGCAACAGAGGCAGCAGAAATACCAGCATTTGTTGGCTTGAAAAATCCAATTGAAATCAATTTTCTATCAGGGAAGAAATCCGAGGCATTGGCAGTTCAAATTCTTCGAAGTGCTGATACAGACAAATCAAATACCCTATTTAACCTTATTTGTTCTTTGGGCAATCGTTCAACCATTGTCTTTTGTAACCAAAGGGAAAATGTTGAGCAAGTCAGTAAATTTCTCAAAGAGAAGGGCATTGTGAATGTATTTTATCATGGAGCAATGGAACAGGATGAGCGTGATATTGCACTGTGCAAATTCAGAAATGGCAGTTCAAATCTGTTGGTTACAACTGACCTTGCAGCCCGTGGTTTAGACATTCCAAACATCCGTTATATTGTCCATTTTCAGTTGCCCTCAAGTCAAGAATCTTTTATCCATCGCAACGGTCGCACTGCACGAATGGAAGCCAGTGGAACAGCTATTTTATTGCTTGCCCCACACGAAACAATTCCACCATACATCCAGCCAGATCCGATAGAAATTGAATTGCCTGCTCAAGTCTCATTGCCTGATAAACCTATCTGGACTACTTTCTATGTTAGTGCAGGCAAGAAGAACAAGGTAAACAAAATTGATATTGTAGGTTTTCTTACAAATAAGGGACGGTTAAAAAAAGAAGATATTGGATTGATTGAAGTCAAAGATTTTTTTTCTTTTGTTGCAGTCCGAAAATCAAATGCAGGTGCAGCTTTACAGCTCATTAAAGAAGAGCGGCTAAAAAATAAGAAAGTGAAGATTGATATTGCCAAATAAAAAACCCTTCTAGAGTTTAAAAGGGCTTGTGCCCAAGCTGGATTACCTGCGGTGATCCAAATGTCTTACGAGGGGACTTTTAGTCGTGTCCTTTGCGAGAGTAAGTTCGAAAGAAATATTTAATGATTTCAAATCGTTCTTGGAATATTAGGCAAAGAATTGAGAATATTTTACATTTGAATATGAACAGTTTCCGACTAGACAGAACTGCATTTAAAGCCCAAACCTTGAAAGAAGCATCCAACCATGCTTCTTACTATAAAAAATTGTCATGGCAGGATCGGTTAAAAGTTGCTGCTTATCTGAACAGTATTGCGTATAATTTCGATTTGAACAGCCCCCCAAAAATGGATCGTACAAAATTTTCAGCTAGATCAATTTCATCTTAATGGGCAATATATTAAATTCCGATTTCCGTGATTTTATTGCTGCCCTTAATAATAATCAAGTAAGGTATATTCTTGTTGGTGGATATTCCGTTATTCTTCATGGTTACTCTCGAACTACAGGTGACATGGATTTATGGGTTGAGAGATCAAAAGATAATTATTTAAAAATAAAGAATGCCTTTGAAGAATTTGGTATGCCTTTTTTCGATATGACAGAAGAAAACTTCCTGCATCATCCTAATTGGGATGTTTTTACTTTTGGTGTCCCCCCTGTTGCAATAGATTTAATGATTAGTATCGAGGGATTTAATTTTCAAGAGGTATTTGACAGATCCATCATATTTAAAGATGATGAACTAAATATCAGAGTGATTCATAAAAATGACCTGATTGCAGCAAAAAGAAAAGCTGGTCGATCCAAAGACTTAGACGATCTTGAGAATTTACAATAATCATGTAATAACAATGGTCGCCGGATATTTTTTCCAAGGGCCATTATTATTTTCTAAAATATCAGTGCCCAAGACCTGCCAATCAAAGGGACTAGGGACGAGTGATACAGCCAATTCCTCAACTCTCTCAACTTTCTCAACCTTGCATATACTCGCCACCTTCACAAACAAAAATGCCCTCTCAGCTTCGCTGAAAGGGCATTGTGCCCAAGACTGGATTCGAACCAGCACGCCGTTTCCAGCGCTACCACCTCAAGGTAGTGCGTCTACCAATTTCGCCACCTGGGCTAGTGTATATTCCAATGGTCTCATTTAACTCGTCTACCAATCCTGCCTGCCGGCAGGCAGGTTCGCCACCTGGGCTAGTGTGAAGTCAAGCTTTTTAGGAAAGATTTCCCAACGCCACTTTTTAGATATTTTTCTTTTTGACGAGCAAGTATTCTTGTCTCGAATCTTTCAGAATAAATTAAAGTGAAGGGCGCATAAGCTTTAGTCGACTTGTTTTCACAATTGTTATGTTCTTTTAATCTTCTTTCAAGATTAGTAGTCATACCAACGTAAATATAATTTCTATTTAAGCTTCTTATTGCATAAACAGTATATTCCAAAGATCTCATTTATTGCGTCTACCAATCCTGCCTGCCGGCAGGCAGGTTCGCCACCTGGGCAGGGACCGCAAAACTAAGATTTTTTAGGCAATGAAAATGCTACATAACTATCATTTCTTTTACCTCCCCACTTCGATCCTCCACAAGCAATAACTACATATTGTTTGCCATTTATAGAGTACACCGACGGTGTTGCCACTCCTGGTGCGGGGAGGTCCGTTTCCCAAATTAATTTGCCAGTTGCCTTGTTAAATGCCCTGAACTTTCCATCTGCTGTTGCTGCTATAAAGAGTATGCCTCCTGCAGTAACCACAGATCCTCCATAGTTCTCTCTGCCGGTAGTAGGAATCCCCTTGTTTTTTAATTCCTCAAATTCTCCAAAAGGTATCTTCCACAAAAACTCGCCGGTGTTCAGGTTGATGGCATTTAATGTTCCCCATGGTGGATTGATTGCTGGATAACCATCCCTGGTTAAAAATTTATTGTACCCGGTAAAGCCGTAAAGTGGGGTAGGTGGACCAACCTTCGGTTTTTCGCTGCTGCTGTATATCAGGTGCTGCTCCTCTTTTATATTCAAAACATAACTTGCAATAGCATTTTTTTCTTCCTTGCTCAAATTGTTGAACCCTGGCATCATTCTTCTTCCTGTTGTGAGCAATTCAATGAATTTTTCCTTACTGTATTTCTTTTCTGCATGAACGATGGAGGGATAGTTTCCTGAGCCCTGAAGATTGGTGCCATGACAGCCTCTGCAGTGTTGAGCATACAATGCAGTTCCTGCCTGAAGCATCGTGTTGATCTTGTCTTTCTCGCTTTTGTTCTCAACCATATTCAATACCCAGGCCATCTCATTGGAATTGACATAAAGGATATTTGTTTCTGGATCAACAGATGGACCGCCCCACTCGCCGCCGCCATCGTATCCGGGAAGGATCACTGTGCCTTCTACTGATGGTGGGGTATAAATCGTTCCAGAGCGGTAGGTCCTGAATCTTCTTTTAAGATCTGTTAATTCAATGCTGTCGGTTGTGATCGTATTCAATTCATTCTCCGTGATTGTTTGCCTTGCAAATGGTTTAGGCAATACTGGAAAAGGTTGTGTTGAAGAAAGTATTTCATTGACCAGTGATGTATTCGTCTGTACAGGCCTTTCCTCTATCGGATAGATTGGCTTGCCAGTCTCTCGTTCAAACATGAAAACCATTCCGGTTTTTGTAGTCTGTGCTACAGCATCAATTTTCTTTCCATCTTTATTTACAGTAATCAGCACGGCGGGTGTTGGAACATCCATGTCCCACACATCATGATGCACAGTTTGAAAGTGCCAGATGAGCTTCCCCGTTTCGGCGTTCAGTGCCAACAAACAATTGCCGTATAAACCATTGCCCAGTCGTTGTCCACCATAAAAATCATTGGTTGGATTTCCAGTAGGGGCGAAGAGAATTCCTCTTTTTTCGTCTAAGCTAAATCCGCCCCAGCTGTTTGTAGACCCATAATATTTATAAGCTGTGCTGTCTTGCCAGCTTTCATATCCGGGTTCACTAGGGTAGGGAATGGTGTGAAAGATCCATTGTTGTTTTCCTGTTTTAACATCAAAGGCGCGGATATGCCCAGGTGTTTCATCGCCTACCAATCCGCTAAGAATAAATAAATTCTTATAGACCATTACTGGTGAGGTCGGCGCTACAAATACAGTTGAGTCTGGCCTATCTAATCCTTCATTTAAATTGATGCCACCATCTTTCCCAAAAGATTTTATCAGCTTACCTGTTAATGCATCTATGGAGTAGGCAACCGATCCAGCAGTAAAAAAAATTCGCTTATCTTTCTCTTCTTCCCAATAAGCAACACCCCTGTTTTGATTTACGCCATTTCTGTGCCATGTTTTATTTTGAACTGAGTCGGCTGGGTCAAAATGCCAAATCTCTTTTCCTGTTGATGCATCAAGTGCAAAGACTTTTAGTTTTGGAGATACTGCATATAGCATATTATCTACAACAATCGGATTGCATTGCATTGGACCAAACTTAGTACTGTCGCCCCCCTCTGATCGATATACCCAGGCCACTTCCAATTGATCTACATTGGAAGTATCAATTTGGGTGAGTGAGGAATAACGAATGTTTTCCTTGGAACTTCCTGTGACTTTCCAGTCGCTATGCCCTTGATTATTAGAACAAGCAGCGGCCATCAACATTAGCATGAAGCATGAAATGAAAACATTTGTGCGTTTGCTGCGCGTTGCAGCGATCAGATCTTGCCTTAGCCTCATAGATAATGGTATAAAGTTATTTTCCTGGTAGATGCTTCTTCCTATACTCACCTGGAGTACAGCCGTGAATCTGCTTAAACTGTCGCGCTACATTGTTCGTAAAGTTAAGTCCTGACTCGTATGCGATTTCAGAAATTCGCTTGTCTGTTTTAAGGAGATGCTCAGAGAATTTTTGCATTCTTAATTTGCTGATGTATTTATAGATGCTTGATCCAGTGACCTGAAGAAATTTTTTCTCTAATGATCTTCTCGGTATGGCAACTTGTGCCAACACATCAGTAACGTTGATGTCGCTGTCTAAGTTATTATGAATGAAGGTCAGGGCCTTTGATATGCATTCATCGTTTACGGCAGCAATATCAGTTGATTGCCTGGTGACGATATAGGTAGGCAGTACAAGTACATTGCTTGGTTTATCGACCTTGCCCATGATCATTGATTCCATCAGTCTACCTGCTTCGTAACCTCCTTTTTCTGTATCCAATGTGATGCTTGACAATGGCGGGTCTGAAAGATTACAGCTTAGTTCATCGTTATCAACTCCGAGAACGATAACATCCTGAGGTATTCTAATATTGGTATGCTTGCATGCTTCTGTAATATGCTGGCCTCTGCCATCATCACAAGCCATAATGGCTATAGGCTTTGGCAATTGTTGAAGCCACATGCTGAGCGCGGAAGGTTTGTAATGCCATAGGTCAGTTATTTGGGCATCATCTTCATGATTGAAATAAAAAACCTCAAAGGACCTCTCCTTTAAATAACTTTCGAAGCCAATCGATCTTTCTCTTGACCAAACGATATTTTTATAACCGTAGAAAGCAAAATTTTTAAAACCTTTGTTTACAAAATATTCTGCACCCATTTGTCCGGTCTGGAAATAGCCGCCTGTTATGTTTGGAAACCCGTCGAAACGCTCATGAAAATCTTCAGTAATCAGATGAATGCCGGCGTCTTTTATTTTCTTGGCGTCTCTTTTGTTTTTTATTTGTGCAATCATTCCCTGAGCACCCCATTCTTTTGCAAAGCTGATGATGCCGTTAACGCCGAGTGTCTCTCTATAATAAAATGGCACCTTGCAAAATAGTGCATTGCTGTTTTCTTTAAAATAACGAACAATTCCCATCATCAGGTTTTGACCGTACTGTTCAGAGATGTCAAACAGTAAAATGATTTTTATGGGTGAATTCTGTTGCATTTGCGTTACCCAAATTAAAGGAAGTTCGATAAATAACAAGCAGCCGGCTTCATTAGTTTTTGATTTTTTCCCTGCCAAAAGGCCCTTTTAGTCCATTTGATCTCCAGGGCACGGTTAAAAGGGTTATTTTTGAACGCGGTTATTATATGAGATTGATTAATAATTATCATGGGTAGACTAACTTTTTTCTGTGGATTGGCTTTCTTGTTTTCATGTACTCAACAAGTACAGCAGGGTTCCCCTTTTGATGACCCTTATCTGTATAATAAAACTGTCAAGAAGCTAAATGATGTTGTTCTTGAGAACAATTTTCCTCCCATGATTGCGGCCCGCAACTATGCATATGCAAATATTGCAGCCTATGAATGTATGGCCGCTGGAGATAGTTCCTTGTTGAGCCTGTCTGGCAGGATCAAGCACATGCCGGCTATGCCAAAACCAATATCGCCTGATCAAATCGATTATTCGCTTGCTGCCATTCTTGCTTGCATCAAAGTGGGTAATGCAGTTACTTTCCCAGAGGGTAGTATGATGGGCTTTTATGAAGAAATCTTAGAAAAAGCTGATAGTCTTGGGGTTTCAAGTGAGGTAGTTAAGGCCAGCATGATCTTTTCAGACTCAATCGGCAATGCCGTATTGCGATGGAGCAAATCCGACAACTATGCGCAAACAAGAAGTGCGTCGCGCTATGAGGTAACAAATTCCATTGGCAGGTGGGTGCCAACACCACAGATGTATGCATCCGCACTGGAGCCTCACTGGCGTGAGATTAGGCCTTTTGTGCTTGATTCCGCGTCTCAGTGTAAACCTGGAGCACCTCCAGTCTTCTCGCTAGACAAGGGTTCGGTATATTTTAATTCGCTGATGGAAGTCAAGACAATTGTTGACTCCCTCAATGCTGAACAAAAGCATGTTGCAGCTTTTTGGGATGACAATCCTTTTAAGATGAATGTTGTTGGCCATGTCATGTTTGCCTCAAAAAAATTCTCTCCTGCTGGCCACTGGATGAATATTGTTGGCATTGCTGCCAATAGGGCTGGGGCTGACTTCCCTACAACCGTTTCTGCATATACCTATACCGCCATCGCCTTATTTGATGCATTCATCAGTTGCTGGGACGAAAAGTTTAGATCCAATTATATACGTCCTGAATCTGCAATCAATAAATATATTGCAATCGAGTGGCGGCCATATATTGAAACGCCACCTTTCCCTTCCTATACAAGTGGACATTCTACCATTTCTGCTGCTGCAGCTGAGGTGATGACCTCTTTTTTTGGAGATGAGATGTCGTTTACAGACACTTCACTGTTGGAATTCGGAATAGCAAATCGTGAAATAAAATCATTTCGAAAAGCTGCGCAGGAAGCCAGCATCTCCAGATTATATGGCGGAATCCATTATCGATTTGACCTTGATTCTGGAAATGTTGCTGGCGCTAAAGTTGGACAGCTTGTTGTGAAAAGATTATTGAGGAAAGGTTGAGAGAGGTTGAGTTGTTTAGTCGTTGAGGTAACTACAACTAACCAGCTAACCAACCAATCAACCAACTAACCAGCTAACCAACTCAACATTGCATTCCCTATGTTATCAAATCAAAACTTGTTTGATCCGATCTTTATATCATAGCTCTGTGAACCTCCTGCCCATGACAAATTTAATTTCATTGCCATGTTGGATTGAATGGTCAACTCTGGCTTCTGCTTTTCATTAGTTCTTGTTGCAGCTTTAAAGGAGAGCATTCCGTTTTCTCCAATTGGATAGCGGTCAATACCATGTTCTTCCAACAGGCGAACATCCCAGGTAATGGTTTTGTCTTGGAGGTTGGTATTGATTCCAATGATGCATTCAAAAAGAATCGAGATCGGTACCAATCCGGTCCATCCTACAAAATCTGGTCTGGCAAGAAGTCCTGGTGTTACAGCTTCGGGTGCATAGTATTCCCAAAACGTGCCAGTGTCTTTAAACACCTGCATTACTTGCTGGTGGTGCTTGATGGCCAAATCAAAGGCCTGTTTATGCATCTTGTTCTTTCTTAATCCTGCAATGACCATGTAATTGGTAGGGGCCCAAACGCCGCCTTGCCAGTACCTGCCATCTGCCTGGTACTTTTCGTGGTTCGCAGGCATGGATGGGATAGGATGCTTCCTGGCAAAGGTATTTGTATCGCTAAGGTGCGCTGCAAATTTCTTGAGTTCTTCAGGCTCAAGAATATCAGACCATAGTGCCCAATAAGCACCAATACTTTTAAACGTTCCTAAGCTACCATCTGCATATTTGTCGTACAGAAAATTTGTTTTAGGATCCCAAAGTTGTTCTTTGATGTATTTCTTAAGAAATGTAGTTTCCTCTTCAATGTCTTCTATCTCCTGCCATCTTTCTACATGGAAGCCGAAGTCTACAATAATTTTTGCAACAAACAATTGTTGCAAACAAGCATCAAGCCAGGTCATGTGCCCATGAGAATAAATCTGGTTGTATTCTTTTTTTACACGTGGCTGGTTGTCCATTCCTGCACCCCATCCTGAAGTCCAGTAAGATCCATCCTGCCATGTGCGGTTAAGTTTCAACCACTGATAGTATCCGCAGAGCACAGGGAAAATTTTATGTATCCTGCTGAGGTCTCCAAATTGTTTGAAATACTCCAATTCACTCCAAGGAATGATGTTGGGCCCAGTGCTTGTTGGATCGTAGCGGTGAAAACAATCTTCGCCACTCTCTCCCCATATTTCCCTACAGATGAATCCATCGGGGTGTTGCTTGGCGTAAAAGTTATCTAGGGTCTGCTGAAAAGGATATGCCTTATTGCCATATCGGGCAAACATGGTGATGAAGGTGGAATCCCACATGAAAATATTTCCATTATAGGCTGTGTCCAGATACGAAGCTGTAAAGCCTGATGTTGGCGCTGGACTTTTGATATTTTTAAATGCCATCTCCCATGCCTTCCAATACATGTCAATGGCTCCGGGGTTTCCGTTCCAATAAGGTACCGGGAGAATCTCTTTGGCTTGCTGAAAACTTGGTGCAGGAACCACCGATGGCTTAGCGTTCCTAAACTCGTTTTCAGTAACAAATATATTTTTGATGTACGTATTCTTGAACCCAGTAGGTATTTCTGCAACAGGGGGCAAGGCTTTGTCTAGCTTTGTTGTTTCATTTGCAATTGAATCTATCGGCAGGCTTGCTGATCCTGCGATCATGAAAGAATTCCTGAGAAACTTGCGGCGAGAGTCCATGTTTAAATGTTTTAAAGAAAATTAGTGCTTATTATCATGACATCAGTCATCCTGATAAAGATATTGTTGTAATACTGCTATGAACCCTGTAAATCCGCATAAAAAACCTCAAAATGCGGTTGGCAATTTTTGGAATAAGCGAATTGGTTAACTTAGATAAAATTGCCAACGATCTACTATGATTTTCAATAGATTCCGTCTTGAATTGGTACTTATTGCTGTTGTTTTTTTTCTTAGCTGCACCAGTAAAAATGACAAGGCCACCTTATTTGAATTGATCCCTGCTGAGCAGTCGGGAATAGATTTCACCAATGAAATTATCGAAGACGAGAACCTGAACATCCTCACTTTTGAGTACTTCTACAATGGGGCCGGTGTAGGGGTGGGCGACTTCAATAAGGATGGCTTACAGGATATTTTCTTTTCCTCCAACATGGGCAAGAGCAGGCTCTATCTCAATAAAGGGAATTTCACTTTTGAAGATATCACTGATTCCTCTGGTATCAATACCCTTGGCAAATGGGCTACGGGAGTTTCAATTGTAGATATCAACCAAGATGGCTTTGCAGACATTTATCTCTGTTTTGCTGGTCCCAATCCGATTGAGAAAAGAGCAAATGCTTTGTACATCAACAATGGCAACAATACATTCACTGATCAGGCTGTTCAATATGGGGTGGCTGACTCTGGACATAGTGTGCAAGCGGTATTTTTTGATTATGATAAAGACAATGACCTTGATATGTATTTGCTCACCAACATCATGGATGATCTTGGCCCCAATGTAATCAGACCCAAACGGCTTAATGGTGAAATGATCAACACGGATCGTTTATACCGCAACAATGGAAATCAAACATTCACCAATGTATCTCGGCAAGCAGGCATCTTGAAAGAGGGCTATGGCTTGGGGGTTTCTGTTTGTGATCTTAATCAGGATGGCTGGCCTGATATTTTTGTTTCCAATGATTATGTCTCTAACGACCTGCTTTATATCAATAACAAGGACGGAACCTTCACAGACCAGGCTGCATCTGCATTCAAGCATACAAGTTATTCAGCGATGGGTAACGATGTTTCAGATTTTAATAATGATGGACATCTTGATATTGTAGAGGTTGATATGCTGCCGCCGGATAACTACAGAAAAAAAATGATGTTTGGTGCAACCAACCACGACCGTTATCGTTCAGAAATTCAATATGGGTACCAGCCACAGTACATGCGCAATACGCTTCAACTGAATCAGGGGCTGGATATTAATGGGGAACCTCGTTTTAGTGATATCGCTATGCTTGCTGGGGTTGATGCTACAGACTGGAGTTGGAGCCCATTGTTTGCAGATTTTGATAACGATGGTTGGAAAGACCTCATGATAACCAATGGCTATCCCCGTGATATCACCAACCGTGATTTTATCAATTATCGTGCACAGGAGTTTTCTCAAAACATTCAAGACAATTCAAAAAGCAAAAAAATGCTTGATGCATTGAAAAAGCTCGATGGCGCATTGCTCAACAATTTTGTTTTTCAAAATAATAAGGACCTGACCTTTAAGAATGCTTCTGCAGATTGGGGCTTCACCCAAAATTCATATTCTTCTGGGGCAGCCTATGCTGATTTTGATAACGATGGCGATCTTGATGTGGTGGTCACCAATACGGGAATACCTGCTTTCTTATACAAGAACAATGCCGACACCCTCTACAAAAATAATTACCTGAAATTGTCCTTGAAGGGTCCCTCGGGTAATATCAATGGCTATGGTTCAAAAATCACCGCATATTCAAATGGTCAGGTGCTCTATCAAGAACACCACAATGTGAGGGGATATCAATCCACTGTAGAAGAGTATGTGCATCTTGGATTAGGGAAAAGCAATCAGGTTGATTCATTGCGCATAGTATGGCCTGATGGCAATTCACAAACTATGCTGGGAGTTAAGCCAAATCAATTGCTTCAGCTCGATTATTCAGCAAGCAACGCTTCAGCTCCTGTTTCAAATAAGCAGCTTGCTCCTTTATGGGTTCAGGCAAATACTGCTCTTGGGATTGATTACAGTCACAAAGAGACACCCTATACCGATTTTAATATCCAGCCCCTCATACCTCACAAATTTTCAATGGGGGGGGCTGGAATCGCCGTAGGCGATGTGAATGGTGATGGCAGGGATGATTTCTTTGTCGGAGGTGCATACAACCAATCTGGGCTAATCTATTATCAACAATCAGGTGGGAGGTTCAACGCTCGGCCTTTGGATCTTGGAACCAAGTATGAGGAAGATATGGGGGCATTGTTTTTTGATGCGGACAATGACAATGACCTCGACTTGTATGTAGTCAGTGGTGGAAATGAATTTGCCGATGGCGCTCAGTATTATCAGGATCGGTTGTATTTCAATGATGGAAAGGGAGTCTTTACAATAAATAGACAGGCACTGCCAAAAATATTTTCAAGTGGGTCCTGCGTTACGGCCAGCGACTTTGATGCAGATGGTGATCTTGATCTTTTTGTGGGTGGAAGAATCAGGCCTCAACATTATCCTGAGCCTGGGTATAGTCAGTTGTTACAAAATGAAGGTGGACGCTTTATTGATGTTACACAATCCAAGGCGCCTGGCCTAAGCAACATTGGTATCGTGAACGCAGCAATATGGTCTGATGCAAACAACGACAACCTTCCTGATTTGATTGTTGTAGGGGAGTGGATGCCCATCACAGTTTTTCTCAATACTGGAAAAACGTTGCGCAATGCAACCGAAGAATTGAAATTGGGCAATACGGTTGGTTGGTGGAACAGCATTCAAGCTGCAGACATTAACCAAGATGGCAAAATGGATTATTTTGCCGGAAATCATGGGTTAAATAGTCGGTATACTACCTCTTCGCAACAACCACTGATTATATATTCATACGACTTTGGAAACAACGGAACCCGTAACGCCGTAATCACCTTCTCAAAAGATGGAAAAGAATATCCGATTCATCCCAAAGACGACTTGATGCTGCAGCTGCCAGGTTTAAAAAAGAAGTTTTTACTGTACAAGGATTATGCCAATGCCTCTGTGGGTGATTTGTTCTCAACGGAGAGTCTTAAGGATGCTAAAAAGTTCATTGCCAATACTTTTAGTACTTCGATCCTGTTAAGCAAGGCTGATGGGTCTTGGGAAATTTCTCCTTTGATTAAAGAAGCACAGTTTGCTCCTGTCTTTGGATCCTTGATTGGTGATTATGATGCAGATGGCTTGGATGACATCATGCTCGTTGGCAACGACTATAGTGCTGAAGTTATTAATGGGAGATATGATGCCTTTCAAGGACTCTTCTTGAAAGGAGATGGTCTCGGTGGATTTGTGAAAAAGGAAACTGGCTTTACTGTTTCTGGAGATGGCAAGGGCTTTGCCGAACTCATGCTGGGTAACAAAACAAGATTGTTGCTTGCTTCTCAAAATAATGAATCGTTACTTGCTTTTTCAGCCATCAGTAAGAATACAATTAATAGTATTGCAGCAAAGCCAAATGAGGCCTATGCGATAATCAGTCGCAAGAATGGAACAAAGCTCAAGAAAGAACTGTATTATGGATCTGGATATCTCTCCAGCAGCAGCCGCTACTTTATATTTCCTGATGATGCAACAACAATTGAGATCTTTAACTTTTCAGGAGCATCAAGAAAAATATTACTTCACTGAGTCTAGTGATATTCTGGTGAAGAAACGAATTTCAAAGTGCTCTTGATTTTTTCCAGGAAAAGCAGCAGGTTTTTCTTTTTTCAATGCCAGTTGCGTGGAATCAATTCTAATAATAGTCAGCTTAGCCCCTGGTACACCAGTGGTGTCTTTAAGGAGCAGCAGATTTTTTTTCACCTCATATACATATTTGCTCTGATGGCCCATTCCCTTTCTTAGAAATGTGCTGTCAGGGTTATATACATGAACCTCAGCGGGGTAGGGTGTTTTATTGGTGTATGCAAATCCGTTGTAGTAATCATACACTGAATCTAGCCTCCAAGCACCTTCTAAATTGATTTCTGAAGATGATTTGCATGAGAATAATACTAGAATAGAGATTGATATAGGGAAGTGCTGCTTAACTAATTTTAAAAGATTCATGGGAATAAAGTAAATAAAAAAACCGGTACCAATAATTTACGAACGTAAAGTAAAGGTACCGGTTTCTAGGTATAAAACTATCTAACTATTCGTAGTTTGGATTTTGTACCAATATGCCATTACTCAAATCGATCTGACGTTGAGGTAGTGCGAAATAGTAGTGCTTAGGACGTTGGAAAACCCTTCCTGGCTTCCAAATTCCCCTGTCAATTGCATAGTGTGAAACGATGTCAACAATACCTGCTTTATCCCAGCGAATAAGGTCAGCGTGACGCTCGTTTTCACCAGCAAGTTCAACCCTTCTTTCGTGGATAAGATCAGTCATGTCAGCGCCTGACACATTGCCCAAACCTGCGCGATGACGAACTGCATTGATCTCAGCATCGCCACTTTGGCTGCTTCTGATTTTTGCTTCTGCAACCACAAGGTAGATATCTGCTGAACGAAGCAATGGAATGTCTAGGTCATGATCCAAACCATCACCTTCAGATCTGAAAGCAGCATGTTTTCTGAAGTAGTGATCCGTATTATTGAGGCCGTCAACATATTCAACTGCTCCACCACCTGGACCTGGATTGATAATGTCTCCGAGAGAAGCCATTGTAGCTTGAAGTCTAGGGTCACCTTCTTCGAACTCGTTATACAAGTCGTCTGTTGGTTCTTGAAAACCCCATCCATCCCAAGGCCTTGGTGCATAATACCATGTAGCCATGTTCTCTTCGGTCCAACCGCGGTGACGCTGAATTGAAAATAACATCTCAGAGTTGTCTACGATATCTGGATTAAAGTTGTCGCCAAAATTATCCAACAAATCATATGAACCATTGATTACATAATTACCATAAGTGATGGCGTTAGGGAAGTCTTCCTTATATAGGTAAAGCTTCGCAAGATAACCCCAAGCAGCGCCCTTAGTTGGTCTGCCGATATTATCACCATCATTCTGAGCATAAAGTAATTCAGCAGCATCTTTTAGATCACTTTCAATTCTTGCTTCCATTTCTTCCATGGTTGCCTTAGGTACATTGTACGTATTGCTGATCACATTTTCTTCTGTGATGATTGGTACTTGGCCATAGATCTTGTAGAAATGCCAGTACATCAAACCACGAATGAAATAGGCCTCACCTAAAATTCTATTTTTCAGGTTGGTGTCCATATCAATAGCTGGAACGTTAATGATAATCGCATTTGCTCTTGAAATCTCTTCATATTTTAATGACCAGTTCCAACCAAGTTGGTCGTTGCTTGCATCAAAAGTGAAGTCTTCAATTGCCTGCTCATTTCCCCAGTCACCAGATCTCCATTGGTCATCAGAACAGATGTCCCAAGCTTGTTCAGGATGTCCGAAAAACATTTCATCACCAAGCAACGGATACAATGCATTCGCTGCAGATACTGCATCGTCCGAATTTCTCCAGAAGTTCGCTGAAGTCGCCTGCGCATATGGCGTTGATTCGAGTAGATCTTTGTTGCATCCCACCATGGTGATGGTCAGCATGATCATTAGTCCTTTGTAAAAATTGTTTTGTTTCATGTTCTATTCTTTAATCGGTTAAAATGTAACGTTAAGTCCAAATATCCATGAACGTGATTGTGGGTATTGTGCATAGTCAACACCTAGTTGTCTATTGCCATCATTTGCATAACCCAATTCAGGATCTAATCCAGAGTACTTGGTGAATGTCAGTACGTTTTGGCCGGTTACATAAAATTTGATGCGATTTACACCAATTTTCTTGGCAACACCTTCGTTAAGTGTATATCCAAAAGAAAGGTTTTTCAGACGCAAGAAACTTCCATCTTCTATAAACAAATCAGATGTTCTATGGTTCAAATTATTTCTCTTTGTTGTCATTCTAGGAATAGAATTACTGGAATTAGGTCCAGTCCAGCGGTTCATAGTCTCAGCATACATGTTGAATGGGTATGTTGGATCGATACCTTGCATTCTGTCTGCGTTGAAAAGTTGTACGCCAGCATTACCCAAGAAGAATAATGTGAGGTCAAAATTCTTATAGCTAAAATCGGTATTGAAACCATATACCATTTTAGGGTGTGGGCTTCCGATGTTTGTACGGTCAGCTTCAGTGATTTTACCATCTCCATTGAGATCAAGGAAACGAACATCACCAGGCTGAATCAAACCATCAGTTCTTCTAGCATCATTTCTGATGTTGGCATCACTGCTGATTTCCTGCTCAGTTTGATATAGACCATCTGTTTTCCAGCCGTAGAAGATACCGATTGGCAAGCCTTCGTATGTTCTTGAAATCTCTTGGCCCATACGTCCATAAAGGGAAGTTCCGATGTAATTACCATCAAATAAAGTAACTACTTTGTTTTTGATGAAGGAAGCATTGGCACCGATGCGATAAGAAAC
This sequence comes from uncultured bacterium, assembly GCA_903920455.1. Taxonomy (GTDB): domain Bacteria; phylum Bacteroidota; class Bacteroidia; order Chitinophagales; family Chitinophagaceae; genus Pollutibacter. The sequence goes on along the minus strand of CAIXLY010000007.1, from coordinate 72,713 downwards.
TTGACCGATCTTGTTGTTGTAGCTCATGTCAATTTCAATACCACTGTTTTTGAGGGTACCTACGTTTTTATCTGGAATTGATAGCCTACCCACTGTTCCAATTGTTGGAGGAGCCAACAACATGTCATTGGTTGTCTTGTCGAAGTAGTTTACACTAAGTGAAAGGCTTCTGTTAAACATTTCTGCACTCAAACCTACGTTAGCCATTTCAGCAGTTTCCCATGAAATCATATAGTTAGGCAATCTTCTTTGTGCAGTTCCTGTTACATCATTTGTGCCAAATGAATATTGACCAACATTACCAATCAAGGCAAGGTATTGAAGGCTAGAAACGTTTTGGTTACCCAATTGTCCCCATCCACCAGTCAACTTAAGATCGTTGATGAAAGAAACATCAAAGAACTTCTCATTGGATATTCTCCAACCTGCAGAGAACGCTGGGAAGTAACCCCATCTGTTTCCGGGTGCAAATTTTGAAGATCCATCTGCCCTGAATGTAGCAGTCAATAAGTAGCGTTTGTCAAAATCATAGTTAAGTCTTCCAAATGTAGATTGAAGTGCGTCATAAGTACGGTTACCACCTATTCCACCTGGGTTTTGCCCTGCATCCAAATAACGTTGCTCAAGGCTTTCATTAGGGAAATCACGCTTAGAAGCAGAGAAATAATCTCCGTCAAAAGTTTGTGAGGTATACCCTGCAACCGCATCAATTTTGTGCAAGCCTGCAAACATTTTGCTGTATGAAAGGAAATATTCGCCCAATATTGAATAAGATTCATTGAAGCTCTTTGAAAGAGAGTTTCTTGCACTGGCACGAGTTTGATCATTGATGATGATGCCGAAGCTTCTTCCTTGATAATGACTTCCATCAAGACCAAAGTTTGCTTTCAATTTTAAACCCTTAAGAATTTCGTATTCAGCATTTGCATTTGCCAATAGACGGGTATTGGTATTCCTTGAATCTACTGTATTTGCAGTGAAAATTGGGTTATTGATGTCGCCAAACTGGTTTGGTGATCCTTGAGATGAACTCCAAGTTCCATCACTGTTTTTAACTGGAAGGAAAGGCATGAAACGAACAGCACTCCAAATCAATCCATCCTGAGCGGATAGGGTGTTCAAGCTGTTGTCGTTTGCGCGAGTCAACTGAAGACTTTGTCCAATTTTCAACCTGTTTCCAATCTTGTGGTCAGAGTTAATACGTAAGCTAAAACGTTTGAAGTATGCATTTGAGATGATACCTTTTTCATCATACATGCCACCGGAAATCATGAAAGATGACTTTGCAGATCCACCCGTTACGGTAAGATCGATGTTGTTTGTGATACCTTTGCCAAACAATTCGTTCTGCCAGTCAGTCCTCTGCACTGCATTGTTAGCGTCATTCCACTCAGACATCACTGGAAGTGCATCATTGGTATATCTTTCTTTTTTCAAATATGCTAGAGATGCTGCATCAAGAACATCAAGTGTCTTGCGCGCTTGAGATGTACCAGTATACGTATTCAAAGATACTTTCATTGGTGCCTCAAAGTTGCCTCTCTTGGTGGTGATGATTACCACACCATTTGCTGCCCTAGTTCCGTATATCGCTGATGCAGATGCATCTTTCAATATTTCTATTGAAGCAATATCGTTAGGGTTTACAGAGTTAAGGTCTCCAGCAGGAATACCATCAATTACTACCAAAGGCTCAGCGTTGTTGATGGTACCTGTACCACGAATACGGATAGAACCTGGGCTTCCAGGGCTACCACTGCTACGTACTACGTTCACACCAGCAGCTCTACCTTGTAAGGCCTGTGTTGCTCCTGAAACAGGAAGGTTTTGTATTTGCTCACCTTTTACTGATGCAACCGCACCAGTAACATCCTTTTTTGATTGTGAACCATATCCTACAACCACAACCTCAGAAAGCTTAGTGCTTGTAGTTGCGAATGAAAGATCTACAGTCGATTTGCCGTTTATGGCAACCTCAGTAGCTTCATATCCGGCGCTGGTGAAAACCAACACTGCATCTCCAGTTTGAAGAGAGATGGTGTACACGCCACTAATATTCGTTGTAGTGCCCCTGTTTGATCCTTTGACAGTCACACTGACATTAGGAACCGGTGCACCAGTGCTTTGGTCAGTAACCTTTCCGGTCACCGATGTTTGTGCCATGGCCAACTGAAAACTGGCTAAGCACACAACAAAAGCAAAAATTCGCTTTAGCATTGAATGTAATCTCATAATTTTTGAATTAAACAGTTAAATAAGTTAAAGACCGAATAAGACGGTATAGGTTATGACCGCCATACTATTTTCAAATAAATTGAAAATTATTTTAAAATCTGCAACCAGTAACACAAATTGATAATATTCTTATATTAAGAATGACAAAATGTATTTAAACCAGCACACAGCTTTTTCTATTTTGTTTTAATTGTTCATGTTTCCCATAATCACACCGTTTATAGAATCGACTGGTAAATGCCCAATGGGGTTGGGATTGCTCCCCAAGAGGTACCAATTAAGACCTCAAGATAGGCTAGGCTATTTTGATAAAAATCTTCAAATACGTATATTAAACCTCAAAAAACGAATATTTCGACTTCTTTTTTTAAATTAAGGTACAAACTGCTTGTCTTTTTTGACATCTTTGCTCGATACCTATCCTCAGCTGAAATTTGAATCTTTTTATATATGAATAAGCAATACGAGTTGTCAGACTTGCAAGCAGTTCTTGATGAGCTTCGAGAGAAATGTCCTTGGGATAAAAAACAAACCATTCATACACTGAGACAGCAGACCATTGAAGAATGTCATGAACTTGCAGATGCGATAACTTCAAATGATTGGGATGGACTAAAAGAGGAGTTGGGTGATATTCTTTTGCATGTTCTCTTCTATACAAAAATTGCAAACGAACAGAAAAAGTTTGAGCTTGGTGATGTTATTGAGGGCATCGTTGCTAAATTAATTCGTCGTCATCCACACATCTATGGTGATGTTGTTGTGAAGGATCAAGAAGATGTGAAGCGCAATTGGGAGAATCTAAAACTTAAGGAAGGTAAATCGTCGGTACTCAGCGGAGTTCCAACATCACTGCCACCAATGGTCCAGGCCATGCGCATTCAGGATAAAGTAAAACAAGTTGGATTTGATTGGGAAAATAAAGATCAGGTCTGGGATAAAGTGATTGAGGAGTTGGAAGAGGTTAAAGAAGCGGTGGCTATTCATGATGCGGGTAGGCCAACTGTGCAACAGGTTGAGCACATGGAAGAGGAGATAGGTGATCTGTTTTTCTCAATCATCAATTATGCAAGATTTTTACATGTTGATCCGGATCAAGCTCTTGCAAAAACAAATAAAAAATTCATGAACCGATTTCAGGCTATGGAAGGATTGGTCAAAGAATCCGGGAAAAGCATGACTGACCTTACGTTGAAGGAGATGGACCTGATTTGGGATCAAGTCAAGAAGGGCATCTGATCATTTTGTTTATCAATATCTTTTCACGGAAGCAAGGTACTCTTCAAATTTTGCCAAGCTAAAGCTGGAGAGGTTATTCTCTTTTTTCAATCCGCCTTTTTGTGCAGCAAGAACACCATAGCGTATGTCATTATACCCTTCAGTATTGTGTGCATCCGGATTAATCGATAATAAAGCTCCTTTCTCCTGAGCTACATGAACCCAGTTCCAATCAAGATCCAGGCGCCTTGGATGTGCATTGATTTCAATGGCCACTTTATTTGCAATGCATGCATCAATAATTTTTTCATGATTTATTGGGTAGCCTTTCCTGCTGAGTAAAAGTCGTCCTGTAGGATGTCCCAAAATGGTGGTGTATGGATTTTCAATTGCAGCCATCACGCGCTGCATGGCCTTTTCCTCAGACATTTTAAGGTTGGAGTGTACAGATGCAATGACCAGGTCAAATGTCCCCAACAACTGATTGGAATAGTCAAGCGCTCCATCATTAAGGATATCACTCTCTATACTCTTGAATATTTTAAATGGTGCGAACTTCATATTTAATTCATCAATGTAAAGATGTTGTTGTTTGATACGTTCCTCTGAAAGCCCGTTTGCATAGAATGCCGACTTGCTATGATCGCTGATCACAAGATATTCAAAACCCTTGTCTATGCAGGCTTTTGCCATATCTTCTACCTTGTTGCTCCCATCGCTCCAGTCGCTATGGCTATGTATTATGCCGAGTACATCTTCAGTGCGAATGCTATCCGGGAGTGCTTGGCTTTTTGCTTTTTCTATGATTTCTTTTTTCTCGCGTTGACAAATGGGAATATAATTAACGGATGCAAGGCTAAAGATTTCGGCTTCTGAAGTAGGGTTCTTTAGTGATAGTGGAAACTGCTCATTCCAACTTGTGATAAACTCCTCTGATCCATTGAACCGAAACAATACTTTTTGAAATTCACCAATTGCTGTCAGGTTAAAAACAAGACTTACATTTTCATTACCGCGGGCCTTTATCTTTTGTGATTCTGTGACCTCAATCGCAAAAGCATTTGCTGTTAAAAAATCAAGGAGTGGGGTAGGCTGGATATCGGTTACCCAATCAAGCGACTCAATGGTCGGGCGCTGCATGGCAAAATCGCCACAACATGTAAATCTGTTTTCAGGAAACTGATTGTTTAGTGTTTGTTGAAAGGCTGCTGCATAGCTTTCAATCTCAGCAAAAAGAAAATGACCTTGGTTTCTTAAATAAAACTCAATAGCTTCTGCTACATTGTTTTGTGTTTTTTCTCCAAAGCCTTTGTAGAGCAGGAGTCGATTTTCGTTACAGGCATAGAGCAATTCACCAATGGTTTCAATGCCCATTTCTTTCCAAATGGTTGATATTTTCTTTGGTCCCAAGCCCTTGATCTGTAACATTTCAAAAACACCTTCTGGTGTTTTATTGATTAATTCGTCAAGTTGGCCAAGCTTGCCCGTGTCTAAAATCTCAATAATCTTTTTGGCAGTTGACTCACCAATCCCCCTCAGGCTAAAGAGTTGCTCTCTTGGTATATCCTGAACCTGTTCCGGAAGCTTGTCAATGGCAAAGGCAGCACTTCCATAGGATTTGGACTTAAAACTATTTTCCTGGTGGATGTCCATCAGCTTGCTAAGCAAACTGAACATATCTGATATGGCGGAGTTAGGAAGCATAACGGGGGATTAGGGGGGCATAAAAAAGTCCCGCATTTGCGGGACCTGTATTTTTTGCTCTGAAGAAAGATTACTTCTTCTTAGCAGCAGCCTTCTTAGGAGCAGCTTTCTTAGCAGCTTTCTTAGGAGCAGCTTTTTTAGCAGCTTTCTTAGGAGCAGCTTTTTTAGCAGCTTTCTTAGGAGCAGCTTTTTTAGCAGCTTTCTTAGGAGCAGCTTTCTTTGCAGCTTTTTTAGGTGCAGCTTTTTTAGCAGCTTTCTTAGGAGCAGCTTTTTTTGCAGTTGCCGTTTTGTTTAGAATTTAATGGTTAATAAAATGAATAACAGGGTAAAAGTATAAACACTTTTCCTATTCTGCAAAAAAAAGTTTTTTTAAGCAATGATTATCCGGCAGTTACAACTGGATTAACCGAGACGAAGGTCTTGTCATTTTTTGTTTTTCTAAACTCAACAACACCGTCGACAGTGGCGAAAATTGTAAAGTCTTTGCCGAGCCCAACATTTTTGCCGGGGTGATATTGCGTGCCGCGTTGGCGTAAAATGATATTCCCTGGAATAGCAGGCTGACCGCCAAAAATCTTGATACCAAGTCTTTTGCTGTGTGAATCGCGACCATTCTTTACACTACCTTCTCCTTTCTTATGTGCCATGACGTAGGATTTTTATTTGATGTATTTAATTAGATCAAGCAATGCTTTCGATCTTGATTCTTGTGTACAATTTACGGTGACCGATTTTTTTACGGAAGCCTTTTCTCCTTTTCATTTTAAAGGCTATAACCTTATCACCTTGTTTTTCACCGATGATTTCAGCCTGAACCTTCTCTTTTACATCTTTTCCAACAGAAAGTTTTCCGTCGTTGTCTACAAGCAATACTTCTGCAAATTCAACCTTATCTCCAGCATTCCCTTCAATATGGGAAACGTAAATTTGTTGACCTGCTTGAACCTTGTATTGGTGGCCTGATATTTTTACAATTGCGAACATAATCTTTCAAAATTTAGGATTGCAAAGGTATGGAGATTTTGAGTCTTACCCAAGTTTAGTGGTAAAATTTCTTAGGTCTTATTTTGAGCAGTTTCATCGGGCAGGACTATCTTTGTTTTTCCTCAGCTGGCCAACCATGAAGATAAAATCTCTTTTAGCTAGACCTTTCGCGGGAATAGTCCATCGAAAAATCCAGAAATCAGCGCTCACTGCTGTAGCAGATCAGCATAGAATCCTTGATGAAATAATGAAAAAGGCTGCTGGAACTGCCTTTGGGAAGGATCATCATTTTTCCGAAATTAAGGGCCATGGTGAGTTCAGGAGTGCTGTTCCCATAAGAGATTATGAGAAGTTGAGCCCCTATATTGATAAAGTCAAGGAAGGAAAGCAGAACATACTTTGGCCAGGAAAGCCGATTTATCTGGCAAAAACCTCTGGCACAACTTCCGGGGCCAAATACATCCCCATCTCCTCAGACTCTATCCCCAATCATATTAATACAGCAAGAAATACACTGCTTAATTATATCTCCATATCGGGCAATTCGAATTTTCCGTCCGGGAATATGATATTCCTGTCTGGTTCTCCAACCTTGGAAAGAATAGGGGGTATTCCTACTGGCCGACTGAGCGGCATAGTAAACCACCACATTCCTGGGTATCTGAAAAAGAATCAACTCCCAAGCTTTGAAACCAATTGCATTGAGGATTGGGAGACAAAACTGGATAAGATTGTTGAGGAAACCATCAACAAGAACATGACCCTGATAAGCGGGATACCGCCCTGGATGCAAATGTATTTCGATCGACTAACCGAGAAGTCTGGTAAGCATATTGGAGATCTTTTTCCTGATTTTTCTGTTCTGGTTCATGGGGGGGTAAATTTTAGTCCCTATCGGGCTAAGCTACTAGATAGCATCGGCAGAAAGATAGATACCGTCGAAACCTTTCCTGCCTCAGAGGGTTTCTTTGCCTTTCAAGATACACTTGATCAGGAGGGACTATTACTGAATACTGACTCAGGAATCTTCTTTGAATTCATTCCGGCGGCTGAGGTATTTGATGAAAATCCAACTAGACTATCTCTACAAGAAGTTAAGGTTGGTGATAACTATGCATTGATAATCAATAATAACGCTGGACTTTGGGGTTATAATATTGGAGACACCGTCAAGTTTGTTTCTACCAATCCTTACCGCATTATTGTATCCGGACGAATCAAACATTTTATCTCGGCCTTTGGTGAACACGTCATTGGCGAAGAGGTGGAGTATAGTCTGATGAATGCGGCCCATGAGCATGGAGCACGGGTAGTCGAATTTACCGTTGCCCCGATGGTAACACAAGATGAGGGAAAATCTTACCACGAATGGTTCGTAGAATTTGAGGAAACGCCAAGCGATTTAGACAAATTCTCTCAGGCAGTAGATGAAAATATGCGCAGGAAGAACATCTATTATGATGATCTTATACGGGGCAATATTTTAAGACCCCTGGTTATTAGACCCCTGCAGAAAGATGCCTTTATTAATTATATGAGATCTCAAGGTAAATTGGGTGGCCAGAACAAGGTGCCTCGATTGAGTAATGATAGAAGAATTGTCGAAGAACTTGAAAAGCTGGTCAACAAAATATAAATTTACCAGATGGAATTTGATTTCTCTTACGACTTCTCTACAGAAGAAGCTGCATCTTCTGCGGTCAAGAGGATTGGAGTTTTTGGCTCAACAGGTTCCATAGGAAAGCAAACTTTAGAAGTTATTAGGGCGAATCCTTCTCTTTTTTCTGCAACCATCTTAACCGCTTATTCAAACCAAGATTTGCTCATCGAGCAAGCACTTGAGTTCCTGCCAAAGGTGGTTGTCATCATCGAAAAGGGAAAATACACCAAGGTAAAAGAAGCGCTAGAGGGTAAAGGAATTGTTGTCCTTGCCGGGGAGGAAGCATTGGAAGAAGCAGCCTGTATGGATTGTTTTGATATGATGATGGCTGGTATTGTTGGATTCGCTGGGTTGAAACCTACCCTAAAAGCCATTGAAACAGGTAAGTCAATTGCACTTGCAAACAAGGAAACCTTGGTTGTGGCGGGAGATGTTGTGATGGCGCTCGCAGCTCAAAAAGGGGTGAAAATCATTCCGGTTGATTCTGAGCATTCTGCAATTTTTCAATGCCTTGTAGGTGAAGAAAAGAACCCAATTGAAAAAATTATCCTCACGGCTTCAGGTGGACCATTCATTGGGAAAAAGCCCAATTACTTGGTAAATGTTAAGCGCGAACATGCCATCATGCATCCCAATTGGAGCATGGGTGCAAAAATATCAATCGACTCTTCTTCATTGATGAATAAGGGACTTGAGATGATCGAGGCCAAATGGCTATTCAATCTTGAGCCTGCTCAAATTGAAGTTGTGCTCCACCCCCAAAGCATTATCCATAGCATGGTGCAGTTCAAGGACAATAGCATCAAGGCGCAAATGGGACTCCCTGACATGAAGCTGCCTATCCAATATGCGATGGCATATCCTAAAAGGATTCCCAATGATTTTCCGAGATTCAATTTTACAAAATCAGCTGCGCTAACATTTGATCCGCCGGATATAAAAACTTTCAGAAACCTCGGACTTGCCATTACGGCTCTTCACAAAGGAGGCAATATGCCTTGTATTTTGAATGCAGCCAATGAGCTTGCTGTCTATGGATTTCTTAAAAACAGACTAGGCTTTCTTGATATGACGGAAGTTATCGAACAAACGCTTGCCTATGTTCCGTTTATTGAATCTCCAACTTTACAGGAGTATTTCGATAGCGACGCAGAGGCAAGGAATTATGCGGCTTCGTTGATTAATCTCTAGGAGTTGAGAAAGTTGAGGAAGTTGAGATAGTTGAGTCTGGCTTCTTCAATTACTTCAACCCCTTCAACTGCTTCAACCCCTTCAACCCCTTCAACCCCTTCAACTTTCTCAACTCTCTAACCCTCTCTCAACCTTGTATTCCCCCCAATTCACTAACTTCACACTCCTAAACCTCACCTTAATGAACGCACACGTGTTGCTTGATATTAATTGGAATGCAGTGGGCTTGCAAGCCGGACAGCTGATTCTTTCCTTATCCATATTGGTTATTCTTCATGAACTAGGACATTTTATTCCCGCAAAGATTTTTGGATGCAGGGTAGAGAAATTCTATCTCTTTTTTGATCCATGGTTTTCTGTTGTAAAAAAGAAAATTGGCGATACTGTTTATGGTATTGGCTGGCTTCCATTGGGAGGGTATGTAAAAATATCTGGAATGGTTGATGAGAGCATGGATAAGGAGCAACTCAAAAAACCCGCTGAGCCATGGGAGTTCAGAAGCAAGCCAGCTTGGCAGCGGTTGATTATTATGTTAGGTGGGGTTACCGTAAATGTGTTGCTTGCCTTTTTTATTTATGCAATGATTCTTTACACTTGGGGTGAAACCAAATTGCCCACACAGAATTTAACCCATGGAGTATGGGTGGTGGATAGTGTAGTAAATGAAATTGGATTGAAAAGTGGAGATAAGGTATTGGCGGTGAATGATAAACCTGTTCCTTATTTTGAAGACCTTAGTGCGGCATTGCTTCTTGGAGAAACAATGACTGTTGAACGTGATGGAGAAAAGAAAGAACTGGTCATCCCGGTCAACTTCATTGAAAAAATTGTTGAGAAAGGCAAAAGATCTGTGCTTCTGATGCCAAGGGTTCCGGCAATCATAGGAGAAATTAAGCCTGGCAGTCCGGCTGAAAAAAATGGAATTCTTGTTAAAGATCAAATTGTAGGAATAGACAGTGTTGATATACAATTCTTCGATCAGGTAAAGGCATTGATTCAACACCGCGCTGGTGATACGGTTTCTTTGAAAATAAAGCGTGACGCAAAGATTCTTTCAGTGAGTACCATGGTTAGTGATGATACAACCATTGGCTTCTTTGTTGCCATTCCTACGATGGATGAAATGGATCATCAAGGCTTGTATCAATTTGAAACCAAGAAGTACGGATTCTTTGCTTCATTCCCCGCAGGTGTTTCAAAGTCGGTAGACAAACTCGGTTTCTATGTTTCTCAATTTAAAAAGATCTTAAACCCTTCCACAGGTGCTTACAAAGGGCTTGGTGGGTTTAAATCTATGGGATCAATCTTTCCGAAATATGATTGGAACTGGGAAGCATTTTGGAATATTACTGCTTTCTTTTCAATAGTACTTGCCTTTATGAACTTGCTTCCCATACCAGCTCTTGATGGAGGACATGTTGTATTTACTTTAATCGAAATGATTACAGGCAAGAAGCCAAATGAAAAGTTTCTTGAATACGCACAGATTGTAGGCATGGTTATTTTATTCGGACTCATGATCTATGCCAATGGAAATGATTGGCTAGGGTGGGGAAGAGGAAAGTAGTGCTGTTTAAAAGACATTGACTGCTTGCAGAAGGAACATTTATCTATGCGCTGAAGTGATTGGTGTGGTTTATCTCAATCAATCAAATTATGGGTGTAAGTAATAGGCTTCGAGCAATTCACTAAATCTCCTTGAATACAACCCATTTTCGTCCCTTATCATTGTTGTTTCATGATCTATTTTCTCTGATGTCTTTGAAAAACAAATCATGCTTCTAAATGGATCGTGTCTTGAAGTTTGCTTAACGTCAACGACCTGGGTTGCAAATAGACCAGAATCTGTTGCTCTAGTTATGGCGTCCTCTTTTCTATAGTAGGGCATCAGCAATGCAAATCGCCCCGCCTCGCTTAGCAGTCTTTCCACTTGTGCAAATAGCTCGGTCAAAGAAAGTTGATCACCATGTCTTGCAAGGTTTGTGTTCTTGTTTGGCGACCTCAATTGGTTTTCGTAGAACGGAGGGTTGGATATGATAAGGTCGTATTTTATGGCTTCATCAAATTCTTTGATGTCGTTTTGAAAAGCATGAATGCTCTCTGCCCATGGTGAGCTGTTGATGTTCTGAGCCAGTTGTTCATAGCAGTCAGTTTCAATTTCAACCGCATGCACTATTGCATCGATATGTTGTGCAATCATAAGTGAGAGTAGTCCTGTGCCTGCACCAATATCCAATATGGTCTTTTCGCGGCTTACTATACTTGCCACCCATGCTCCAAATAAACAAGAGTCTGTGCTCACTTTCATAGCACATTGGTCCTGTGTAATCGTGAATTGTTTAAACTTGAAGTAAGGGTTTCCCATGATGATGAAAATTACCAACTGGCCCTTGCAGAGGCTGTAACGGAGAGGTCGTTTTCTATGCCGGCCAAGTGTTTGTAATATCCGGTGATGGCTATCATGGCCGCATTGTCTGTGCAATACTCAAGGCTTGGCATATGAATATTCCATCCATAGGTTGTGGCCATTTCTTTCAATCCTTTTCTCAGTCCTTTATTTGCAGAGACGCCCCCAGCAAGGCAAATTGATTTGATTCCAGTTTCGAGACTTGCTTTTTTTAATTTTTGCAATAAGATGTTGACAATGCAATGTTGTACAGAAGCGCAAATGTCATTGATATGGTGTTGAATAAAATCAGGATCCTTCTTAAGCTCTTTTTGAAGAAAATATAATATAGATGTTTTAACCCCACTAAAACTAAAATTTAATTGCTCAATCTTTGGCTCAGCAAAAGCAAATCTTTTGCCATCACCAAGTTGTGCATATTCATCAATCAGGGGGCCTCCTGGATAGGGCAATCCCAATAGTTTCGCTGTCTTGTCAAATGCCTCGCCAGCTGCATCGTCTAGGGTCTCTCCAAGGATTTCCATGTCGGTCGGACTTTTACACAATACAATCTGGGTATGCCCGCCACTTACGGTAAGGCATAAGAAAGGAAATTCTTGTGTTGGTTGCTCGATAAGGTTGGATAGCACATGCGCCTGCATGTGGTGTACACCAATCAGTGGAATGTTGAGAGAGAGTGCTAATGACTTTGCGAATCCTGTTCCAACCAACAAAGCACCAATGAGCCCCGGTGATTGTGTAAATGCAATTGCACTCAACATCGGCAATTGTATTCCAGCTTTGTCAATGGCCTGTTGCACGACAGGTACAATGTGTTGCATATGTGCCCTGCTTGCAAGCTCGGGAACAACGCCTCCATATTGTGTATGTATTTCCTGTGTGGCAATGATGTTGGATAGAATCTTGCCATCCTTGCATACAGAGGCAGAGGTCTCGTCACAAGAAGATTCTATCCCGAGTATGTAGATGGGTTCGCCACTTTTCATGCTGCGAATGTATGAAGACTATCCATTCTTTTGTATGATTCCTATTTTGATCTGATGGCCACAACGGGATCCATTTTAGCGGCTATCATCGCAGGGATGATCCCAGCCAGAATTCCAATGGTAACACAGATGCCAACTGCAAGTGCTAAAATATTGGTAGGAACATAAACGGGAAAATTAAAGATATTGGTAAGCAGCTGTGCCATTATTAAGACCAATACGATGCCAATGAACCCTCCAATGATGCATATCAATGCGCTTTCCAAAAGAAACTCCATCAGTATAGTTCTTTTCTTTGCCCCTATTGCTTTTTTCAATCCGATGATGGGTGTTCTTTCCCTAACCGTTACAAACATAATATTTGCTATTCCGAAAGCACCAACAATCAGACTTAGCAATCCAATCATCCATCCGCCCAGATTTACATTGGCAAACAAGGAGCTCACGGCCTTGCTGAAATCACTGATTGCATTTAGCGCAAAGTCGTCTTCCTCTGTAGGCCCGAGTCTGTGAATAGAACGCATAGCCCCCTTCAATTCATCTTTTAGGGCATCTGTGCTCATGTTATCAGGACCTTTTACAAGTATCTTTGGGTTGTTGAATCGCTCATTGAACAGCATCTGCTTCATGAACCTATATGAAAGGATAATGCTTTGGTCGAACCGCCATCCCTCAATAAAACTTGTGCCTTGTTTTTTTATTACCCCAACGATGATTGCCTTTTTATTCCTTAAGGAAACTTCTTTGCCAATGGCTTTCTCCGGACTCCCAAAAAGTTTTTCTGCATTGTCATATCCAATTACAATGCTGTTTGTACCATAATCAAATTCCAATTGATTGAGATATCGGCCATATAGAATTTCTACGGGTTGAATCTTATCAAACTCTTCAGTTATTCCATGATAAGTAATCCCATCCAATTTATCATTTTCAAATTGAATAAAAGATTGGGTTGAAAAGTTGAAAACAATATTGATGGGAGCACTTATTTTTTCTCTGATCAGTTTTGTTTCTATGAGTTGAGGACTTGGCCTGTTGACGTATTTCCACCAAGGATAGTCGGCCCCACCTCCATAGTCCCACTTATCAATATAGATTGTATTTGATCCGAGAGACTTCACTCCATCTTGGATATTGCGCTCCAGGCTACTTACTGTAGAAAGAACGCCAATAATGCAAAAGATTCCAATGGTAACACCAAAAAGGGAGAGGAAGGTCCTGAGTTTATTTTTTGCCAGCTCCTGCAGTGCCAGGCGGAGTGTAGTAGCTAGTATTTCAAAGGTTTTTCTCATTCGGTCATCCTGATGTTGGTAGAATGCACAAATTTAGTCAATTGGACATTCTTTTTCTACATTTATATTCATGCATGACCTCGCCGTAAATATGGTACTGTTTATTTGAATGAGTCATAGAAATGCTGCGGAATATGGCTTTTCTCAGGCCAAAGCTTACCTGCACAATCCTTATCTTTGCATCCCATGAAATTCGATAATGAAATACGAAAACGCAGGACTTTTGCAATCATCTCGCATCCAGATGCTGGGAAAACAACGCTTACAGAAAAATTCCTGCTGTTTGGAGGAGCCATTCAGACGGCAGGTGCTGTAAAAAGCAACAAGATAAAGAAGCATGCTACCAGTGATTTCATGGAAATCGAACGTCAGCGAGGTATCAGTGTGGCTACCTCAGTAATGAGTTTTGAGTACAATGGGGTATTGATCAATCTTCTTGATACACCCGGTCACAAAGATTTTGCAGAGGATACGTATCGAACACTTACGGCGGTAGATAGTGTTGTACTTGTTGTAGATGTGGTAAAAGGTGTTGAAGAGCAAACAAGAAAACTCATGGAAGTTTGTCGCATGAGGGATACACCCGTTATCGTATTCATTAACAAAATGGATCGTGATGGTAAATATCCATTTGATCTGATGGACGAAATTGAAAAGGAGTTGAATATCCACCTTCACCCATTGAGCTGGCCGATTAACATGGGTAAAGATTTTAAAGGAGTATATAATTTATACAATAAGAGTTTATTGTTGTTTCATCCAAATCAAAAAGCTACCGACGAGGAAAGTGTAAAGATTGATAACCTGTCAGATCTTGCATTAGATAGGCTGGTGGGAGATAAAGATGCAGCACAACTTCGTGAGGATGCTGAGCTTTTTGAAGGGGTCTATGGAGATTTTAATAACGAAGCTTATCTTAAAGGGGAGACTGCCCCTGTTTTCTTTGGTAGTGCAATCAATAATTTCGGAGTTAAAGAGTTGCTGGATACCTTCATTAAAATTTCTCCAGTTCCACAAAGTCGCGAAGCAACTACCCGAAGCGTTGATGCCATGGAAGATAAGTTCAGTGGATTTATCTTTAAGATTCATGCCAACTTGGATCCCAAGCATCGCGATAGAATAGCGTTCTTGCGTGTCTGTTCAGGTAAATTTGAGCGCAATAAATATTATCATCATGTTAGGCTTGATAAGGATGTTCGGTTTAGCAATCCCTATAGTTTTCTAGCCCGTGATAAGGATGTCATAGAGGAAGCCTATTCTGGTGATGTTGTGGGTCTTTTTGATACTGGTAATTTTAAAATTGGTGATACGCTTACAGAAGGAGAAAACTTTTACTTTACTGGCGTGCCAAGTTTCTCTCCAGAGATATTCAAGGAAGTGGTGAACAAGGATCCGATGAAAACAAAGCAATTGGAAAAAGGCCTCAACCAGCTTACTGATGAAGGGGTTGCTCAATTGTTTACCCAACACAATGGAAACAGAAAAATTATCGGTTGTGTAGGTGATTTGCAATTTGAAGTAATCCAGTATCGATTGCTGCATGAATACAGTGCTTCTGTTCAGTTCAACTCTTTGCCATTCTATAAAGCATGTTGGTTAACTGCAGCCAATCCGGCAAAGCTTGATGAATTCACCAGGTTTAAAACTGCAAATACGGTTATTGATAAAGATGGGCATGTAGTGTATCTCGCCCAAAGTGAATGGTTCTTGAACACTGAAATTGCCAATAATCCTGATATTGAGTTTCATTTCAGTTCAGAAATTCACAAATAAACTGTACTCAATACTAAACGAGCATAAGGCTAGAGCCCAACTCCAGTGTAATTAAATGGCGTAATTCTCATCAACTCTTTCTTTACGGAAGCTTTGACATTCAATTTGTTGATGAATGAATGAATTGTTTTTTTATCAATCGTTGATTTCCCGCGGGTAAGTTGTTTTAAGGCCTCATAGGGCTGCGGGTACTGTTCTCTTCTGAGTATAGTTTGAATGGCCTCTGCAACAACCGCCCAATTCTTATCCAAGTCAGCCTTGATGGCATCTTCATTCAACAGTAATTTGTCTAGTCCTTTATTGATTGAATTCAAAGAAATCATGGTGTGTGCAACAGGAATTCCAATATTTCTTATTACTGTTGAATCGGTGAGGTCGCGTTGCAATCTTGAAATTGGCAATTTTGCTGAGAGGTGTTCGAATAGCGCATTTGCTATACCTAGGTTTCCTTCTGCATTTTCAAAATCGATAGGGTTAACCTTATGTGGCATGGCCGAGGATCCAATTTCACCCTTCTTTGTTTTTTGACGGAAATATTCCATTGAGATGTACGCCCAAAAATCTTTGCTGAGATCCAACAAAATGGTGTTGATTCTTTTAATGCCGTCAAATTGAGCCGCAAGATGATCGTAGTGCTCAATTTGTGTGGTGTACTGCTGTCTCTGAAGTCCGAGTTTATCGCTACAGAATTTGTTCGCAAATTTCACCCAATTGATTTTAGGGTAGGCCACTACATGTGCATTTAGATTTCCAGTTGCACCACCGAATTTGCAGGAGTAAGGAACCTGGGTTAACAATGAAAGTTGGTCATCAATACGCTCTACAAAAACCATCATTTCTTTTCCGAGGTTTGTTGGAGATGCGGGTTGCCCATGTGTCTTTGCCAGCATGGGTATTTTTTTCCATGAATTGGCAAATTCACGCAATCTGATATTCAGGTTATTGATGGCTGGCAAGTACTCGTTTTCCAGGGCTTCTTTCCACATCATGGGAACAGCAGTATTGTTGATATCCTGTGAGGTTAGGCCGAAGTGAACAAACTCTTTCAAGCTGCCTAGCTCAAGGGATTCGAGCTCTTTTTTCATATAATACTCAAGAGCCTTAACATCGTGGTTAGTTACTTTTTCAAGTTGCTTAATTTCATTTGCCGTCTCAAAATTGAAATTGATATAAACCTTACGAAGCTTATTTGCTTGGGCAGCACTAAGGGTGAATATCTTTTGCTGCGAAAGGGCAATAAAATATTCGGTCTCAACCCTGAGCCTGTATTGCATCAATGCAAACTCCGAAAAATATGCTGAGAAATTTTCTACTTGTGAACGGTAGCGACCATCGATAGGGGAGATGGCCGTAAGTGTATTGAGCTCCATATGTAATCCTTAATTGGTGTAACTTGCATCAAAATTACGGCAATATCATTGGAAAGGAAAATAAGGATAGGGGCAGTTAGCTATTTAAACACAAAGCCGATGCTTGCCGGCCTGGGCAAGGCGCCAATAAAAGATGAAATCGAGCTTCTGCTGGAATTTCCATCTGGGTTGGTTCCGCTCCTCAAAAAGGGAGAAATCGATATCGGCCTAGTGCCTGTTGCGGCGTTGGCTGAATTCCCTGAGTACCATATCGTTTCTGACTACTGTATCTCAACAAACGGCGAAGTTGCATCTGTTGCTGTTTTTAGCCAGGTGCCCATGGCTGAAATTGAAACCATTATTCTGGATTATCAATCCCTTACCTCTGTCATGCTCTGCGAATTGTTACTTGCTAGGTATTGGAAGAAGAGTGTGAAGTTTATTTCAGCCGTAAACGACAATTACTTTGATCTTATATCCGGGACAACGGCAGGTCTGATTATTGGCGATAGGGCTTTAATGTATATCAATAAATCGAACTATCAATACGATCTTGGAGCTGCCTGGAAAGCTTTCACAGGCCTGCCATTCGTTTTTGCAGTTTGGGTATCAGTAAAGAAGTTGGATAAGGAATTTGTAAAAAGATTCAGTGAAGCCAATGGGGTAGGCGTTATTGAAATTGATCAAGTTATTGATGGATTGGTTTTTCCTGATTACAACCTCTCAACCTACTTTAAAGAAAATATATCTTACCCACTTACACCTACTAAACTAGCCGCAATCGATTTATATCTAAAAGGAATTAAGGAGTTGGCTGATAGCCAAGATCCTCAATAAGGTTCTTGCCATCCGCTGCAGCTGTTGCAAGTTCATCGCACCGCTGGTTGTATGGGTTTGATGCATGCCCCTTGACCCAAATAAACTTAATGGTATGGTGTTTTGCTAGCTGATGGTATTTGGTCCACAGGTCCTTATTTTTTTTGCCCCCCTTGAAGTCAGTTGCTATCCATTTATCAAGCCATCTTTCTGAAACTGCTTGCACAACGTACTTGCTGTCTGAATACACCTCTATATTTAAATCAGCCCTAGATAGGGATTCCAGTGCAGCAATAACCGACATCAATTCCATCCTATTGTTGGTGGTGTGTATATAGCCTTGTGAAATCTCTTTACTCTGGCCCTTCCAGATTAAAATTGCACCGTATCCACCTCTGCCGGGGTTACCACGTGCAGCGCCATCGGTATAAATAGTTAGTCCGTTTCCGTTAATCATCACAGCAGTTTACCCCTGAAAAGTGAAGGAGTTATTATTGTACGCAGGATACTTTGATTGTATTTGTAGGGAGATGCAATTCAACTGGAGTGCTTCCTGTATTTACACAAATCTCATCTTTCCTGATGAATCCTCTTTCTTTAAGTATTTCCATCTGATCTGCAATGATGGCGTCAAGTCCTCTCTCTTCGCTATAGAAAAACGCCCTTACTCCCCAGCTTAGACTGAGCTGATTGACTAGTGACCTTTCTTTTGTGAAGATGTAGAGATGAGATTGAGGGCGATAGCTGCTCAATTTAAAAGCAGTGTATCCTGATTGTGTCATTCCGATCAGTGCATCTGCATTTGTATTTGCTGCAAGTTTACATGCAGTAAGACAAACAGCATCGCTGATAAAGGTTGGAGATTGTGGAAGTGGTTTAATGTCTTCTTCTCTGTTGTATCTATATTCAGCTTTCTCCGCTTCGATGATTATTTTCCTCATTGTTTCCACTACTAGGGCGGGATGTTTCCCAGTTGCCGTCTCGCCGCTTAGCATTACTGCATCAGCACCTTCAAGTACTGCATTGGCAACATCTGTGCTCTCACTTCTGTTTGGCTTAACCCTGTCGATCATGCTTTCCATCATCTGTGTAGCTACGATCACTGGTTTTGCCCTATGCAGACATTTTCTGATGATCTGACGTTGGATTAAAGGCACTTTCTCTATTGGTACTTCAACTCCAAGGTCTCCTCTTGCTACCATGATGGCATCAGATTCAAGAATAATTTCGCGAAGGTTTTCTAGTGCCTCAGGCATTTCAATCTTTGCAATTACCTTGGTTTTGCTATTGTTGTCGCTAAGGATTTTTTTGATTCCAACGATGTCCTCAACGCGACGAACAAAAGAAAGAGCAACCCAGTCAAGCTGTTCCTTCATGATAAATTCAAGATCAATCAAGTCTTTTTCTGTAAGCGCTGGAAGTGAAATTTTTGTATCAGGAAGATTAAGTCCTTTTTTTGAGGAGATGATTCCACCCAACTTCACCTTTACTTTTACATCACCATTTGGCATAACCTGATCTACGACCACTTCAATTTTTCCATCATCAATCATGATGGTATTTCCAATGACTACGTCGCCTGCGAGATTAGGATAGGAGACATAAATTTTTTCTATTGTACCAATTACTTTTTCATTGGTGAGTGTAAGAATATCACCTTCTTCTACAGGCAATGAATTGTTTTCAATTTCACCAACTCTCAATTTCGGACCCTGAAGGTCTCCGAGTATCGCAATATTGTAGGGCTCAGTTGCATTGATCTTACGAATATGCTCGATGATAGTCTTTTTGTCTTCATGTGCTCCGTGAGAAAAATTAAGTCTGAATACATTCACACCTGCCTGAACCAACTCCAGCAGCTTGTCATAGGTGTCGCATGCAGGGCCTACGGTGGCTACAATTTTAGTCCTGTGGTTTGTATGTTCTTGGCCTGCGTGGTTATTCATTTCTTGGTGAAAATATTTTCCTATGTTTCTGCTCATAATTCGGGTATTAAATTTTTTTTAAAAAAAAACAGCACGTGGGTAAGGCTGTTTATGAAATTAACTTGCTAAAATCTTTACGATCTTAAGCCACTCCTCACTAATTTTTTGTTTGGCTTTTACAGCATTATCAAGCGGAGTAAAGTGCATCTTGTTGTTTACAATTCCCACCATTACATTATGTCTGCCTTCAAGCAAGCACTCTACTGCAGAGTAGCCCATACGGCTTGCAATCAAACGGTCCATGTTGCTTGGCGACCCGCCTCTTTGTATATGTCCTAGAATCGCGACCCTTACATCAAAAGCAGGGATTCTTTCTTTTATTAGGTTGGCAAGGTCTGTTCCTCCTCCAAAGTCATCGCCTTCTGCAACAACAACAATATTTACCAGCTTCTTTCTCCTTTCCTTTTCCTGTAGGGACCTGATTACCTCTTCAACATCTGTTTTTCTTTCAGGTATGAGGATGTGTTCAGCACCCGTACCAATTCCGCTGTGAAGTGCGATATAGCCGGCATCCCTTCCCATTACTTCAACAATAAACAACCGATCGTGGGCATCTGCGGTATCCCTGATCTTGTCAATGGCTTCAATAGCCGTATTTACAGCTGTGTCAAAGCCGATTGTAAAATCTGTACCTGCAATGTCCTTATCAATGGTTCCAGGAATTCCTATGCATGGAATGTCAAATTCATTGGAAAAAATCTGAGCCCCCTTGAAGGACCCATCACCACCAATGATGATAAGGCCGTTTATTCCGTGTTTCTTAAGGTTTTGGTATGCCTTCGTTCTTCCCTCGGGGGTCATAAATTCTTGGCATCTTGCTGTTTTGAGGATTGTTCCTCCACGCTGAATGATGTTGGCAACACTTCTAGAATCCATTTTATGGATATCGTTGTCGATCATTCCTGCGTACCCTCGGGTTATTCCAAAAACCTCGAGTTCATGATAAATCCCTGTTCTAACAACTGCCCTAATACAGGCATTCATTCCCGGGGCATCTCCTCCTGAAGTCATTACCCCTATTTTTGTTACTTTTTTCTGCATTTGATTTGTTGGTGTGATTTCTTAAAAAGGCCAGCAAAGATTTCCTCAGCACATCACTTAACTAAGTAGTTCAACTCCGCGAATTTAGCATTTTTTAAGTGAATTTCCTCTAAAATGGCTACCTGGCTCTTTACGCTTTCCGCAGTACCCTTTGGTCACTCAGGGCTAAAAGATCTGTGCAAGTGACTCTTTGAAGCTGATAGGGGAATATCCCAGATCTCGTTTTGCTTTCTCAATACTAAAGCCTGTTTTTAAAGGCCTTTTTCCGGGTTGTGTGAAGGTTGCAGCGTCAACGGGATTAATCAACGTTTTATCTAGTTGAAGATATTCTGCAACGGCTATGGCCATGTCATAAGGGGTCATTGCCTCCTCTCCAGAAATATGATAAACACCCTCGGCTACTGATTCTGCAATCTTGATAATGCCATCAACAAAATCAGGAATATAGGTAGGGGTTCGTAGTTGGTCATTCACCACCCGAATATTTATTCCAGCTTCAAGGTTATCTTTTACCCAATAGATAAAATTAGACCGGGTGATGTGGTCTGCCTTGCCATACAACAAAACCGTTCTGGCGATGCTCCAAGAAAGAGAACTTGCAGTTAATATGTCTTCTGCAATCTTTTTGGTTTCCCCATAGTAATTAATAGGGGTAGCCTGGTCTTCTTCTTTATAAGGACCTGAAACTCCATCAAAAACAAAGTCGGTTGAGAGATAGCAAAACCTCGACTTAACTTGTTCTGCAGCAGCAATCAAAAGTGCCGTTCCATCTACATTAACACTATAGCAGACCTCTTTATTTAGTTCACAATCATCAACTTGTGTTATTGCAGCTGCATGAATGATGATATCAGGAAGGAATGATTGAACAGCATGAAGTACTTCTTTAGGTGAAGTGAGTTCAAGCTGCAAATAGGTTAGCTGGCTAGATAATGATGAAGGGGGAAGTCGGCATGGTCCTCTTCCTGTAGCCAAGGTGATATGTGACGATGACCCTGCCAGAACCTTTGAAACCGCGGAGCCTACCATGCCATTAGCTCCTGTTAGGAGAATCTTCATAATCGATCTAATTGTTAAATGTCTGTTTATCGCTCCAGGGATATACCTTCTTGGGATTCCTCCAGTACGCTAAAGCGAAGGAACATTTCCTCAGTATACCAATCCTCTTTTCGGGTTCTTCTGATTACTTCTTGGTGTTCAACTTTCTTATAAGCGTAGTTCTTCATGTCTTCAGCAGACGACCAAACGCTGAAGGTGGCTTGCTTGATAAATGGAACTTCTCCAATTCCTACCGAGTACTGAAATCCCTTGCTTTCACTGAGGCCTTCTGCGGCACCCGAAACGGCGCCCCAAAATTGTCTCAGTCTGCTTAAACGTATGCTAGCCCTTGTAAGCACACCAATACGACCTGGGGGATCAGTAATCTTACCAGCAGGAGGATCGATGAAAGACTTTCCGTCCCAAGTTCCATGACCCGCATAAGGCTCCAGCAAAAAGAGATGCCGCTGAACGCCAAACAATCTCCACCAATGATTAATCAGCCTCCCCAGTAACCTAGTGGCTTGGTTGATACCCTGACCTAGTTCAGTTGCTGAGTCGGGCTTAAAAAAAATCATAACAGCCCATTGGTTAAAGTCTGGTTGTATATCGAAGCTGCCATTCCTACCACATCCCATCAGCTTATAAAAAATAACCCGCTTGTTAAAGAACAACGGAATATGGAACATGGCCATAGACAGAAAGGCAAAGGGGATAAAACGTGTTTTGTATCGCGTTACTGCAATCAGCGCCTGAGGATCGATCTGGTTGGATGATATGGTATTGCTTTGGATCAGAACTGATTCTTCCACATCATACTTTCGATGGGCTTGTTGGGTTGTCCACTGTATTTGGCATTTGACTTTTGATTGTATTTCACCTCAATTTCTCCTTCTACAGGAAAGTATATCAACTGACCAATCGGCATCCCATGATAAATTTTCACAGGCTGCTTTACTGAAATCTCAAGTGTCCAGTTGCCACAAAATCCAACATCTCCCTTTCCTGCGGTAGCATGAATATCAATGCCGAGTCGTCCTGTCGAAGATTTTCCTTCTAGAAAAGGAACATGTTCGTGGGTCTCTGTGTATTCTTGGGTAACTCCTAGGTAGAAAATATTCGGGTATAACACAAAACCTTCATCTGGGATATCGAAATAATTGATTTCGTTATGCTGCTTTGCATCAAGCAGATGATCTTTATAGGTAGCCAGACATTTACCCAGGTGTACATCATATGAATTACTTCCTAGACAAGACTTCTCAAAAGGGGTAATCTTGATGCTTCCTTTCTCAATTTCTTCCATTATTCTTTTGTCTGACAATATCATACGGCTTCGTTTTCAGTTTCAAATTTCGTCATTGATTCTTTGGCGGAAGGCAATTTTTTTCAACAAAGTGTGAACAGGGATATTTCTTTAGCTCATCAATCACCCGATAAAACGACTTTCCTTAGGGTTTTAACTGGTTTTAAGCTGTATTTTCATGCCATGCCTTTAATTCACGTGCAACACAACACCAGCTGTCGTTTGGGCCTTTGGCAGATTGCAGAGGAAGTGCTTTTTTTTGAAGAGCAGATTCCTTATCGATCTGAAGCCTCAAATCAGGCAAGAAAGCTGCAACAGCTGGCATCAAGGATGGTTCTTAATGAACTCGAATCAGGATTTCCCTTCGATGGGGTGGTACTAAATCATGCAGGAAAGCCTATGCTCGTTTCTAAAAACACATATTTTTCAATCTCTCATACTTCGGGTTATGCAGCAGCTATCATTGCTGATATCGCTGTTGGTCTTGATGTAGAGATTATTAATGATCGGGTCTTGAAGGTGGTTCACAAGTTTCTTAATGCACATGAAATTTCCTTGTTGTCTGAGCTTGATACATTGCAAAGAATAAAATACGCTACACTATTTTGGAGCATCAAGGAAGCCGTGTTTAAATGTTGGGGGAAGGGGGGAGTTGATTTTTCTGATCATATCCGGATTGTCAGTTTTCAGCAGACTGACAAGGGTTCTGCCTCAATACTTTTTAATCATGCAGACGGGCAATCGTTCACCGTTGAATACATGCTGATTGAAAATCTTTGGGTAACCTATATCATGGCGAGCTTATAAACAGCAATACCTCCGGCACGCCGAAGGTATTGTAATGATTAAACTTGATTATTTATTTTAGGCTTGCTTGAAGCTTCTCATTCAAAGTAACATAATCGTTGTTTTTTGCAGTCCTGGCAAGCTCCATAGATTTCACAGACGCAACTTTGGCTTCAGCTTTCTTTCCAAGCATGGAAAGACATTTGGCTTTTTGATACCATATCCAGAAGGCAGAAGAATTTTGTAGGATTGCCTTGTCTAGCCACTCTGATGCCTTGTCAAGGTTCTTATTGTTTTCAATGTAGTAAACTGCTGCATTGAAATAGGGTCTGTTGTCCTTTGTCATTAGGTCGTCTATCTGACTCATTACTTTAGCATCTATCTCTTGGGTAATAGGCAGACTAACTGAAGTGTTGTCCCAAACAATCATTAGCTCAAGGCTATTTGCCTGTACTCGTTCAAAAAGAATCATGAATGATTCAATTGAAAATGGTAGGGTCACAGCAGGAACATTTACCCTCACCAGATCCATATCTTGTTTGTATGCAGCAGGAGACGTTACATCAATTTGTTTTGAAATGATTACAGTCCATTCAGCAGCTCCAGGAATAGTCAACAGGCCATATTTCCCAGCTGGAACAGACTTGCCGCCAATGATTACATCTTCGCTAAAGGTAAGGGTAGTAGCATAGTTAGCTCCTGTGCGCCATATTGATCCATAAGGAACCAATCCGCCAAAAATATTGCGTCCTTTTGTATTCGGACGGGAGTAGGAGAGTTCGATATTTCCCAGACCAAACTCTTGTTTTACGGTTTGAGTTGTAGAAGCAGAGGGTGTTTTAAGGCTTTGTGCATTTGTTTGAAAAACAAGTGCAACGGACAGTAAGGCTAGAATTATCTTTTTCATATTGCTTAATATTTGTGGTGAAATTATAGCATTTTTAGCGCATGCCCTGCTTAATCCTTTTCTCTTCAATGCTCAGCTTTTTGTCAAAAAAGAAAGTACCGAGTGGAAGCCAAGCGGAAGCAAAGGCCAGCAGGAATCTACTCAATGGCCATTGATAGACTTCCTTAGCATAGTACGCCAAGCCAATATAGGAAACGAAAAGAAGGCCATGAGCCCATCCAGTATACTTTACTGCTAAGGGTAAGCCGTACACATATTTTAATGGCATGGCAATAGCCAAGAGAAACAAAAAAGAAATTCCCTCGGCAATGCCAATCTTTCTTAGTAGGCGGATGGGTATAGCATTCATCTGTTGATTTCTGATAAAATTAGGTTGTTTTGTGCTTGTTAAATCCAGGATGAAACTTATTTAGCGTGTCTCGAAGAAAATTTCTATCAAGGTGTGTATATATTTCTGTTGTGGTGATGCTTTCATGCCCAAGCATCTCTTGTACAGCCCTCAGGTCAGCTCCTCCCTCTACCAAGTGGGTTGCAAAGGAATGCCGAAAGGTGTGTGGGGATATTATTTTTTTAATATTTGCTTTTTCAGCAAGCTCCTTGATGATATAAAAAACCATCACGCGTGAGAGCATGCTGCCTCTTCGATTCAGGAAAAGGATGTCTTCGCAGCCTTTCTTTTCAATCCCCTTTATCCGGATTGTGTCAAGATAAATCTGAACATGCTTGATGGCATCATTGCCAATGGGAATCAACCTTTCTTTATCTCCTTTGCCAATGACCCGTATAAATCCAATGTCTAGATAGAGATGTGACCTCCTCAATGAAATGAGTTCACTTACCCTAAGGCCACAGCTATACAATGTTTCAAGCATAGCCTTGTTTCTTGTTCCTTCAGGTTTGCTGAGGTCGATTTTTGCAATGAGCTGTTCAATCTCTTCAAAAGTTAGGGTGTCAGGAAGGGATTTCTTTAGTTTCGGTGCGGAAAGCAGTTCTGTAGGATCTTGCTTGGTGATGTCTTCTTGGATGCAATACCGATAGAACGATTTGATACCTGAAATGATTCTTGATTGAGATCGCTCATTCATCCCAAGCTCAGCAATCCACTTGATATATTCTTGTAAATCCTTTAACCTGATGGCGTCTGGACCGCCCTTGATGCCTTTAATGGCAATGAACTGCATTAGTTTAGTCAGGTCCAGCCCATAAGCTTCAATCGTATTTGAAGCAAGGGATTTTTCCAGTTGCAGGTGTATTAAAAATCCTTTTTTATAGATATCCCACATTGTTCTTTATTTTCATCACATAGGTGAATGATTACTATATTACTTTAAATTCGCAACTCAATATTACCGATAATTCAAATTGTACAGCAATCCGATGGAACCAATCAACCTAAGGTCGTTTAAAAAAACAGTAGAAAAGAACAAGAGAAGATTGAAAATGTTTCTTACAAAGGTTGAAAAGAACCCTCCAAGAAGACTAGATAGTATTGCGGAAAAAATCGACAAAGAAGTCTGGGAAGAAGTGGATTGCCTGACCTGCTCTAATTGCTGCAGATCAATGACGCCAACATTTACTGTTGCTGACATCGAAAGAATTTCAAGCCATTTCAAGCAGACTCCTGATGAGTTTAAGGAGAAGTGGTTGTGCCAGGACAAAGGCGGTGATTGGATGAATACTAAAAATCCTTGTCAGTTTCTCGATCTCAAATCCAATATGTGTTCTATCTATACCATAAGGCCGGAAGACTGTGCAGGATTTCCACATCTAACTAAAAAGAAGATGACGCAGTATATTCATGTCCATAAACAGAATATAGAGTATTGTCCAGCTACTTATAAAATGGTAGAGAAAATGCAACTCGTGTTTGCTGCTGCCAAATAATCAGAAAGGGTATCCAATGGCAAATTGGAATGCTGGCTTGTTCCAAACTTTATCAACCATCCACCCACCAGATTTAGGGGAATAGAACTTTTCAATCGTTGAATTTCCTGTATTACTGGGTCCGTATCGTGGATCTTTAATTGGGAAACCCAGGTCAAATCGCAACAAAAAATAATTGAAGTCAATCCTCGCTCCAAACCCACTCGCTATCGCAAGGTCTTTGCCGAGTTTATTGAATTTTAAATTTGCGTTCTTTAATGTACCATCAAGCTCGTTTCTGAACCATATGTTTCCCATATCTGTGAACACTGCTCCACGCATCCAGAAACCATAAAACTGAAAGAGGTTAAACCTGTATTCAATATTTGCCTCCAATTGAATGTCAGCATATTTGTCATTGAAGGTGCCTGCAGATACTGTGTCGTAAAAAACATTTGATCCAATACCCAGCTTTCTGATGGCCCATCCTCTCATGCTGTTCGGTCCACCTGCAATAAAACTCTTGAAAAATGGGAGGGTCACATCCCCAGTTCTGGATCCTGAGTTCAAGGCAAGTCCAGCTCCAGCATAGGCGCGAAGGTGTAGACTATTATTTTTTGTAGCAAAGATTTGCTTAAACTCCGCGTCCATTTTCACATACCTGTAGAGGTTGCTGAGTGGCTTACCCGGCTTGGTCTGATTATAAAACAGGGCCCCAGAAACCAGGCCACTCTCTTCTGCAAATAGCTTAAGCAAGCTGATGCGTTTTGTGTTGTTTGGGGTGAGGTTGTAGTTGAACATGACATTCATACCAATAATCAGTCCATTGTTATAGGTATACAACAACAGGGGAAAGTCTTTGATTGACTCAAGAAATAAACTATCTGGTCTAAACTGGGTGTACTCAAAATTAATTGGTCGGAAAAGCCAAGAACTATTTGGCTTTGGTTTCCATTCATATCCCAAAAAAGTATTGAATGAATTGATTTGAAAAAACCTAAATCTGTCAACGTATGAGAAATCAGCCGATATGATTGTCCTGGCTTGTTGAAAACGCGACTTGGTCGTCTTGTTCAAAGGAGCTACCAGCCATGGGAAAGTCAGCCTATTCGTCAGTGTAACCTCTCCTGAAAGAAGTTTTTTGAAGTTGTTGAATTCGACGCCTGTTCTTAGGCTATTCTCCAATTGGATGGCACGCTTTCCAATATTTCTGTTTCTCAGGGTGAAGTTGGTAGCGGCCCCTACTTTTCCACTTCCTATTTGAATGAGTTGGGAAGTATTGATAATGCTGCTTCCTTCAAGGTCGATGCTAAAAAATTGTCTTTTAGCGGGGAGTAATTTAAGGCGGTAATTCACTTCTTTTTTTATGTCGTCTACATCCGAATTGACATTGATATTTTGCCAGGCGCCTAACTTGTTAAAATTGTTAAGGGTTTTGCTGTAGTCGTTTCTATTAAATATTGCACCTGGTTTTAGCATGATGTTACTCAGGATAAAATTGCTGTTGAATGTGTTGTGAAAAGACCGTATTTCAACAGCTACTGAATCTTTTTTATTAAGATCAATAATAGTTTCGTCGTCGAACTCCTTGAGGTCGGGGAATACGATAACCTGACCAAACTTATATTGGGAAAGATGGGTGCTGTCTCTCTTGTCACGCAACTTAAAATATAAATCAACTCTTGGGTCTATGATTCTTTGTTTTCCCAAAGCAATTGCAGTTGCATATTCAAATGGATCCAGGGTGGCGTCTATCAACTCAGTATAGTTCGTATCAACCTCTGCAACTATATCTTCTTTGTCAATTTTGTAGTATCCATTGGTTTGAAAGATATTGGTTAGGCGATTTATTTCTTCATCAACAACTGCATAGCTGAACCCAATACCTTTTTTTACATTAGATGTCTGGGCATTGGCTTTTGCTATTTGTTGAATGGCTGAGTCGTTGAAATTATATACAATGGTATCAATTTTATACAATGGTCCAGTTGTAACTAAATACTCGGTTGTTAATCGCTTCTGTTTTCGTTTTGTTGTGGTAAAGGTGTCAATTTTCACATCTGCTTTCCTGAATCCAAGGCTTTTCAGTAAGTTCTTCATGTTGGAAGATGACTGGTTCACTTTCTCACTATTGAAGGCGGAAGGTTTTTCGATAACCGATACAGGGATGAACCATGGAAAGGAAGGCCAAGGGATTCTTGAAGCAGACTTAACTTGTGCACTATCCTCAATTTGTGCTAAAAGCCTTGTTTTAAAATCAACCTTTTGCTCTCTTGAAACTTTGCCATCAATTTTTATCTTATTTTCGAAATGAAACGGTTGGTTTTCCGGAAATTTTCTCACTACGGTGCATGAAGAGCTGATAAGGCTTATCAATACGGTAAAAAGAAGCGGATATAACAGGTATTTAGACAAGAATCCTGTTTTAATTTTAAAAGGTGATGGTAACAAAATCTGAAGTCAAATATATTCAAAGTTTAGCCCATAAAAAATTCAGGGACGAAGAAAAGCTTTTCGTACTCGAAGGGGTGAAGATTGTTGGTGAATTATTGAATGAATTTCCAAATCGGGTCAAAAAGCTTTTTGCACTGGAAAGTTGGATAGTGATGCATTCATCAATTGTGCCGGCTTCTGTTGAACTCATTGCTGTTCTGCCCTATGAACTGGAGAAAATCTCTTTCTTACAACATCCAAATGAAGTGTTGGCATTGGTAGACATGCCAGATCTTACTCAAACTCAACCCTCAGTAAATGGCATTACTTTGGTGCTTGACCAACTGCAAGATCCTGGAAACCTTGGAACAATCATCAGAACCTGTGACTGGTTTGGTATCAAGCAAATTATCTGTTCAGTGGATACTGTCGATGCCTTTAATCCAAAGGTGGTTCAAGCTGCTATGGGAAGTATAATGCGTATTGATATTATTTATACAGACCTTATTGATTTTTTACCTTCTTTAAAAGGCGTTCCGATATATGCGGCAGTGCTTCATGGTGAGTCCGTTTTCAAGACTAATTTTTTGAGTCCTTGTTTTCTTTTGGTTGGAAATGAATCAAAAGGAATTTCTGAGGAGCTGCTGAGCATGTCCAGCAATAAGATTACAATTCCAAAAATTGGAGCAGCAGAATCACTCAATGCTGCTGTTGCAACAGGCATTATTCTTGCTGAGATGTCTGCAGACATTACTTAAACCTCAATGCCTTTGACGGATTAATCCTTCTGCTAATAATCGACGGTAGAATAAGGATGAGCATGCAAACAAAAAATGTTCCGATTGCCACCATCAATACTTGCAAGTAATTAATGTCTACGGGTGCAGTACTCACATAGTATGCCTCTTCATTGAGTTTGATCACTTTCCCATACTGTTGGAGATAGCAAAGAGCCAAGCCAATGATTGTGCCTGCAAATATGCCAATCCCTGCAATCCAGCCGCCATAGAAAATAAATACTTTTTGAATTAGCCCATCCCTTGCGCCTAAGGATTTGAGGAGTGCGATCATTGTGGTTCTTTCAAGCAATAAGATGATGAGGCAAGTGATAAGGTTTATGACCGCAACAATTGTCATCACAATAAGTAAGATATATTTATTGGTATTTTGCAGGTTCAACCAATCAAAAATTTCTGGCGAAAGTTCCTTTAACGTAATGGCATTCAACCCAGCAGGTAGATATTCAAAGATGGATGAAGTAGTCTCATCCATTAACCGTATATCTTTTAGATCCAGTTCGTATCCTCCAATTTCATCTGATTCCCAGTTATTCAGTTGCTGAATAAGCCGAAGATCTCCAATGGCATAGACTTTATCGTAGACATCAATTCCGGTTTTGTAGATTCCTGAAACTTTTAACTTTCTTGTTTTTGGAAGTTCTCCTTGTTGCTGTATGAAGTAAATCAGCAAATATTTGCCAGTATCAGTAGCTAGCTGATTTGCCGTATACTCAGACAATGCAATTTCATTGGTTTTAGTTTCCACCTTCAAGTCAGGCCATTTGCCACGGAGTAGAAATCTATCAATTTTTTCAAAAGGGTAGGCGTTGCTTACGCCCTTCAGTAGAATTCCTTCGAGTGTTCCATTCGCATTGATGATGGCAGATCGGGTTGCAAATGCAGAGGCATGAGCAATATTTGGTTCTGCTTTTATTTTTTTCTCTGTATGCTGTTCTATACTAATGGGCACCTCCTCTGCCATGATCGATTTTATCGGTTCATAGTGCTGGACACGGGCATGGCCCCAAAAACCAAATACCTTTTCAGCAACAACCTTCTGAAATCCATTGATAAAGGACAGAGACACAATCATTGCAGCCACACTGATTGTGGTGGCAATGATGGAAATGCGCATGATGAAGGATGAAAATGCTTTCCTTTTTCCTGTCGCAAGGCGTTTTGCTATGTATAGGGCTAAGTTCAAATGAATGTTTCTTGCTATGTAAATGTACGCCAATTCTATGAGCTGTTTCCCCGGACATGTTGCTGATCTTTTATTTGACTACTTTCGTATAAAAAATTTAATCTGATGTTTAGGGCAGCATACTATACAGCTTTGTTTTTTTTTATTTTCCTTGGTTCATATGCTCAAAGAACCCCTGATGAAGTGTTTATGCCTTCAATCAAAACCATCAAACTTGCAAAATTTGGTGATCAATTGTCTTACCCAATCATTGCGCTAAACTCAACAGATATGCTTGAGTTAAATTTTGATGATTTGGATGGCGGTGTAAAAACTTTCTATTACACAATCGTTCTTTGTAATGCTGATTGGAAACCAGCTCAGATGAGTTATTTTGATTATGTAAAGGGCTATACCCAAGTTAGGATATCAACCTACAGAACATCTTCCATCTCACTCACCAAGTATACCCACTATCAAGCAAATCTTCCCGATAGAAATTGTATGCCTACTAAGTCGGGCAACTATATGCTCAAGGTTTTTTTAAATGGCGACACAAGCAAACTCGCGTTTACAAAACGTTTTCTGGTTGTTGATCCCAAAATTAGTATGGCCGCTACAGTGCTGCAGCCCTTTAATCAACAATTTTTTCAAACCCATCACCGACTTCAAATTCATCTCGATACAAAAAACTTCGAAATTAGATATCCTCAACAGCAGTTGAAGGTACAGGTGCTGCAGAACTATCGTTGGGATAATTTCCTCCAACTATCTTCTCCTACTTTTATAAGGCAAGACATGCTCCAATACAGCAATGAAAACGAAATGGTAATGCCTGCAGCAAAGGAATACCGTTGGCTTAACCTAAGAAGTTTTCGACTTTTGGGGGATAGGGTAAAGCGACAGGAAAATACAGACAGCAGCTTCACTCTTTTTGTGAAAGAGGATAATCCTAGACAACCCAGACAATATTTTTATTATAGGGATTTTAATGGGTTGTTTATTAATGAAACTACGGAAAACATCAACCCATACTGGAATGCGGATTATGCAAATGTTCATTTTACATTCAGGCCACCGGGATCTATTCAATATCCCAATGCTGAGCTGGTATTGATGGGGGAACTTTCAAACTATGGAAAGGATAAGGCGGCAACACTGGTTTTTAATAGTGCGTTGGGGGTGTATGAAACTTCGCTTTTTCTTAAACAAGGTTATTACGATTATCAGTATGCCTTAAAAACAATCCATAATTCATCAGTTGCCTATTCCTCCTCTCCAACAGAGCAGGATGCATGGGAAACCGAAAATGCCTATCTGGTACTCGTCTATTTCAAAGAGCTTGGGGGCAGATACGACCAGCTGATTGCAGTCAGACAATTCAATAGCCAGTTCAATAAGCCACTTCAGTGATTTTTTGTATATTTGCACCGGCAGGTCTTACACGACCAGCTCCTGCTGAACTCCCCCAGGACCGGAAGGTAGCAAGGGTAGGCGGTTGAGCGGTGCGATGTAATCAACCTGCCATTTTTTTTGATTAAATCAGCATCTTTTTTACTCTTCTTTTATTTAACTTGCTCGCTCAAAACCTACTGCTATGAAATTTTTTATCGATACTGCAAATCTAGCCCATATAAAGGAAGCACAAGATCTTGGTATTCTGGATGGTGTAACAACCAACCCATCACTGATGGCCAAAGAGGGCATCAAGGGAGCTGACAATATCAATAAGCATTATGCAGATATTTGTGCCTTAGTTACTGGAGATGTAAGTGCAGAAGTATTGTCAACAGATTTTAATGGTATTGTAAAAGAAGGTAAAATTCTAGCTGCCATACATCCCAATATCGTTGTTAAGGTTCCGATGATTAAAGATGGTATTAAGGCCATTAGGTGGTTTACTGAAAATGGCATTAGAACGAATTGTACATTGGTGTTTTCAGCTGGTCAGGCAATTCTTGCTGCAAAAGCTGGAGCTGCATATGTTTCTCCCTTCATAGGAAGAATTGATGACAGCAGTTGGGACGGCATTGCGCTTATTGAACAGCTTTCGCACATATTCTCTGTTCAGGGTTATGATACAGAAATACTCGCTGCCTCAATTCGTAACCCACTTCATATTGTACGATCTGCAGAAGCTGGTGCTCATATCTGTACCTGTCCTCTAGATTCTATCCTTGGTCTACTCAAGCATCCGTTGACCGATATTGGCTTGGCTAAGTTTTTGGAAGACGCAAAGAAGATGTAGTTAGTTTGAATTCATCAAATTATCTGCTGCTCTTCTTTTCAATATCTATCTGATGTTGGCTGCAGCGTAAACTCAAAAAGCAAGGTTGATTTTTAAAAAATACCTGGCAATATTTTGCTTGTTAGAGATTCCACCAATAATTAAACTTAAGTACCAGCGCCCTATTTTTTGCATAAAATGGTGCTGGATAATAATTGTCTGTGTATACGATATACAGATCTGATGCTGGTTTGTATCTCCATTGAAGCCTGGTGTTCAGGTTGATGTTTTTCTGTTGATTATTGTACTGTGCAAATGTTGTAAAGAATAGGGTATTTGAAAAAGTAATATCTATCCTTGGTCCGATTAACCAGAATGTGGTAGTGTTCCATGGACTAGGCATTGAAATGCTGTTGATGCTGGCTGTTGCAGACATGCTGATGTAAGGCTGAATTCTATATCCAATCTCTGTGCTCACAAAGCTCCTGTGTCCATTTTTATAATAGCCGCCAAAGCGTGTAGAAAAGCCATAGGTTAATAATTTCTGTGGCTTTGAAGTAAATTCTGTTCCTGTAGAATGCCATCTATGCTCACTTCCAACCCCAAGTGTATCTTTTCCGAAATTGGTTGGATCAAATGGCTGTAGAAGTTTCACATAATCATAAGCAGTCCATTGTGTAAACGTAGCCTGATTTCTCAGTGTTAGTGTATAGGACAAAAAGGGTGTGATGTCCGTAGTCTTGAGCCTGTCCGTATAATAATTATAGGAAGCCAACTTGATGTTGTGGCTTGTTATTTTTGTATTTCTACTGAAAAATGTTTTGGCTACTGCCAAGCTTAGTTTAATATAATCTTTTCGAGGAACATACCCTACGTCTGCATTGTATTGTTTGCCTACATACTCTTGTTGCCATCCAATAGACCATCTTCTGCTCGTGTATTGCAAATTGGCAGCATGTATCCAATCTTCTTTACTGATATTTTTTGAAAAGGATTTTAGCAATATCGCTTTGCCAGTCCACACATTATTTGGTGATGCAAGATTGTATTCAAATCCAATGTTTCTGTTATAAGGATTGATTAAGTACAGTGGACTTTTCTCATCTCTTCTCAATATTTGATCTCTATTTACAATGAGGATACCAATATTTGATCTGGAGAAAACTCTTCTTTGAAGTGCAAATACAGCATAGTTTTGTGAGGCCGTTTGGGTAGAAAGATTTCTTTCAGTTTGCATGTTCATGAACCCAAGACGCCAATCCTTATTGATTTTCCCACTTAGTCTTGCTCCAAATTGTATCGGAGCATTTAGTCCAATTCTTCTCGAGAAAAATGGCCTTATTGTATTGTACCCAAAGTTGGAAAACTGGTCACCATTTTCCAGAAAAAACTGTCTTCTTTCCGGAAAGAACAACTCAAATCTGTCTAGATTGGTCACCTGTCTATCCACTTCAACTTGTGAAAAATCAGGCCTTACAGTAAGATCAAGGTTAAGGGAGGAGGTGACAGCAACTTTTGCATCCAGTCCAATTTCTTTCCTGTAAAAGGTCTTATCACCGACTTCAAAATTTCTACTACCACCAGCAAGTACGAAGGGAATGAATGACACATTGGTGCCTGCTTCTGGTGGTGCCTGATCCCAAATCAACTGACCAGCGTAAGCAAGTGTTGCTGTTGGAAATTGCCTTGGGATAGGAGCCCAACTTGATTTCTCTGCTGCGGTAATGTCCAGTCTGCTGAAATTAATGCCCCAAGTTTTATTTCCTTTTCTATACCTGATTGATTTGAATGGAATAGCAGCTTCCCAAACCCATTTGTCTGGATAATTTTTTACGGTAGAGGTCCATTTATTTTCCCAGCTCAGGTCAACCTTTCCGCCATCATACATGATTCCATCCCATTGCGCTCCGGCGGCATTAGAGCCAAAACTAAATCCATTGGTTTGGTCATTGAATGGATCCATGAAGAGCAGAAGGTTATCATTTTTCCCAAACACAAAATCCCTTTTTAGGGATTCTACCATATAGGCTTTGTCATTGGGTTTATAACAAATGGCAATGATGAAGATCTGGTTGTTGTCGTATGACATTTTAACTTCAGTTCTTACCAGTGCTCTGCTGGTATCCATGGGAAGCACCATATTGAAATTATCCGCTGATTCGTGCTCATGCCAATGGGCATCAATGGCGCCATCAACAACAATAGGTTGTTTCGCCTTTGTGATGTGATAGGTATAAGCCTCGTTTTTTCGCTGTGAAAAAAGGGCTATGGGAATACATCCCAGCACCAAAAGCACCAGCAAGATTTTTTGTTTCAATTCGTAGTGTTGTCTGATATTAGGCTACGGCTTTTTTTACCAAGTCCGCAGCTTCACTGAGCTGAATCGCACTTTGTACTTGTAGTCCGCTTTCATCGATTAGTTTTTTTGCCTCTACAGCGTTGGTGCCTTGAAGCCTCACTATGATTGGGATGTTGATATTGCCAAGATTCTTGTACGCCTCAATTACTCCTGAAGCAACACGGTCGCAGCGTACAATACCCCCGAAGATGTTAATCAGGATTGCCTTTACATTTGGATCTTGCATGATGATCTTGAATCCAGCTTCTACTGTTTGGGCATTAGCAGAGCCGCCTACATCCAGGAAGTTGGCTGGTTCTCCACCGCTGAGCTTAATCATGTCCATGGTTGCCATCGCGAGGCCAGCACCATTTACCATACAGCCTACGTTTCCATCAAGTTTTACAAAGTTCAGGTTGAATTTTCCTGCTTCTACTTCGGTAGGGTCTTCCTCGGTAACATCACGCATCGCAGCCAGGTCGGGATGTCTGCTTAACGCATTTTCGTCAAGGTTCATCTTGCAGTCAACCGCAATTACCTTGTCGTCTGAAGCCTTAAATAGCGGATTGATTTCAAGCATTGAGCAATCCAAGCCAACATAGGCATTGTATAGATTGGTAACGAATTTGACCATATTTTTAAATGCTTCTCCGCTTAATCCAAGTTTGAATGCAATCTTTCTTGCTTGGAAGGGAAGTAGTCCACCTGCAGGGTTTACCAATTCCCTGAA
Organism: uncultured bacterium; assembly: GCA_903920455.1. GTDB lineage: Bacteria > Bacteroidota > Bacteroidia > Chitinophagales > Chitinophagaceae > Pollutibacter. Next base: position 36,482 of record CAIXLY010000007.1, on the reverse strand, counting down.
TATTTTTTCTGGTGTGTCGTGAGCAACATCTTCGATGTTCATTCCACCTTCAGTGCTGTACATAATTACATTTTGTCCGTTTCCACGATCAAGGAGGATTGACAAATAAAATTCCTTTCTTTCAGAAGGCCCATCATAATACATATCTTGAGCCACAAGTATTTTATTGACCACTTTACCTGAAGCACCTGTTTGTATGGTGACCAACGTTCCACCAAGAATTTTTTCGGCGAATTCTGTGATGTCCTCTAAGCTTTTACCAACTTTCACTCCGTTCATGCCATTTTCTTTAATGGCACCTTTTCCTCTACCACCAGCATGAATCTGTGCCTTTACTACGGCAAACTTACTGCCACTTTTTTCCTTGATTTGTTCGTAAGCCGAAACTGCCTCTGCAACAGAGCCGCATGCAGTGCCTTCCTGAACAGGAACATTATATTTCTTAAGGAGGTCTTTGGCTTGATATTCGTGGAGATTCATCTGTTTAAATATTTGTGCAAATATAACGCAGCAAACTCAAAACCCGGCCTGCAATAAAAACAAAAGGGGGTGCTCGATAGCACCCCCTTTTAGACAAACTATAATCAAGGATTATTTGGCTTGATTTTCTGGTCTAAGGCTTCTCACCGTTTTACCCGCTTGCCACATTTCACTATCCCTTAGTTCTTCAAGTTCAACCTCAAGTTTTGCACGGTAATCTGGTTGAGAGTTGCTGTCTATGCTGCGTTGGCTTTCTTTGCCTGTCGCAACACTGGTATACAGGTCGTTGAACACAGGAAGGGTAGCATCCCTGAACTTCTTCCACCAGTCAAGGGCACCCCTTTGAGCAGTGGTTGAACAGTTGGCATACATCCAATCCATACCATTCTCAGCCACTAATGGCATAAGTGATTGGGTTAGTTCTTCTACTGTTTCATTGAAGGCCTCTGAAGGGGTATGTCCTCTTTCGCGAAGCACTTGGTATTGGGCTGCAAAAATACCTTGGATTGCACCCATCAAAGTTCCTCTTTCACCGGTAAGGTCACTAAATACTTCTTTTTTGAAATCTGTTTCAAAAAGGTAGCCACTGCCTATGGCAATACCCAATGCAACAACGCGATCGTAAGCTTTTCCAGTAGCATCTTGGAAGATTGCAAAGCTAGAATTCAGTCCTCTTCCTTGGAGGAACATTCTTCTCAATGAAGTACCTGATCCTTTAGGGGCAACAAGAAAAACGTCGATGCCTGCTGGAGGAATAATACCTGTTTGGTCGCTATAGGTAATTCCAAACCCGTGAGAGAAATATAAAGCTTTACCAGGAGTAAGATGCTTTTTTACTGTTGGCCACATTGCAATCTGTGCAGCGTCGCTAAGCAAATAGCAAATGATAGTACCTTTTTCTAGTGCTTCTTCGATTTCGAAAAGTGTTTCACCTGGAACGAAACCATCTGCAACTGCTTTATCCCATGACTTTGAATTCTTTCTTTGTCCAACAATCACATTGACTCCATTATCACGTTGATTCAATGCCTGTCCTGGGCCTTGTACACCGTAGCCAATTACCGCTACAACTTCAGTTTCTAATACTTGTTGAGCTTTTGAAAGCGGAAATTCTTCACGCGTTACTACATTTTCTACGCTACCCCCGAAATTTAGTTTTGCCATAATACTGTTGTTTTGTTGTTTTAAATGTATAAAAAAGTTGAATGTTTATTTTAAATATTAATCATTGTTTTCTGAAAGACTAGTTTCTGCTTGTTCGAAATCTTTCAATTTTTCGTGAAACCCCTTGCTGCTTTTAATAATGGCTACTCTTGCACTTCTCACAAATTCAATGAGTCCGAATGGTTGAAGTACTTGAATAAGTGTATCTATTTCTTCTCTTTGTCCGGTTGTTTCAAAAATAGTATAGTCTTTTCTAATCACCACTGCACGTGCTCCGTAGGCCCTGAGTAGCCTTTCAACTTTTGCTTTTTCGGCAATTGTATCTGTGGGTACTTTGTATAAGGCAAGTTCTTGCCATATAATTTCTTCGTTGGTGTTGAAATATGCTTTTAAAACATCTACCTGCTTTTCAATTTGACGTACAATCTTTCTTACAACGTCTTCCTCTTGGTTGATTACTATGGTGAAGCGATGAATGCCTTCCACTTCAGAGGGGGAGGTGTTCAGACTTTCAACATTAATTTTTCTTCTCGAAAACATTACAGCAATCCTGCTGAGAAGACCAACTTGATTTTCTGTATAGATTGAGATGGTATATTCCTGCTTCATCGTTGATTATTTAAGTCTGATTTCTCCAACACCACAACCCTGTGGTACCATCGGAAATACATTATTTTCTTTTCCTACAAATACTTCAAGCAGATATGCCCCAGGATAATTGAGCATGGTCTCAAGGGATTTGATGAGGTCTTCGCGCTTTGATATGGAACTTCCTTCAATGCGGTATCCCTTTGCCACCACTACATAATCTGGACTTTCAATATCCACAAATGAATATCGTTTTTCATGAAACAAATCCTGCCACTGTCTCACCATGCCAAGAAAACGATTGTTTAAAATCAGAATTTTGACATTGATGTTGTTTTGCATGATGGTGCCAAGTTCCTGAATGGTCATTTGCACTCCGCCGTCGCCAATAATAGCTACAACGGTTCTTTCTTTTGCGCCATATTTTGCACCAATGGCTGCGGGTAAAGCAAAGCCCATAGTGCCTAAACCTCCTGATGTGATATTGCTTTTGCTCTCATTGAATTTTGCATATCTACAGGCTACCATCTGGTGCTGCCCAACATCAGTCACGATAATGGCATTGCCTTTGGTAAGTATATTGAGCTGATTGATTACCTCGCCCATGGTCATATTCTCAGAAGTTGGATTGAGCTCATTATCAATCACTTCTTCAACTTCTTTGCTCATGCAATCTGTGAATTTCTGAATCCATGCTGAATGATCTATCTTTTGTAACAATTCCGTAATCATGGGAAGTGTTTCCTTGCAGTCTCCCCAGACAGGAACATCTGCCTTCACATTTTTATCGATCTCTGAAGGATCGATATCCAGGTGAATGACCTTTGCTTGCTTTGCATATCTGTCAAGTCTTCCAGTTACACGGTCATCAAAACGCATGCCCACGGCAATCAATACATCACACTCATTTGTTAAAACATTCGGACCATAATTTCCATGCATACCCAACATGCCAACATTTAGAGGGTGCGCAGTTTCTAGTGCACTTAATCCCAGGATTGTCCATGCCGATGGAAGGTTTGCTTTTTCAATGAAATTTTTAAATTCGGTTTCAGCTTTTCCTAGAATCACACCCTGTCCAAAAATAACCAATGGGCGCTTTGCCTGATTGATTAGCTCGGCAGCAGCAGCTACATATTCTTTTCTAACAATGGGCTTGGGCCTGTAGCTTCTAATGTGATTGCACTTGGTATATCCCGTATAGCTAAACTTTTGGAGTTGTGCATTTTTGGTAATGTCGATTAGCACTGGGCCAGGCCTTCCACTCTTGGCGATATAAAAAGCTTTAGCAAGAATAGTTGGGATTTCATTTGCGTCAGTAATCTGGTAGTTCCACTTGGTGATTGGAGTTGTAATATTGATTACATCTGTTTCCTGAAAGGCATCTGTTCCGAGGAGATGAGCGAAAACTTGTCCAGTTATACAAACCAGTGGGGTTGAATCAATCATTGCATCAGCAAGTCCGGTTACCAAATTTGTAGCTCCTGGCCCGCTTGTTGCAAACACAACACCCGTTTTGCCTGATGCTCTTGCATAACCTTGACCAGCATGGATACCGCCCTGTTCATGCCTCACCAGGATGTGCTCCAAGTTCTCGCGAAAATCATATAAGGCATCGTAAATAGGCATGATAGCTCCACCAGGATATCCAAACACGGTTTCCACACCTTCTGCGGTAAGTGCTTTAAGTACAGCGATACTTCCTGAAATTTCTATCTGTTCTTCCGTGTTGTTGCTGGTCGTTGCCAAGGTGTCCGTTTGCATAGTTGTTTATTTATCGGTGATGCAACCCTCTGCGGCGGTAGTAACATGTTTGGCGTACTTGTAAAGTATACCTTTTGTTGCTCCGAGTGGAGGTTGTTTCCATTTGCTTTTTCTTTGATTCAATGTATGCTCATCAATCATCACATTGATTGAATTATTTACTGCATCTATTTCTATGCTATCTCCATCCTCAATTAATGCAATAGTGCCTCCGTCGAATGCTTCTGGTGTGATGTGCCCAACTACAAAACCGTGGGTTCCTCCACTGAATCTACCATCAGTAATCAAGGCAACGTCTTTGCCCAGTCCAGCTCCAATGATTGCTGATGTTGGCTTAAGCATTTCTGGCATTCCCGGAGCTCCTTTAGGACCCACATAGCGAATCACAACAACGTCTCCTTTTTCAACCCTGCCACTTCGTATTCCCTCGATGAGTTCTTTTTCTCCGTTGAATACGCGTGCTGGGCCAACAAAACGTTCTCCTTCTTTACCACTTATTTTTGCTACACTTCCTCCATCGGCAATATTCCCATAAAGGATCTGCAGGTGGCCGCTTGATTTTATCGGTTGTTCAATTGGGAAGATTATTTTTTGATTTTCGAATTCAATGTCTGGAACTGTTTGTAAGTTTTCTGCAATGGTTTTGCCAGTAACGGTCATGCAATCTCCATGGATCATTCCTTTACTGAGTAGATATTTCATAACCATGGGAACGCCACCAATGTTGTGAAGATCTTCCATTAGGTATTTCCCGCTTGGCTTGAAATCTGCAATCACAGGCACTTTGTTGCTGATTGCTTGAATATCATCTTGGGTAAGTGATAGGCCAATACTGTGTGCCATTGCGATCATGTGGAGAACGGCATTTGTTGATCCTCCAAGAGCAATAATTATTGTAATAGCATTTTCAAATGCTTGCTTGGTCATGATGTCTGAAGGCTTGATATCTTTTTCGAGCAATAACCTTATTGCTTTTCCGGCTTCAACACATTCTTTTTTCTTTTCGTCACTCAATGCAGGATTTGAAGAGGAATAGGGGAGGCTCATTCCTAGTGCTTCAATGGCAGATGACATGGTGTTTGCCGTATACATACCGCCGCATGCACCTGCACCCGGACAAGAATTCATAACGATGCCTTTAAAATCTGCTTCGTCCAATTGGCCCGCAATCTTTTTTCCAAGTGCTTCAAATGCAGAAACGATGTTAAGGTCTTCTCCTTTGTAATGTCCTGGTGCAATTGTACCACCATACACCATGATTGATGGCCTGTTCAGTCTGCCCATAGCCATAATGGAACCAGGCATATTTTTATCGCATCCTGGAACCGCAATCAGCCCATCATAATATTGTGCCCCACAAACTGCTTCAATTGAATCTGCAATGATATCTCTACTCACTAGTGAGTAACGCATTCCATCTGTACCGTTGGAAATTCCATCACTCACACCAATGGTGTTGAAAATCAATCCAACCAAATCGTTTTCCCAAACACTTTTCTTTACGATTGCTGCAAGGTCGTTCAGGTGCATGTTGCAAGTGTTTCCATCCCATCCCATACTCGCGACGCCAACCTGACCTTTTGCGAGATCTTCATCGGTAAGGCCAATGCCATACAACATGGCTTGTGCAGCGGGTTGTGTGGTATCTTGGGTGATGGTCTTGCTGTATTTATTTAATTCGTTCATGTGCTTATTTGTGTAGGAATGATTAAGGGGTTGTTTTTGTTTTTACGCTCTTACAAGTAAATAGCGCTCTGCCATTTCTTTTAGGTCTGAGTCATGCACTTCTTTTAGCGAGTCTGCCAATTGTAGAAATTGCTCGTATAAAAAGTCAATGTCATTGCGGTTGAACTCATAACCAAGATTTTTAAATCTATATGCCAGCGCAGATCGTCCGCTTCTTGCAGTCAGCACAATTTTTGATGTTTCTGCACCCACCTCTTCAGGACGCATGATCTCATAGGTTTGAGAGTCTTTTAAAAATCCATCTTGGTGAATGCCTGAAGAATGTGAGAAAGCATTTGCTCCAACAATAGCCTTATTGGGTTGAACAGGCATCCTCATGATGTCTGAGACAAGTCTACTGATCGGATTGAGTTGTGTTGCATCTATGCTGGTATAGAGTCCGAGATGGCTATGCTGCTTGAATACCATCACCACTTCTTCCAATGCAGTATTTCCTGCTCTTTCACCTAATCCATTGATGGTACACTCAATTTGTCTTGCGCCATTGATGGCCCCTGCAATAGAGTTTGCGGTCGCCAATCCAAGATCATTATGGCAGTGGCAAGACAAGATTGCTTTATCAATATTTTGAACATTGTTTCTAAGAAAAGCGATCTTCTCACCATATTGGGTAGGAAGACAATAGCCCGTGGTGTCTGGAATATTTACTGTAGTTGCTCCCGCACCAATGACTGCTTCAACAACCCTTGCCAAGTATTCATTCTCTGTTCTGCCTGCATCCTCTGCATAAAATTCAACATCATCAGTGAAATTTCTAGCCCACTTGACTGCTTGAACGGCACGCACTAGAATTTCTTCCCTATTGCTATTGAACTTGCTTCTGATGTGTGAATCAGAAGTGCCTATGCCAGTATGTATTCTTCCTCTTTTTGCATGACGAAGTGCTTCTCCCGCAACTTCGATGTCTTTTTGTACCGCACGGCTTAGACCGCACACCGTTGCATTTTTTATCACCTTAGAGATTTCTGAAACTGATTCGAAATCACCGGGACTAGAAATCGGAAAGCCAGCCTCAATAATATCAACACCAAGGGCCTCGAGCGCAAGCGCGACTTCGATTTTTTCCTTGGTATTTAGCTTGCAGCCCGGCACCTGTTCTCCATCACGAAGGGTGGTATCAAAGATAAATATTTTCTGATCCGACATAATTTAGAGGTTTGTCTTACCGCACATTTCAGGGTAAATTCCTTGAACACGCTAATTTAACCCATTCATTTTTAATGTTTTCCCCAAAATGCATTGTAATTTACGCTTTGTAACCTATCCGTTTAGTGGTAAAAGCCATATTGGGTATGGGTTGCAATGAAAGATTAATACGATGCCCAACCGGTCTGCTGACGAACTATTTCAACTCATAAAAACCCTTGAAAAGGGCGAAAAGAGAAATTTTAAGCTCTATGTGGGAAGAAATGCCCCATCAGATGATCTAAAAATCATTACCCTCTTCGATGCAATCGATAAGTCAGACACCTACGATGAGGATTCCATTTTACGGAAAAATCCATCTATACAAAAGCAACAGCTCTCTAATTTAAAAGCACATCTCTATCGTCAAATCCTTTCAAGTCTTCGCTTAATTAGAAATGAACAAAGTATAGACATGCAGTTGCATGAACAGCTAGATTATGCAAGGATTTTATATAACAAAGGACTTTATCACCAGAGTTTAAAGCTGCTACAAAAGATAAAGGAATTAGCAAGATCCTACAACCAAATAACTTTTTGGGTGCAGGCGCTTTTTTTTGAAAAAAAAATTGAGACACTTCACATTACCAGAAGTTTTGATCATCGGGCAGAAGAGCTTGCGCAAGAGGTCAACGAATTGAATGATAGACTCGCCATGGTTGGCAAACTGAGTAACCTTGCCTTACAATTGTATGGATGGTATATTAAGATGGGGCATGTCAGGGATGAGCATGATGTTGTTGCAGTAAAGGAATTTTTTCAAAAGGAAATGCCTGCTAATGCAGCGTCTTATCAAGGATTTTATGAAAAGCTATATCTATTTCAAAGCCATGCCTGGTATGGCTTTATTCTACAAGATTTTCTTGGGTATTATAAAAACTGTCAACGCTGGGTTGATCTTTTTGATAAAGAGCCACAGATGATTAAAGCAGAGCCTCAACATTTTATCAAAGGGATGCACAACCTGCTTATTGCACATTTCATGTTGCGCAATGATAAAAAATTTGACCTTGAGTTGAAGCGGTTTGAAGAATTTTATGAATCTAAAGAGGGCACGGCTACAATGAATAATCATGTTCAAGGTTTTGTCTATCTCTATCTTGCCAAATTGAATAAACATTTTTTAGATGGAACTTTTTCCGGGGGTTTGGTGCTGGTTCCTGAAATCGAGCAAAAATTGAAGGAATTCGAGCTACAGCTTGATCGCCATAGGACCCTCGTATTTTATTATAAAATTGCCTGCCTTTATTTTGGAGTGGGAGATTATGACAATGCAATAAATTACCTCAACCGGATTATTCATTGGAAGGCCGATCTCAGATCTGATCTTCAATGTTATGCCCGTTTACTGCATCTAATTGCCCATTTTGAGAACGGGAACGATACAATTCTCGAAAGTCAGGTAAGGTCGGTTTACCGCTTTATGTCCAAGATGCAAAACCTTAGTGTTGTGGAAAATGAAATCTTTGCTTTCTTAAGAGGTTCATTTTCAATGGGTAGGAAAGAATTGAAGGCTGCTTTTGAGCAATTGTATGCCAAACTCAAAAAAATTGAGGCCAATCCTATGGAAAGCCGGTCCTTCATGTACCTGGATATTCTTTCATGGCTTGAGAGCAAAATCCGAAATGTGCCCGTCCAGGAAGTCATTGCTGAGCATTTTAAGGCAAGGGCCAAGCATGATGCAACTGCTTATAATTGAGCTCTTTTTAAAAGAAAAATATTGTTTTTTTGGCTTTTTCGACTACCTTTGCAGTCCTTAAATTTGCATGTCCATATACCTCCATTCTTGTTTTTCTCTAGATTATTGAATATCAATAATGGTTGATCGGTAAATTATTGCCGGTAGGTTATGTATATGCTAATGTGAACATTGTAAAACAGATAACTCATTATGGCTATCAAAAAAGACAATCGCCCGAAATCTTTTTCAAAGATTACAATCAGCCTAGCTTCTCCAGATTCGATCCTAGATAGGTCTTATGGAGAGGTGCTGAAACCAGAGACCATAAACTACAGAACCTACAAACCTGAGCGTGACGGTTTGTTCTGTGAAAAGATTTTTGGTCCTGTAAAGGATTATGAGTGCGCTTGCGGAAAGTACAAGAGAATTCGTTACAAGGGTATTGTTTGCGACCGTTGTGGCGTTGAAGTAACAGAAAAGAAAGTTCGCCGTGAGCGGATGGGCCACATCAAGTTGGTAGTTCCTGTCGTTCACATTTGGTACTTCAAAAGTTTGCCAAATAAAATCGGATACTTATTGGGCATTAGCTCAAAGAAGTTAGAGAGCATAATTTACTACGAACGTTTTGTAGTTATCCAAGCAGGTATCTTGGGCGATAAAGGAAAAAAACAAGGTGATCTTCTTGCAGAAGAGGAGTACCTCGACTTGTTGGATACCCTTCCAAAAGAAAACCAGTACCTGCCTGATGAAGATCCAAATAAATTCATCGCGAAGATGGGTGCAGAAGCAGTACATGATCTGCTGCTAAGAATCGAACTTGATTCACTTAGTTTCTCCCTTCGCAGATCTGCTGAAACTGAAACTTCACAACAACGTAAAGCTGATGCATTAAAACGCCTTAGTGTAGTTGAGTCTTTCCGTGATGCCAATTCAAGAATAGTAAACCGTCCTGAATGGATGGTTATGCAATACATACCAGTCATACCACCAGAGCTTCGCCCACTAGTTCCATTGGATGGCGGAAGATTTGCTTCTTCTGATTTGAACGATTTGTATCGTCGCGTAATCATAAGAAACAACCGTCTTAAGCGTTTGTTGGAAATCAAAGCTCCTGAGGTTATCCTTAGGAATGAAAAGAGGATGTTGCAAGAAGCAATCGACTCCCTGTTTGACAACAGCCGTAAGTCAAATGCAGTAAAAGCTGAAGGCGGACGAGCACTTAAATCTCTGAGTGATGTACTTAAAGGTAAGCAAGGTCGTTTCCGTCAGAATCTTTTGGGTAAGCGCGTTGACTATTCTGGTCGTTCTGTAATTGTAGTAGGTCCAGAATTGAAATTGCATGAGTGTGGTCTTCCAAAAGATATGGCGGCTGAATTGTTTAAGCCATTTATTATCAGAAAGCTTATTGAAAGAGGTATTGTAAAAACGGTGAAGTCGGCTCGTAAATTGGTTGACCGTAAAGAAGCCATCGTTTGGGATATCCTTGAAAATATTTTGAAAGGTCATCCAATCATGCTGAACCGTGCCCCAACATTGCACAGGTTGTCTATTCAATCTTTCCAGCCTAAATTGGTTGAAGGAAAAGCAATACAGCTTCACCCGCTTGTTTGTGCTTCGTTCAATGCCGATTTCGATGGAGATCAGATGGCAGTTCACGTGCCGCTTAGTCACGCAGCAGTACTTGAAGCTCAGCTCTTGATGCTTGCCTCTCACAACATATTAAATCCACAGAATGGTACGCCAATCACCCTTCCTTCTCAGGACATGGTTCTTGGTTTGTATTATATATCTAAAGGCAAACGCAACAACGAAGAAGATGTTGTAAAAGGCGAAGGCATGCGTTTCTACAATGCGGATGAAGTGATCATTGCCTACAATGAAGGCAAGGTTGATCTTCATGCATTCATAAAAGTTAAAGCCAATGTGCGCAGCGACCAAGGTATTCTTGAATACAAATTAATAGAAACTACAGTTGGTCGTGTGTTGTTCAATCAGGCCGTTCCTCATGAAGTTGGTTTCATCAACGCCCTACTAACGAAAAAAAGTTTAAGGGATATCATTGGAGAAATCATCAAAATCACAAACGTCCCAACTACCGCTAAGTTTCTAGATGCCATCAAGGAAATAGGTTTCCGTATGGCATTCAGAGGTGGGTTGTCGTTTAACATACAAGATCTTATTCTCCCTGTAAAGAAGGAAGATATGATTGACCAAGCTTCAGAAGAAGTGAAGGAAGTATGGAGCAACTACAACATGGGTCTAATCACAAACAATGAGCGTTACAACCAGATCATTGACATCTGGTCAAGGGTAGATACCAAGGTTACTGAATCCCTTATTCGTGCAATGGCAACAGATAAACAAGGATTTAACTCTGTTTATATGATGCTTGACTCAGGTGCAAGGGGTAGTAAGCAGCAGGTTAAACAGCTGGCTGGTATTCGCGGACTTATGGCGAAACCAAGAAAAAGTGGTTCATCAGGTTCAGAGATTATTGAAAATCCAATCCTTTCCAACTTTAAAGATGGATTGAGTGTATTGGAATACTTTATCTCTACACACGGTGCCCGTAAGGGTCTTGCCGATACGGCCCTGAAAACTGCCGATGCTGGTTACCTAACCCGTCGTTTGGTTGACGTTGCTCAAGATGTGATTATTGCTGATGAAGATTGCGGAACCCTTAGAGGTATCGCAACCAGTGCATTGAAAGATAACGAGGATATCGTTGAACCATTATATGATAGAATATTAGGCCGTACTTCACTGCATGATGTATACGAACCATTGACAGATACCCTTATCGTATCCGCTGGTCAGCATATCAATGAAGACAAGGCAAGAAAGATTGAAGAAGCAGGAATTGAAACCATTGAAATACGTTCTGTACTTACTTGCGAAAGCAAGCGTGGAGTTTGTGTGAATTGCTATGGTCTAAATCTCGCAACTGGTAATATTGCTCAAAAAGGAGACGCTGTAGGAATCATCGCTGCCCAATCAATTGGTGAGCCTGGAACTCAGCTGACGCTTCGCACATTCCACGTGGGTGGTGTTGCAGGATCTGCTTCGGTTGAATCTCACCTTATGGCTAAGTTCGAGGGTGTTGTTCAGTTCGATGGTCTGCGTACTGTTAAAGCGAAGAATAACGAAGGAAAAGATGTTCAGATCGTTATCGGCCGTACAGCGGAAATGCGCATAATGGACCTTAAGAACGACCGTGTACTTATTACCAACAACGTTCCTTATGGTTCAGTGTTGGCAGTTTCAGAGGGTAAGAAAGTAGCCAAAGGTGATGTGATTTGTAGTTGGGATCCATTCAACAACGTAGTTGTTGCTGAGATAGCCGGACAAATTGAATTTGAAAATGTAATTGATGGTGTTACTTATCGCGAAGAAGCGGATGAGCAAACAGGACACAGAGAGAAGGTTGTTATTGAGTCTAAAGACAAAACCAAAATACCATCGCTCAAGATTCTTGGGAAAGATGAAAAATCATATAACCTGCCAGTAGGTTCACATATTGTTATCGAAGAAGGTGATGATGTAAGAGCCGGTCAGGTTCTTGTGAAAATACCAAGGGTACTCGGTAAGCTTCGCGATATCACTGGAGGTCTTCCACGCGTAACTGAACTTTTTGAAGCAAGAAATCCAGGTAACCCTGCAGTTGTTTCAGAAATTGATGGTGTGGTTACTTTCGGTCAGATCAAACGCGGTAACAGAGAGATTACTGTTGAAGCTAAAGATGGCATTCAAAAGAAATATCTTGTTACCCTTACGCGTCAAATTCTTGTACAAGATGGCGACTTCGTAAAAGCTGGAACACCATTGTCAGATGGCCAAGTTGCTCCTGCTGATATCCTTGCAATCAAGGGTCCATTCGCAGTTCAAGAGTATGTTGTTAATGAGATTCAGGAAGTTTATCGTTTGCAGGGTGTGAAGATTAACGACAAGCATATTGAAGTGATCGTTCGCCAAATGATGAGAAAAGTTGAAATCATTGATCCAGGAAATACCCGCTTCCTTGAAGGGGATCTCGAAGATCGCCTAGACTTCAACATCGAAAACGATTGGATCTACGACAAAAAAGTTGTTGAAGATGCAGGAGATTCTGAAGTGTTGAAAGCCGGACAGATCGCCAGTCTTCGTGAAATAAGAGAAGAAAACTCAATTCTCCGCAGAGCTGATAAAAAGGTTATTGAATTCCGTGATGCAAATGCTGCCACATCAACACCAGTGTTGTTGGGTATCACAAAGGCTTCTCTCGGAACTCAAAGTTGGATTTCAGCAGCATCATTCCAGGAAACAACCAAAGTCCTTTCTTCTGCAGCCATTCAAGGCAAGACAGATGATATGCTTGGTCTTAAAGAAAACGTTATCACTGGTCACCATATTCCTGCCGGAACCGGACTTAGGGATTATGAAAATGTGCTTGTAGGAAGTAAGGAGGAATACGAACTCCTTCAAACAACACGCGAAGTAATGAGCTTCGATGAGGAAGAATAATTAAATCGAAGGGAGCAGCCAACTGCTCCCTTTTCATATTGTTTAATAAATAGCCATAACAATGAATCAAAAAGTCATCAACGCATTATTAGGTGCAGGTCTTGCAATCTTAATTCTTCTTCAAGTAAAAAATATAGGTAAGCCTACTGCCTCATCAAGCACCTTTTCAGATAGTGCTTCTGTTGTAAAATTGGCTTATGTTGACCTCGACAGCCTGCAAGAGAAATATCTTTTTTATAAAGAGAAGATGGTAGATTTTGACAGAAAGAAAGAGGCTGCTGACCGCGACTTGAACAATGCCTTTCAACGAATTGAAAATGAGCGAATCGCATTTGCTAAAAGAGGGGAGTCTATCACTCAGGCAGAGTATGAAAATTTTCAGCGTGCTTATCAGGGGAAAATGCAAAATCTTGAAGAACAGAAGCGCACACTTGAAAACAACATTGCTAGCGAAGGTGCAACAACGATGCAAGAGCTGAGAAACAAAATCGACAAGTTCCTGGTTGAATACAACAAGACTAAAAAATACACCTATATTTTTTCTTATTCTAACTCGCTGAATTTCTTGTTTTACAAGGATTCTGCCTATGACATAACCAATGATGTGGTAGCGGGCCTCAATGCCGACTACAATAAAACTGCTGGGAAAAAATAAAACATTATTCGAAATACTTAACTTCAGTCCCGATTCAATTGAATCGGGATTTTTTTTAAAACCAAGTATATGTCAGAAAACAGCGGATTTAAACCTAGCCTCGGTCTCTTGGATGCAACGATGCTCGTTGCAGGCTCAATGATTGGCTCTGGTATTTTTATAGTCACTGCCGATATTGCCAGAAATGTAGGGGGCGCTGGGTGGATTATTTTTGTTTGGGTGCTTACAGGCTTTATGACCATCAGTGCGGCACTTAGCTACGGAGAATTGAGTGGCATGTTCCCCAAAGCTGGAGGACAATACGTTTACCTAAAAGAAGCGTACAATCCGCTTGTTGGCTTTTTATATGGGTGGAGCTTTTTTGCTGTTATTCAAACAGGCACCATCGCTGCTGTTGGTGTGGCCTTTGCTAAATTTACGGGTTACTTTTTTCCTGCCTTAAATATGCAGGACCAAAATATCCTTTTTCAATTTGGCATTCTAAAAATCTATCCAGCTCAACTTGTTGCCATTGGAGTCATTGTGCTCTTGACGTATGTCAATACAAAAGGTGTAAAGGAAGGCAAAGCCATCCAAACAACATTTACCATCTCAAAACTGCTGGCTTTATTCGGTTTGATTCTTTGCGGATTTTTATTCGTTGAGCATAGTTTTTGGTCAGAAAATATGGCATCTGGCTTCTTCTCTCAAAAATCTCTTATTCACGATGATGGCAGCGTCACCTGGGAATCAATTGGGGGCATCACCTTACTGGGTGCTATTGCTGCTTCAATGGTGGGCTCGGTATTTAGTAGTGATGCATGGAATAATGTAACTTTTATCGCAGGTGAAATAAAGAATCCTAAGCGCAATATAGGGTTAAGCTTATTTCTTGGCACACTCATTGTTACGCTGATTTACGTATCTGCAAATCTGATGTATCTCAATGTGTTGCCAATGGATCAAATTGCTAAGCCGGAAGAAGACCGAATTGCTGTGGCTGCCGCCAGCGCCATTTTTGGTGCTGCTGGTCGGTCCATCATTGCCATCCTCATCATGGTGTCTACTTTCGGTTGCATCAATGGGCTTGTAATGGCAGGAGCCAGGGTATTTTATACCATGTCTCAAGATGGATTGTTTTTCAAGAAAGCTGGCGTTCTCAATTCAAATGCGGTTCCTCAGTGGGCGTTGTGGAGTCAAACTATTGTAGCCTCTTTATTGTGTTTAAGTGGACGCTACGGGCAGCTACTTGATATGGTTTCTTTTATTGTTGTGATATTCTACGTACTTACTATTTTGGGAGTTTTTATTCTTCGTAAAAAAAGACCTGATATGGAAAGGCCCTACAAAGCTTTTGGATACCCTGTGTTGCCGATACTGTACATTTTCATGGGCCTATCTTTCTGTATTTTACTAATCATCTTCAAGCCGGAATATACATGGCCTGGACTAATCATTACCCTTCTTGGTGTTCCACTTTATTTTATTGCTGTTAGGAGTAGAAAGTCTGTCGCATGAAAAAAACAGCTATTATAGTTGCAGGTGGATCAGGTGTAAGGATGGGGCAGGAGCTTCCAAAGCAATTTATCACATTACACGGGAAGCCAATTCTCTTGCATGCGCTAGACGCTTTTCTCCATGCTTATGATGATATCCATGTTGTCTTGGTACTTCCTAAAGACTATATTTCATTAGTTGGATCAATGATTGAGAACCATGGTTACAATGCAAACATCATGCTTGTAGAAGGGGGTGATACAAGATTTCACTCAGTTCGCAATGGCCTGAAACATGTAGTTGAAGAAAGCTTGGTTTTTGTTCATGATGCTGTACGTTGCCTTGTAACACCTGAACTGATTAAGCGATGTGGCATTGATGCTCAAAAGCACGGTACTGCAATACCTGTTGTTCCTGTGCGTGATAGCATAAGAAAGAAGACTGCTGATGGCATTGGCTCCCAAGTCATCCCTCGCGATAATTTGTTTATCGTTCAAACTCCTCAAACTTTTTTGTCTCAGCATATTCTACCAGCATTTGATCTTCCTTATTCAAATACCTTTACTGATGAAGCAACAGTTGTTGAAACATTTGGCATCCCCGTTCACTTGGTTGATGGTGACGAAAAAAACATTAAAATTACTTTTCCTGAAGATCTTGCTTTTGCCGAATGGCGTTTGGGGGTAATCAATAGATAGGAATAGGGATATTTTAGAATTAAGATCCAAGCGCTATCCCCCCAGAAGTTCCAATTTTAGAAAGTATTTGATGTGCAACATCAAGTGCCTGATATCCATCTAACTCGGATACAACTGGAATTGTATCGCTGAGGATCGCATCCCTAAATGCAGTGAGTTCTGCCTTTATCGCACTAATTTCAATAATCTCAGGATTCTCTACTGCGATTGATTTTACACCATTTGGCGTTTCAATATCAAATGTAAAGTTGTCATCATTTTCCTTGTCGGCTTTCAACCTTATTATTTCTGTTTTCTTGTCTAAGAAATCAATCCCTATATATGCATCCTTTTGAAATAGCCTCATTTTTCTCATCTTCTTCATTGAAATTCTTGAAGATGTTAGGTTGGCTACACAGCCATTGTGAAATTCAATGCGAACATTTGCTATGTCTGGCGTATCTGTCATTACAGCCACACCACTTGCTGATATCTGCTTTATCTCGCTGTTGACCAAATGCAGAATAATATCAATGTCATGAATCATGAGGTCAAGTATAACACTAACCTCTGTTCCTCTAGGATTGAATTGAGCGAGTCTATGCACTTCAATGAACATTGGATTTAGCTTTCTTCCATTAAGGGCGAGATAAGCAGGATTAAACCTTTCTACATGGCCTACCTGAAATTTTACTTTTGCCTCATTGATTAGCTTTAGCAGTTTCTTGGCCTCATGCATGTCATTTGCCATGGGTTTTTCAACAAACACATGCTTGCTTTTTCTTAACGCAACCTCGCATACCGGAAAATGAAATTGGGTTGGAGTGATTACATCTGCTGCATCAATTTCATTCATTAATGTGTCAATATCGTCATAGCGCTTGAGACCGAATTTCTCAACTATCTCCTGTGCAATCTTGTCGCTTGGGTCATAAAATCCCACCAATTCAACACCACCAATTTCTTTCCAATTGCTGATGTGAAATTTCCCTAAATGACCCGCTCCAAAAATGCCGATTTTTAACATGGTAGATATTAGATTCGAAGGTATATAAATATGTGTAATACTGAAAGGTTTAAGCATCATGACTGATCAACTATTTGATTGAAGTGGAAAAACGCTTAAAAATTGTTCAATTTTCATCATTTCCGGGGCCCTGCCTTGCCTAGAACCGGGCAATGGGGAGCGAGTTATTGCAAATCATTTCTTCTGATATGAATCCATCCTTGATGGCTATTCTCCAAATATGCACGATATTGCAGCAATGAAAAAGATCATCATTACTGTAGATGGTTGGTCGTCTTGTGGAAAGAGCACCATGGCTCGCCAGATGGCAAAAGAGTTGAATTATATCTTTATTGATTCAGGGGCAATGTATCGTGCGATTACTCTTTATTTTATTCGAAATCAAATTGACTTAGCTAGTAAGATATCTATTAATCATGCACTCGGTAATATTACACTTTCCTTTGGCTTTAATCCCATGAATGGGAATAATGAGATTTTTTTAAATGGCGAAAACGTTGAGGCTTTAATTCGGGACATGTCGGTTGCCTCCAAAGTAAGTGAAGTGGCTGCAATTAAAGAAGTTCGTGATTTTGCTGTTGCTCAGCAACGCCTTATTGGTAGAAATAAAGGAATTGTAATGGATGGACGGGATATTGGCACCGCCGTATTTCCTGAGGCGGAACTTAAAATATTCATGACAGCAGATGTTGACGTTCGTGTTGCGAGAAGATACAAGGAGTTGGTCTTGACGAACCCCAATATCATGATTGAAGCCGTAAAAGAGAATCTGGAAACACGGGATTACGCTGATTCAAATCGCGAATTCTCTCCGCTCAGAAAAGCAGATGATGCGATTGTACTTGATAACAGCAGACTTACTGCTGATGAGCAACTTGCACTTGCGTTGACTTGGGCAAAAGAATGCATGAATGGTTAATTAGGCCCACAATGAAGCAACTTCCTCAAATGGGTTGGCTCTAGGAAAAAAAGAAGTA
Organism: uncultured bacterium; assembly: GCA_903920455.1. Lineage (GTDB taxonomy): Bacteria > Bacteroidota > Bacteroidia > Chitinophagales > Chitinophagaceae > Pollutibacter. The sequence continues at coordinate 18,562 of CAIXLY010000007.1, read as the reverse complement.
ATCTTTTTGATTACAGCCTCTACAATGGCATCCGGACAAGAAGCGCCACTGGTGATTAGAATTCTCGGATTTTCTATATTCGTCAGGAAGCCAGATTTGATATATTCTTCATGTGTTTTCCAGTTAAAACCTTTGATTTCATCTTTCGATAAAATATCAACTTCAGACTCTATGAAATAAGTAGGCAATTGGTGTTCACAAAGTTCCACAAGATGTGAGCTGTTGCTACTTTTTCTTCCTCCAATTACAATTGCAATATCTGCCTCTTGTTCAAGCAATTGCCTGACAGCCGTTTGATTGTCATTTGTTGCATAACATAGGGTGTCTCTGGTGTCAGCGAATCTTTCTGAAATAGAAGAGGCACTCAGCTGGTGCTTCTTAATCATGATCTCCTTTAGATAATCAGCAATTTCCTGCGTATCTGTTGCCAACATGGTTGTTTGGTTTACTACACCAAAACGGGCAAGGTCTCTTTCTAGGTCAAAGCCTTCACTATATCGGCCTTTAAATAATTCGTGAAATGCTTCAGTTGATCTTTCTCCATTCAGTATTGATCCCAACAGTATGGCTTCTTCCATGTCGTTAATAATCAACGTTGGGGCATAGGCGTTGCTGTGAGAAAAAGTAGCTCTTGTTTCCTCGTGGGTTGGTTTACCGTGAACAACAATACTGTATCCCTTGTTGGCAATTTGTTCTGCACGGTTCCACACTTTTTCTACAAATGGACATGTGGTATTATATCGCTCAATCTGAATTCCAATTGCAGTTAGCTTTTTTTCAATATCTATGGTTGTTCCAAATGCAGGAATAATAACTATGTCCTCAGCATTTAATGTTTCAAAGGGTATAATAGAATTTCCCTTTGTGTCCATCATAAACTTAATGCCCCTAGCTAACAGGTCATCATTAACAAATGGGTTGTGAATCATTTCGCTTAAAAGAAAGATTCTTTTTCCCGGATTTTCATCCACAGTTCTAAAGGCGATCTCGATAGCATTTTCAACGCCATAGCAAAAGCCAAAATGACGGGCTAGAAAAATTTGGAGTACACCGAAATCCAACTGTGTTGGGCTAAAGTCTTTCTTTAATTTATCATCTTCCTTTCGTTGTTTTTTTATCGAAGTGATAAGCGGACTTCTGTATATAACAGGTATTGTGAACTGTTTCATGTGGTGCCCAAAGTTACAATTTCAAATAACATCACGTAGCGATAAAGGTTCATTGAATTCAGTTTCTTCAATAGCTTGTTTTCCACTTCATTTCCTAACTTACATGCATGAAGGAGCATAATGGACCCGTTTCATGGTCTTGCAGAACCAATATCTACGAGGTAAATATTCGTCAATACACTTCCGAGGGCACCCTTAATGCATTCAGAAAGCATCTAGACCGATTGGCGGATATGGGTGTTGAGGTCCTGTGGTTTATGCCACTTACTCCCATCAGCATCAAAAATCGAAAGGGTCAACTGGGCAGTTATTATGCCTGTTCAAGCTACAGCGATATTAATCCTGAGTTCGGTACAGAAAATGATTTTAGGCTATTGGTTGATGAGGCCCATCAATTGGGTATGAAAGTTATTATTGATTGGGTTGCCAATCATACCGGATGTGACCACGAATGGACATTGTCGCATCCTTCCTATTATAAGAAGAATGCTCAAGGAGATTTTTTTGATGCTCATGGATGGGATGATGTAGTTGATTTGGATTATGCTAATGAACAAATGCGACTCGATATGATTGACGCGATGCAGTCATGGGTGAAAAAGTTTGATCTTGATGGATTTCGCTGTGATATGGCTATGTTAACACCTGTTGATTTTTGGGCGCAAGCAAGAGCCTCCCTTGAAAATCAAAAAAAACTATTTTGGATTGCTGAGCTAGACCCACTTGATCATCCATCTTATATGGAGGTGTTTGATTCTGCATACACTTGGCGTTGGATGAATACAGCAAAAGATTTTTGTAATGATGGGTCACGTCAGATCCATCATCTTAGGGATGTTTTGTTTTTGTATCAACAGACTCATCCTTCATCTTCTTCACTCGCTTGGTTCACCAGCAATCATGATGAAAATAGTTGGAATGGTACAGAATATGAAAAGTACGGAGATATGGCCATTCCTCTCGCTGTATTTTCTTCTACATGGAAAGGGTTGCCGCTCTTGTATAGTGGACAGGAAATTCCGAATTACAAACGATTGTCTTTTTTTGAAAAAGATCCATTGATCTGGCCAGTCAAGCCATTGCTCCATCATTTCTATAAATCGCTTTTTGAACTGAGAAAAAAATATGAAGCTTTTAATACTTCTGAGGAGTCAAGCAATTGCTCCCTTGTCTACAATAGTGTAGATCATCATGTTTTAAGTTTCAGAAGATCCTATAATGGGGTGGGTGTGTTGGTGATGATTAACTTTTCACAATATCCTTTGTCTGCTGTTCAAGTCGATCATGGTGATATTAGGGGAAGTTATGTTGAATGGTTTAGTTCTGCATCAAAAGTAATGAATGAAGATGCGCAATACTTTGATCTACCTGCTTGGGGGTTTCAGGTTTGGGGGGAATAAAAAGGGGGGATAAAAGGGCGGAATTCATTCCGCCCTTTTTATTATTAATCAACCAACTCAATGGGATATTGATACAGGCCATCATAGCCTGGGTAAAATCCCTCTAACAATACTTTTGAAGGTGATTTTGCCATTGCTGCATTGAGTTCTTCAATGCTTTTGATTTCAGTTCCATTTGCCTTTAGTATAACAAATCCATCTCTCATTCTAGTTTGGTCATCAATGAGGCCAGCTCGGATTTTACTTACAATAACTCCTCCTTTGATTTTAAATTCTGTTGCCTTTTTAGCATCTAGGTTTTGCAGGTCGGCACCAAGTTTGTCGGACACCGTATTCTTTACAATGTCATAGCTGCCTGTTTTATTTTTTAACGTTACCGTAGCTACATAATCTTTTTCTGCCCTTTTGTAACTCACAGTGATTTTGTCTCCTGGCTTATACCCTGCAATTTGTTCCACCATTTCGCTGCCCGTTTGCACCTTTACGCCATTGATTTTAGTGATATAGTCGCCTGATTGTACACCAGAGCCTGAAATGGCGCCATCCTTAGCCACTTCCATGACAAGCACACCAAGTCCTTCTTTATAGCTGTTTTTTGCTTTTTCAGCCTCTGGTGCGTTTTCTGGTAGGTAGCTGATTCCGAGATATGCCCTTTGTACTGTGCCATATTGAAGAAGGTCATTGATAATCTTTTTTACGATATTGACCGGTATGGCATATGAATATCCAGCGTAGGCACCTGTTGGCGATGCTATGGCGGATACTATGCCTACCAGTTCACCTGTTGTGTTCACAAGTGCTCCTCCTGAATTTCCTTGATTTACTGCAGCGTCGGTTTGAATAAATGATTCAATCGGGGTATTGCTTTTTCTTGCATTAAGTCCAAGTGTTCTTGCTTTAGCACTTACGATACCTGCGGTAACGGTTGTTTCTAAATTTAAGGGATATCCTACGGCCAATACCCACTGACCTAGCTTTAGGAAGTCAGAGTTCCCGTACAACAAAAAGGGCAGGCCTTTTTCTTCAATTTTAATTAATGCAAGATCACTGCTTGGGTCTGCTCCAATAACTTTTGCCTTGTATTGCTTTTTATTATTCAAAGTAACATTGAGCTCGGTTGCTTGATCGATGACATGGTTGTTTGTGACGATGTATCCATCCTCACTGATAACAACCCCTGACCCACTTGCACGTTGGGGGAAGCTCCTTGTTTCAGGGCCACCAAAGAAATCCTCAAGAAAGTCATCTCCAAAAAAATCACTGAATGGACTTTTTCGTGTTTTTGGTAGGTTATTACTTGCCTGGTTCTCTCCAATCACGGTTGTGATGTGAACAACTGCTGGAACTGCTGCTTGAGAAGCGGGTTGAAAATCTACAGGCTGGCCCGGAACATTCATGTTGCTGTCATAAAATCCGGCATAGCTGGCAGGCAGCTTGCCATTGCTGAGTTGAATGCCAGCTGGCTTACGTACAAACGAATCATAGGCAAACATGGCCGCCGTGGAGGTCACTGCGCTAATCAATACGACCGTTAATGTCTGTTTGATGTTCATAGATAAAATGTTTATTTTTTTAGTACAATTTTTGTGCCTGAATACCATGCAATTAAGTAAACATGACTGAATTTCAGTCATACTGACATTCTATTTAACAAATCCTTATGGGCCTTGTTTAAATCTAATATAAAATAGGCGTCTTTTAGGTTTATCAAAATAGTGTTGAGAGAAACTTCATCGTATCCACCCCATCAGGAAAGTCTGTAAGCCCCGGTTGCTGAGCCATCCCAAAAGGCAGATGCCCGTGACTTACCAGACACTGTATTTTATTAGGATCTATTCCTGAAATGGCATTTTCCTTGTTTTTGTAAAATTGGTAATGGAGTTGTGAAATAGGGGAAAATGGGCTCTCGTTTTCAAGCAATACGATAGAGTCATTGCTCATATAGAATTTATTGTTCAACAGGGCAATGGTGAGCTGATAGTCAAAGTTGTTTCTGTACTTTTCGTGATCGCGGTATTGATCATATTTTCTAAGGGCAGTCAGTAAAGGAACGAAATCATACTCTTCAGGAACCAATATTTGTGTGACATTTCTGCACCCGAGTCCAAAATAAAGTTGGATGTCGTCTGCCAAACTGGATAGTTCTTCTGGGGTTTCTGATCCATCGAGAACAGCAACAGAGGTGCGGTTTTTTCTGATGATGTGTGGATACTTTTTAAAGTAGTATTCAAAATACCTTGCACTGTTATCACTTCCTGTGGCGATATACGCGTCACAACCCTTTAACATCTCGTCAAATTTCACCCATTCCACTACCTCGGGGTTGACCTTAGATGCTACATCTAAGATCATATTCATTAAGATGCTGTCTTTAGATGAGAGCTTTATTCTTTGGCGGTACCCCGACAGAAAGACACATAAAAAGTCGTGAAAACCAACGAATGGGATATTTCCAGCCATAATTATACCCACAGTTTTTTCTGCATTGCTTTCATCCTGAACCTTGTATTGCTGAGCAAATGAGGAGAGTACCTCAGGGTTTAGCATCTTACTTGCAATGGCTATACCCGCCTTTTTTATGTACTCCGAGGTGAACCACTTATTCTCCCTATATGCCCTTTCCCTAAGCTCATCATATTCTGGACCGTCGGAATTCAGGAAAGTTCCAACAGCTGTCAACAGTTCAATACGTTTATTTAAATTCATTTTCTGTTTTTCAGATCATTCAATTATCTTTATCCTACTATTTCCAGGCAAAAATAGTTCCAATTTTAACCCCAAAAAACTGAAATATTATGGCAATCAAGATTACTGATGAATGTATTAACTGCGGAGCTTGTGAACCCGAATGTCCAAATAACGCGATATACGAGGGTGGAGTTGAATGGGCGGTGTCAGACGGCACTACAGTTAAAGGTTCATTTTCACTTTTTGACGGTACAGTAGTTGATGCAGACCATAAAAATTCACCTGTTAGCAATGATACATACTATATTGTTCCAAACAAGTGTACAGAGTGCCAAGGTTTTCACGAAGAGCCTCAATGTGCTGCTGTTTGTCCGGTTGATTGTTGTGTTCCAGATGAGCAGTACAAAGAGACTATAGAAGAGCTCATGACTAAGAAAGAGAAACTGCACCTTTAGGTTCATGACTAATAATTGGAAAAGGTGAAGGCATTGCGTATGGCTTCACCTTTTCTTGTATTTATATCTACATATTGCTAAATTAGTTATTGTCAATTACCAATTATGCGAAAGCCAGTTATAGCGTTTGTTACCGGGGGATACTCTTCAGAAGCCGTGATATCCTACAAAAGTGCGATTACCATTCAGCATCATCTTGATAATGATCGTTTTGATGTCTATAGAATAGATATCACTCCTGAAAAATGGTTTCACCTCGGTGCTGATGGACATGAGATACTGGTCAACCGTGATGATTTCTCTTTAACTCTTGATGCAAAAAAAATTAATTTTGATGCTGTTTTAATTGGAATTCACGGAACACCAGGAGAGGATGGAAAACTTCAAGGGTACTTTGATCTGATTGGCATTCCGTACACTTCTTGTGATACAACTACCTCTGCCATTACGTTTAACAAAAGATATACTGTGGCAGTTGCTGGTGCCTCAGGTTTCAAAGTAGCCAGGTCAGTCTTGCTATTCAAGAACAGTTATCTGTCGAGTTTAGATGCAATGTCGGCTTTGAAATTTCCTGTATTCGTTAAACCCAACAATGGGGGTTCAAGTATTGGGATGAGCAAAGTGAACAGGGAAGAAGATCTTGGTGCTGCGATTGAAAAGGCTTTTAAAGAAGACGAACAAGTGTTGATAGAAGAATTTATTAAAGGTCGCGAATTTACAATTGGTGTTTTTAAATCGTCTGGCAATGTCATTACGCTTCCTTTTACTGAAGTAATCACCGAAAATGAGTTTTTTGATTTTGAAGCCAAGTATCAAGGAAAGTCAGAAGAAGTAACTCCTGCAGTTTGCAGCGAGGAGGTTAGTAATAAGATAAGGCAGGCTGCATCAGGTATATACAAGGTGTTTAACTGTCGTGGTGTGGTAAGAATGGATTTTATTTATAACGAGGCAGAAAGGGCTCCTTACTTACTTGAAATAAATACCATACCTGGTCAAAGTGAAGCAAGTATTGTTCCTCAGCAAGTGGCTGCAATGGGAGTCACACTCAAAGAGTTTTATAGTATGCTAATCGATGAAGCACTGGCCTCCGCTAAATAAAAAAACATGAATTTTTCTTTCATAACAAAAAGGCCACTTTGGCAAAACCTATTGGCTGGAATTGTATTTTCCATCGCTTTAGTTGGGGTATTCTTATTGTTTTTAAATGTGCTTACCAATCATGGGGATTATCTCACAGTTCCAGATGTCAAGGGGATGCATTATGACTCTGTTACAGCTGAACTTGAGCAAAAAGGGTTTGAGGTGGTTATTCAAGATTCAATTTATGTTGATACGATTGGACCAAGTATTATTATAAAGCAAAGTCCAGAACCAGAAGCTACTGTGAAGGTTAATCGGGTTATATACCTTACAATAAATTGTGTAGTGCCTCCCACCATCGCTATGCCCAACCTAATTGGTATGAGTTTCCGAAATGCGTTGTTAGAATTAAAATCAGTCGGACTAGCTATGGGTGATACCACATTTATCCCTGACATCGCAAAAAATGCAGTCAAAGATCAACTTGCAAATGGCAATGCCATTAAACCCGGAACTGCAATAAGAATGGGAACAAAAATTGATCTGCTCATTGGTTCTGGTATCATTGGGGAAGAGGTGCCTGTTCCTGATTTGTTTGGTCTGAGTTATTCAGATGCCAAAGTTGTTTTGGAAGTCAATGGTCTCAATACCGGTGTCGTTTTACTCGATGATAACATCACAGATACTGCTGCTGGTTTTGTATACTGGCAAAACCCAATGCCTTATAACGATCAGCAGATGGTGAACCAGATTCGTGCGGGTCAACTTTTAGATATTAGGCTAAGTCTTTTAAAGCCTGAAAAGCGGCCGGAGGCTAATCTTCAACCTTAGCAACAGATACAATAATTCTTATATTTGCTTTATGAATACCATCGATGTCCATCAGTTTAAATCAAGAATTGAATCCGGGGAAGCTTTGCATGTTGTTGATGTCAGGGAACCTTCCGAACATGACGAGTTTAATGTTGGAGGCATACTTATCCCGCTAGGCGATATTAGGGTAGGGGATATCGAGCCGATTGAATCTTTAAAGGATCAGGAAGTAATTCTTTATTGCAGAAGTGGAAACAGGAGCGGTCAGGCTGCAATGATCTTAGAATCTATGGGCTTTACCAATGTTATTAACGTAACAGGTGGCATGCTCTCTTGGAGAGAAAATTTCCCTGGTTAACTCGTTCCTTATTATCTCTGGTTAAGATCTGTAAGTGCCTTGCTTAGCATAGTTCCAACAAGTCCCTTGGTAAATTTCTCTATCGACGGTGGATTGAGTGTTTTTGTTTGTACAGACCAGATTAATGTTTCAGATGAAACGTCAAATAGGTTTCCTTCCATAAAATAGGTTTTGTCTGTTACGTAATACCCCTGGTCATACATGTAGGGGTGCCAGTAAGAGTAAAATCCCCAAAAATGTAAGCCATAACCAGCATATGGTCCGTAATACCCCATCGATCCGGGTACATATCTTGTTTCACTTTCCTTGTCAACCAAGGTGATGGAAAATATCAATTCACAGTTTAACTGCTTTATTTTATCCATCATGATTTCTCTTGCCGGCACCTGTTTATTGCCAAAGGTTGGAGGAAAGTAGTCCCAACTTCTCTCAACAGTAAATCCATATACTTTTGCTGCGTTACTCATCTCTTCCTCAAGGTGGGTTCTGACATGTGGGTTGTTCACCAGTGCGGCAACATAAATCTTTTTGTACTTCAGATCTGTCTTGAAATTTTTGTTCGTCCAGGATGAAGTTACTTTGTGCGCAGGGCCACAGCCTAGCGTTAACATGAAGATAAATATCAGTAGGTTTCGATTAAAATTAAACGAATATCTCATGATCTGTTTTGGATGCAACTTACAAATAGACTTCTGGAGGTGACTTATTTTGCGTTAAAATAAATCCTCTTAGTACAGTTTCGCATAATTCAAAATCTGCCTACTATAAGTTGATGTTAAGTCCTATCATGAAATTTCTTTCTGCCATTGGGTAGTAGTAATTATTTTTCACTAATTCGCTGCCATAAATGTAGGAGTAGGTATAACCATTTGGCGCATAAAGTTTGCTCCAGATATTGTTTATTTGTGTCATTAGCTCAATTGATTTCATTCCTTTTGGCAAGAAAGTGTAGTTAAATTGAAGGTCTTGAATTGCATATGCATCTAAACTTCTGTCTTTTCTTGAACTGTTATCAAGATATTGTCTACCTACATATTTTGTGGTCAAATTTACTTCAAGTTGTTTTACTGGCTTAGCTGATAATGTAGCATTGTATACCATCGCCGGAGAAAATGCCAAATTTGTTCTTTCGTAATTGGTTGCCAGTTGCTTCCCCTCATTATCATCATAGTTGTCAACATATTCAGTAAACTTTCTGATTTTGTTGCTGCTCAGTGCAATGTTGTTACTAAGGGTTAGCCATTTTGCTAATTTAATTTCTGCCTCTAATTCAATTCCAGTTCTTGAACTTGTTGGGATGTTTGTTCTTGTATATGCTCCCACATCATTTATTTTTCCGGTAAGTACCAATTGGTTTTTATAGTACATGTGATAGAAGGTAGCAGACAATTGTATTCCGCGATACTTTTTTTCAATTCCTGCTTCTATATCATGCAAAGTTTCATGTTTGGGCGTTTCAGAGCTGCCTGCTTCAAAATCATCTCTGTTGGGTTCTTTATTTGCTAATGCATAGGAAAGATAAGAGCTATAGCCATTTTTTACGTACCGGATTCCAGTTTTTGGATTTATGAATATCCATTTTTTGTTTATCAAAACATTTGGAGTATTTCTGAATCCTCCAATCGAATATTGAACTGATCTCATTTGGAGATCTCCGAATATTGACACTGAGCCAACTTGTTGTAGCCATTTTCCAAAAATATGTTGTTCAGTTTTTCGAGCATCCAAGTTATACCATTTGAAATCTTTTGGGGCACCATGTGAAGCCCAAATAATTTTGCCAAAATGATTGCCTTCATAAATGCTGTTGCCACCACCAAGAAGGATCTCCTTTTTTGCCTCTTTAAGTTGGAAGGAAAAATTAGATCCATAGTATATGTTATCAAGCCATAACTGTCTTATAAAGTCAGATGTTGTAATTTCTTCTCCATTGACAAGCGGCTTAGCTAATCCGTATTTTTCATATTCTTCCTCTGCTTTATACTGCTCATAGTACCCATCACCCTTGGTAGCAAACAAGGCAGCATTGAATTTCCAGCTGCTGTTTATATTTTTGTTGTAGAATAATTGATAATGAGTTTGTTGGTAGTTGTCAGTTTCATTTTCATACGGGTCTCCTGGCTTTTCTGTTCCCGCACTATTGAATTTTCTATTGTTGCTAAGTTGTTCTTCTGTGATGCCATTCCAAGCTTGGTAAGTTTTCTCTTTGCCTGAGAAGATATTCAACCTCAGTGATGAGTTTTCTTTTATGCTAGCAGTCGAAACATAAAATGATTTTAGATTACTAGATGCTCTATCTACATATCCGTCACTTAACAATGATGAAAGCCTAACATCCACGGTGTATCGATTGTTGATGAGTCCTGTTCCAGCCTTGATTGTGTTTTTTCTGGTATGATAGGATCCAATACTGTTGCTCAGAGAACCATATGCTTTTGCCTCAATTTCATTCGTCAATAAATTTACAGTTGCCCCAAAAGCGCCGCTGCCATTGCTGCTTGTACCAACCCCTCTTTGAACTTGTATGCTATTTGTTGAAGATAGAAAGTCAGGAAGGTTGACCATAAAGACACCCTGTGCTTCTGCATCATTGTATGCAATGCCGTTAAGTGTAAAGTTGATTCTTGTTGGATCTGTACCCCTGATACGAATTCCCGTATAGCCTATGCCATTCCCTGCATCTGAGTTGATTACTGCTCCAGGTATTTGGTTAAGCATAAAGGGAATATCCTGTCCAAGATTGCTTTTCTCAATTTTGCTTTTAAGTATCATGTTCTGGGTGAAAGGGTATTCAATCCCTGCTCTTACAGCCCTAATTTCAATTGGCGGCATCAATCTCTGCTCTTTCGAAATTGACGAGTTATGTAGGTTATCATTGAGTTTTGCGGAAATATTTTCTTGAGCGAAAATAGTAATGCAGCGAGGAAGTAGCAGTACAATAAGTAAAAGCTTTTTCATGTTGATCGCGTTTGACGTCCGATTATTAAAATCAGGTCAGGATTGCAAAACAGGAAAAGGTAGATGGGTGGAGTCTTTCCTTCCCTGCGCAGGCATTATCCTGATCAGGTTCTACGGGTTTGATCTCAGCCCTGTTATACACAGAGCACCCCGGGAACTCTACAAAGCTAGTTAAACATTCTGTAAGCTTTAAAAAAAATTAGTTTTTTACTTTTGTTGTAACTTTTCATCCTTCTTTACGTTTTACTACCATTGTGCAACTCTTAAACCTTACTTATGAAATATTCTTTTTTTACTTTTCTGTTATTTTTAAATTTATTTGTTGCTGCTCAGAATTCAAAGGAAGTATATGATCCCAATGCTGTAAAACGCGACTTGGGTAATTTTTCTACGATATCTATAAAGGGGCCTTTTACCGTTTATTTTTCCAAAGGATCTGATTGCAGTGTTGCAGTTAGTGCAAGTACCCATGAATTGAGGGAAAAGATTGAAACACAAATATTTGGCTCAGAACTTTCAATAAAAATTAAGGAAAAGGGTCTCGATGCTTTTTTTAAAAATCAGAAATTAAGGGTCTATATCTCTGCGCCTTCGTTAAGTAGTATTGATGCTGCTGGTGTTGTAGATTTTGTAGTCGTTGATGAATTGACTTCAGATGATCTTTCATTAACATTCAGTGGATCCAGTGATGTAAAAGGCATTATTAAAGCGAATAGATTAAAGGCTATTTTTTCAGGGGCTTCTGATTTAGATATTTCAGGAACTGCCAAAGAAGCCAGGGTTATTTTGTCTGGTGCGAGTGTTTGTGATGCTGCTGATTTTTTGGTAGATGAAGTAGATATTAAGGCCAGCGGAGCTTCTACAATTCGTATTCATGCTGTTACAGTGCTTAAGGCAGTTGCTTCAGGAGCGAGTAAGATCATTTATTCAGGAAATCCTTCTCAAATTGACCGAGCTTCTTCAGGTGCTTCGAGCATTAGGAAGCTTTAATTCAATTGGGCCTTTTCTTCTATTATTTCTTTAAGGGCTGACAGTTGAGCCCAAAAAAATAGGCAACGTATACGTTGCCCTTGGTTGCGAAGGCTGGGATCGAACCAGCGACCTTCGGGTTATGAGCCCGACGAGCTACCGCTGCTCTACTTCGCGGTGCAAATCTACGCTTAAATCTATTATATGCAAAACAATTTTTACTGTGTTACCTTTGCATAGAATATGCGCTCTGGTTTTGTAAATATTGTAGGTAAGCCCAACGCTGGGAAAAGCACACTTCTGAATGCACTGATAGGAGAGAAGCTGGCTATTGTATCGTCTAAGGTTCAAACAACCCGTCACCGAATCAGGGCTTTTTTGAACTCACCTGATTATCAAATCGTATTTTCTGATACACCCGGCGTTATTGAACCCAAATACAAACTGCACGAAAAAATGATGCAGGCGGTAAGGTCAAGTATGGAAGATGCAGACGTTTGTTTGCTGGTAGCTGATCTAAGAGATGATTTTACTGAGCTCGATGCCATGTTTTCTTCATTGAAACTAAAGGCTACTTCAATTTTAGTGCTTAACAAATGTGATCTTGTCAAAAAAGACAGAGTAGCCCTAGCAGAGGAATTCTTTTCTGATAAGCCATACTGTAAAAAAGTGATTTCAGTCTCTGCTTCAGGAAAGCAACGCTTGAATGATTTGTTGGAGCTTGTTGTATCGCTTCTTCCTGAAGGCGAACCTTTTTATGATCAAGAAGAGCTGACCGACTTGCCGACAAAATTTTTCGCTGGAGAGCTTGTGCGCGAAAAGATTTTTGAACTTTTCAATGAAGAGATTCCTTATCAGACAACGGTGATGGTTTCGAAGTTCGAGGAAAAAGAAAACCTAACCCGGATCTCTGCTGTAATTGTAGTGCAACGGGAGTCTCAAAAAGCAATCATACTAGGAACCGGAGGCTCTATGATCAAAAAACTAGGTACCGTTTCTAGAATTTCACTTGAAACTTTTCTTGATAGAAAGGTCTATCTCGAATTGTTTGTTAAGGTTAGAAATAATTGGAGAAATAACGAATTGTACTTAAACGAGTACGGGTATAATTAGCAACTAGTGCTAAAACATTATAAATTATGGCAGGATTTACGTTAGCAATTGTAGGACGACCGAATGTCGGAAAGAGTACCCTTTTTAATCGTTTGCTTGAGCAAAGAAAAGCAATTGTTGAAGATACTCCAGGAGTGACGCGCGATAGACAATATGGTATTTCTGAATGGAATGGCAAGACTTACAATATCATTGATACAGGAGGTTTTGTTCCAGATAGCATGGATGTTTTTGAACGTGAAATCAGAAAGCAGGTACTGATTGCTGTTGAGGAGGCAAACGCCATTGTGTTTATGTGCGATGTTACAACAGGAATTACCACTCTGGATGAGGCCATGACAAAAATCTTGAGACAGTCAAAAAAACCTGTATTTCTTGTTGTTAATAAGGTAGATAATAGCAACAGAATGCTTGACGCCACCGAGTTTTATGCACTTGGATTTGAAAAAACATTTTTTCTTTCCTCTATTTCTGGTAGTGGAACAGGTGAGTTGCTTGATGAAGTTGCCGCACTGATTACCATTGATGCCGAAGAACTTGATGCATCGTTGCCTAGATTTGCAATCATTGGTCAACCCAATGTTGGAAAATCCTCTTTATTAAATGCACTTGTTGGAGAGGAAAGAACAATCGTGAGTGAAATCGCTGGAACAACAAGAGACACTATTCATACCCATTACAATCTTTTTCAGAAGGAGTTCGTGCTGATTGACACTGCTGGTATTCGCAGAAAGAGTAAGGTTCATGAAGATCTTGAATTCTATTCTGTTATTCGTGCAATAAAAGCAGTTGATGAGGCCGATGTGTGTTTGATGATGATTGATGCAGAAAAAGGCGTCGCCCAGCAAGACCTTAATATTTTCTCATTGGCTGTAAAAAAAGGTAAAGGAATTGTATTCTTGGTAAATAAGTGGGATGTAGTTGACAAGGTTACAAACACTGCAAAAGACTACGAGAAGGAATTGAAGACAAGGCTTGCTCCTTTTACTGATGTTCCAGTTTTGTTTATTTCTGCAAAGGAAAAAACTCGTGTTTTTAAAGTAATTGAGACTGCGCTTGATGTATATGAAAGTAGAAAAAGAAAAATCTCGACCTCTTCACTAAATGATATTATGCTTAAGGCAATTGAAAACTATCACCCACCAGTGGTTAGGGGCAATAGTGTCAAGATAAAATATGTTACTCAGATACCAACCGTTGTTCCGAGTTTTGCATTTTTTACCAATTACCCTGATGATATCAAAACACCCTATAAGAATTATCTTGAGAACAAACTTCGTGAGAATTTTGATTTGAAGGGTGTGCCTGTGAGAATTTTCTTCAGAAAGAAATAAAAAAAGAGGCGACTAAATAGTCGCCTCGTAATTGTCTTAACCAAAAAAACTCTGCTAAAATTTATAGTACGCTCCTAGTAATATACTTGTAGTACTTGACCTTTCTGATCCACCTTTTGTATAGTAAACATTGTTTGTGGCAGATTCAATTCTTACCTCTGGTACAAGCATAATTGGACCAACTTTTATATTTCCAGATAGGGTATTGGCAAATATGGTTGCTCCATAAGGTGCTGCTCCCATGGCTGACAATTGATTCTGGTCATCAAATATTTCAGACCTCAAGGTGAAGCCCAGGTTTTTGATAGGGTCAAAGTTTAAATATGCTGCTGTTCCCCACCAAGATTTTGCATCGCCATAGGTATTTGCTGATGCAAGGGTCTTAACACTTGCAGTAGTTGCATTTAGCCCAACGTTAAATTGGTCATTTACCTTTCCTGTTAGTACCAAGTCGTACTGTCTTGTTTTGGCATAATCAGATGGTCGCTCGCCGCCGACATAATTAAGATATACTTTTACGTTATCATTAATTGCTTGGCTGAACTGCAATAACAAAGCCTTTTTATTTGGATTTGGTGAATTCCTATAGTCTGTCGGGTTAGCTAACCCAATCATAAAACCAGTTTTTCCAAACGTAAAATCCGACTTAACGCCTGTATGAAGAAATGGGCCATAAGAAAACATATAGGACATACTATAGTTTTTGTTGCCTTGAGGATCTACTAATTCATAGCCAACATGTGTTGCCCAGGTTCCTGCAGTAATTTTAAGCCATTCTGTTGCAGCGTATGAGCCGTACAATTGTTTTACATACTTTAGGACTCCTTTATCGTTGTATGCAAACTCTTCAGCTCTTTTTCCTGCACCAAGATCTGCGGTAAAGCTGAACTTTTTTAAGGCGTAGTCAATTTTAGCAGACACCATACCCAAAGCGAATTTTCCTGTGGTGTTTGTGAAGCTGGTGCGGTTGTTGGATAAGGATTCGTTTAGGTCTGATCTAAGGTAGCCATCTATTGAACCACTGAAGGTGAAATTTGATTTCTTTTCTTCAGCAACTGGAGTCTCTGTTTGTGATTTTGCTGAAATGGACAAAATAAGGGCACATGCGATTTGTGAAATTCTTCGTATCATTGAAATTGTTTTTAGTTATAAAAGGGGGTATGGCAGAAGTGAATGTTCCAGTACAACATCACTTTGCGCTATACCCTTATTTGTTTATTAATTTGATATTCTTCATCATCTAATGTTAAGCTTTCTGAGGATTTCTGCCATATTTCTCAGCATGTTGTGATTGGTCAAGTCCTAATTCTTCTTCTTCTTCACTTACCCTAAGTGGTTGAATTAAGTTGATGAATTTGAAGATCAAGAAAGAAACGACAAATGAATAGATTACTGCTACACCCATTGCTTTAAGCTGTGTCAAAAAGAACTCAGCATTTCCATAGAACAAACCATCATTGCCTGCAGTATTTACAGCTTTCGTTGCAAAAACTCCAGTAAGGATCATGCCCACCATACCACCAATACCATGACAAGGGAAAACATCCAGTGCATCATCTAGGGTAGATTTTTGTTTGTAGTAAACCGCAACATTTGAAATGATTGCTGATATTACTCCGATGAATATACTTTGTGGAATGCCTACAAAACCTGCCCCAGGGGTGATGGCAACAAGTCCAACAACTGCACCAATACAAAAGCCCATTACTGAAGGTTTTTTTCCTTTTAAAACATCGAAGAACATCCATGATAAACCTGCAGCAGCAGCAGCGGTGTTGGTGGTAGCGAATGCAGATACAGCAAGTCCATTTGCGCCCAATGCTGATCCTGCGTTAAAACCAAACCAGCCAAACCAAAGCAAACCTGTACCAATAAGTATGTAAGGAACGTTTGCAGGTGGAATTTCGCCTCCTTCAAGATGCACTTTTCTGCGTTTCAACACGATGGCTCCTGCAAGTGCAGCACAACCAGCTGAAATGTGTACTACGGTACCACCTGCAAAATCCAGTGCGCCTAATTTAAACAAGAAGCCATCTGGGTGCCAGCTCCAATGAGCTAGGGGAGCATAAACTAATATGCTGAACAATATAGTAAACAATATGTACGAGGTAAATTTAACACGTTCGGCCAATGCGCCAACGACCAGTCCTGGTGTAATGATGGCAAACATCAACTGAAAAAGCGAAAAAAGTGTTTTGGGAATTGTTGGAGCTAGTCCCCATGGTTCAGTATTGTTAACATCCTTAAAGAAAAGGTGTGTCATTGGGTTTCCGACAAATCCACCCAATGAATCCCCGAAGCAAAGGCTATATCCGAAGGCAATCCATATGATGCTAACAACTCCTGCTGCAACCACACTTTTTATCATGGTTGATATCACATTTTTTCTGTGTACCATTCCGCCGTAGAAGAAAGCCAAACCAGGGGTCATGAGAAACACCAAAGCGGTGGCAATCAATATCCAAGTAATATCAGCGCCATTGTATACACCTGCTTTATCTTCAAAATTTGGTAAAACTGGTACAAAGATTGCGGCTATCGCAACCAAAGCCAGCACAAGGAAAGGCAACTTGTCTCTTAATGCTTTCGTGTTCATAATTTTTTAGGTTTTTTTAGTTAAACTAAAGATTTAAAATTTTGAAAAAAAAATGAAACTTTTAAATAAATCAATCGGTTTATTATTTTTAATCTCATTGAGTGTATTTTTATCACCAATTTCTGTTAGAGCAGGTAAATTAAATTCAGCAAACCTAACATAGTCCTAAAGAAACCTAACATTTATCTATTTTAATTTAATAGAAGAAGACGAAGTCGACGATGATGCAGTTATAAACGAAGAAACACCAAGCGAAACTCAAACAGCAGCAGAAGTAAACCCATGCACAAATTTAAATAATACTTAAACTGCATTTAAAGCTTAACTAAAATCATAGACTGAAGCCGATGAAGAAACAGCGGAAGAAAAAGTATTGTCCTCGCCCTTTATCAAAACGCACGTCCTATTCCTTCAGCCAGAAAGCACCGATTTGCCAGCTGGTAAACTAGCCAGATTATTAGTCGGATTCCACAACAACGGCACATCAAACTTTTTGGTCGAAACAATCGAGGGCTCATTCCGTTACCCACAAGACTTCAGCTACTACATTCAAAACGTAGGCATTTAAAATTCCGCTTTTAACTTGGGTTTATTGATATTTAAATTTTTTTATATTTTAGTTCACCACATTCGAACTAAACAAAGTTGTCGAATCAGAAAAAGAAGCCACATTCGAGTACTTGTTCACGCCATCAGAGACTTTTTCATCAAGACAGTTCGGCTTCACGATCAACTTGAGATACAAGAGCTTAGATGGCAAATCATTCGTCAACGCTGTTTTCAACGAAACAATTAATGTAGTTGAGCCAGATGAGGGTTTCGATGGAGAAACGTAATTTTATTTCAGAATTTTTATTTTTTATTTCAAGTTGTTTGTTAACTTTTTTTTTATTTTATTTTTAAAGATTTTTTCTTTATATCTTTCTTGCTGCAGTTGCTGTTCTTTTGTTACTTGTTGGTCAGCAATTTTTTTCAGTTTTCAAGAAGAAAGCGCGCATATCCGGATTCACCACCAGCTCCCAAAAAGTACCAAATGGTAGCTCAACAAACGCAGACGGTGTTGACTTTGAGTGGATTCCAAAAGAACACTTACAAACAAGTAATAGTCTTACTTTATTAGCTATGATAAAAGATTATTTATTTTTTATTTATTTTTCAATAAAAATAGATAAATCACCAAAAATTTCACCACGTCAAAGACGCTCAAATGGTAAAACCGCTACTGCAAGCAGCGAGGAATAAATGCCTTGATGATGATTTAAGTTTAAATAGATTTTATGACATTAATAAAAAACACACAAACTCAACAACTAAATTTAAAAATAAAAATAACTATTTCATAATTAAAAATAATAAGAAATCGCCATCATTACCACATCAGTCCATCGAAGCTGATTCAATGTTTAGTTTATATTCTAAAATTTATAGTTGTATCTTTAATTTTCTTTTCCATAGTGATTCGAGTAACTTATATATTAGTTCTATCAATAATAATGATTATCTAAACAGTTATAACATTTCAGATAGTTTGAATGAAAATGAAATTGAAATGATTAACTTTGATACATGTTCGTCGTCTTTTTTGTTGCTTTCCTCAGCTAGTTATCTTTATTCTTCTTCTTCTTATCC
>CAIXLY010000006.1 GCA_903920455.1 uncultured bacterium | reverse complement strand
CACAGCAGCTAAGAAGAAAGGGATTGAGTGCAATGTGTATCTGGAAGACTGGAGTAATGGAATGCGCAATTCTCCAGACTATGTATTTAAGTACTTGGATTTTTTATCTACACAAAAGATAAAACGCATCATGCTTCCTGACACGCTCGGTATTCTTGAGCCTGATGAGGTGGCAGCATTTCTTGGTCAAATTATCCCAAAATATCCTTCCCTGCATTTTGATTTTCATGGCCACAATGATTACGATTTGGCTACTGCCAATGTGCTCGAAGCTGTGAAAGCAGGCATTCAAGGCATTCACCTTACCATTAACGGCATGGGAGAGCGTGCTGGTAATGCACCTCTTGCAAGCGCAGTTGCAGTGCTGCATGATTTTATGCCAACCGTAAAAACTGGAGTTGTTGAGAAGTCTTTATATCAGGTAAGCAAGCTTGTAGAAACGTTTTCAGGATTTCGTGTTCCTGTTAACAAGCCTGTAGTGGGAGAGAATGTATTTACACAAACGGCAGGCATTCATGCGGATGGCGACAAAAAAAATAATCTCTATCACAATGATTTAATGCCCGAGAGATTCGGCCGCCAAAGAAAATATGCACTGGGAAAAACCAGTGGCAAGTCAAACATCGAAAATAATCTTGCGCAACTTGGTATTGAACTTTCTGACGCAGATCTGAAAAAAGTAACTCAGCGGATTATTGAGCTTGGTGATAAAAAAGAAGTGGTGACACAATCCGATCTTCCTTATATCCTCTCTGATGTGTTGGACAGTAGTGCAATTGAAGAGAAAGTACAGATAGAAAACTACGTGCTCACACATTCAAAAGACCTTCGGCCTTCTGTCACGCTTCAGATTGTGATCAATGGCGAGATGTTTGAAGAGCATGCCCAGGGCGATGGACAATATGATGCATTCATGAATGCACTCAGGGCTATTTATAAAAATAAAAAATTGGCTTTACCGTTATTGACTGATTATGCCGTGCGCATCCCACCAGGAGGCAAGAGCGATGCCCTATGCGAGACCATCATCACCTGGGATTATAAAGGCAGAGAGTTCAAAACACGCGGATTGGATAGCGACCAAACCGTTGCAGCAATTATTGCAACGCAGAAAATGTTGAATCTGATTTAGGCTTTAGGATTCAAGCCGAAACCTCAATTGTAAACTCTTTTAATTAAAACATATATGAATAAGAAAATCTTGATTGTTCCAGGAGATGGAATCGGACCGGAAGTAACTGCAGTAGGTAAGAAAGTACTTGATAAGATCGCAGAAAAATTCGGGCATCAGTTTTCTTATGATGAGGCATTGATTGGCCATGTTGCTATAGAAGCTACAGGCTTGCCTTTGCCTGATGAAACGCTTACAAAAATGAAAGCCTCAGATGCTGTTCTTTTCGGAGCAGTTGGCCATCCAAAATACGACAATGACCCATCCGCTAAAGTTCGTCCGGAGCAAGGCCTTTTGAAAATGCGCAAGGAATTGGGACTTTATGCAAATCTTCGTCCCATTAAATTATTTGATGAGCTGCTTGATGCCTCTAGCATCAAGCCTGAAATTCTCAAGGGCGCAGATATTTTGTTTTTCCGTGAGCTCACCGGCGATATTTATTTTGGTGATAAAGGGAGAAAAAATGATGGCGATACCGCATATGATGTAGCAGAATATAGCCGCTACGAAGTAGAACGTATTGCAAGAAAAGCCTTTGATGCAGCAAGAACGAGAAATAAAAAAGTTTGTTCTGTAGATAAAGCAAACGTTCTTGAAACAAGCAGACTTTGGAGAGAGGTGGTGCAAAAGATTGCTCTTGAATATCCAGATGTAGAAATTGAACATCAATTTGTTGATGCCACTGCGATGTTGTTGATTAAAGATCCGAAGCGATTTGATGTGGTGGTGACTGCCAACTTATTCGGTGATATCCTTACAGATGAAGCTTCTCAAATTGCAGGTTCTATGGGAATGCTTGCTTCTGCATCAATCGGGGATGGCACTGGGGTGTACGAACCAATTCACGGCTCAGCACACGACATTACGGGTAAAGGAGTTGCAAATCCTTTGGCTTCTGTTTTGTCTGCTGCGTTGTTGCTTGATATCTCATTTGGACTTAAAGCAGAATCTGAGGCGGTAATCAATGCTGTTGATCTGGTATTGAAGGCTGGGTTCAGGACAAGAGATATTGCTGATGCCTCTACCCCCGCTAACATGATACTTGGAACAGAGGCTATGGGAGCTGAAGTGTTGAGTAGAATATAACGGAGGGATTATTTCTTTAAATTTTTGTTGGAACAACGCTTATCAGTTGATTACAACACGGATATTAAATTTTCTTATTTCTATAAATTGTGCTCACTTAATCACTAAGTATGTCATCTGTAAAAAAAATCTCTATATCGCTGCTGGCTGTTTTTTTCAGCTTTGGTTTTTCTATAGCCAAACATTCGAATATCCATTCAAGGGTTGTAGAGGATCCGCTTAAGATATATACTGAAAAATGTGCTTCTTGCCATGGTGAAAAAGTTGAAGCCTTTGTGGACAGGAAATGGAAGCATGGCAATAAAAAGGACGACCTCATCAAGAGCATTTCTAAGGGGTATACAGATTTTGGTATGCCTGCCTGGGGAGAAGTGATTCCACAACAAGAAATTGTTGCTGTTGCAGATCTTATTGTTGAAAGTCTCAAAACGGTTGAGCAGTATAGTTTTGCCAAAGAAAAAAACAAGAGCGCTGGACCTGCAATATTTAAGTCGACCAGTATCACAGTTGGAGTAGACACCATCGCTACTGGATTTACAAGTCCATGGGGCTTTGAGCAATTGGCCGATGGTTCTTTTCTTATCACGGATAGAAGTGGAGAATTATATAAAGTTGGTGCCGATAAAAATAAAATTAGGATTGAAGGTATTCCTGACGTGGTGGCTGAGGGACAAGGGGGATTGCTTGATATTGCGCTTCATCCAAAATATGCAGAGAATGGGTGGGTCTATCTATCTTATAGCAAATTAAAAGTTGAAGATGGCAAGAAGCTTACGGCCACTGCAGTAGTTAGAGGCAAGATCAAAGGAAATCAATTTACAGAATCACAAGAAATATTTGAAGCACTTCCATACACCAACACCAGACACCATTATGGTTCTAGATTGGTGTTTGACAAAAAAGGATATCTCTTCATCTCAGTTGGTGATCGCGGACAAGAAAAGATTTTCCCTCAAGATGTAGAAACACAGCACGGAAAGATTCATCGGATTAATGATGATGGGACTATTCCTAGTGATAATCCTTTTGTTGGAAAAGGCAAAGCCTATCCAAGCATTTATGCTTACGGCATTCGCAATCCGCAGGGGATGACCATGGATCCTACTACAGGCTTGATTTGGGAATCAGAGCATGGTCCGAGGGGTGGAGACGAATTAAATATTATTAGCTCTGGTGCAAACTATGGCTGGCCTGTTATTAGCTATGGTATTAATTATGATGGAAAACCCATTACCTCAATTAGCAAGAAAGAAGGGATGGAACAACCGATCACTTATTGGATTCCCTCTATTGCTCCGTCTGGACTTACATTCGTGACGGGAGATAAGTATCCTGAATGGAAAGGAAATATCATGGCAGGATCGCTGAGGTTTAACTATGTTAATCGTTGTGTTGTTAAAAACAATAAAGTAGTTAGTCAGGAAAAAATATTGCTTAATGTTGGACGTGTACGCAATGTAGAGATGGGCAAAGATGGCTATCTCTATGTAGCCGTTGAAGGTCCTGGAGCAGTATATCGTTTAAAGCCCCTGTAGTTAGGGAATATATCCTGTAGGTTGATGCAAGATCTTTCGTGGCTCTCTAGAACAAGTTTGCTTATTGGCGAAGAGGCGTTAAGGCATTTAACGAATCAGCATGTAATGGTTGTAGGGCTAGGTGGTGTAGGCTCTTTCGCTGCTGAGTTTATTGCCAGATGCGGAGTGGGCAAGATGACCATTATAGATGGGGATATTGTTGATCCAACAAATCGCAACAGACAACTGCCAGCACTGTCTACTAACCACGGGCAGTCCAAAGCCTTGATCATGGCAGAGCGTTTAAGAGCCATCAATCCTGAAATCTCCTTGAATGTTGTTTCTTCTTTTGTCAATCCTGAAATGGTGGAGCAACAACTTGCTTTGGCGCCAGATTATGTTATAGATGCCATTGATAGCATCACACCCAAAATCACATTCTTAAAACTCGCCTACGAGAAAAAAGTCAATTTGGTTAGCAGCATGGGTGCGGGAGGAAAACTCGACCCCACACAATTACAAGTAGTTGATATAGCTGAATCGTACAACTGCCCGTTTGCGCACCAAATAAGAAAGAACCTAAAAGGCCATGGCATAAGCTCGGGAATCAAAGTTGTGTTTTCCCCAGAAAAGCCACTTAAAGAAAGTATCATGCTAACAGATGGGAAGAATTTCAAGAAATCTGCCTATGGCACCATCTCATATCTCCCCGCAGTTTTTGGTGCAACTGCCGCCTCCGTTGTACTGAGGGATCTCATCAATGGCTACAAAGGGTAGTCGTCATGTAAAAAAATATCTATTTTAAGCAACTGATTTTTTTGTAAATTGTAGTAGGCGAAGTTTTTAGCGAATTGGCAGGTATCCTTTCAATTTGCTTATTTTTTGGGGTTGTACTTTTGGTTGGAATATTGATGTGAGCCTGGTTTATAATAAATACTAACTTACCTTATGACTACAACACAATCCTCTTCCGATGCTGTTTATAAAAAAGTTGCATGGCGATTGATGCCAGTACTTTTTGTGTCTTATATTTTTGCTTATTTGGATCGCGTAAATATAGGGTTTGCTAAACTCGGTATGAAAAATGAGCTTTGGTACACAGATAGCGTGTTCTCATTTGGTGCAGGTATATTCTTCATTGGTTATTTCTTGTTCGAAATTCCTAGTAATATCTTAATGCATAAAATAGGAGCCAGGGTTTGGATTGCACGTATCATGGTGAGTTGGGGTTTGATATCGGCGCTTTGTGCATTTAGCAATAGCGCTACCAGTTTCTACTTATTGCGCTTTTTATTGGGTATTGCTGAAGCTGGATTTTTCCCAGCAATAATTTTATACCTCACCTACTGGTTTCCTCAAAAGCGACGAGCAAGTATGTTCGCATTGTTTTTCATCGCCATCAACGTTGCAGGTATAGTAGGATCGCCAATTAGTGGTTGGATTATGTCAGCAACACAACACTCTACAACGTTGAAATCTTGGCAATGGTTATTGATCTTAGAAGCTGTTCCAAGTTTATTGATGGGGCTCTGTATCCCATTTCTATTGACGAACCAACCTGAAAAAGCAACTTGGTTAACCAATGAAGAAAAATCTATTATTAGTAAAGATTTAGAAGATGATCTCCAGCTCAATAAAGGGGGCAATAAAAAACTATACAATATACTCGATGCACTAAGGTCTTTCAAGGTTTGGGTATTTGCATTGGTTTATTTCTTTATCATCATAGGACTTTATGGACTTTCATTTTGGCTGCCTCAGATTATTGAAAATACCATCACGACAAATAAATTGGAAATCGGATTTTACGCATCTATACCATGGGCATGCGCAGCACTTGGGATGATATTGTATTCAAGCCATTCTGATCGAAAAGGAGAGCGAAGGTGGCATGTGGCTTTAGCATGTTTTGTCGGGATGTTCGCTTTTATTGCTAGTGGACTCGAAGCTACAAGTGCTTTTTTTATTTTGTTCTCGATTTCTATCGCCACTACAAGCTTAATGTGTGCACTCTCCATTTTTTGGTCTCTTCCAGCCATGGTGCTTACAGGAACAGCGGCAGCAGCTGGGATTGCATTGATAAATTCTGTTGGCAACATCGGAGGATTCATTAGTGCTGAAATGTTCACTTGGTTTAAAATGCACTTTAATTTGGGCGTAGGATTGATGGCAGCTGGTATCTCATTGGGATTAGCAGGGCTGATTACATTGATTGTTGTAAAAAAGTAATGGATTTGATATTTAATTGATGGAGTTATTTGAGAATCAAGAGTTTGAAAATAAAGTATTTGCCAACGATGGCGTTGGGCTAGGCGAGTATGACGATTGTTCATTCGTGAATTCTAGCTGTTCAAAGGCAGATCTTTCAAATTCTATTCTCTCACTTGCAATTTTGTCGGATCTACTTTGAGCTTTGTTAAACTTATCAATACTGTATTCAGGGAAGTTGTGTTCAATGAAAGTAAAATGATCTCACTACTTTTGATGTAGTAGATAGTTTTGGATGGACATATTCTTTTCAACAGTGTAATGAATTTATTTCTTCCCATGCAACAATCATTACTTTTTAAGCGGATGTATTCTGAGGCTGATGTTGATTTGGTGCCTTACATCCAGGAATACTTAGATAATCACCCTGATACAGAAATTATGATTGGATGTGATTCTCAGAATTATTCAGAAAGCACGACCTATGCGATTGTAGTAGCATTATACAAAAAAGGGAAAGGCGCACATCTACTTTACCGGCGTTGGAAAACCATACGCGAATTCACAAGGGCCAATAGATTGCTCAATGAAGTATGGAATGCAGTGGAAACTGCAGAGTTTATGCGTCAGCATGGACTACCTAAACCAATGTGGATTGATATTGATCTTAATCCGGATCAGCGGTATAAGTCAAACGAAGTATTTCGACAAGCTGTTGGTATGGTGGAGGGGATGGGATATAAGGTAAGATACAAGACTATGGATCCTATGATTACATACGCCGCAGACTATTTAATCAAATCCTAAATTAAGACATTTTCATTCGCAGCACCCAGCGGTGGAAGTAAGCCAAAACTCACCTATTTTTGCATCTACACATGAAAATTTCAGGATTTACCATTATACGCAATGCAATCATCAATGACTATCCTGCTGTGGAGGCCATTACTTCAATACTTCCAGTGGTAGATGAAATGATAGTTGCTATTGGGAAAAGTGATGACGATACTGAGGGCTTGATTAGGAGTATTAGTTCTAATAAGATTAGAATTGTACATAGCGAGTGGGACCTCAGCCAGTTGCCTGGAGGTAGGGTGATGGCTCTTGAAACGGATAAAGCTTTTCATCAAATTTCTCCAGACAGTGATTGGGCTTTTTATATACAATGTGATGAATTAGTACATGAAAAGTATCATCCAGCAATCATCGAATCTTGTAAGAAATATTTGAGTGATAGTAGCGTCTTTGGGCTGGTCTTCAATTATGTCCATTTCTATGGCACCTATGATTATTGTGGGGATAGCCGGAGATGGTATAATAAAGAAATTCGTATTATCCGAAATGATAAACGGATTTATTCATTCAGAGATGCACAAGGATTTAGGATGGATGGCAAACGGCTGCCTTCTAAACTAATTGACGCATCAGTATATCATTATGGTTGGGTGAAGAAGCCTGAATTGATGGATCGAAAGTTAAGAACGCTGAGTACAAATTGGATGGGCAGGGCAATGAAAGAAAAGATGGAAAAAAGTGAAGCCGTTTTCAATTATGATGAATACGACTCTTTAAAACGATTCAAAGGTACGCATCCTTCAGTGATGCAAAAAAGAATCAGTGAGAAGAACTGGGAAGTTGATCTTGATGTCACAAAGAAAAGATTCACATTCAAAAAGTGGGTCATGTATGTCATCGAGAAGGCGACTGGCATAAGACCATTTACCTTCAAGAACTACAAAATCATTTAGTCTCTCCTTAGAATTCAATTACAAAGCCTATGCTAGGCAATCGAGATCCGCTGCTATTTGCGAGCAACAGTGGAACACCGAACTGTCTGTTATTAGGTGCAGAGGGGTTACCAAATACCCCAGGATTATAGGGTTCTCCTGTTGTTGTTGCAAATGTTTCATCCGCATTTCTTTTTAATGTGAAACTTGGTGAAGTTGGGTTTTTGCTATTGTATGCATTTTGGATATCCAGAAACAGATCAAGTGTCCATTTCT
This sequence comes from uncultured bacterium, assembly GCA_903920455.1. Taxonomy (GTDB): domain Bacteria; phylum Bacteroidota; class Bacteroidia; order Chitinophagales; family Chitinophagaceae; genus Pollutibacter. The sequence goes on along the minus strand of CAIXLY010000006.1, from coordinate 4,416 downwards.
TGAAATTGAATTTTTTATCAATCCTTATATCTGCTGCATGAAATGCAGGGAGTCGAAGTTGATTTATTTTACTATAGTCTAATACCGCCTCAGTGAGGAAATAATACTTATCCACTGATTGATTCATATCATACGGCGTATGTGGTGCTCCTCCCTGATACCTGAATCTCACACCAACTTCCCAATTGTGTTTCAATCTATATCCACCCGTGAAAGAAAGGAGATGACGATTATCCCAAGCCGAAGGAATTAATAATTTTGAATCAACTCCAGAGAATTTGCTGTTGTAATACGTGTAGGAAAGGATGCCATAGAAACTCTTTGTAAGTCTTTGTTGAAAGAGAAATTCAAAACCGGATGCTTTCCCCTTTCCATTACTTGAGATCCTTTCGTTCCCTAATACTCCAAAGTCACCTCCAAAATTTGCTAATGAAACACCCTCTGCAACTGATACGGGGTAGTCTCCGTAGTTTTTTATAAATGCTTCTGCTGTTATCCTTGTAGTAGTAGTTGGTAGCCATTCTAGTCCACCAACAAAATGGTCCGACTTAATGAAGTCAGCATCCTTATTTACATACTCATCATTGACCCTAAATCCAAGGATGGTGTAAGCCGGTGTTTTATAATATCTGGCTACTGACACATTTGCATTTAATCCACTTGCGATTGCATAGGTTGCAGAAAATCTTGGTGACATATTTTTACCCAATGCATTTCCCTCATCCATGTAGTCGTTGCCATCAGTTCTTATTCCTCCTGTTAGCGTCAGTCTATTGTCTAGCAACTTTTTCGTTGCATTGAAGAATGCTCCATATCGGAACATGTTGAATTCAGTTTGGTAGTTGGCAACATAAGCAGTACGGCGTTGATAGGTTTCGTTATCGTATTCTGATAGGATGATTTGTGCTCCGGCAGAAACCTGAACATCACCAATGGGGAAATTGATTTCATAACGGAGTCTATTTTCATTTTCAGTAGACTTATATTTCAATACCCTTTTACTTTCATTTCCAATATCATTTCCAACGAATTTATCTGCTCGGTTGTCAAGATGATTTCTGCTTGCAACCAACTGCCAATATCCTTTATTCAATGCATGTCTCCATGATACACCGATGGTGTTTGTTTTTTGAGAATTCAATGGAATCTGATCCAAGATGGTGAGCTGCTCTAGGGTTGCATTTTTTGGTTTTAGGAAACTGAAATTATCGATAGAACCTATTCCAAGAATATTGATTTCATTTTTCTTATCCGGCTTGTGCGTGATCTTGTATTGATAGTCCCAATAGTCAGGAAGAAACGGCAGCTCAATGAGTTTAAAGAGGAGCTGCAAGTACGATCTTCTGACAGATGCCAGAAAAGTAGTGTTGCCATTTTTCTTTCCAAGGGGGCCTTCGGTGGTTAATGCTGCTTCACTTGCACTTAGACGGATATTCCCTTGAACCTTTTCTGGGTTTCCTGATTTTTGTTTGAATTGAAGTACCCCTGAAAGTGGGTTGTCATATTTAGCTGGGAACGCAGATGTGTGTAGTGTTACCCGATCCAAAAATGATACATTCAGCATGCCTACTGGTCCGCCTGCTGCACCTTGGGTAGCAAAGTGATTGATGGTGGGTATTTCAACGCCATCCAAATAGTATACATTTTCATTTGGGGCACCGCCACGGATGATGATATCATTTCTAAACCCAACTGATCCAGAGACGCCGGGCAATGACTGTACTACTTTTGCCATGTCAAAATTTGCACCTGGGTATCTGACGATTTCATTTGCATCGAGGCTTTGTACAGAGTTCGCTACCCCAACTGGTTTTGGGAAATTTGCACGAACAACTATGTTTCCAAGTTCTTGGCCCTCTTCCTCCATGTCAAAGTTTACTTCAAGTGTATTGCCTGAGGTCACTTCCAGATCAAACTTCTGAACTGATTTGTATCCTACGGAAGTGGCTTGGATGCTATATGATTTTGTTTCAATGCCACGTATTCTGTAAAAACCAGTACTATCTGTCATGGCTTGCTTGTCGGTGCCGATAATTTTTATGGTTACACCCTGTAAAGGCACTTGTGTTTTCACCTGACGCACAAAACCATTGATATTGCCTAGATTTTGAGCGGTTGCTCCTTTAAGGGATCCAAGCACTATAATTATTGAAAGCATCGCTATTTTGAAGCCCTTGACTTGTAATTGTTTCATTTTAGCAGTTTTGTTTCGATTTATCTGATAAATCATTAGACATCTTTAAACAACCTTGTATCTTTTTTGTTCACTAGGAAGTCAAAACAACCTCATGAAAAAATTACTTCTTTCATTCCTATGTATTATTCTTGGGGCGACCCTGTTTTCTCAAGAACTTACCATGCGAATTTCAGGTATCAAGCAGGGTAAAGGAGACATTTTGATCGCCATTTTCAAAGGGGAGTCTGGTTTTCCTAGTGAAACCTCAAAGGCTGTTGAATTGCTTCGGGCTGTTCCTGCCAATGGAAAAGCAGAGTTGACCATTAAAACATTGCCAGCTGGAACATATGCTGTTTCTTTATTTCAAGACAGCAATGGTGATGGTTTGCTCAACACCAATTTTCTTGGTATACCCAAGGAAGGCTATGGAGTTTCCAATAATGCATTTAACACCTTCAGTGCGCCAGTTTATAAAGATGCTTCATTCCAATATCCAACAATAAACCAATTGAATATGACACTCAAATATTGATTTATTTTCATGCAAAAGAGAAAAAAATTGTTGTTATTGGAAGTGGCTTTGGGGTTTTATCCGCAGCAATAAGGTTGTCAGCTAAAGGTAATGATGAAAATATATGAGAAGCCTGATGTGAAGCTTCTGATTGGAACACTTCGTCGGTATCGGATGAATCTTCGCACAAAAAAATCAGTTCTTCTAAAGTATCCGATGCTTGCATTGAACTCCCGCGAATTGACTATGCTCGATACAATACAGAAGGGAATTATGGATATACGTATGGAGTAAGTCTTCACCCAGAAAAGAGGGTAGGTTTTTATAACAGCCTTGTGAAGATCAATACTCAAAACGGCGATGCAGCTTATTGGCATAGCGAAGGTTGTCATCCTGGTGAGCCATGTTTTATTCCATCTCCGGGTAGTAAAGATGACCAAGATGGGATCCTGCTTTCCATTGTGCTTGATACACTGCACGGCAATTCATTTTTGATGCTGCTTGATGCGTCTACAATGCAAGAGATAGCCCGAGCAACAGTTCCAGAGCCGGTTGTATATGGTTTTCATGCAGATTTTTTCCCGGGTAATTAATTTCTTCTTTCTTGCTATTGTGTCGAAATAGTCAACGATTTAGTAAATTGAAATAATTTACTCAAATGAAAACTTTATTATTATCTATTTCTTTTGTTCTTGGCATCTCTTTACAAGCACAAACTGTTGTTGATAACGGCAAACCGGTTCGGCTTGCAGTAGCCGGGATTTCGCATGGACATAACTCTTGGATTCTTGGGAGAAAGAATGATGATGCGGTGCAGCTTGTTGGAATCTACGAGGCAGATACTTTGCTGATTAAAAAAGCGATCAATCAATACAATCTCGATCCGAAAATATTTTATACCAATATCAAGAAGATGTTGCAGGAGACCAAGCCGGAAGGGGTTCTTGCATTTGGGTCAACATACCAACACCTTGCTGTAGTTGAAGCTGCTGCGCCATTGGGCATCCATGTGATGGTCGAGAAGCCATTGGCTACCACTGTTGCTCATGCAGAACGCATGGCATCACTTGCTAAGAAGCATAATGTGCAGGTGCTGACCAATTTTGAAACTTCTTGGTATCCTACTACGGGTAAAACATATGAACTTACAAGGGATACTTCGTTCATGGGCAAGATCAGAAAAGTGGTGGTACATGATGGACATGAAGGTCCGAAAGAGATCGGTGTACCAGATGAATTCTTCGAGTGGCTCACCGACCCAATTCAAAATGGAGGAGGGGCGCTGACTGATTTTGGTTGTTATGGAGCAAATCTCATTACTTATTTGATGAATGGACAAATGCCTACAAGTGTTACGGCCATCACTCAGCAATTCAAGCCGCATATCTATCCGAAGGTGGATGATGAGGCAACGATCATTCTTACTTATCCCACGGCGCAGTGTATTATACAGGCGTCCTGGAATTGGCCCTTCAGTCGAAAAGACATGGCAGTGTATGGAGAGGATGGGTATATCATCACTTCGGATGAAAAGGCTATGAACGTAAAAAGCAGATCTGGCAAGGAAACCTCGCTTGTGGTAACTTCCAAAGAAACTGGGGTGTACACGAGTCCATTTTTATATTTTGCAGATGTTATTCGAGGACGGATCGAGGTGCCTAAATTTGGATTATACTCCCTTGAGAATAACATGATGGTGGTCAATATCCTGGAGGCAGCCAAAAATTCT
>CAIXLY010000005.1 GCA_903920455.1 uncultured bacterium | reverse complement strand
ATAACTATTTTGCAAGCTATTTCAATAAATGGATTTTTGATTTAACAATAAAACCACTGGAGCTGACACAAACTACAGAAGAAATTGTTGGCAAAGTGATGGAGCATCAAGCCATTTATAACGAGATGGATGTAAATATTTTTCCTACAAGACTTAATTATAACAATCCAGTCCTTGTAACATATTAATCCCTGCCTTAGGCAATACTGGATTCTAAATAATCGCCCGAACAGCTTCAGCAATAAATAGATTGGGGCTAGCGATTGCATCTTCCTGTGATGTAGAAAAATCAACCAACGCAGCGAGTCGCTCTATCCCCATTGCAGCATGATCCCGTCTTTCAATTTTAGATTCGCCGCAAACAATACGAATGCGTTTTCCGGATCTTCCTGCAAGTCCAGCAACATAGCCTACAACCTTGCCTTGCATGGATTGCTCATCAATACTGCCCTCGCCAGTGATGATGATATCTGCTTCTTTAATATGCTGTTCTAGTCCGATCGACTCAGAGAGATAATCCACGCCAGGCAGTAACCTTGCGCCAAGAAATACATCGCAACCTCCACCCAATCCGCCTGCAGCACCTGCACCAGGAAGATCAATCACCGACCTGTCAAAATATTTCATAAACATTGAATCCAAATGCTTTAATCCCTCGTCCAATTCGTTGATCTGCTCTTTTGAGGCACCCTTCTGAGCTGCATATATATGTGCAGCACCTTCAAGTCCACAAAATGGATTTCTTACATCACAAGCAACAGTAAATTGTATGTCTTCCAAAATATCAGACTCTGGCATAATAATTTCATGAATAAGAGAAAGGCTCTCTCCGCAAGGGTCAAGCGGATCGCCATTTTTATCAAGAAACATATATCCCAGTGCATCTGCCATGCCAATACCACCGTCATTTGTTGCACTCCCACCAATGCCTAACAAAATATGTTGAGCCCCTCTTTTTATAGCATCGCGGATCAGCAACCCAGTTCCATAGGTAGTAGTTCGCATCGGATTTAATTCAGACTTCTTCAACAGTGCCATGCCGCTGGCTGCCGCCATCTCAATAAATGCGGTGTTCGATGAACTTGAATACTGATACTGCGCAGTAATTGACCTACCTAGAGGGTCTATGGTTAAAGCAACAATAGGCTCCGTGTTGAAGTAATGTTGCACCAACTTTTCAAATCCATCACCCCCATCTGACAATGGAAAACTCAACACTTCTGCATCAGGATATGCTGTAAGAATCTCCTGCTCAATCAACTTACAAAGCGAGATCGAATCAATACTTCCTTTAAACTTATCAGGTGCTAATAGAAATTTCATATCTGTTTATTATTCCTGTAAATGCTTAAGGTTTAAAGTTTAAGGCTTGAAAATGTATCGTACACTTTAATCCCTAAACCCTAAACCTTAAACCCTGGTTTTTAAAAACCTTAATATCTATAATTACTTGCTCTTAGGATACACTGCATTCACTCCCAACTCTTCTTCAATACGAATAAGTTGGTTGTATTTTGCCATACGGTCAGTACGGGATGCAGATCCTGTTTTTATTTGTCCGCAATTCAATGCAACTGCAAGATCAGCAATGGTAGTATCTTCTGTTTCACCGCTTCTATGACTCATGATTGATGTATAGCCATTTGTCTGTGCAAGACGAACTGCATTGATGGTTTCAGTAACAGTACCAATCTGATTTACCTTAACAAGGATGCTGTTGGCAATTCCTCTATCAATACCTTCTTGCAAACGAATTACATTGGTTACAAAAAGATCATCGCCTACCAATTGACATCTGTCACCTACTGACTCGGTCAACTTCTTCCATCCATCCCAATCGTCTTCCGCCATTCCATCTTCGATGGAAATGATAGGATATTTATTTACCCACTCCGTCCAGTATGCAACCATCTCATCACTGCTGATTACTTTTCCTGAACTCTTATAGAACTTATAGGTATTGTCTTTTTCGTTGAACATTTCACTTGTGGCCGCATCCATTGCAATGTTGATCTGAGAACCTGTTTTGTACCCAGCAGCTTCGATGGCCTGAATAACAATTTCGATGGCCTCTTCGTTGCTCTGGATATCAGGAGCGAAGCCACCCTCATCACCAACGTTTGTGCTGTATCCTTTTTTCTTCAATACACTTTTCAATTCGTGGAATACTTCTACACCCCAGCGAAGACCTTCGCTGAAAGTTGCTGCGCCAGTTGGCACAATCATGAATTCCTGAAAATCAATCTTATTGTCGGCATGTGCACCACCATTCAAAATGTTCATCAACGGAACAGGAAGGGTTACAGCATTCACACCACCTAAGTATCTGTAGAGGTTGAGATTGCTTGCTTGTGCTCCAGCCTTGGCAACAGCCATGGAAACAGCAAGGGTGGCATTGGCTCCAAGTTTTGCTTTATTGGGAGTGCCATCCATTTCGATCAACATTTTGTCAATCAATGCCTGCTCAGTTGCAGGAACACCAATCAATTTGTTGGCTATAATACTATTGATGTTGTCAACCGCTTTAAGCACACCGCGACCAACATATACTGATTTATCACCATCTCTTAATTCTACCGCTTCGTGTTTACCAGTGGATGCCCCTGAAGGAACTGCAGCACGGCCCATGAAGCCGCTCTCTGTGATTACATCTACTTCCACAGTGGGGTTACCACGGCTGTCTAGAATTTGTCTTGCATGAATGTTGGCGATTAAGCTCATAAATTTTGTTTTATCTATTGTTAAAGGGGTACTGCAAACAATCAATTGCTTGCTGCCGTCAATTCCTTAAATATATCTTCAAGGCGACGGGTTTGCGTTTGCAAAGAAACGATATTAAGATTATGTTGCAAAGTGAAACCTAAAAGTTCTTTGCTTAAGGCTTCAGGATCAGCCGTTTCCAACAGCCAATCGTAGTCATTCTCTTTGATAATACCAGAAATTCCACCTACCTGACCAAGTGCCTTCTGATCAATTTTTTCCCTAAATGACACCCTCACCTTCGCAGTGTTACTAGACTGCTTCAGCTCCTCTATCCTTTTGTCGGCTACAATAATTCCTTTATTGATCACGATAACCCGGTCGCAAAGGGCCTCCACTTCCTGAAGGATATGGGTTGAAAACAGGATGGTTTTGTCTTTGCTCAAGGATCGAATCACCTCCCGAATCTCAATAATCTGGTTTGGATCAAGTCCAGTAGTAGGCTCATCTAAAATCAATACCTCTGGATCATGTAATAATGCGGCAGCAAGTCCTACTCGTTGCTTATAGCCTTTAGACAACTGACCAATTTCCTTGTGGGCTTCCGTAAGTAGTCCGGTAATTCCAATCACTTCTTCAATTCTCTTTGTTGGTGTTTTTAGACTGTGCAACCCTGCCATCATCTCCAAGTACTCCCGTACATACATTTCTGCATAGAGCGGATTGGATTCAGGTAGATAACCAATTTTTCTTTTGGTGGAGATGGCTTCGCCCTCAACAATTATCCCGCAAACATGGATGCTGCCTGAATCGGGACGAAGATATCCGGTGATCATTTTCATGGTGGTGGACTTCCCCGCACCATTCGGACCAAGAAATCCTACAATCTCTCCCTTACCAATTTCAAAACTGATGTTGTTTACCGCTATTTGGGTTCCGTATGTTTTCTGTATGTGATCAACCTTAATCGACATGGTGTGTACAATCAATCTCCAATTTCATCGCTGGAAGTGGGAAGTCTATCATAATCCCCTTTAAATGCGAGCCAACCGAACAGGACAAAACCAATTGCGATTGGGAAAAAGATGATGACAAATATACTCCATTGCATGATGGTATCAGTGGTTGGCTTGGTGCTTATCTGACCGTATGCTGTTTTTAACAATATGCTATAAGAAATGATAGCAATCGCTATCCACAATATGCCCAGATATCTTTTGATGGAATTCATAATGTTGGTTTAGTCGTTTACGTTGGGGTCAATCTTGTTATTAAGATATATGGTTCCTATGATTAATGATAAGGTGCCAATTGAAATTGGATACCACAAGCCGACCAGTGCATCTCCTGCATAAATAGTTCCAAGCAACACAGCAATAAATGGGGTAAGTCCACCAAATACACCATTGCCCAAATGATACGGCAAGCTCATGGATGTATACCTGATCTTGGTTGGAAAAATCTCTACAAGGAATGCGGCAATTGGTCCGTAGACCATGGTCACAAAAACAATCTGTATAAAAATCAATGCTACAATTGCCCAATAGGTATTGCTCGGAACAGTCTTGGAGAGCTTTGACTTAAGCTGCAGTTTCTCTTCTCCTGAGGCAAGTACAGTATCAGCCTGAATAGTTTTCTCAGTAATTCCATTTTGATACAGATGATAGGTAGTGGTCGATTGCAACGAATAGGGTTGCCCATCAATTTTTTGCAATACCCTTTCAATGCGGGTCTTTGAAGCATCTACCACAGATTCTTTGGTGGATGTGATCTCTATCATCTGCTGATAAATGGGTCTGTATGACACAACGGCAACAAGTAGCCCTGCCATGATGATCCACTTTCTTCCTACCTTATCACTTAGATGACCAAAGAAAATGAAGAGGGGTGTTGCAAAAATGATAGCCCAGATCATAATCGTTCGGGTTTGCTCAAAGTCTACCTTACACATGTTCTCCAAAAATGTTTGGGCATAAAATTGCCCAGTATACCAAATCACTCCCTGACCCATTACTGCGCCAAACAACGACAAGAGCACCATTTTTAAATTCCCCCTGTGCATGAGGCTTTCTTTGATTGGATTGACAGAAGTCTTCCCCTCAGATTTTAGTTTTGTGAACAGAGGCGACTCATGCATTTTCATCCTGATATAAATACTCATGCCCACGAGTACAATAGAAAACCAAAATGGAATCCGCCATCCCCATGATTCAAAAGCCCTGATAGAATCAGCCTCGTCGGGGGCAAGACTTTTTCGAGTGATAAGAATTATACCAAGAGACAACAACAGCCCGAGTGTTGCCGTAGTCTGTATCCAACTTGTGAAAAACCCTCTTCTCTTTGCAGGGGAGTGCTCAGCAACATAAGTTGCAGCACCACCATATTCACCGCCAAGCGCCAATCCCTGAACAAGACGCAACAACAATACAATCAAGGGGGCAGCAAACCCAATTGTTGTATAACCAGGCACAAGCCCGATTGCAAATGTTGATCCCCCCATCAAGATGAGGGTAAGTAAAAAAGTATATTTCCGTCCAACCTTGTCCCCTAAGCGACCAAAGACCAAAGCACCAAATGGCCTAACAATGAAACCTGCAGCAAAAGTAGCCAGCGTAGCCAGCAAGGCAGCAGTAGGGTCTGTCTGCGGGAAAAATTGGGTTGCAATAATTGGTGCGAGACTGCCGAATATATAAAAGTCATACCACTCAATTAGTGTACCAACCGATGAGGCAAAGATTACTTTCCTAATCGGGGTTTTGTCAGCCGTTATATTCATGAAAGAGTTCGTTTAAGAGCAAATTAATTTCGTTTCAAGATAAAAATATATCCCCAAGAAACTGTATATTTTTTTAACTTACCGCACCGAATCCAAAACTACGGTTTATGAGCTACCCTTATCAAATCAATTCGTACGAAAACTATCAGCAAGCTTGGGAAAAAAGTGTTGAAGACCCTGAAGGTTTTTGGGGCGATGTTGCAAGCAACTTTCAGTGGAGCAAACCCTGGGATAAAGTATTAGACTGGAACTTCAAAGAGCCTTCAATAAAATGGTTTGATGGGGCAAAACTGAACATTACCGAAAATTGTATTGATCGTCACCTGAAAGACAAGGCAAATCAGCCGGCAATCATCTGGGAGCCCAATGACCCAAATGAACACCACCGCATGCTAACCTATGCTCAGCTGCATACAAAAGTTAATCAGTTTTCGCATGCGCTAAAAAATAATGGCATTAAAAAAGGGGATAGGGTATGCATCTACATGGGGATGATTCCTGAACTGGCGATTGCAGTACTTGCTTGTGCAAGGATTGGTGCAATTCACTCAGTGATTTTTGGAGGCTTTAGTGCGCAAAGCATAGCAGATCGTCTGCAAGATGCTAAGTCAGAATTTATCATCACCTGTGATGGTGCGTTCAGAGGCGCAAAAGACATTGCACTAAAAAATGTAATTGATGATGCGTTGATCAGTTGTCCATTCGTAAAACGCGTGATTGTATATACACATACACGCACAGCAGTGAGCATGATCAAAGGCCGCGATGTGTGGTGGGAAGATGAAATCAGAAAAGTAGAGACTCATGGCAGTCCGGAATTTCCTGCTGAAGTCATGGATGCCGAAGATCCACTCTTCATTCTATACACCTCTGGGTCAACTGGAAAACCAAAGGGGGTTGTTCATTCTTGTGCGGGATACATGGTCTATACCAACTATTCTTTCGTGAATGTATTTCAATACAAGCCCGAAGAAATTCACTTCTGCACTGCAGACATTGGATGGATTACCGGACACTCATATATATTATACGGACCACTCAGTGCAGGTGCTACCACCCTGATGTTTGAAGGCATCCCAACATTTCCTGATGCAGGAAGATTCTGGGACATCATCGATAAGTACAAAGTGAATATTCTGTATACAGCACCAACAGCGATCAGAAGCTTGATGGCATTCGGACTTGGCCCATTACAAAACAAGGACTTGAGTTCATTGCGTGTACTCGGCACTGTTGGTGAGCCCATCAACGAAGAAGCATGGAGTTGGTATGATGAACATATTGGGAAAAAGAAATGTCCGATCGTTGATACTTGGTGGCAAACTGAAACTGGAGGAGTTATGATAAGCAATATGGCTGGCATTACTCCTTCTAAGCCAAGCTATGCAACACTCCCTCTTCCAGGAGTTCAGCCCTTATTGGTAGATGAAAAAGGAGTAGAAATCACTGAAAATAATGTGACCGGAAATCTGTGCATCAAATCTCCATGGCCTTCCGTCATAAGAACAACCTATGGAGATCATGAGCGCTGCAGGACAAACTATTTTGCCACGTATGAAAATCTCTATTTCACAGGTGATGGTGCATACAGGGATGAAAATGGTTTCTACCGCATCACAGGAAGAGTAGATGATGTTCTAAACGTAAGTGGCCATCGCATAGGAACTGCAGAAGTTGAGAATGCAATCAACATGCATGCCGGAGTTGTTGAAAGTGCGGTGGTTGGTTATCCTCACGATGTAAAAGGACAAGGGATCTATGCCTATGTAATTTACAGCGGCACACATGGTGATGAAGAAATGACAAGAAAAGATATTACAGCAACTGTTAGTCGAATCATCGGACCAATTGCTAAACCCGATAAAATACAACTGGTATCAGGCCTGCCAAAAACCCGGAGCGGAAAAATCATGAGAAGAATTCTCAGGAAGATAGCAGAAGGAGAAATTGAAAACTTAGGCGATACATCAACACTTCTCGATCCTGGTGTTGTGGAAGAGATTAAGAGAGGGAAGATTTAGGGAGTTAAGGGGTTGAAGCAGTTTAAGCGGTTGAAGTGGTTTAAGCAGTTTAAGCGGTTGAAGGGGTTTAAGCGGTTGAAGGGGTTGAAGTGGTTTAAGGGGTTGAAGGGGTTGAAGTGGTTTACGCAGTTTATACTTTATAAGATTTTGAGAATAATTAGTTTGATCATTTTACATGAACCCCTTCAACTTCTTCAACTGCTTAAACCACTTCAACCCCTTAAACTGCTTCAACCCCTTCAACCGCTTAAACCCCTTCAACCACTTCAACCCCTTCAACCACTTCAACCCCTTCAACCTCTCTCAACCTTGCATTCCAACAACTAATTACTAAACCTCACCCCCACTGTATACGGCCGTTGATCAAGGCCATATTGATGCATGGGCTTCATCGCGATTGAGGCATATAATTTAACCGGGCCAAGGCCTAGCTCTCCGATGTAAGAAGCCTTAAATCGTTCAAGATTGAAATCTGTTTTAACTTTATTTTTCCCTTCATTACTGATTTGTTTTTGTCGACTGCTGTATAAATATCCCCCACTTATCCCTGCTGAAAACTGAAAAGCCTTTTTCCCTTTTGTTGGATTCGTATTCACGTTCAGCATCAATGGAACAGTAAGATAGTTGGCAACAAGTTTATTCTTCGACATGGCTGTATTAGACCTGACCGTATAAGGGGATGTACCATCAACATAGGTGATGCCCGACTTAAAAAAGTAATTATTGCTTTCAAGACCAAGCCCATATTTAAGATTCAATACATTGGATGCAATGCTCACGCGCTGCATAAAAAACCAAAGGTTAAAATTTGAAAGCCGCGATCCCTTCAACGCATAGTCGCCTTTTGAAGCAGGTATTATCCCTTGATCATGAAGAAAGTTTTGTGCTGAACTGGAACTATAATTTGTCTTGTCACTATACCCAGAAAATCCCAGATCCCAGATCAGCCAATTGGTGCTAACTTTTTTTAGCTTTTTCTTTTTAACTAGATCAAATTTCATGGTAGTTGTACTTTTCAACGACTCTAACGCCTTAACAACTTGGTCAAGTCCTTGAGAAAGGCCTTTACCTATCACTGTTATACTTCCCACCTTTATGGTATCAATTGATGGCGACAATGTATCTGAGCCTCTGCCATCAATAGGTTTGCCGTCTCCAGATTTTAGAATATTCATACTCCCAACCTTGATTGTATCTAATTTCTTGCTCACCATACCTGTGTCTTGTTGTGCATATGAACACAGAGAGATTGAAATAAGAATTACCAACACAACTACTTTTTTCATTTCACGTTTATTTATAATTATAATTAATTCGATACGGGAATCTTAAAATTAGCAACCCGAATAATATTTTCATCCCCTAAAGATTCCCCTTCTCCTAAAATGGTTCTTGACAATGCTCTAATGAGGCCACGAAATGGTTTTTTTCTTCCACGCTCGTTAGCCAATGGAATATAATTCTCTGACTTCTCTTCTAGTGATCTAGGCTTCACTGCAACATCTTTCACTACTGCTTCTGCAGCAGCTTGCAATGCCTCTTCAGAAAAATTTGATTTAGGTTGTTCAGCCTGTATGCCAACTATTTCCTGTTGAACAACTTCTTGATAAGGAGGAATTTCTTGAGTATTATTACTAGCAAGACTTTCAGGATTAGCTACTACAATTGGATTTTCTTGTGTCACTTTTCGTGTCAATGCATTTTTTTTTGCAACACTGCTTTTAAGAACAACAGTATCCTGTTGTATTTTTGGTATTGTATTTATTTCGTCAGCATGATTCGTGGGGTTACTCCCGACTGCGGCAACTTGTTTTTGGGGATCTTGTTCAGCAGAAAGCCACCAAATAATCCCAGCAGTGAGCATTAGTGCAGCAGCAGCAACTAGTCGATTGATTGAAAAGAAAGGCCGGACTGCTTCTCGTCTATACAGTTCCTTTTTATTTGGATAGACAATATTAAGATCAGGCTTAAAGCTTGGCAGCTGATCCAGTTTATCTTCGTTGTTGTTATCAATCATGATGATTAAATTATATTGTGTGGATTTCCAACAAATGCTCTCAATATAAGTCTGGCTCTATGCAAATACACTTTTACCTGACTTGCATTCAATTCGGTAATTTTCCCAATCTCTTCATAAGTATACCCTTCATAGTCTTTTAGCAAAACCAAAGATTTCTGCAGTGGCGTCAATTGCTGCAGGGCAAGATCAAGATCCCGCTTCGCTCCTGGATAAATAGGGGCCTCAATCCCTGCATCCTCAGCAAACTCATCCTTAAGCTGAATCTTTTTGTTTTTTCGTATGTGATCGATCATTTGGTGATACGCCACAGTAAACAAATATGATTTTGCAGTTTCGTTAATAACAGCATTTCGGTTCTTCCACATTTTTTCAAAAGCAGACTGCACAATATCTCGAGAATCCTCTGCATGCCTTAAGCTCTTCAGGATAAATCTATATACCCCGTCAGCATGAGCATCAACACAAGCATTATATTCTCTCTCAGTCATTCGGTTTCAGCTAGTTGGTCTGCTTTTAGTATACGAAGGGTTAAAGGAAATGTTACAATAAATTCAAAAGAAAGTTCAGCCGGAGTTGGTCTGACTATTTACCAAACATCAACCTGCTGATCATCATCCGTTTTACTGTTGAAAAAGGCGATGAAAGCAATAGACTAAAAAACGTGATCTTTACTAATGTTGCCTTGGCAAAAAATCTGCCAACTCCATGCAGGTGCTTGTTGATATAGATAAAAGTGGATTGTATTACTGCCAACTTGGTAATGGCCGCGGTATGATGATTAATGCGCGATGATCCCCCATGCGAATGAATACAACTAACCTCATTATACATCACACGATTCCATCCTTTCATTGCTGCTCTCTTGCTGAGGTCCATATCTTCGCAATACATCCAGAATCTTTCATCCCAAGCTCCCAATTCTATAAAGTCGGCATTTCGAATCAACACAAAAGAACCCGAAATCCAGTCAGGATATGTTATAGGGGCTGTACTTAAGTATCGTTTTGAAAATTTTCGCCCCCTCAATAAACTTTCGATACTTCTGATTGGAGGCCAAATGTTCCACCACTTCAAAAACAATCCATGAGGATGGGTATCTTTTCCATGGTCATTAAACTGGCGAATACCAATCAACTTCCATGTAGGTTGATGGGTCGCTTTATCCAATAACAACTTCAGTGTGTCAGGAGAAAGAATGGTGTCTGGATTCAAAAACAGCAGCCATTCGTTTTTGGCTGTTAATGCCCCTTGATTAGATGCCTGGGCAAAACCAAGGTTGGTCTCCTGTACAATAAATCGAACAGCAGGGTGTGCTTGAATAAACTGATTTGCACGTCCGTCGTTAGAATGATTATCAACAACAATTACTTCCAATCCATCAACCGACTGCAATGCAATGCTGTTGAGACAAGCAGCTAGCCTATTCCAAGATCTGTAATTGACTATAATAATGGATAACATCTTTGAGTTGCCCGTTGGACAAGAAGGGGTTTTATGAATTGGGCTCTAGCCATGCTCCGCTCTCTTTGAGCAACTCGATAAGCTCATCAACAGCAACTTCACTATCTACACTTTTCTTCATCACTTCCTTTCCTCTGTAAAGTGTAATCTTACCTGGACCGCTTCCTACATATCCAAAATCAGCATCGGCCATTTCCCCTGGTCCATTTACGATACATCCCATGATGGCAATCTTAACTCCCTTTAAATGATTCGTTACCGAACGAATCTTAGCAGTTGTTTCCTGTAAATCAAATAGTGTTCGTCCGCAACTCGGACAGCTTATGTATTCCGTTTTGGATATCCTCGTTCTTGTAGCTTGTAAAATACTAAAAGCGGTGTTGTTTGTGAACTGATAGATGTCTTTCACCGTGAGATAGGTTCTTCCCTTCACCTGTGGATTTTCTAATGTCCTATCTCCACGATAATCCAAAGAAATACCATCCCCCATTCCATCCAACAACAATGCCCCTGTTTCAGTAGCAAAGTGAATCAGGTGCTCATCAGGTGTTTGCATATCACTTGTGGTAGAGAGAATAACTGGATGCTGAACACCTAGCTCTGCAAATTCAACGAACATCCTCCGAACTGCCTGCATCGAATTGCCGTTCATACTGCTGAGGCAAAATACAACTGTCTTATCTTTTGCTGCTTCTAATAATCGTTCTCTTGAATACGGATTTGGACCTTCCTCTGATGCAAGCTCATCATAACAATCAACAGCAACAAAATTGATTCGATTGCTTTTCTTGGAAGCGGTAACAAAATCCTTCAATAGAAAAAGCGGGAAACAGGATTCGCTCTCCTCCCAAAATGGGGCATAGACAATATTTCTCAATGTACCCGGCAGTGGGAAAGAGATCGCCTTTTCACCAGTATAAATATAATCCGCTGCTGCATCACCAATACTCCACTTGTCGGTTGCCTCATCATACTGATATCCTATACTCTGGAGTTGCTCCGGCTTGATCTCTTTGACATTGCTCATGTCAGATAACACAACCGGCACTTGCTTACCTCCAATATTCTCTACCGAACTGGATGCTCTTCGTGTATATTCAAATGGCGAATAGGGCAATTTGATAATCTCTGGAAGAAGAATGCTTTCATCGCGACGATTATATCTTGCTACGATATCCTTGCATACCGGAATTTCAAATTCCGGATCTTCTGTCAGTGATACCCTGATCGTATCTCCAATTCCATCTTCTAATAATGTGCCGATACCAATGGCAGATTTAATGCGCCCATCTTCTCCATCACCAGCTTCGGTTACACCAAGATGCAGAGGATAACAAACCCCAAATTCATTGTTCATGGTTTGCACGAGTAGCCGATAGGCCTGCACCATCACAAGAGGATTACTCGACTTCATGCTCAACACAATGTTGTGATAAGACTCGTCACGCGCGATGCGAAGAAATTCCATTGCACTCTCCACCATTCCCATAGCACTATCACCATAACGACTCATGATGCGGTCGCTCAATGAACCATGGTTGGTTCCAATGCGCATGGCCGTTCCATATTCCTTACAAATTTTTACCAATGGGGTGAATCGTTCACGTATACGGTCAATTTCCTCTACATACGCAGCATCAGTATACTCAATGAATTCAAATTTTTTCCTATCGGCATAATTGCCAGGATTCACACGAACTTTTTCAATGAGGCGTGCAGCAATTTCTGCAGCGTTGGGCGTAAAGTGAATATCGGCTACCAATGGAACAGTGTAACCACGTCTACGCAATTCATTTTTTATCTCAAGAAGATTATTGGCTTCATTTTTTGATGGCGCAGTTATCCTAACCAATTCAGCACCTGCTTCTATACAACGAATCGTTTGTTCAACAGTGGCAATGGTATTCATTGTATCTGTTGTGGTCATTGTTTGAACCCTGATTGGATGACCATTGCCAAGAAGCAAGTCGCCAATCTTAACTTCCAGCGTCTTAAGCCGCTGATAGGACGTGAGATTTGAGTTAGCCGCCATGCATCTAATTTACTGAAATTTGTATTTACTTCTTGCTGGGGTTCTTATTACTACATCCTCCCCTTAAAAAATCCTACAGATAAGAGGATTTCCTTTGCCAACTTTACCCCAACTTCTTTGGTGTCAACACCGGCTTCTGCATCAAAATTTATTACAAAGGGATAAACATGCCTATTTTCTTCCATCCATCCAACAACCCACCCAAGTTGTTTACCATTTTTTTGAACAACACCAAGTTGATAAGCCAACTGATACTCTGCATTGTTTTCAACGATTATCATTTTCTTTACGCTTTCCTGTACACTGGCCCTGAACGGATGTTGCCTGAAATACAAGCGCTTGATTAGTCCAAGTTGTTCATCAGCAGATATGGTGAGGCTATCGTTTTCCCAGTAGGCCGTGTTTGCCTTATCAATTTTTTTGTTGCCGTACTTAACACTATCCACCCAATATTTGATGGTATCCCTTCCAATCATTTTTGCCAATACACTAACATGATCTGAAGATGATTGATGAAATGCATCGTAAACTTTCATCGGAGGAACTGATGAGGTATCGGTAACGGTAATTAGTGAGCTGTCGTCAGACACCCTTCCAACATTCAAGCCAATAAGCGCTGTCATGATATTAAAGGTTTGTCCGGGCGGATATCCTTTCTTGAATCGATCTAAATCATAAATCGTGAACCCCCCTCTGCTGTTATCAAACATTCCAAAAGTTCCCGAAACATTATTGGCGGTAAACACTTCCCCAATTTCGTCTTTGATGGTGACGTTGTTTACAGTACAAGCATTGTACATAAAAAATGAAAAGAGAAGAACGAGAAATAAGTACTGGGGTCTTTTCATTGCGTACACTATTTAATTGAAGTCCTGATTTCCATCTACTCTACGTGAGGGCAGATGATATAAGCATTAAATGATCATTCTTCTTTACTCTGAACCGTTCGAATTCAACCCCCCGCTTTTCCACCAGCGAAAGGCTACCACGCCTATGATTGCCAGAGGCGCAATCATAAGGTAGATAATTCCGCTGTTCATCCCTTGTGCGGGTTTATGGCCAAGCTGCTGGGCCGTTTTGGTACAAATCGAGCATTGTGCATTTGCGTCATGTGCAAACACAACCAAAAGCAACAACCCCAAGATAACCGCAAACCCTTTCATAAGAATTAAACAGCTTCGGACTTGTTTTGTTTGGAAAGACGAGTTCTTTCATTTTCATCAAGAATCAACTTTCTCATACGGATGAAGTTCGGTGTTACCTCAATACACTCATCCTGTTGGATATACTCCATACACTCTTCGAGCGTCATTTGTTTCTTTGGGGCAATGCTTGCGGCACCATCCGTTCCACTTGAACGCATGTTCGTTAGCTTCTTACCTTCATTCGGGTTCACCACAAGATCTCCTGGTTTGTTGTTTTCTCCAATCACCATTCCCTTATACACTTCTTCTCCTGGATCGATAAAGAAGAACCCGCGATCTTGCAATTTATCAAGTGAATATGCTGTAGTGTTTCCGCCTTCCTTGGCGAGCAAAACACCATTGTTTCTGCCTGGTATAGGGCCTTTCCATCCCTTGTATTCTGTAAAACGGTGCGCCATTACAGCCTCTCCCGCAGTGGAAGTGAGCATGGTGGTTCTGAGTCCGATCAATCCTCTACTCGGAATATCAAATTCGATATGTTGCATATCGCCTTTGGTTTCCATCACAGTCATTTCACCTTTTCTCCTGCTCACAAGATCAATTGCTTTTGATGCAAATTCTTCAGGAACATCAACAACTAGGGTTTCATATGGCTCAGACTTTTTACCATCAATATGTTTTACAAGCACCTGTGGTTGTCCAACTGTTAGCTCATATCCCTCTCTTCTCATGGTTTCAATCAATACACCCAAGTGAAGGATACCTCTTCCAAAAACCTGAAAGCTATCCGCACTGTCTGTATCTTCTACTTTAAGGGCTAAGTTCTTTTCAGTCTCCTTCATTAGTCGGTCACGAAGGTGACGACTGGTTACAAATTTTCCATCTCTACCGAAGAAAGGAGAGTTGTTGATGCTAAAAATCATACTCATTGTAGGCTCATCAACATGAATAACCGGCAATGCTTCAGGATTCTCAAAATCAGCAATGGTATCACCGATGTTAAAGCCATCTACCCCTACAACAGCGCAAAGGTCGCCTGCCAATACTTCGGTTACCCTTCTTTTACCCATTCCCTCGAACACGTAAAGCTCTTTCACACGTTGCTTTTTGATGGTTCCATCAGCCTGCATCAATGAGAAAGGCTGATTTTCCTTGATGTTGCCCCTTGCAATCTTTCCGATGGCAATTCGACCAAGGAATGATGAATAATCAAGGGAAGTAATCTGCATTTGCAGGTTTCCTTCAGCAATTTTTGGTTCTGGAACATATTTGATGATGCCATCCATTAAAGGCAAAATATTATCAGTAGGGGTCAAACTGTCGTTAAACCAGCCATTTTTCCCAGATCCGTAGAACGTAGGGAAATTAAGCTGCTCTTCGGTAGCGTCGAGGTTAAAAAACAGTTCAAAAACGGCATCATGTACCTCATCCGGACGGCAGTTTGGCTTATCAACCTTATTAATAACAACAATAGGCTTCAAATTCAGCTGAAGTGCTTTCTGAAGTACAAAACGGGTTTGGGGCATGGGACCTTCAAAAGCATCCACCAAAAGAACCACACTGTCTGCCATTTTAAGTACACGCTCAACCTCTCCGCCAAAGTCTGAGTGACCTGGAGTATCTATCACATTGATTTTCACGCCATTATACGTAACCGATGCGTTTTTACTGAAAATAGTTATCCCTCTTTCTTTTTCGAGGTCGTTGCTATCCATGATTAGGTCGCCAGTATCCTCATTATCACGAAATACCTTCGCGGTATGTAAAATTTTATCCACCAAGGTGGTCTTTCCATGGTCAACGTGAGCAATGATCGCAATGTTTCTAATGTTCATATTCTTATTTTGGAGCCGCAAAGTTAGGGCTTTTCAGCGGGGTGGCAAGTTAAATATCAGTTATTGCTTGGGGGATTAGGGTGAAATTTGAAAACTTAAAGGGGGCTCTTTTGTTGTATCTTTTGTCAGCAAATACAACCGTTTTAGCCAGTAAACCAAAACTTACACCTTAACCACTACCATCATGCCCCACTCAAAAATCGCAGGTATCGGCAAATACCTTCCAAGCAATGTAGTAACCAACAACGACCTATTGCAGTATATGGAAACCAGTGATGAATGGATTCAGGAACGAACTGGAATACAAGAAAGACGATATGCCGACAGAACAGGAGAGACCACCACCACGATGGCGGTTGAGGCAGCTAAAATTGCAATCGAGCGGGCAGGAATAACGGCGCAGGATGTCGACTTCATCATTTTTGCTACCCTAAGCCCTGATTATTACTTCCCGGGATGTGGCGTATTGGTGCAACGCGCGATGAAAATGAAAGAGATTGGAGCCTTAGACATTAGAAACCAATGCAGCGGATTTGTATATGCCCTGAGTGTAGCTGATCAATTCATTCGCTCTGGCATGTACAAAAACATTTTGGTGATTGGAAGTGAGAAGCATTCGTTCGGACTTGACTTTACCACCAGGGGAAGAAATGTAAGCGTGATATTTGGTGATGGTGCCGGTGCAGTAATCCTTCAACCTACAGAAAAAGAAAATCAAGGCATACTAAGTACACACCTGCATAGCGATGGAGAGAGTGCTGAGATTCTGGCGATGTACAACCCTGGCACCCATGCCAACCACTGGAAGGAAGAAAAGTATGCAAGCTTCGATGAGGCAGGGATTGGACAAATGTTCTTTAGCCATGCAATGATAGACGATGGGCAGATCTACCCTACCATGGACGGACCAGCAGTATTTAAAAAGGCTGTGGTGAAATTCCCTGAAGTGATCATGGAAGCGCTAACCAAGAACAACATGACTCCCCAGGATATCAATATGCTTATACCCCATCAGGCCAATCTCCGGATAGCACAATACGTGCAACACACACTGAAGTTGCGCGACGATCAGGTATATAATAACATCCAACAATACGGAAATACAACAGCAGCTTCCGTACCCATCGCCTTATGTGAAGCATGGGAAAAGGGGTTGATTAAAGATGGCGACTTGGTCTGTCTTGCTGCTTTTGGAAGCGGCTTTACCTGGGCGAGTGCACTCTTGAAATGGTAGAAACAATGAGAACAACCATCCTGCTTCTTTTCTTATTTTCTCATTATAGCTCCTTCTCTCAGAAGATAGACACGGTTATAAAAAAAGACGTTTATACTTCCTACTTCTCTTACGAATTAAAGGCACCACTATACGTAGTTTACTATCTCTATCAGGGAGGAGGAGACTGCTCCCGCGAGCGAATGAATTTTAAGAAAGAACATAAAACTGCTTCAAGCAGTGATTATGCCAAAAGCGGTTACGATAAAGGACATCTCGTTAATGCGGAAGACTTTGCCTTTGATTGCGAAAAAGAAAGATGCACCTTCTCTTTTTACAATTGCATTGCCCAACACCCTAGATTGAACAGGGGTTCCTGGAAAAGTTGGGAATCCACGATTAGAAAGGAAAGCCAAAAAGATATCCTTAAAATCTATGCAGGGGCTATTTACGGAGATCAAAAAATTGGCAACAGCGTTGCCGTTCCTGAATACTGCTGGAAGATCGTTTACAACACCAGAACGCAATTGATCTTGCACGCATTGTTATTTAAAAATGATCAATCACAAATCGTTCAACGAGTCACCACCTCACAATTGAAAGAACTGCTGGGTTATGCTATAAATTTCACTGCACAATAAATAAAATGATAATAATTTATTTTAACAAGCCAAGAATATCAAAGCCAAATCTTTCTTAGCTTACAATAACTAAAACTATAAAAATGAAGAAGACACTTACCCTATTATTTGCATGCCTGATGGCATTTTCAAGCAGCTTTGCACAGAAATATGAATTCAGGATCATCACAACGGTTGAGTCTATTGTCAGCAGTGGCTTAGGAAGATCTAGAATGACTGCCTCCAACGAAGCCAGAGACTACAAAGAATTCACCAGCACAAGAAGTGAGGAAGACAATTCAAGAAACACATCAGAGCGAAGCGATATTCGTGTAAAAGCCTTTGATGAAACCAAACTCTTGAATTTTTACAACATCGCTGGCATCCGATTTCAAAACATTGTAGCCAACGATGCAGTAGTTACATCAAAACTAAATGCAATGGCAGAAGAAGGTTGGGACCTTGCATTTGTAAACAGTGCTGTTGAGAGTGATGCCGGAAAAGCAGATGGAGAAGGCATCTTCATCACCCGTTACGTATTCAAGCGGATGAAAAAATAGTCCTTATTTTCTCTTTAGCAAATAAGTAACTCCAACAAAAGACAGCAACAGCATCATGCCTGTAAACTGGTGGGCTACACCCAGCCAGAGCAGTCCGGTGCTGTTGTTTGCATATAACACAGTTAGTATCCCCAACAACACCTGAACCAACACCAATAGCAAGGGAAGACGTCGCAACGCATTAAAATATCTTCCTGCGTCCAACTGTCTCGCTTTGTAGTACCAAAACAGAATGAATAACGCCAACAGATATCCCAGATTGCGGTGAACAAAATGAACCGCCAATGGATCGTGGGTAAAACTTGACAGGGTATCTTTAGCCAGAGAAGAAGGCAAAAATTCACCATTAATCAGTGGCCAAGTAGCAGCAAATTGTGCTGCTTTTAGTCCGGCCATAAATGCTCCAAATACAAGTTGAACAAGCAACAGCATCAACAACCAAAGGGTAAATTTTTTCACAGAGGAATTAACAACATGTTGATCTTTTGGCACAAGCAGCAACATCGCAAACCAAAGTGTATAACAAAGTAGTCCGAGTGCTGACATAAAATGAATGGAAAGACGGATGTGGTTAACATAGAGGTTTTCTGCGTTAAGTCCACTCTTTACCATAATCCATCCGATTAATCCTTGTGCAATGCCAAGTAAAAAGAGAATGATCAGTGGGTTAACCATCTCCTTCTTGAATTTCTTGGTCACAAGAAAATAAATAAATGGAAGCATAAACACAACTGCAATAAGTCGCGCCCATTCCCTATGAAACCATTCCCAGAAATAGATGAACTTGAAGTCGGACAAGGTGAATTCAAAATTCAAATGCTTGTACTGCCCTATCGTTTTGTATTGATCAAATGCCTTCATCCAATCAGCCTCATTCAAAGGGGGTATCGCTCCCAAAATAGGCTTCCATTCGGTGATGGAAAGTCCTGACCCAGTCAGCCTCGTTATTCCACCAAGCAATACCTGAACGATAATCATCCCCACACCAATGAGTAACCATATCGCTACAGCATTTGATTTTTTGTTTGCTTCTTGTATTGCCATGCGGCAAAGGTATTGTGCAATATGATGCTGAATATATTTTGATGAATTTTTCTTGCTACTTTGCATCAGATGCTCAAACCATTTTATCAAAAGCTTTCGCCAGAGGCTGGTTGCGATGAGGCAGGCAGGGGATGTCTTGCTGGTCCAGTATTTGCTGCAGCGGTCATTCTACCCAAAAACTTTTCTGACCCGTTGCTGAATGATTCCAAAAAAATTAGCGAAAAACTCCGTTATCAACTGCGTGAAATGATTGAAAAGACGGCCATCAGCTGGGCCGTGGCAAAAATTGATGCAGAAGAAATCGATGAAATCAATATCCTCAATGCATCCATCAAGGCAATGCATCTCGCCGTTGAGCAACTGAATCAACAACCGGCATTCCTAATCATAGACGGCAACCGGTTTAAGCCCTACAAAGACATCCCCCATCAAACCATCATCCAGGGAGATGGAAAATTTGCATCAATTGCAGCGGCAAGTATTCTGGCAAAAACCTATCGAGACGATTTCATGCTAGAACAAGCAATCCGGTTTCCAGTGTATAACTGGCAAAAGAATAAAGGGTATGGCACACTTGATCATAGAACAGCCATGGAGCAATTTGGAAGATGCATATTGCACAGAAAGAGTTTTCAGTTAAAGAATCCTGCTAGGGACTAGGGAATGCAAGGTTGAGAGATGTTTAGAGAAGTTTAACAATAATATTTTCACATAAAGGAATTAAACCTTTTCCTCGAGCCAAAGTCTATTGATAGAATAAACTCATCATCATGAAGACTAAAACTCTATTTCTTCTCGCTATTGCTTCAATAATGTTTATTTCAAGTTTAGATGCAAGTCCACTCCCCATTCAAAGAATGGCAGCGTTAAAGCACTGCAGTCAGGATAGAAGAGGAAAGATTGCACGGATAAAAGCCCATAAAATGAGACATCATATTGTAGGCCGACCATTTATAAAAAATATGCGCAGGCCTCGGCTTGGGGTTTCAGTAATCTTGTAAGGCTGGAGTGAAATAATTTTAGCTTACCACGCCCAGTCCCTGTCTAATGACAACAGGCACATCATCTGTCATATCAATAACTGTTGAATACTCAATCCCCCCTATTCCCCCATCAACAACAAGATCAACAAGCTTTTCAAATTTGTTGAAAATGAGTTCTGGATCGGTGTACTCCTCTACCATCTCTCCCGGTAGCGAAGAGCTTAAAATAGGATGTCCAAGCTCGGCTGCTATCGCATGCGTAATGTTGTGATCAGGAACCCGGAGTCCAATCGTATCTTTTTTACTTTTTAAAATCTTAGGCACCTCTTTACTTGCAGGCAGGATAAAAGTAAACGGACCGGGTATATGCTGTTTGATAAAACGATACTGGGGCGTACTAATTGACCGGGCATATTTACTGAGGGCTGAAAGGTCGCTGCACACAAAAGACAGATTGGCTTTTTCAGGGTCGATGCCTTTAATGCGACAAATTCTTTCTACCGCTTTTGGCTGAAAGATATCGCAACCCAAACCATAGACAGTATCAGTAGGATAAATAATTACTCCCCCATTGCGCAAGCAATCAGCAATCTGCTTAATCAATCTGCCTTGAGGATTTTCGGGATGTATTCTGATAATCATTACCAATTGTTATGCTCGCTCACTAATCAAGTACAACCCTGGCCACTATGAAATGGTCCATGTCTCGTTGCCTCTCAACAACTTATTGAGATCACCTTTTCCTTTTTTAGCCAACACTTCATCAAGTTGAAGCTGCATTTGATCTTCATAGCAAGGCCTGTCTGTTTGATAAAATACGCCAAATGGACGAGGAAGATGGCCTTCGATGGTTGGATCATCAAACATCCTAACAAGTATCTGAGCTTTATAAAAATCCCTTTCGTCATGAATCCAACAATCATCTGCATTAGCACCTGCATTGAGGTCAACAATCACTGGCCTGAAGCCATCGAGTTTAATGCCCTTATCCTTGTTTACACCAAACAACAAAGGTTTTCCTTGTTCAAGAAAAAGTGTTTCAGTGGGCTTTGAAGATTTCTCTGTAAAGATTTCAAAAGCTCCATCATTGAAGATGTTACAGTTTTGATAGATCTCTAAAAAGGATGAGCCCTTGTGCGCATTGCTTCTAAACAACATTTCTTGAAGGTGCTTTGGATCACGGTCCATCGTCCTGGCAATGAATGTTGCATCAGCTCCCATTGCAAGAGCAAGTGGATTAAAAGGATGATCGATGCTTCCGAAAGGTGTTGATTTGGTTACTTTATTTTCTTCAGACGTTGGTGAATATTGTCCCTTTGTCAATCCATAAATCTGGTTGTTGAACAACATGATGTTCACATCAAAGTTTCTTCTTAACAAGTGAATGGTGTGGTTCCCTCCAATACTCAGTGAATCGCCGTCGCCGGTTACAATCCAAACACTCAACTCTGGCCTCGTTGCTTTCAATCCACTGGCAATGGCAGTAGCCCTTCCGTGAATAGAGTGCATGCCATAGGTTTCCATATAATATGGAAAGCGGCTGGAACAACCGATTCCTGAAACAATTACAATATTTTCTCTTGGGATGCCAAGGGTTGGCATTATTTTTTGCACCTGTGCCAATATGGAATAATCACCACAGCCTGGGCACCAACGGACTTCTTGATCTGTTTGAAAATCCTTCGATGTAAGTGCAATGGGTGCTGTTTGTATCGCTTCGCTCATTTTCCTGTTTTATAAATAAATATAATATTTTCTTTCTATGCTTTTTCTGATTCCTGTTCTCCTTCAGTTGTCAATGCCTCCCAATACTCTGCAGCCCTTCTTGTATGGGGCACTACAATAGTACCCCCAATAACATTGGCCACTGAAAATATCTCATACACCTCATCGGTGTTGATGCCGAGTTCATGACATTTACCCAAATGATATTTAATGCAATCGTCGCAACGCAGTACCATGCTGGCAACTAGCCCAAGCATCTCTTTTGTTTTAACATCCAAGGCACCCTCTTGATACGTATTGGTGTCTAGATTCCATAAACGCTTCATGACGAGATTGCCTTTGCCGAGAATGACATCATTCATACGCTCACGGTACTCGTTGAATTCAGTTACTATACTCATGCATTTGATGTTTGCGCACAAAGTTCAGATAAAAAATCTACATGGGTGTAGACTATCTTCCCTGAATGATACAAATCAAGGGGTTGGGGCAAAAAAAAAGAGAACCCTGAGGTTCTCCTTTTCAAATAGGTAGTTGATGCGATTACCAACGGTTTCCACCGCCGCCGCCGTTACCGCCACCGCCAAAGCTACGACCACCGCCGCCGCTACGACCACCGCCGCCACCGCTTCCGCCAGTGCTTGGACGTTGTTCGCGTGGCTTAGCCTCGCTAACTTTGATTGCGCGACCTTCAACAGTTGCACCATCCAATTCTTGGATAGCTTTCTGTGCGGCTGCATCATCAGACATTTCAACAAAACCGAAGCCACGGCTACGACCAGTGAATTTGTCAGTAATAACCTTTGCTGAAGTTACTTCTCCATACTCAGCAAAAAATTCTTTCAAGTCTTCATCTTGTACGTTGAAGCTCAAATTTGAAACATAAATGTTCATTTCAAAAAAATAAATAATTAACAATACATGAGAGAAACACAGATGTAAAGAAGACTTACTATTAGCAGAACATGCGTAGCAGAAAATTCATTCACTTACTAAAGACTGTACTTAACTCAAATTTACCAGGCGAAGCTAGCCTTAATAATTGATATACAAGAATATTTTATCGTAATAATCTGCTTTTACGCACATTTTAACAACATTATAGACCCAAAGGGATGGATTTCTTCTCTGCTTGCAAGCTTCTATAGGTAAGGATCGTACTAAAAAGAAAAAATAGTGCCCCGGCAATGAATGGTGCTCCCGGAAAGTAATACCCGCTATTGTCTCTACTAAAAACAGAAAACAGGTTGGTCATGATGGGTGGGCCAATAATGGAGGTTGCACTCATCAAGCTGGTCAATGCCCCCTGCAATTCCCCCTGTTCTGTGGGGGGAACATGGCCTGAAATCATCCCCTGAAGCGCAGGGCCGGCAATGCCTCCCATACAATAAACAGCAGAAAAAGCAATCATCATCCATGTTGCTGATGCAAAAGCAAAGAGAAACATCCCAAGGGTATACAGGATTAGTCCAGCGAAAAGTGCTCTGGACTGCCCAAGCTTTGGTATCACAATCCTGATTAATCCGCCTTGCACTATGGCAATCATCAAGCCCACAAATGCGAGTGAATAGCCCACCATGGCGGAATTCCACCCCAATTTCTTCATGGTGTAAAAACTCCAGGTGCTTTGCACGGCATGTACACCTATATATATTAAGGTAAGGGAAAGGATCAGTCCGGCTACAGCAGGATATTTTTTTAACTGAACCAATGAGCCAATGGGACTAGCGCGCTTCCAATCAAATTTTCGTCTTTTATCCTTTGCAAGGGATTCGGGGAGGATAAAATACCCATATAACCAGTTCAGCATGCTCAGCCCAGCAGCAAACATAAATGGAATTCGCGCTCCATATTGACCGAGGACGCCGCCAATCAATGGGCCGATGATGAATCCCATACCAAAAGCCGCCCCAATCATACCAAAGTTCTGTGACCGCTTTTCAGGCGTACTAATGTCTGCGATATAGGCGGATGCTGTTGTAAAACTTGCGCCCGTAATGCCGGATAACACCCTGGCAAGGAATAACCACCCTATACTTGGCGCCCATGCAAGGAAGAGATAGTCTACCGCAAAGCCAAAAAGTGCAATAAGGATAACAGGTCTCCGCCCAAACTGGTCGCTCAGGTTGCCCAATACGGGAGCAAAAAGAAATTGCATAAAAGCATAGGTGAACATTAGCCATCCTCCATACTTAGAGGCCATGCTTAAATCTCCCCCTGTGAGGTGTTGAATTAGGCTGGGCAATACTGGAATAATGATTCCAAAGCCGATCACATCAATCAATACAGTTACAAAAATAAAACCCAACGCTGCAGAACGGCCTTTTTCAATCATAAAACAACATTACACTGGATACATTCAATATTGAATAGAATCGTAGACTTTCACCTTGCTCCAAAGCTTAGAGCAGTCATGAATAAATTTGAGGTGCATAGGATGAACCTGATAAGCATCCTGATCTGCTGCAGTCTCGAATACATTTAGCCAGGACACTGCGTAAGTATTGTCAATCACCTCCCTGTCGGTTGGTGCAGGAATACCTATATGGTACCACTTAATCTCTGATACTTGGGCCAATTCATCCAAACCCTTTATCAATTGTTGAAGGTCTTCCTTGCTTTCAGGATTCTTTAGCCAGAAGTACACATGATGAATGAAGTTGTTCTTAAGTTCCATGGATTGATTTTAGGGCTTGAAATTAGTTAAAATAAGATAGCTCTTTACAAACTTTAGATTTGACTATAGGCTGATAATTGTTGTAAAGGTTGTTTTTACGCGATTAATCACTTGATGTCAACGTATAACTACGCATGCAAAAAAGCACTTTCCCTAGATTTTGGCTGATTTGATAGCAGAACATACTAAGAGGGGAAGGGACGCCGTTCTAGGTGGACAAATAATTCCACCGTCCATGAATCAATCAATTATTAATCAACAAATCAACAGACTGAATTTTTTAATGCAAGCGTCAGTCTATTTGCTCTTCTTCATTACCACTTCACTCTTGCACAAATTTGCTGTGTTGTCTGACTATTCATTAGGCATCATCAACACCATCACTTCACTTGTGCAAGCACCATTGATGTTGGTATTGCTTTTTCATTTTTCAACAACGAATAGCCTGAGGAGCTTGATGAAAAAAAGCCTTACTGTTTTACTTGCTGCAAGTATACTTATTATGGCCTATGCAGGAACAAGCGAAACTGTGTTGTTTAGCATCATGTTGATTGGATCAATTCCAGTATTTGTTTTCTCATCTATTCTTTTTGGAAAGTATATCAAGAAATGCATGAGCAATAAAAGCGAAACCACGAATGCGGTTGTGTTAAGCGCGGTAGTATTTGCTTTTGGATCATACATCCTGTTGCTTTCATTGAATATGATTAACCCCACAAAACACGAACTTGACCTCAGGTCGATCATCGGATTAATCACCATCATTTCTGCATCTGTGATATCAGTTAGTCTTGCCCTATCACAACAAGATGTAAAGCAAACAGCAACACAACAATTTACTACACCAGCAAGCGCAGGCTTGGCCCAATGGGAAAACTTTTCTCTTTCCAATACACCAGATATGATGAAGAATAGTGTAACAGATATCAGCAGGTATTACTCTGGATTGCAGAAGACAAACTAAATTATAGTTTAGCGATAATAAAAAGACCAGCTGAATTCAGCTGATCTTTTTTGTTGCAGGTTAAGCTTCACTGAATATGAATGCTTATATGTTTAGACCTACTGGACAAGCTTCGCAACAATTCTTCTTCTTGCATCTTTTGAATTAAATGGTTCAGCTTTTGTAAACCGTTTAATGCCGAGAAGCATCATGCGTTGCTCATCACCTGAGGCAAATGAATTGATCGCATCTTTTCCATTCTTGTTAACACGGTCCGCTGCATCATACAAATAGGTGCGGGCGATATCAAGTTCAAAACCAGAAGCAGCTTCTCCTTTTTGCTCCACCAATTTCATTGCCCGCAACAAGGCACTCTCAGCATGAAATACGTCAATCGACATATCAGCGATATTCATCAGTATTTCCTGCTCAGACTCAATCTTCATCATCAACTTCTGCACTGCTGCACCCGCAACAAGGAAGATTGCTTTTTTCATGCTCGCAATCAATTTTCTTTCTGCGGCAAAAGGCGCATCATCTGTACTTCCAAAATCAGGTATGCTCATCAATTCTTTCTGAACTGCCATCGCAGGACCCATAAGATCAAGTCTTCCTTTCATGGCACGCTTCAACACCATGTCAACAGTTAACAAACGATTGATCTCGTTGGTGCCTTCGTAGATCCTGTTGATCCGACTGTCCCTATACGCCCTTGATACATTATACTCATCACTGAACCCATTACCACCATGGATCTGAACAGATTCATCTACTACAAAACTTAAGACTTCAGAGCCGGATACTTTCAATATTGCACACTCAATCGCATACTCTTCAGCAGCTCCAAGCAGTGCTTCGTTAAATGGTTTACCAGTCTCAATGAGTTCCTTCTCTTTTTCTTCAATCCACATGGAAGCCCTGTACATTGCTGCCTCAACAGCCCAATTGCGAATTGCCATCTCGGCAACCTTATGCTGAATAGCCCCAAATTCTATAATTGGTTTTTTAAACTGCTCTCTGGTTTTTGCATACTGTATGGCATGTTGAAGACAACGCTTTGCTCCACCCAATGTGGCTGCACAGAGTTTAAGTCGGCCAATATTCAAAATATTGAAAGCAATAACATGACCCTTGCCAATTTCTCCCAACACATTTTCTACCGGCACTTTACAATCCTGAAAATACAGTTGAACGGTTGAAGATCCCTTGATGCCCATCTTGTGTTCTTCAGGCCCTTGTGTAAATCCTTCCATGCCACGCTCCAGTATGAAAGCCGTAAACTGTGTGCCATCAATTTTTGCGAAAACAGTATATACATCTGCAAACCCACCATTGGTGATCCAACATTTTTGTCCATTCAATATATAATGTTTCCCATCTGCAGTTAATGTTGCAGTTGATTTTGCGCTCAGCGCATCACTTCCACTGTTGGGTTCAGTAAGTCCGTATGCGCCCTTCCATTTCCCAGACGCGAGGTTAGGAATATATTTATCCTTTTGGGCATCGTTACCAAAATATAAAATCGGCAGCGTACCAATGCCCGCGTGTGCAGCTATTGCAACAGAAAAAGAATGACCAGAACCGAGCCCTTCAGCAACCACGATACCAGAGGTAAATTCTTTTCCCAATCCACCATACTTTTCAGGAATGGAAATTCCCAACATGCCCAAGTCGCCCGCCTTTTCAACCAATGAAGGCATTAGTCCCGGCTCGAGTTTATCAATCCTATCCAGTATTGGATCCACCTCAGTATGAATAAACTGATGGCACATGTCCAATACCATGTTGTGCTCTTCATTAAAATCTTCAGGAATAAATGTGTGAGCAGGGGTGGCTTCACTGACTAACCATCCGGCTCCTTTCATGATCGTTGTAACGGTAGGTGCTGTTTCCATAATTGAGATTTTATAGTGTTATTTCAAATTGTCGTAGACCTGTTGAAGCACCGATTTAGCCCTTTCAATATCATTGCCACTAACTCCTTCCAAGGCTTCGTTCAGGGTGTTGGATGCAATCACCATCGTTCTCTCCTGCAGTTTTTTTGCAGCATCAGTAAGGGTAATCATGTTCATCCTTCTGTCGGTTGAAGAAGATATCCGCTTCACCAATTTTAGTTTCTCAAGGTTGTCAACCAACCTGGTTATGCTTGGCTTATCACGAAAGGATGCGTTGCAAAGTTCCTGCTGGCTCATTCCATCTTTCTTCCAGAGGTGATACAATACACTCCATTGTTCAATGGTAATCTCAATACCCTCCTGTTTAAAATTTTTTTGCAATCGACGCGCAATGGCAGTTGATGCCATCCCAGTCATGAAACTGTATAATTCTCCTCGTTTGAATTGGTTGTTTGGCATATAGTTAGTTATGCAACTAATTAAAGTTAAGAAATATTCTAGGTCCAAAAAATAATTTCCTGCCAGAAAAGATGAAATTTAACATTCGGCTCAGGTGCCCTGCAACATGATTATTATTTCCCTACTATTTATCAGTTATTCCGTCATTATCCTTTGGGCCAATAGCCGATTCAGACAGCTGAAGCCTTTTCATGCGATAAGGAATATGCATGAGGGAGTGACAATAGTGGTTGCAGCCAGAAATGAATCAGCATATATTCAGCAATGCATTGAGTCGGTACTTGCGCAGGAATATCCTGTTGAAAAATTAGAACTGATTGTGGTAGATGATCAATCAACAGATGATACTGCTCAGCTAGTGCTGCGATACAAAGATCGAGGGGTGAAATTGATCAGCATCAAAGCTGAAGAACAATCAGGGAAAAAAGCTGCGATTGCAATAGGAATTGAATTGGCTTCACATGACCTGATCATAACAACAGATGCAGATTGCCTGCATCCTCGCCAATGGATCAATACCATGGTGGCGTTCCGGGAAAAGAGTAAGGCAGTATTTGTTGCAGGCCCAGTAAAATTTAATGGTGAGCAGAATTTTTTTGAACGGTTTCAATCACTCGACTTTCTTTCTCTACAGGGCATCACAGCGGTAGCGGTTAGCAAAGAATTGATCAACATGTGCAACGGAGCAAATTTGCTGTATACAAAACAAGCATTTAAGCAGGTCAATGGATTTGCAGGAATTGACCATATACCTTCTGGGGATGATATGTTGCTGATGGAAAAGATATCAAATACCTTTCCTGGAGGAGTTGCCTATTGTTATTCAGCTGAAGCGATTGTAACCACCAGTCCCGAGAAATCACTAAGCAGTTTTATTCAACAAAGAATACGCTGGGCCAGCAAATCCATTGCCTACAAGGGTTTTGCGATTAAAGCAGTGCTTCTGCTTGTCTACCTTATGAACTTGATTGTTGTTGGATTTTTTATAATGGGGTTGGCGGATATTGGGTGGATGAAAAACTTTTCATTGCTCATCCTGATAAAATATTTGATTGAGCTTCCCTTTATGATCAATACATGCAGGTTCTTTAACAAAGCATCGCTGATCAAATGGTTTATTATTTCACAGCCTATTCATGCAGTGTATACTGTTGTTGCAGGATTGTTCGGATTGCTTGGCAACTATGAGTGGAAAGGCAGGAATACAAGGTTGAAGAGTTGAAGAGGTTGAAGTTACTTAAACTACTTCAACCTCCTCAACCCCTTCAACCCCTTGCGAGAGGGCGCAGCCCGATTCTAATGAGTTGATGTGTTTAGCCGGCTACAGGTACATGTCTGTTGAAACTCTCTTCAAGAGAGATCAGTGTTTCAGTTCTTTCTATCCCTTT
>CAIXLY010000004.1 GCA_903920455.1 uncultured bacterium | reverse complement strand
GTCTATTTTAGTTATGAGCGGACATTTTTGAATGCATTAAAGTGAAACTAAAAAGTGCTTTTATTTTATATGTTTTAGCGCTAAAGTTATTTTCTTGAAATTCTTCGATCTATCGAGGCCTATCTTTAATACTGAAATACCTATCTTCACGAGGTGAAAAGGTTACTATTTTTCATATTGGCTGTTCAAATCATCACCTCGGGTAACTTCATTTCCGAAGTGGTAAAATTTAATGATCTTGTTGATCATTTTATTGAACATCAGTCGGGAAGACAGCCACTTAGTGTTTTTAATTTTTTTAAGCTTCACTATTTTGATAGCCGTCACGAAGAATCCGATCCAATCCGGCATGCAACTCTTCCTCTTTATCACGTCAATACTTCATTTGTTATAGCATTTGACTATGCTATTGACCAACTTAATTTTATTCCTTCATCTCTGGTAAGCT
Source organism: uncultured bacterium (assembly GCA_903920455.1). GTDB lineage: Bacteria > Bacteroidota > Bacteroidia > Chitinophagales > Chitinophagaceae > Pollutibacter. The sequence continues at coordinate 11,919 of CAIXLY010000004.1, read as the reverse complement.
CTGCTCAATTCAATCCCTCTAAAAAAGGCTTGGTGCCTCAATGTCATCAGGTATCCATTTTTCAGCCGCCGCGATTTGTTTGATTTTGTGTTAGTGCTTTTCTTTTTTCATCAAATCGCAGATTATGCTAAATGCAATTATTCACTTTTCAGTAAGGAATAAGCTAGTTGTCGGACTGTTTATTATTGCTTGGATTATTTGGGGAGTTATCGAGTTATTTAAACTTCCTATTGATGCACTGCCAGACATCACGTCCAATCAGGTACAGGTAATTACTGTTTCTCCTACACTTGGTTCTTTGGAAGTAGAGCGACTTATCACTTTTCCTATTGAACAGGCTTCCTCCAATATACCAGGGATAAAAGAAATCAGGTCGATTTCAAGGTTTGGACTTTCTGTAGTAACGATTGTTTTTGAAGATGAGCATGATATCTATTGGTGTCGTCAGCAGGTAACTGAGCGAATGACTCAGGTACGTAATGAAATTCCAAAGGAAGCAGGTTCTCCTGAATTAGCTCCTGTCACCACGGGACTTGGAGAGATATATCAATATGTTGTACGAGCAAAGAAAGGGTATGAGCATAAATATGATCTTACTGAACTAAGAACCATTCAAGACTGGATCATCAGGCGCCAGCTGTTGGGTACCAAGGGTGTTGCAGATGTCAGTAGTTTTGGTGGAAGGCTAAAGCAGTATGAAGTTGCATTAGACCCTGTTAAAATGCGTGGTATTGGCATCACACTACAGGATGTGTACCTCGCGCTTGAAAAGAATAATCAGAATTCTGGGGCATCTTATATTGAAAAAGGACCTTCATTACTCTTTGTTAGGACAGAAGGCTTGGCCAAGTCGATTGCTGATATTGAACATATTTTTGTTGGTCAATCCGCCTCCGGAACTCCCATCTTCATAAGCGATGTTGCTCAGGTTAGGATTGGAAGCCCATCTCGTTTCGGGGCTCTGACATATGGTGATGATGGTGAGGTGTCTGGTGCCGTTGTATTGATGCTAAAAGGGGCTAATGCCTCTGAAGTAGTTGGCAATATTGAGAAGCGAATGGCACAGATCAAAAAAACCTTACCGGAGGGCGTTGAAGTAGAGGTTTTTCTTAACCGAACAAAAATGGTTGATAAAACGCTTTCTACGGTAACAAAAAACTTACTCGAAGGAGCACTTATTGTATTGCTGGTGTTGGTCTTTTTTCTTGGAAATCTTCGAGCAGGTCTTATTGTTGCCTCTGTAATCCCATTGGCCATGCTATTTGCTATTGGGATGATGAATCTATTTGGCGTTTCTGGAAATCTAATGTCTTTAGGGGCTTTGGATTTTGGTTTGATTGTTGACGGTGCGGTAATCATTGTAGAAGCAGTTCTTCACCGTTTGCATGCTAATAAGCATGAGGGTCTTAAGCTTCGACAGTTTCAGATGGACGATACAGTTGAAAAATCTGCATCAAGAATGATGGGGGCTGCCGTTTTTGGGCAGATCATTATTCTAATTGTATATATCCCCATTTTTACACTTACGGGTATCGAAGGAAAAATGTTTGCTCCGATGGCTCAAACCGTTGCATTTGCACTCATTGGAGCTTTTATCTTATCACTCACCTATGTGCCGATGATGACAAGCATCGTGCTGAGTAAAACGCTATCCCACAAGGAGAATTTTTCTGATCGAATGATGAAGAACCTACAAGCTAGTTTTGAGCGGGTACTCTCCAAAATTCTTGCTCATCCCATCAAAGTGGTTATGGCATCATTATCGATACTCCTTGTTGCGGGTTATATAGCGTCTACACTGGGAGGAGAGTTTATACCTGAGCTCGAGGAAGGTGATTTCGCTATCGATGCAAGAATGATGACGGGAACTACATTACAGGCTACGATTGATGCCACCACAGAAGCCGTTCACGAAATCAAGAAGTTTCCAGAGGTTGAAAAGGTTGTTACCCGCATTGGTGCCAGCGAAATACCTACAGATCCCATGCCTGTTGAGATGACTGATATCATTGTAAATCTCAAGGATAAAAGCGAATGGACAAGTGCAACTACATATGATGAGCTTGCCAATAAAATGAGTGCTGCAATCGCTAAGGTACCTGGATTGGCGGCCGGTTTTCAATATCCTGTTCAGATGAGGTTTAATGAGCTCATTGCAGGTTCTAAGCAGGATGTAGTTTGTAAAATATTCGGAGAAAACCTAGATACACTTGCCCGTTATGCAAGTTTATTTGAAGAGGTGATTCATAAGGTTGAAGGAGCTAAAGATATTTTTGCCGAGCGTGTTACAGGACTCCCTCAGATTATAATCAAGTACAGGAAGAATTCAATTGCTGGATATGGCCTGAGCGTATCTGATGTGAATCGTGCGTTAAGGGCTTCATTTGCTGGGGAGACTGCGGGGCAGATCTATGAAAATGAACGGCGCTTTGATCTTGTCATCAGATTAAAGGAAGATCGTCGCAATGACCTCTCAGATATCAAGGGATTATTAATTACAAATCAACGTGGAATCTCTGTTCCCCTCGAACAGCTCGCAGACATCAGTATTGAGGATGGTCCAAATCAGATTCAGCGTGAAGATGCCAAACGTCGAATTACAATCGCTTTCAATGTGCGCAATAGGGATGTGCAGTCAGTTGTTGAAGAAGTACAATCAAAGGCCTCTGCAACAATAAAATTACCTGCAGGATATTTTGTGCAGTATGGTGGCCAATTTGAAAATCTGACTGAAGCTAAAGATCGGTTGATGATTGCTGTACCTATTGCGTTGCTTCTTATTCTACTGATTCTTTATTTTTCATTCGGGTCATTACGTTACGGGCTACTGATATACACAGCAATTCCCTTATCAGCCATTGGTGGTATCCTGTTGTTGTGGTTGAGGGGTATGCCTTTTAGTATTTCAGCTGGGGTTGGTTTTATTGCACTCTTTGGAGTAGCCGTACTTAATGGAATTGTATTACTCACGGAGTTTAACAGATTAAAAGTTGAAACTAATTTAGATATGAAAGAGGTTGTTTTAAAAGGTACTTCCGCAAGGCTTCGTCCGGTTTTAATGACCGCGGCAGTAGCTTCACTTGGATTTCTTCCAATGGCGATAAGTACAAGTTCTGGGGCTGAGGTGCAAAGGCCACTCGCTACTGTTGTAATTGGAGGATTAATCTCTGCAACGTTGCTTACACTGTTTGTATTGCCAGTATTATACGCTTGGGTAGAAAAAAGAAAATTGTCGCGAGAATCAACTAAGGTTTCAGCGATTGTGATACTGTTCATTTCTTTTTCTGCGTTCTCCTCTGCCCAGACTTCTTCGGTATTGCAATTGCCATTAGATTCAATTCTTGTGATGGCAGATAATCAAGCCTATCCCATGTTGCTTGCAGATAAGCAAATTGGGTATGTGGAAGCATTAAGCAAAAAAACAGCAGATATTCCCAAAACAGGGATAAGTCTAGAGTACGGGCATGTGAATAGCGCCTTTAACGATTCGCGCATCTTTATTAATCAATCCTTTCAACTTCCTTATGTTTATCAGCGGCAGAGAGTGGTCTATGAAAAAACACTTCAAGTTGCTTCAGCTCAAAAAGCACTCAAGAAAGCTGAAATGCATTTATTTATACGTCAACTTTGTTTTCAAATTATTGATCTTGATAGGAGGACCATCATCATTAATGAACTAGATAAAAATTTTAAAGAGTGGATGAGAATTGCTGTCTTACAACAACAAGTTGGTGAGATCAATGCAAGTATACTGGCATCTATAAAAATTCAGTCAGCAGAAAATAGGCTCCAAAAAAATAGATTGGAAACAGATCGGACTGCACTGATTCAGGAACTTGCTTTTTTGCTTCATTCAACTCAACAAGTTGTTCCAATATTAACCAATACAATAAATGACTCCGTTATTGATGCTATGCGTATGTTGCCATCTCATCCATTACTGCAACTTGCTGATGCAACCCTTGAGGAGAGAAAGGCACAAACCAAGTTAGAGCGTAATAAGTTAGCGCCAGATTTTAATCTTGGGTATAGCAACCTTTCTATCATTGGATGGCAGTCTCCCGATGGCATTGCACAAAAGTATTATGGAGCGGGTACAAGATTTGGAGTGTATAGCCTTGGCATGGGACTACCTCTTTTCACAGGTGCTTCCAAGGCTAAAATAAAAGCAGCGAAGATCGTTGAAGAAATCGCGGGTATTCAAAAGCAACAGCAGTTTGATCAATTGTCTACCCAGTACCTTCAGCTAAGCGAACGGTACCTCAGCCAGATGGAGTCTTATACCTATTATGAAAAAGAAGGTTTGTTGCAAGCAAAAAATATGATTTCACAGGCAACCGCGAGATTGGGTGCTGGTGATATTCCTTTTGCTGAATGGGCCTTGTTGGTGAGCCAATCACTTCAAATCAGTATTTCTCACGCAGCATCTCTGCACGCACTCCAAATGTTGGGAGCTGAATTTATTTATCTAACTGAAAAAAAATAAGTTATGCGATATATCATAGTTTTTATTTTGTCGTCATTGTTTTTAATTGCCTGTTCATCTAATCAACAAGTTGTAAAGGAGGAGGCTGCTACTGTATCTGACTCTCGCGAAATTAGTTTAGATGATCGGCAGTTGGCCGCACTCGCTCTTGAATTTGGGGATATGACATCGGCCATAATAAATTCAGAGATTAATGTGCAGGGTCGTATTGATCTGCCTCCACAAAATCTCATTTCCGTCAATTTCCCATTGGGAGGATACCTTAGAAGTACGAAGTTAATTCCCGGAATGCATGTGTCTAAAGGGGAGGTTATCGCGATAATGGAAGATCAAAGTATTGTCCAGTTACAGCAGGATTATTTGCAGTCTGTTGCAAGACTTCAGCTTGCTGGCGCTGAGCTAGATCGCCAGAAGGTACTTTATCAAGCAAGTGCAGGAACTTCCAAAGCATACCAGCAAGCAGAGGCAGAGTTCAGTTTGCAGTCGATCAATGTCAAGTCGCTTTCCGAAAAATTAAAGCTTATCAGTATTGATCCTGCGAGGTTGTCTACGGCTACGTTAAGTGGCCAAGTACCGATTTATTCAACTATTAATGGATTTGTATCTAAGGTAAATGTGAATACTGGAAAGTATGTTCAAGCTACCGAGACCATATTTGAGCTTATTGATCCCGATGATATTCATGCCGCATTGACCATATTTGAAAAAGATCTTCCATTTGTGAAGAAAGGCAACAGTGTTACTATTCGTTTCAATGACGATCCTACGAAAACCTATGCTGCTGAGGTTATTCTTGTTAGTAGGGATATTGATGAAAACAGAACAGCTATTGCACATTGTCATTTTCGCAACCAACCCCAAAATCTTCTTCCAGGAATGTTTGTCGAGGGTTCAATCTCTTTGAACCATAAAAATGTTAACTCATTACCAGAGGATGCGCTTGTTTTCTTCGGCAATCAGCACTATGCTTATTTTAAAAAGGGGAAGTCTGTGATTGTCATGATCCCAGTTGAAGTTGGGGGCTCCATGAACGGGAAGGTTGAAATTGTTAAAGGCTTGGAGCAGGTACCTAAGGGATCTCTAGTGCTTAATAACGCCTATAAACTCTTTGGCTTGATCAACAATAGGGGAGAAGAATAGTTTATCTGTAATCTTCCCTAACTGGATTAAATACATCAATTAAGATGCAGTCTGTATGGGCGTAGGCTGAATGTGGAATATTTGAAGGAATAATTTTGATTGTACCAGGCTCTAATACGCATGTTTCTTCACCAACATACATTTCCATTTTGCCTTCAATCATGAGAGAGATTTGCTCGTGTGGATGTTGGTGGAGAGGAAGTTTGCTACCAGCTTTGATTGTTAGCCAACCGAGTGTCATGTCTTTTCCGTGTGCATATTGACCTAGGATTCCTTTTGCTATTTCTTTAGCCTTAATCTCATTTAATGTTAGCATAGTTAGTAGTTAGTCGTGATCATTGTTCAAAGTAAGCAACACTGGCTCCAACCCATTCTTTTTCGGCATTGTATCGAACACCAATCATCTTCCCTTTACTTAGCCTTGCAAGGTTGGTTGTTAAGGTAGGCCTATCATCGCCTTCCTTCCAAATATACATCAGCCTGATTTCTACTTTTGATGACTCATCAGGTGTTTTTATGCAGTTTGCATAGGATACTTTCTTTTGGAGTATCCAGTTTTCAGGATCTTTAATTTTCGTAATGTCATTTTCTTTTACATCGATTACAACCCCTTGTCCGGCAAAAGAAAATAATGGTTTGAGTACATATTGCTCAAGATCCTTTGGTATGCTTTTCATGTTGCTTAGGTATTCCGTCTTAGGAATGAGGGGATGAGATAACATAGGCAATGTATACTTTGATATTCTATAGAACCAGTTCGGATGAGGTATCCATTCAACGTCCAATTCACTGGTGAGGTCAACGATGTCTCCAAGCATTTCTTTGACCATCTTCAATTCATCGAAAATCATTCTATTATAAATTCTTCGAATTCGTGTTTTTTTTCCATCATTGATGTAAAATAGTTTTCGACCTTCTTTGATCAGGCTGGACACGCATATAGCTTTAACTCCGATATAATCCTCTGTGCAAGAGAAGTCGATTAATGTATTCTGGTTTTCCGGTTTGATATCCAACAGGATCACTTCTTCTTTCTGATATTGCCCCACAATTACATCGCTGAGTAATTTAATATATGATTCATTATTCAGGCCACTAAAAAAACGTGAATATTCTTTCGGGATATCAACATGTTTTTCAAGAATTGTTGGATAATAAGCCTGAAACCCAAACAGGGTAGGGAAACCTTGCATTTCAATCAGTGCAGGATATAGTGAATCGTCTTCACGTTTACAAATGCCAAAATCAAAAGCGATGAAGTGGGGAAAAACATTCTCGTTCGGTATTTTTTCTGCTTCAGGAATGGCAGTTTCGGTAAGTCTTGTAAAGTCGGGTCTTTTGATAAAGTCAATAATGTATTCACAAGCATCAATCATTTCAGCACCTAATTTCTTGTCAACAAATACAGGCGTTTCTGCTATTCGAAAAGCTATTTGGCCAGGGTAATTACTGTTTAATTCGGTGAGAAATTCAAGGTGTTTATCCCGACTAAAGGCATTATTGTATTTTTCTCTTATTGCTTTAATCATTGGCTTCGTTAATAGCAGCAATTGATTGCCGTATAAAGTTTGGAACGATGCGGCTGTTTGTAAGACTTACTTTATCTGGATCATTGAGGTGTTCCAGCATAGACTCCCATTTTTCTTGCCCATGTACTTCAAGGAACATGTGTTTTTTCTCTTCTTGATGTAAGTAATTGCTGATTCCCAATACATCTGCTTCAGGATGGAATTGTGTTCCAACCATATAGGAATTAAATCTGATTGCCATTACTGCTCTTTCAAGTGCTACATGAGGTCTCTCCTTCTCAATACAGAGCACTTCTGCGCCTATTTCCTCAAGTGTAGTGCTATCTGGTTGTACAACTTGATATTCTCTACTGTCAACACCATAGAAAGGATCTTTAAGCCCATGAAATATGGAATCTGTAATTCCTTTGTGATTAATCATATGGATGGGGAAAATGCCAAAGGCTGTGGACTTTCTTTTAATGACTTGTGCTACCTTGAAGTAACGACATGCGAGTTGAAATGAGTGACAAATAAAAAACACAAACTTTTTATTAGTATTTTTTGGATTTTCATTCCAACTTTCAATTGCGCTAAGCCAACTAAAATATTTATTCTCCCACTCACTCCCTTCACTTTCAATTGGGCTGCCTGGCCCGCCAGACGAAATATAGATATCGTATTCAAGGGTTGGTATTTCTATCTTTTTGCGGACTTCAAATTCGTCACATCCTAATGTTTGTTCGTTCTCGAGTATAATGCTGGCGATAATTTCCCTGATGCATCGCATTCCTTCATTCTTCACACCTTCATTCAAGTCTAGAACGGCAATTTTTAACTTCTTCATCTTGGCTGTAAAAGTACAATATTTCTGTGTGCGGGTTTCAGTGCCAACTAAAGACTATTAAGAAAATTGGATTCGATATACTCGGCAACGGATAACAGGTTCTTATTTTTCTTATATACTTCCAGCTGCCTGTCTGCACCTGTACCTTTTTCAAGTATTTTAGTAATATTTTTTAATGCATCCCGACAGCCTAGTTCATCTACTACATCATCTATGAAATCTAGAAGCTCAAGAATTAGGGAACGGGTATTCACTTCTTGCTCTTTGCCAAAGTCTATCATCTTGCCATCAATTCCATACCTAGACGCTCGCCATTTGTTTTCATTGATTAGCACCCTAGGGTATATCATAAAATTGAGATTTGCTGCCCTAAGCTTAAATAGCTTTGCACAAATGCATTGAAATAATGCAGCATACCCGATGCTTTCATCAACTGTTAAGGGTACATCACATACTCTGAATTCAACGGTGCCATAAAATGGATGAACCCGAATGTCCCACCATATTTTTTTGGCATTATCAATACAATTTGTTTTGATCAGAAGGTTCACATAGTTTTCATAAGCATTGTAGCTATCGAAATAATCAGGAATTCCTGTTCTTGGAAACTTATCAAATACTTTTGTTCTATACGATTTGAATCCAGTTTCACGTCCTTCCCAAAAAGGTGAGTTGGTGCTTAGGGCAAATACATGGGGTAGAAAATATCTTGCAGAGTTGGCAATGTGAATGGCCATTTCTTTTGATGGCATTCCCACGTGAACATGCAGTCCAAAAATTAGGTTTGATCTTGCAGCATCCTGCATTTCATTAACAATTTCTTGATATCTTATATGGTCTGTAATTAACTGCTTTCGCCAGGTGCTAAATGGATGTGTTCCAGCAGCGCCCACACTATATCCAAGAGAGGAAGCGATTTGATGTATTGTTTTTCTCAGGTTTGTAATGTCTATTCTTGCTTCATCTATATCAGCGCATACATCAGTTCCAACCTCTACAACAGCCTGGTGCATTTCTGCTTTTACTTTTTCACTAATTGCTTTCTGTCCTTCAACAACAATTTTTTGTTCATGGCTAATTAGTTCTTTTGTGATTGGGTCGATCACCATGTATTCCTCTTCAATTCCAATCGTAAATATTTTGTAATTTATCATGGGTACTGATTTATCAGGTTGTCAACGGAACTTTTGTAACGCTTTTATTAATGTATTCACCCCAAGTTAGGTTGTCTTGTCCTTCTTTTAGCTGTTGAGCAACTTCAATCGCATAATTGGCAGAAGTTTCGACTACCCAGTTGAAGTTATCTTCCCCAACGCTATTTATATCTGCATCTGGTGCAGGATTGCAAAAATCAATTGCATATGGGATGCCATCACGAATTGCAAGTTCAACTGTATTAAAATCATATCCAAGATGGTTATTGATTTTCAATACGATCTCTTTCATTGTCTTTAGCATTTTTGCTGTTGGCTTGAAGTCTGCAATATACCTTAGATGGTGAGGATTCCTTGGTTCATATGGCATGATGCGCACATGCTTTCCGCCAATGCAATAGCAGCGATAGTATTGATCAAAGGTGATTTCTTCTTGCAGTAGCATTACCAATTGGCCTGTTTCTGCATGTACCTGAAAAAAATCTTCTGAACCAGTTAGTCGGTATACATTTTTCCAACCACCTCCTGCAAAGGGTTTCATATAAGCTGGAAATCCGACGTAATCAAATATTGAATTCCAGTCTAGTGGATAGGAGAGATTTGAAAATGATTCTGCTGAGGTATCATCTGGCAAATCTCGCGAAGGCAAAATGACCGTTTTGGGAACAGGAACTCCAATTTTGGTCGCTAGTGCATTATTGAAAAATTTCTCGTCAGCGCTCCACCAAAAAGGATTATTGATAACTGCCGTTCCGCTTATTGCTGCATTTTTTAAATAGGCTCTGTAAAATGGCACATCCTGTGATATTCGGTCAATAATCACGCCATACCCAGAAGGATCTCCTTGAATAACTTTATTGATATGCACCGCCTCTGCAGTAATACCCTTTATTTTCTTTTCATTAATTCTTTTGATTAACGCCTCAGGGAAGGAACGCTCTTTGCCATACAACAGTCCAATTTTTCTCTCCATTACTCCTTATTTTACCCAAGTTACTGATTTTAGTTTAGTGAATTGGGTTTGTAGTTAAAGACTAAATTGCAGTTTCAATTGATGTTTTGGCATTATGATATCATTTCAAATTCAGTCTATTTTTTTGGGTCGGGCAGTGACTGTTGATATTTATCAAACGCAGGTTGCGGAGAAGGATAGTTCTTATGATATCTTGTTGTTTAATGACGGACAAGATCTATGCAATATGAACTTTTCTGCCATCCTCCAGCAATTTGGTCATCTCACTCAACACTTGATTTGTGTGGGTATTCACGCTGGTAAGGACAGAAGGCAAGAGTATGGCGTATCCGATATGCCAGATTATCAGAACCGTGGTTCAAAGGCTAAAGCCTATTCCTCCTTTGTTCTTCAAGAGCTTATGCCTGCTCTTTTACAGCATCTGGGCCTCTCCGGATTTAGGAATAAATATGTTGCAGGATTTTCTCTTGGCGGCCTCATGGCTTTTGACATCACAATGGAGCATCCCTCTGAATTTCTAAAATGTGGTGTTTTCTCTGGCTCTTTTTGGTGGCGATCCAAAGCTGTTGGTGATGGCTACAGCGATGAGGTTGATCGAATTATGCATGCAAAAGTGAGGACAAAAACGTATTCAGCCAGACAACAATTCTTCTTTCAGGTTGGTGCGCTTGATGAAAAGGCAGACCGAAATAACAATGGGATTATTGATGCAATAGACGACACACTAGACTTGATCAGTGAGCTTGAACATATTGGCTACAAGAGGGATAGGGATATTGTCTATTTGGAATTGAGTGATGGTACGCATGATATAGGAACATGGGGTAGGGCAATTCCAACATTTATCAACTGGATCCTATCATAAAAAAAATAGGGTATCTTATGGGATACCCTATTTTAAATTGTATAAAGTAGATGACTAGTTTACTTTGAATCCAACTTCTGTGTTCTCCCACTTCAGTAATACTTTACCACCTGTGACGTCAAATTTGAGTGTCTCAGTAAAAGATGAAGATGCTGTTGGCTTTACATTCACCCTAAGTGCATCATCTTCTTGCTTATAGCTATAGGCTCCCCACTGTTTTGCGTTTTTACTAAATATGATTGTCCACTCTTTTGCCTCTGGGATAGTGAACAACGCATATTCTCCTTTAGGGAGTGATTTTCCTTCAATGAGAACGTCTTGATCAATTTTAAAAGTTGTTGCATCGTTGGCTCCAGTTCTCCAAACCTTTCCATAAGGTACCAGCTCTCCCCAAATCTTTCTTCCTTTAACAGAAGGTGCTCCATAGTTGATGGTGATTGTTGCATTTCCAACCTTACCGGTTGTGGTTGTAGCAGGACTAGGCTTTCCGTTTTGTGCACAAGCAGAAATTGCGGTTGATGATAAAATCAGAAACATTAGACTGTACAAAATAGATTTCATGGCTTTTTTATTTGTTACAAGTTATGAAAGAAATGGATCAGAATTGCAGTTGTCGTTTGTAGAGTTGAACAGTGTTTTCAAGTCCAAAATAAAGTGCATCACAGATTAATGCATGGCCAATGCTGACTTCATCAATTGATGGGATGTGTTTAGATAGAAATCCAAGATTGTTTAGGTCTAGATCGTGGCCAGCATTTATTCCCAATCCGTGCTTTTTAGCAATATTTGCGGCTTCTATATAAGGAGCAATTGCGTCATCCGGATTTTTCTGAAATAATCTCGCATATGATTCTGTATAAAGTTCAATTCGATCAGTTCCGGTTTTAGCAGCACCTTCTACCATCCGAGGGTCTGGATCACAAAAAATGCTTGTTCTTATGCCTGC
>CAIXLY010000003.1 GCA_903920455.1 uncultured bacterium | reverse complement strand
TGCGTTTAGGTCGTCACAGGGAAAGCCATCTTCATCTTCTAGTTCTTGAAATGATGTAACTTCTTCGAGCAGGACATTGTAGGCCTCATCAAATACAATTGATTTTTTATTTGTTTTACCAATATCAAAAATCAGTATGGCGGGTTGATTTTTCATAAACCGGTTGCTTTGCTTGCCGACCCGCGTTGTGTGATCAGCTTATTTCTGATTCCAGCTTGTCTGAAAAGTTGAATTGGGTTTAATGCACCACCAGCCCTGAGCCTTGCTTCGGCAACCAATGGCCTTACATCTGTTCGGTATGCTTGTTGCAATATTTCTTGCGCACCCGTCACATCGTTGTTTATTTGCGCGTGCTCAAGCTGAGTGCGGTTAATCAAGAGGGATTGGGCATAAGCAATCATTATCGCTTCGATGGATTGTATAAGATCTTCCAAAGGATCTTTTACATTATGTGATGCATCAATCATCCATCCGAGGTCATTGGCATGATCCATCTTTAGTTCATCCATTCCTGCAACCAGTTCATTGAAAATCAGAAAGAGTTGATATGGGTTGATACTGCCTACGGTGAGGTCATCATCCCCGTATTTAGAATCGTTAAAGTGAAATCCGGCGAGTTTATTCTCCATCATCAATATGGATACAATCTGTTCAATATTTGCATTTGGAAGATGGTGCCCGAGGTCAACCAGGGTTTTGGCCTTCGCGCCAAGTTTACTGGCATAGAGATAGGATTGCCCCCAATCTCCTACTGTCATGGAATAGAAATTGGGTTCAAAAGCTTTGTATTCAATAAACATTTTCCAGTCATCTGGTAATGCTGCATATATTTCTTCTAAACTCTCTAAGGTATTTTTGAATGCCTTTTTAAAGTTGAGCTGACCAGGAAAACAGGATCCGTCCGAAAGCCATACTGTAAGAGCTTTTGAGCCAAGCTGTTCACCATGTTTGATTACTTCAATATTGTGTCCGATGGCTTGCTTACGAACAGCTTTGTCGACATGCTGTAGTGAGCCGTATTTGTAGCTCAGCGCTTGACCTGGTTGATCTTGGAAAGTATTGGAATTCACTGCATCAAAGCGAAGTCCGTGGGATGATGCCAGTTGCTTTATTTTGTTATAGTCAGAGGGGATGTCCCATGGAATATGCAATGAGATCGCACCGCTTGACTGGTTAAGCGCATGAAGGAGTCCAACATCTGCTATTTTTTGTTCCAGACTTCCCGGTTCACCTAGCCCTGAGAATCTTCCGAAGCGAGTGCCTCCTGTACCAAGTGCCCAGCTAGGAACAGCAATTTGAAATGCGACTAACTTACTAATCAAAAGTTCAACGCCATCAATACGAGAAGCCAAGTGATCAACATCTGCATTGTGTTGCTTGATTAATTGTTGGTTATGCTTCTCTATGGTGGAAGTTTCAATCTGCATTGGAAGTTTATTATCGCTTTTGGGTAAGGGGGAAAAATTATCTCACAAATCCTGCAGCTACTCCACCATCAACATTGATTACATTGCCAGTTGATTTATTCAGCAAGCCCCCGGTAAGTGCAAAGCATGCATTGGCAATATCATCTGGAAGAATAATCTCATTGAGTAATGTTCGTTTTGCATAGAAGGATGGCAGCTCTTCAACAGTAATGCCATATGCTTTTGCGCGACCTTCTGCCCAAGCTCCTGCCCATATCTTGCTATCGCTTATGACTGCATCAGGATTTACGGTATTGACCCTTATTTTGTCGCCCCCTAACTCTGCTGCGTTGAGTCTGCTGAGATGAAGTTGTGCGGCTTTTGCAGAACCATATCCAGCGTTGTTTGGTCCACTTACGAGTGCATTCTTGCTCACGATGTTGATTACATCTCCACCGACACCTTGCTTTCTCATTGTCTTGACGCCTGCTTGTGTGATCAGGAACTGTCCTTTTACAAGGATGTCATACAGCAGATCCCAGTCCTGTTCAGAATGTTCTTCCAATGGTTTTGAAATTGATATGCCCGCATTGTTAACCACAATATCTATTCCACCAAAATACAACGCAGCATGAGCAAAAGCCTTATCTATGGTATCTTTTTTAGTAACATCAATTACAGCTGTGGTAAATGTATCCTTGCTGAATTTGGCTTCAAATTCAATGGCGCCCGCCGCTAGCCTGCCTTCATCATTATCATTGAGTATTACACATGCACCTTCTTCAGCAAATTTCTTTGCAATGGCTTTTCCTATTCCACCAGCACTTCCGGTAACCAATGCAATTTTTCCTGTTAGTGCTTTTGGTTTTGGCATGCGCTGAAGTTTTGCTTCTTCAAGTAGCCAATACTCAATATTGAATGCTTCTTGCCTTGGCAGCGATGTATATGTTGAAATCGCTTCAGCACCTTTCATCACATTGATTGCATTGATGTAGAACTCGGAAGCAACTCTTGCAGTTTGTTTGTCTTTTGCAAAGGTGAACATGCCAATACCTGGGTAGAGAAGAACAACGGGGTTGGCATTACGGATAGCAGGACTATTTGGATGTTTGCATGTGTTATAATATTCGGCATACATTTCTCGATAAGCAGAGAATGAATTTTCGAGTTTCGCCTTTACTGCGTTGGCATCATTGAGATCTTCAAGAGGTTGAAGTGGTAAAACAAGTGGACTAATTTTTGTTCTAAGAAAATGATCAGGACAACTTGTTCCCAGAGGAGCTAAACGATTGAGGTCATTTGAATTGATGAACTCCAATACACGCGCATCGTCGGTAAAATGTCCAATCATGCGGGTATGCGTTGAACAGAGTCCGCGCAATACAGGTGCAAGGATAGCAGCTTGTTCTTTTCTTTTCTCTGGTGACTCAGCTGATATTTTGGCACCGCCGAAGACAGGAGACTTTTTAGCAATATTGGATTCAAGATATTCGGCACATTGCTCTATCACTTCTAGTGTATTGATATAGCTCTCGTAAGCGGTATCACCCCAGGTGAACAATCCATGTGAGCCTAGCATGATTCCACGTATTCCAGGATTCTCGTCTAGGCAGTTTTTTAATTGAAGCCCTAAGTCAAATCCAGGTTTTTGCCAACCTACCCAACCAATTGTTCCCTTAAAAAGTTCTTTTGTAATTTTTTCTCCGTCTTTAGAAGCGGCAATGGCAATTGCAGCATCTGGGTGGAGATGGTCGATATGTTTAAACGGAAGAAACCCATGCAGTGGGGTATCAATGGAAGGCGCTTTAGAGCTTAAGTCAAATATGCAATGGTTAAAAAGCTCTACCATTTCATCTTCGTGTGCGATGCCACGGTATACATTGGTAAGGCTTCGAAGTCTATCCACATATAAAGCGGCAAGTCCACTTTTCTTCAATGTTCCAAGATCTCCACCAGATCCTTTTATCCACATCACTTCTGTCTCTGTTCCGGTCAAGGGGTCTTTTGAGATCACTTTGCATGAAGTGTTACCACCACCATAATTAGTTAATCTCAGATCGGCACCTAAAAGATTTGATCTATAGATCAAGAGGGCTACCTCATCATGTTCGATTTTTTTTGCTTCAGATTCATTCCAGAGGTAAGAAACGTGTTTGTAGTTCATTGCGAGCTTGTCGATTATTGGTTATTGAAAAGTTGAGTAAAAGTAAAACAATATTGATAGAATTGGTAAAGCCCGGGAGCTGTTACTTAAGTGAATTTCCTACACCAACGATGATAACAGAAACGATGATTGTTATAATCCCGATTGTAATGGTTCGAATGGTTTTATTTGATGTCCCTTTCCATTCTTTAAGGGCTATGCCCCAGAGGTTGGATACCAGAATAATGAAGGCCATATGCAGAATCCAGGAGCTTGCCCCATTTCCCAGTTTGCTTTCGCCCATGCCGTAGAAGAAAAATTGCAGGAACCAAGTAGTTCCAGCAAGGGCAGAAAGAAGGTAGTTTTTAAATAAAGGTGTATTCGCGTTTGTATAATCTCCAAATGATTTATTCTTGGCATTGAGCATCAGACACCATAGAAGGTTGGTGGTAAGTCCGCCCCATAGCAGCACAACATAGGTTACATTATTTTGAAATAGGGGGTTTAGGTTCATGGAAACAGCAGTTTCTGCCATCGGCTTGCCTGCCTCTATGCCAAAATTAAAACAGGCGCTAAGTATGCCTGAGATGATGGCTACCAAGAGGCCCTTATTCAGGTTAAATTCTTTTACAGTTTCCTTTTTCTTGTCTTCAGTCAGTTCTTTCTCTTTCATCATTCCAGCTCTGCCGGAAATGAAGATACCTACTAAGCAAATCAGCACCCCCAGCAGAACAAGCTGTCCACCTGTTGTTGCTAAGAGTTGATTGAAACTTATTTTTCCTTCTTGTGGATTGATGTTGTAATACAAAGAGGGAATCAAGGCGCCAAACGCGGAACAGAATCCAAGAACAACAGAATTGCCGAGTGACATTCCAAGGTATCTCACACCGAGTCCGTAAGTGAGGCCACCTATACCCCAAAGTAGCCCCATTGCATAGGTAAACAACAAAACTGATATATTGGTTGATGCAATAATTTCACTAAAACCTGGTAGGGTCAACCAAGCTGCCAATGGTGGAACGATAAGCCAAGAAAATATTCCGCCCGTGATCCAATAACTTTCCCATTTCCATCCTTTTACTTTACTAAAGGGCATATAAAAACTTCCAGATGCAATGCCTCCAATAAAGTGAAATATAATCCCAAAGATGATGCCCATGTTAGAAATTTAAGGGGGTTTTAGTTGCTTGCCTATCAAGCAATCAAGATACGTAAAATATGCTTTTTGCCCGGAGGAGATTGAAGCTTGAAGGCGGCTGATGTGGATAAAATAAAGTTGCCTTATAACCCAACTCCTCCAATAGAATCCGAACTGCCCGGTTATCTTTGTTGTACAACTTGAATTATGGATATTAAACTTGAATCACTGAATGCTCTTTTTAATCGCTTAAAGGGAATTGGTTTCCTTGAGCGTATTTTCAATTGGAGTAAGGTTCAGTCGCTTCTTGCAGATGCAGCAGGTGAGTTGGGTGCGTTGCAACAAGCTACCGGTGAATTAAAGCTGCAGGCATCTAGCAAGGAGAGTCAACTATCTGACATGCGTAAGGATATTGAGGTGTTGAAAATAGCTGAGTCTGTCCTGCAAAACAAAATCAATCAGCAGTCCACTGAAATTGATAGCCTGAGGGAAGGCGGTATAAAGGTAAAGCAGTTGTATGCTAGTGAACAAGAAGCCAGAAAACAGAAAGAGCAGGTATTGAATGACGTACAGATCGAAAAGTCACAAATCAGCGAAAGGTATAATCAGTTATCCAAAGAAATACAGGAGCTAAAAACGGAATTGGCGGGACTTCATAAAAATGAAGAATTTAGGAAGACAGAGCATGCAGAAGCAGTTTCATCCTTGAAGGCTATTCAGGAAAGTATAGCCGATGAAAGACGAAGAGAGCAAGAGCTTATCAGAAATCGCGAACAGGAGCGTATTGACAGGTTAAAGGCTACATGGTCTGATCATCAGTTGCAAGCGCAACAACACATTAAAGCCATTTGTGGAAAGCATACCATAGAGTATGTTGATCAGGTGCCATTCAAGGGTACGCCAGATAACACCATCAAGATTGCTGGAGAGTACATTGTATTTGATGCTAAAAGTCCGGGTGGTGAGGATCTCAATAACTTCCCTTTGTATATCAAGGCACAAGCTGAGGCTGCAAAAAAGTATGCCAGTCAGGATGATGTTCGACGTGAAATATTTTTCGTCATTCCATCCAATACATTGGAGTCACTCAAGCATTTCGTGTTTCCGATGGCGGACTTTACAGTATACCTCATTTCTCTTGATGCGCTAGAGCCCATTATGCTCTCTCTGAAAAAAATCGAGGATTATGAATTCGCAGAAGAGCTCACTCCTGAAGAACGCTCTAACATATGTCGTATTCTTGGAAAATTTGCACATTTGACCAAACGAAGAATTCAGGTTGATAGCTTCTTTGCAAAGCAGGCCATAGAACTTGGCTATGCGGCTGAGTCTTCTCTTCCTGTTGAAATTTTGGAAGAGATGATGAACTTTGAGCGTTCAGACAAGCTCAATCCACCCCAAGAGAAAAGAACAAAGCTCATCAGCGTCAAAGAGCTGGAAAAAGAAGCCAACAAAATCGATCAGGAAGCAAAGGGTCGGGGGATTAACATTGACTCAGATCCATTGGCTGATAAAATCAATCAGTTTCCTCTCTTCGGAAATGATGAGAAAGAGTAATGTTAATTATTAAGAACCTCGAACTGGTGTTCTAATAATTGGCAAGATTTATTTTATTAGCCCACCTACATTGCTGGTAAAAATTTTGACAGCAATGGCAAGCAATACCACTCCAAAAAATTTGCGTACTGCAGTCATTCCCGCTGGGCCAAGAATTTTTGCAATAAAATCCAGGGAGTGGAGCACGATATACACGAAGATGACATTAATCAGGATGCCTATCAATACTGGCCACTCGCTGTAGTTAGCCCTGAGTGAGATGATGGTGGTAAGTGTTCCAGATCCTGCTATTAAAGGAAAAGCAATTGGCACGAGTGTTCCAGATTTGGGGTCGGCATCCCCTTTGAAAAATTCAATGCCCAACACCATTTCAAGTCCGAGAATAAAAATTACGATTGAACCACCTACTGCAAATGATTTCACATCAACACCCAGGACTCCAAGAAATTTTTCACCAACGAATAGAAAAAATATCATGAGTGCGCCGGAAATAAGACTGGCTTTCATCTCATGGATGCCGCCCATTTTCTCTTTCAAGCTCAGCAATAAGGGAACAGATCCGATGATGTCAATCACCGCAAAAAGCGTAAAGGATACTGTAACTATCTCGTCTATAGTCATCTAGCGGTGTATGTTATTTGTTATGTGATTCAATGAGGAAAGGTAAGCTTCCATAATATTAGTCAATATATTTTACATAACGAATAACCTACACCCTAATCCTATTGCCCAATTCTAACGCCGATGACATAATTTCTTCCTCTAGCAGTATAGCCAAGTATTTCCTGATAATCTGCATTGAAAACATTCTTCAAGGATGTATATAATTTGATAGTTTTATTAATTGAGTACTGTGCGAAAAGATCTATTACGTGGTAAGGGTCTAGTTTAACTGGTGCTGCATCTAACATTCCTTCGTAGCGTTTGCCTGCAAAACGTTGAGCAATCGAAAGGTATACTTTCTTCGTTGCCTGAACTCCAAAAGTACCATTTAGACTATGTGCTGGAATCCGGAAGAGGTGGGAAAAGCTGGTATCTCCTTTTGCTGCATAGGTCCCCTCGTTTTCATCATATACAAACTTCGTAGTGGACAAATTGCCGACCAAATAAGTGTAGTTTAATGAAACGTTCCATTTCTTCTCTGAGTATCCCGTTTCAAGCTCAATACCTCTTGATATTTCTTTGTTGTTGTTAAAGTATTTATTGTTTTCGTAATCATAGTCAATGCCATTTTTGATGTTTCTGTTGAACAATGTTGCTCTGCCTGATATTTTATTTATTCCCAGCAATTGCAGCGAGAGTTCAGATGAAACTGATGTTTCTGGTTTTAGGTTTCTAGCACCTATTGCACCATCATACAGTTGATAAAGGGTTGGGGCTTTGAAGGCTGATGATAGGTTGAAAGCAATCTTTATGCGGTTGTTCAACACATAAGAGGGGTTTATGGTGTATGTCAGGTTACTGCCATACAGGCTGTGCAAATTAAGCCGCATGCCAGATTCAAGGTTGAACCCTTTTTTGCTGTTGTATACTATGGATGTCGTAAAGCTGCTCAGGCGAATGTTTGCAGTGTCTCTGCCCAGGGCAGTGCTGTATTTTCCGTAATCGCTGATTGACATATAGTACTGGTCTGTATTTTGCCAGCGCTGGTCAACACCTGCAAACATCTGGAGACCTTCTGCAAGCCTCAGTGTGGTAAAGATTTCTGCAAAAGCTGATCGTCCTGTGTAATCTAATTGGGTGAACTTTGCATATCCATTCAGGTGAATAGAATCGTCGAGGTAATTTCGGGTACTGTTATTCAAGTTTATATTTGCTTGAATGGTCCCCCACTTTATTCTGCGCAATAGCCCTGCTGTGAATTGAAGGTTTTGGTTTGCTACAGTATAATCTTTCGCATCTTCAAATCCAGATTGGTCAAGATCATTGTTGTATTTACTCCATTGTGCACCTGCCTTCCAGCCCCATTTGCTGTCTGTAACTGAACCCACTTGTGCAAGGGCAAATTCCTGTCTGAATCCGTCTTTGTCAAATGTCTTTACTGTGTTGGTATCCATTGCTGATGAGAACCCTTGAGAGTTTGTTCGCAAGTATTGCAGCTTATACTTCATCAAATCTGTTTTTCCGGAAATTGTTACATCAACCGTGTTTGTGCCGAATGAACCATTTGATAGGTGAATGGAGGGGGCTATTTTTTTATTTTTATTACTGCGTGTAATGATATTGATTACTCCTGAAACTGCATCAGATCCATAGATAGTAGACTGACCTCCTTTCAAAATTTCAATTCTTTCGATCTGCCCGATCGGAACGAAATTAATATCGAATGTTGCTGCAATCGTTGACACATCATATGCCGGATTGCCATCAATCAGTATTAATGCATGTCCGGTTCCTGAGCCTCGAATATAGAGGTCGTTATTTGTTCCTGGTGCATTGCCTGATCCAACAATGGTAACCCCTGTTTGTCTTCCAAGTAATTCGCCAAGCGTATTGAATGGTGATTGCTCAATTTGGGTTCTGGTGATCACCGTCATTACTTTTCCTGTATTGACCTGTTTTTGCGGAAAGCGATTTGCTGTGACTACAATTTCATCTAATCCTTTAGAGGAATCTGATTGTCCGTGCAAGAATTGTGCAGCAAAGAGTGAACATGCGAGTGCAATTGTTTTGGTCATAGTTTTATTTTACTATGAACCTTCGGATATGAACAGAAATGAAAAGCTGTATGCACAGTTTAAACATCTCCGGCTTTTCTCCCGAAAGCTCGTGATTATTAATAGTGCAACAGGCAGGTCTTCTGGCTCAACCCCATTTCTGACCTTCCCGTGTGAACAGTGGTCTTGTGGAAGAAATGGTCTCGCGAACGCGAGTTGGTTTTTACAGCTACGGGGATAGCGCCGGAATAAAACCGGACTTCCCTTTTAATGAATTCTGCATTACGCAGTTTTCAACCGTGATGCAGGTTGAAGATAGAATGATTTATTTTCTAGGTACAGATTTCTTTTCAACAGCATGTGGAAACCCTTGGAATGGTTAGGAAAGTGTACATCCTGGGGGAGGGGTATTGAGTTGATTTATCGGAGCTGTTTTAATTGATCGATTTTAGGCCCTGCCAATATTCGCAGTATGATAATTATCAGGTTGGCAGAGAAATTGATGACCTAGATCACCATTTAGGCAGGACGAATAATTATTTCCACACTTTGGTTGTCAAATGAACGATTTTGTGAATCCCCCATTTAGTGCAATCTTTGCGGTATGATTTGGGGCACCCCCTGAGTTCATTATATATAATTTATTTCTATGATTTCTAGGCTATTTGTTTTTCTGCTATTATTCGCTTTTCAGCTCAATATTAATGCTCAGGACAACAAATGGGATCTGAGGCGTTGTGTGGAATATGGCATGCAGAACAACGTAAGTGTAAAACAAGCAGAGATTCAAGCGGATCGATCTTCAATCAATTTTCAACAATCCTCTCTTCAGTACTGGCCAACACTTTCTTATGGCCTGACACACGGTTTTTCATTTGGACGAACCCTTGACAGAACAACCAATGCATATACCAGCCGTTCAGCGATGTTTCAACAAATGTCTTTGCAATCGAACGTCTTGCTCTTTAATTTTAATAGCGCTAGGAATAATGTTCTTGCCAATAAATATGCTCTTGATGCCGATAGGGCTTCTGTAGATAAGGCAAAGAATGATATCGCTTTAAATATCGCACAGCAATACCTTCTTGCCTTGTTGAGTTATGAGCAGGTTGGTATTAGTCTGCTGGTACTAGACCAGACAAAAGCACAACTAAGCAACACCAGAAAACTTGTTGATGCGGGTAGTCTTCCAGAGCTTAATGCCGCTGAGCTGGAAGCAACGGTGGCAAGAGACAGCGCAACCTATGTACAAGCAAAATCTCAGGCAGAGCTTGATAAGCTTTCCCTTAAATCAGTATTGAACCTGCCCGCTGATCAGGTCTTTGAGCTCGTCATCCCACCAGTAGATAAAATCCCCGTTGATAACATCTTAGAGATATACCCGGATGATGTATTTCAAGTGGCGCTAACTTCCCAGCCACAAATTAGGGTGAATGATTTGAGAAGACTCGCTGCAGAAAAAGGCTTGAAAGTGGCTGAGGCGCAAATGAAACCGACCATATCTGCATTCGGACAGCTTGCAACCAATTTCAATCAATTTCTTCTCAAGGGAAGTGGGGTGAATTTTACGGGTGAACAAGAAACAGGATCTTATATCAAGCAGGGATCTTCACTTGTTCCTGTTTATTCACCTACTTACGAGGTGCTTTATAAAAAAAGAAATTTCTCAGAGTATTGGGATGGGTTTTCAAAACAACTCAGGGATCAGTTTGGGCAGGGTGTAGGACTTACAGTGAATGTGCCAATTTTTAATGGTGGACAAGCTCGTGCCAATATGATGAGAGCTAGGGTTGATATCAAAAGCAGTCAGTTATCTATTGATCGCGACAAGCTTCAGTTGAAACAGGATATTTACACTGCTTATTATAGTGCTTCCGGGGCTTTCCAGACCTACCTTGCCAGAGAGAAAGCACTAGAGACATCCATTCGCTCATTTGAATTGGCCAGTAAACGTTATGAACTTGGAGTCATGCAAACCATAGAGTGGCTCGCCAATCAAAATAATCTCACCAAAGCCAGGATTGATAAGGCAGTTGCCCAGTACGAATATATTTTCAGGATGAAAGTCCTTGAATTCTATAAAGGGCAAGGGCTTAAATTATAAACAGTAAAAGAACGTAGCATGAACAAAAAATGGATATGGATACTTGCAGGCATTGCAGTTGTTGTGCTTGTCTTATTGACTTTAAAAAAGACAGGTGTGATAGGCAAGGACAAGAGCACCAAGGTGGCCATCGAAAAGGCCAGTAAAAAGAATATCACGGAGATTGTTACCGCAAGTGGAAAAGTGTATCCTGAAGTTGAACTCAAGATTAGTCCGGATATTTCAGGTGAGATTGTACAATTGAGTGTGCAGGAAGGAGACAGTGTAACAAAAGGACAATTGTTGGCAATGGTATATGCTGATATTTATGCAACACAGCGCGACCAAGCCTCAGCGGGAGTTGCACAACAAATTGCACAGGTAGAGAATGCAACGGCATCGCTGGCTGCAGTAAAGGCAAGAATGGATCAGGCCGAGCGTCAGTATCAAAGACAAAAGCAATTGTTTCAGGAGAAGGTAATTTCAAAACTCGAATTTGAGCAGGCTGATAATGGATACTTGACCTCAAAGGCAGATTATAACGCAGCTTTACAATCTATTAAAAGTGGACAGGCCGGCGTGGCAAGCGCTAGGGCTAGTTTACAGCGCGCCAATAAGGATCTTGGCAGAACCAGTGTATTTTCTCCAATGAATGGTGTGGTTTCATTATTGAATGTAAAAAAAGGAGAGCGCGTTGTGGGCAACTCCATGATGGCAGGTACTGAAATGATGCGCATCGCTGATATGCGTGTTATTGAAGTGAGGGTGGATGTTGGCGAAAATGATATTCCTAAAGTAACTATTGGAGATACCGCCCTGGTTGAAGTGGATGCATACAACAAAAGAAAATTCATCGGAACGGTTACCCAGATCTCTAGTACAAGTCGGGGTACTAGTGGCGCAGTTACCACCTCAGCAACTGATGTAACAAATTATGAAGTACGCATCAGGTTGATTCCTTCATCTTATGCTGATTTGATTGATCGCAATAAACCACAAAATTTTCCATTCAGGCCAGGGATGAGTGCAAACGCTGATATTCAAACACAGACCCACGTAAATGTATTGGCTATTCCTATTAATGCAGTTACTACACGCGATCAGGCAGATACGCTGGCTGTAGGTGTTGAAGAAAAAAAGAACAAGAAGTCGGATAAGCCTGAGGAAGTTTCCGGCGAGGAAGAGCCTATCAAAAATGTTGATGAGTTGGATGAAGTTGTGTTTGTGTTGCAAAAAGACGGTACTGTTAAACGCACAAAAGTAAAGACCAATATTCAAGACATCAACTATATAGAAATTACTGATGGATTGAAAGCGGGAGACGAAGTTGTTGTTGGTCCGTATAGTACAATTAGCAAAACATTAAGCAACGGAATGAAGGTTAATGTGGTAAAGAAAGAAGAGCTGTTTGAAGTGAAGAAGTAATTGGATGATTTGATTAAAAGCTGACATGATGTTATTTTTTGTTTAATCATTTCGTTGGTGCTAAACCGTCTTTATACCTCAGCATCACTTCATCGAACTTGTTTGATCTCATCTTGCATCTCTTGTTCCCTCTATTACTTTATCATGTGTATCCCATATATTTGAATTATGAAATTTGGCGTCATTGGTAGCGGAAGCTGGGGAACAGCATTGGTTAAGATCCTCACGGAAGGTGGGCATGATGTAATTTGGTGTGTGCGCTCTGAAAAAATTGCATCACACATTCAACAGCGGCATCATAATCCCAAATATTTGAGTACCGTATATTTCAGTACTGAAAAATTGAAGCTCACAACCAATCCTGGAGAGCTTTATGATGATGCAGAGGCTGTTGTGTTGGCTGTACCATCTGCATATGCAGAGAGCTATATTCTTCCGTACAAAGAAAAAATAAATTCGGGTCTGCTATTCATTTCTGCTGTTAAGGGAATGCTTCCAGAAAAGAATATGTTGTTAAATGAGTTTTTGAACAACGAAATAGGCTTTGATCAAAACAACTACCTCACCATCATGGGTCCTTGCCATGCAGAAGAAGTAGCCGCAGAAAAACTTTCTTACCTAACTTTTGCTGGTAAAGATGTTGCTGTTGTCGAAAAGATATCATCAGCTTTTAAATCGCCCTATATCAATACCCGAATAAGCCATGATGTGATGGGGGTTCAATACGCTGCTGTATTAAAAAATATATATGCTATGGGGGCTGGGATTTCTCATGGGCTGGGCTATGGCGATAATTTTCTAAGTGTATTTATTGCAAATGCAGCCGGTGAAATGAAATCATTTCTGCATTCAATTTGTTCAAACCCAACGTCAACTATGAGTGGGGCAAACAGTAAGGTCAACTACTCTTCCTCAGTGTATTTGGGAGATCTGTTGGTTACTTGTTATTCTTTATTTAGCCGTAATCGTTCTTTCGGGAATATGATTGGCAAGGGATACAGTGTTGAGTCTGCGAAATTGGCCATGCAGATGGTCGCAGAAGGTCTTCCCGCATCAAAATCTATTTATACCATGAATGGATCTCTAGGCGCCTCTATGCCTATAGCATTGTCGATCTATCGAATTTTATGGGAGGGACTTGATGCTGCGGAAGGATTTGAAGAGATTGAATCAGCCTTGGTCTGACGTTGCTTAGTCTATGATGAACAATGATGATGCAATTCCATCAGCAAAGAATTTTCCTGCTTCACTCAGCTTCCATCCATAATCAGTGCTAACTAATTTTCCGGTTTGTAAAAATTGCACCATCTCCATTTCAATCAACCCAAGCAGTTGCTCACCCCATTGAAGGCGTATATATTCGCGATCGATTCCTTTTGAGGAACGGAGTCCTGTCATGATGTATTCATTCAATAGGTTTGTTGCACTGAGCTCTTCTTGCTCTGATGCCAGCTTAGATGCTTGTATTGAACGTGTATATTCAATGTTGTTTGATATGTTCCAACTTCTCGTTTTACCCTGTAAAGAGTGAGCCGCTGGACCAAATCCCATATATGCTTTTCCCTCCCAGTAAGCACTATTGTGTTTGCTTTCCATGCCTGGCAATGCGAAATTAGAAATTTCATAATGCAGATAACCTGCTTGCTTTGTCATGCTCACTAAGGAATTGAATCTTTCGGCTTGTTCATCTGGGTTGACATCTTCTTTCTTACCTTGATTAATCATTTTATTTAGTGCAGTGCCTTCTTCAACAGTTAATGCATAGCAGGAGAGGTGAGGAATTTTCAACTCCAATGCCATCTTTAAATCCTCTTCCCATGACTGCTGATCTTGCCCTGGAGTGCCGTAAATGAGATCAATGCTGAAATTGGTAAAGCCGGCCGATCGTATAATCTCAATGCATTCGATAGACTGCTTCACAGTGTGTGCGCGGTTCATCCATTCGAGGTTTTGAGCCGAGAAAGATTGAACTCCAATGCTAAATCTGTTGATGCCCATTGCTTTCCATGCTAAGGCGTTTTCAGTAGTGATGTCATCTGGGTTTGCTTCCAGTGTTATTTCTGCGAGGGGGTCAACCTTGAAATGCAATTGGATGGTAGAAAGCAGACTGTTGATTTTTTCTGGGCCAAGAATGGATGGCGTACCACCTCCAAAGTAGATGGTGTTGATATTTTCGAGTGATGTTGGCGCACGCATCCTGATCTCCTTATTAATCGAATCAACCATGCTGTTTGCGGAAGCCAACGATGTTGAAAAGTGAAAATTGCAGTAATGGCAAGCTTTTCTGCAAAATGGGATATGAATGTAAATGCCAGACATGTGAAATCAATTAAAGGAAGGGTGTAGCTTTGTACACGTGCTCAAATCAATTCTGATATCATTCATTCTGGTTTTTATGCTATCAATACCAGATGGGGCTTGTGCCCAACAGAAGTATGTGCTTGAATTGACACGTGTTGACAAAGGTAGTACAGAAGCGGAAGACATTGTCGCCCGAAAAATGGAATTCTCCGGAAAGCAAGAGTGCGAAGATTTTGTCCAGAAGCAATTCCTGGCTAAGCTCCAAAAAAAAGGATATCTGGCTGCTTCAATTGATAGTGTGATGATTGGCGATCTTAGTGGAGCCGCCTGGGTCTTTCTTGGACCAGCTTATGCGTGGGGTGAAATTAAGATTGACAGTTCGATTCTATTGGTTAGCAAATATAATGACCCTGAGTTGTTTCAACTCATTGGAACACCCTTGAGTATTGAATCTCTGGTCGATCTTAAAGAAAATGTATTGATTAAGCTTGAAGAACATGGCTATCCATTTGCTTCTGTGAAATTAGACAGCACCTATTTTAAAGAAGCTAAGCTTTTCGCAAGATTGACCGCTGAGCTCGGACCGCTTTATCGCATTGATAGCATAAGAGTAGAAGGAAAACTCAGGATAAGCAAGCCCTACTTACAGAGATACCTGGGAGTGGGGGGTGGTGAATTGTATCAAAGGAGTAAGCTGGATCAAGTTTCTAGTCGTCTTGCTTCATTGGACTTTTTAAAAGAGAGTAGGCCTTGGGACATGCAACTATTGGGAACTGGGTCTGCGTTGAATTTATATTTAGATCCAAAGAAAAACAACAGGTTCAATTTGCTTGCAGGCCTTATGCCATCCAATCAACAGTTGGGTGGTAAGCTACTGCTGACTGGAGAAGCAGAGCTGGATTTGAAAAATACCTTTGGTGGAGCAGAACATCTCATGTTGAGTTGGCAGCAGCTTCAAGTACAATCACCCAGACTTCAAATTGGTTTTCAAAAGCCGTACCTCTTGAATACCAATGCAGGTATAGAATTTGCTTTTAATCTGTTAAAAAAGGATTCCTCTTTTCTAACTTTAAATACAACCATTGGCCTTAGTTATGAAGTAAACTCACGTCAACGGGCAAAGATTCTTTTTAACCAGTTTTCTAGTAACCTAATTAATGTAGATACAAATCGGGTCCGGCAAACGAAGAAGTTACCAGCCTATCTCGACGTTAGCACTTCGGCCATAGGCGCAGAGATTAACTATAGTGGAACTGACTTTAAGTTCAATCCAACAAAAGGCTTGGAGTTTGTATTGCGCATGACAGGTGGAATCCGGAAAATATCGAAAAACAATGCCATTACGCAGATGAAATCAGATGGGCTTGGTAATTTATTTAATTATGCTTCTCTATATGACACGGTTAAATCTGCTTCGTCACAATTCAAGTTGAATGGGAGAGCAGACTTTTTTCATAGGCTTGGTAGCCAAGCTACCTTGCGAACAGGACTTCAAGGGGGGTGGATTAATGGGAAAAAACTTTTTTTGAATGAGGTCTATCAGCTTGGCGGTATAAAAACGCTAAGGGGCTTTGACGAGGAAAGTATATTTACCAGTGAATACCTCATTGCTACGCTTGAGTACAGATACCTCATAGGCCAGAATTCGTATCTGTTCTCGTTTGTTGATGGAGCCTACATTGGGCAAAGGGGGGTGTCTGAAAATATAAATGGCATGTTGCTAGGGGCTGGATTGGGCTTATCTTTTGAGACAAGATCAGGGATATTTACCCTGGCCTATGCCGTTGGGAAGAAAACCGATTTGCCCATCAATTTTAAGGAGTCTAAAATTCATTTTGGATTTGTAAGCTTGTTTTAGATTAATACTAGTAGGAAAGGAATAATTTCGTGGTGTATTATGTTTAAAAACTTACTCATATCTTTTGTCATTGTCTTTCTCAGCGTGAATTCTTCTTTGGCTCAAGAAAATAGTTCTTCTGCATCCGAATTAAATTTAGAGAACACAATAACCATATCTCAGGATACGCTGATTGACACCTTGATAACAAACCATATTTCACTAAAAAAAGAAGAGTTAAATACCTTTTCAATCGTTAGTGCGCATTCAATTTATGGTGACCATGTTGGCGGATTTATCAAAACGGGAGTCTGGTATAATTTTGGGGCAACTCCTCAAAAGTCTTTAGTGATTAAAAAAATCCGTGATAATAAGGAGTGGCTTTTTTATTCTTTTATATGTTTATTTTTCTTTGTGGGCTTAATTAATGCACTTTATTCCAGTTATGTTGGCAAGCTTTTCAGGGGCTACATAAACGAAGGGTTTTTATTTTTTCAAGCCAGGGATCAGATGTCCCAATATCCAGTCGCTTCATCCCTTTTGAATGTATTTTTCTTTCTTACTGCAGCTTTTTTTATTTTCTTTTGGATTAATCTTAAGAATTCGACTTTCGACCAAAGTCGATGGGCAACCCTAACATTTATTTTTTTGATCATTGCGTTAGTGTATCTAGTCAAGTTGATATTTCTTAATTTAATAGGGTGGTTAGTTAATCAACAAGAGGTTTTTAGAACGTACACGTTTATTGTTTTTCTGAATAATAAGATTATTGGAATTCTATTGCTTTTTTCTTCTTTTGGCATGGCATTTTCTTCAAAAGAAACTGCCTCGTCTATTGCCAACATTACCCTTACGCTACTTTCATTTTTGTTTTTATTCAGGCTGCTTAAGGGATACAATTTATTTTCAAGGCAAGCCAAACTGAGCATATTCAGTTATCTGTTGGCTGTATTTTCCTTGGAGATTCTGCCTACTGCGGTAATTATTAAGTTGATTTCTAGGGATTTTGTCACACTGATTCAGCTAAGCCTGTTCTAGAGTTTTATACAAGGGGCATCGCTTATAGGATCTATTTGGGACGTTAAACAACTACTAATCTTATCTTAATAGTTGTTTAAAACCCAGCCATCCCCAGTGTTTCAATAAAATCAGAATATCCATTAAAGGAATTTTGTATAATTTTGCTATACATCATATCAGTGTATGGTCAAACAAGGAAAGAAAATTGTAGCTGCTGAAACGAAGGGGGTAAAAAAAATCCTTATCACCCAGCCAAAACCTGAGTCGCCAAAGTCTCCTTATTTTGAGTTGGCTAGGAAGCATAGTGTTGAAATGGATTTTATGCCATTCATACAGCTTGATCCAATTTCTAGTAAAGAATTCAGGAAACAAAAAATTGATATTGCTGCCTTCAGTGCTGTGATCTTCATGAGCAAAAATGCGATTGATCATTTTTTTAGGGTGTGCGAGGAGATGAAACATAATGTCTCTCAAGAGACAAAGTATTTTTGTACGAGCGAATCCGTAGCACTCTATTTACAGAAATTTATTCTTTACAGAAAGAGGAAGGTGTTCTTCAGTATAGATGGAACAAACAAGGGGTTGTTCTATGTTATTAATAAGCACAAAGAGAATGAGAAGTTTATTTATCCTTGTTCTGAGAATCAACAAGACAATGAAATTGTTGCTTGGCTAAAGGACCATGCTTGCGAGTATGTAACACCCTATATGTATAGAACCATTAGTTGCGATCTTAAATCAAGACTCTCTTCTCATGATTTCGATGTTATCTGCTTCTTCACACCGAGTGGTGTAAAAAGTTTACTTGAAAATTTCCCAACCTTCAAGCAAAATGGCACCTTAATTGGTGCATTTGGTGGAAACACCTCAAAGGCTGTTGAAGATGCAGGACTGAATCTGCATATCAAGGCTCCCGAGCCCCAGGTTCCATCCATGGTTGCAGCTTTAGAGAAATTTCTAAGTGAAAGGACAAAATCAAAATAAACAACTTAAAGAATTATTAACCCCGGAATGCCGGGGTTATTTATTATGACACATACCAACAGGCTTATTTCTGAGTCAAGTCCATATTTATTGCAACATGCACACAATCCTGTAGATTGGCATCCGTGGTCTGATGAGGCTTTGCAAAAAGCATCAAGCGAAGACAAACCTATATTGGTGAGCATTGGATACGCTGCTTGTCATTGGTGTCATGTGATGGAGCGTGAGAGTTTTGAGGATGTCACAACTGCCGCCTTAATGAACAAGTATTTCGTCTGTATCAAAATTGATAGGGAGGAACGTCCAGATCTTGATCATTTTTTTATGGATGCTCTTCAAGCTACAAGTGGCAATGGAGGCTGGCCATTGAATATGTTTTTAACGAGCAAGGCAAGACCTTTTTATGGCGGCACCTATTTTCCGCCAAAGCAACTACATAACAGACTCTCTTGGATGGAGGTGCTTGAAAAAGTGCATGATGCCTATGTTAACAGAAGGGAGGAAATAGAACAACAAGCGAGTCATTTAATTCAACATTTGCAGTCTGCCAATCCCATGACCAAGCATCCAATCAATGAAAATCTCTTGGAGATCAAGTCGTCGTATTCGGAAGAACAAGCAAGTAAAATTGTTGATCAGCTCATGGCTATGGCTGACCTTACCGAGGGTGGATTTGGTCGCGCTCCTAAATTTCCACAGACCTTCAGCATTCAATATCTGCTTCGTTACCATCATTACTATGGCAATCAGCTCGCTCTAGATCAAGCCATGCTTAGTTTAAAGAAAATGATTAGGGGTGGAATTTATGATCAGGTAGGAGGAGGGTTTTGTAGGTATTCAACTGATGCCGAGTGGCTTGCTCCTCATTTTGAAAAGATGACTTATGATAATGCGCTTCTACTTGGAGTCATATCAGAAGCTTTTCAAATTTCCAGTGATGAAGAATTCAAAATTGTTGCGGTGGAAACCATCAACTTTATGAAACGCGAAATGCTTTCTTCAGAAGGCGGGTTTTATTCAGCATTGGATGCAGATAGCGAAGGCGTGGAGGGTAAGTTTTATACCTGGACAAAAAAAGAATTTGAAGCAGTGCTTGGTGAAGCAAGCAATAAGCTTGCTGATTTTTTTGATGTTACCGAGCACGGAAATTGGGAGCATGTAAATATTTTACGGGTAAAGGAATCCTTAGTCGATTGGGGAGTTCGTCATGGGATGACAACCACAGAGGCTATGGCTTTTATTGCAAAGGCTAAGGAGGCTTTGTTGGAAGCACGATCGAAAAGAATTAGACCTTCATCCGATGATAAGTTGCTGCTGGGATGGAATGCACTTTTTAATACTGCTCTTTCCCGTTGTTCAGTAGTTTTTAATGAGCCTGATTGGTTAAGCCTTGCAGAAAGAAATATGGAATTTTTGATAGCAGCATTCCATGACAATCAAACTAATCATTGGATGCATACGCATAAGCATGGGGTTTCTAAGTATGCTGCTTTTTTGGATGATCTTGCTTTTTTGATTCAAGCACTTGTTCATTTGTATGAGCCAACAGGCAACTTGGCCTATCTCGAAAAGGCAAAGGAGATCATGGAGTATGTCGTCACTTTTTATAGTGATGAAGAAGGTGTCTTTTTTTATTTTACCCCAGCATTTCAGCAAGATATCCTAGTCAGGAAAAAAGAGATTTACGACGGGGCTATTCCAAGCAGCAATGGTACCATGGCATGGAATCTTCTCCGACTCGGTATACTATTTGGCTTAAATCATTGGAAAGAACGCTCTAAAAGGATGCTTGACTCCGTTGAGGCAGCCGCCATAAAATATCCTAGTTCTTTTGGCGTGTGGTCTAATTTGTTCTTAGAGTTTACACAAGGAACTTATGAGATTGTAATTCTTGGCAAGGATTTTAAATCAGCCTCAAGGAGTTTACTGAGGCGCTATCTACCAAACAAGGTGCTTATGGCAGCAGATAAATCATCTGAACAATATCCGTTATTAATTGGGAAGCTGCCAGTTAGTAACGAAATGAGGTATTTTGCCTGCATTGGACAGACCTGCAAGCACCCATTAAGCAATGATAATGAACTGTTTATGCAGATATTAACAAATAAATAGCTATTGACTGACAATACTTCTCGATTTGAAGCGTTTTATGGCTCTGAAAATGATGTTTCAAGCTTGTTAAAATTTAGATTATTAACGAGTTATCTGCAAAATTGATAGCTTTATTTGATCTATATTTGTTTACCCATACTCTAAACTAGATACGAAGATGAAAGTTAGTATTTCTTATTTATTGGCCGTGTTGACCATTGGTGCAACTTTGTCTGGCTGTGGCAAATCTGGAAAGTCGAAGTCAGCAGCCGGAGATGGTCAATTGCATGGCGTTTCCATTGGGGGGAAGTATACAATTCCTAAGCCGCCTGGAATGGTGTATGTCCCTGCGGGCACATTCCATATGGGTCCAAGTGATGAGGACGTTAGCTATTCGTTCACTTCAAGAAATAAGCAAATATCCATCAATGGTTTTTGGATGGATGCTACAGAAATTACAAACAACGAGTATCGTCAGTTTGCAAACTGGGTAAGGGATTCAATTGCTGCCACAATTCTGAACTACAAAAAGCAAGCACCTGATGGATCAGGGCCAATTGATTGGGCAAAGGCCAGCACCATTAAATGGGATGATCCAAAAATACAAGAACAATTGGGAGCAATGATCATCTCCCCAGACAATAGGGTCAATGGAAGACGAGAACTTGATTCTAAAAAAATTATTTATCATTCTGAAATATTCGACTACAGGGAAGGTGCAAAGAGAGAAAATGCAAGCAAGCCAAGGTCAATTTTCATCATAAAAAAAGATACTCCGATTTATCCTGACACATTGGTGTGGGTAAGAGATTTTTCTTATTCCTACAACGAGCCAATGGCAAAGAAATATTACTCTCATCCTGCATATGGAAATTATCCAGTTGTGGGAATCAGTTGGATGCAGGCGACTGCCTTCTGCGAGTGGAGAACACATTATTTGAATACCTTTTTGGAATCCAAGAAAAGAATGACAGAGTCTGACTTTAGGCTTCCAACTGAGGCTGAGTGGGAGTACGCTGCTCGCGGAGGTCGTTCTCAAGTTCCTTTCCCATGGGGCGGACCATACCTTCGAAACAAGAAGGGTTGTTTGCTTGCTAATTTTAAGCCAGGAAGGGGTAATTATCCTGAAGATGGTGGATTCTATACTGTAAGGGCAGATGCTTATTGGCCCAATGATTTTGGATTATACAACATGGCGGGGAATGTTGCAGAATGGACGTCCTCATTATATTATGAAGGGGCATATAACTTTCAGCACGACATGAACCCTGATATCCGCCTTAATGCAAAAGATAGCGATCCGCCAAGAATGAAAAGAAAGGTGGTGCGCGGAGGAAGCTGGAAGGATGTAGGATTTTTTCTTCAGAACAGTACTAGGAACTATGAGTATCAGGATACAACAAAATCATACCTCGGTTTTCGTTGTGTAGTTGATCTTGCTCCTTCTGGTAAAAAATAATCATTCGGTTTATTAAATATTTCAAAAAACAAAACCCCCTCACTATGGCAGGTTCATCAAATGTCAGTGCTCTTGAGAAAATCGTAAACATCATCGTAAGTATAGGTGCCGCCGTAGTAATCTTTGGCGCTTGGGCTAAGATTCTTCATAAAAGTTTTGCTGATTTTATGTTGACTTTAGGGTTGCTTACTGAGGCTGCTATTTTCTTACTATATGCCTATTTAGAGTTAAAGAAAGGTGCTGTTGAGCATGAAGGTGCAGTTCTTGGTGCCGCTTCACCAGCCACTGATGCACTCAAACAATTGATAGAGAAAGAGCTTGATCCCAATAACTTGAAACAATTGAATGAAAATTTCAGCAAATTCAATACAACTGTTAAAGGTATTTCCTCTATTGCTGACGCTAGCGCTGCAAGCAATGAATACGCTTCGAAAACCAAAGAAGCCACTGCTGCCATCGGCACGTTGAAAGATGCCTATGTTCATGCTGCTTCATCTGTAAATCAATTTAGCCAAGCTGCGGAAGGTTCCAAGGCATTTCATGAGCAGATCCAAGGGCTGACTAAGAACCTCGGGTCATTGAATAAAATGTATGAGCTAGAACTTCAGGATTCTGGAAGTCATATCAAAGCAATCAATTCTTTCTACGAAAGCTTGAGCAAAGCAAGCCAGGCCATGTCAGGCAGTTTGGATGATGCTAAAAAGACCCAAGAGCAAATTGCTCTGCTTGCTAAGAATCTCGGCAGCCTAAATAGTGTATATGGAAATATGCTTGCTGCAATGCAAGGGCGTGGATAGTTGTCATAGTTATTATGGATTTAAATTTATAAACTCACTTTAATATATGTCACTACCAAAAGAGCCGCGGCAGAAGATGATTAACATCATGTACTTGGTGTTAACTGCACTTCTAGCGCTGAATGTATCTGCTGAAATCCTCAATGCCTTCAAGGTAGTTGACAATAGCCTTCGGGAATCAAATGCAGTGCTTAATACATCAACTACAGGTATTTATAGCTCATTTGATGAGCTCATTAAAGATCCAAAAACTGCAGAAAAAGCTGCAATTTGGAAGCCAAAAGCTGATCAAATACGTGTCATTGCCGCTGAGAGCTATGATTTGCTCGAGGGGTTCAAGCTTGCGTTAAAGCAAGAGTCAGATTTGGATCCTGAGACTGGTGTATTCAGGGAAGATAATATTGATGCCTCAACTAGGTATTTTGATCAAAAAGGGAATGGCAAGATTCTTTATGATAAGTTAGCAGAGTTCAAGTCTAAGTTACTTGCAATTGATCCTGAAATGGCCGCGCAAATCGGTGGTAAACTTCCATTAAACCTTGAAGTGCCTAAGTCTTCCGCAGGCAATACCTCCACGGGTGATGAACTAAAAGATTGGACCAAGAGTTATTTCCACATGACGCCAACAGTCGCCTCACTCACCATCCTGAGTAAATTCCAAAACGACATCAAAAATTCCGAGAACTTAGCCGCTACTTTCTGTATCAATCAGGTCGGTGCTGTAAAGTTGATTATGGACAAGTTTGAGCCTTTGGTTGGGATGAGTTCTTCCTATCTTATGCCAGGTGAGGAGTTGACAATTGTAGCTGGACTTGGTGCATTCAACTCAAATGTGAAGCCAATTGTTAGTATTGACGGAAGAGGTATTCCTGTTAACGCAAACGGGGTAGCCGAAACAAAATTTAACGTCGGTGGAACGGGAACAAGAACCATGAATGTAAGCGTAGCCTACATTGATCCGAATACTGGCGAGCAAAAAACAATCTCTAAAAAAATTGATTATACAGTTGGTGCCCCATCTGGTGTTGCAGTTTCCCCAGATAAGATGAACGTACTTTATATAGGCGTTGACAACCCACTTACCATCACTGCAGGTGCAGGAAGTGAAAAGGTTTCTGCCCAGTTCAGTGGAGGATCTATCACCAAGGTAAGCGGTAATAAATATATTGTAAAACCTTCTGCAGGTAATTATGGAGAACATACTGTAACTGTACTTGTCGAGGGGAAGGCCTCAGGTAAGGTGTCGTTTAGGGTGAAGCAGTTGCCGAACCCAACTGCATTGGTGGGTAACCTTAAGCCTGGTCCAGTTCCATCTGCATCTTTCAAAGCAATGGGTGGAATCATTGCTAAGCTTGAGGATTCTGAATTCGATGCTCCATTTGAAGTAGTGAGTTATAAAATTGGTGCAATCAGTGCCGATATACCAGATTATGCCCCTGTTGAAAATAAAGGAGCTCGTTGGGATGGCGCTGCAGCTTCGTTAATTAATCGTCTTAAGCCTGGTGCACTGGTTGCAATAACTGACATCATGGTGAAAGGTCCAGATGGAAGAGTGAGGGTATTGCCATCCGGCCTCTCATACAATTTGAAATAAATGAACTTGAATAAAAGAAATATTATGAAACGCTACCTGACCAGTTCAATTTTTGTTGCTTTTGTATTCGCTATGGTCTCCAGTGGAGATATCCAGGCGCAGACAAAAAAGAAAAAGGCAGCGCCTAAAAAGACTACAGCCGCTGCTAATAATACAGCCGACGCCCAAGTGCTGGATGCAACTACTCAAAAAGTTTCGGCAGATACAATTAAACCTGCTCCAGTAGCACCTCCGAAGGATCCCTTTGCTTTTGATTCTACAAGGGTTTCGCTTCGTCCGGATGCAGCCATCGAAAGGAGTCTTGTTAAAAGCAGAGTCCCACTGCCTTACGAGCATATTCGCGAAGATGATGCTTGGTATCGTGAGCGTGTGTGGAGAGAGATTGATATTAAAGAAAAAATGAATCTTCCCTTTAGGTTCAAGGCTGAAGACGATAATGGAAATCAACGTTTCATCAATATTCTTTTGCGTTCTATCAGAAAGGGGGATGTCACGGCGTTTGACCCAAATGTAGATGATCGCTTTACAACACCAATGACCATTGCAAGGGTTGGTGAGGTTATATCAGGCAGATGTGATTCTGTTCAGGTAATTGATTGGGCAAAAGATCCAACTGGTTCTAAAGGAATTTATAGGGACTCACTAGTGTGTAGAGAGTTTAATCCTGATGACATTACGAAATTTCGGATCAAAGAGGATTGGATATTTGACAAAGAGTCATCTCGTATGTTTGCTCGGATAATTGGTATAGCACCAATAAAGACCTATGTTGATGATGCCGGTACTGTATTGGGAGAATCTCCAATATTTTGGATTTACTACCCTGACCTCAGACCTATCTTAGCTTTGTACGAAGTGTACAATCCAAAAAATTTCGGCGCAAGAATGAGCTGGGAAGAGTTGTTTGAAAGCAGATATTTTTCAAGCTACATCGTTAAGTCATCTATCGAAAATCCGTATGACCTATTCATCAAGCAGTATATTAAGGATGATATTCTTAAATTACTTGAAGGAGATAATATTAAAAACAAGATCTTTAATTTCGAACTCGATCTTTGGTCGTATTAATAGACCCATAAGTTATTTATACTAAAGCCGGCTTTTGCCGGCTTTAGTGTTTTTTAAAGTGATCTTGAATAATCCCCGCTTTCTTTTGTCCTACAACATCTGCCAACTCCTCTGGTGATGCATTCTTGATATTCTTTACTGACCGAAATGTAAGCAAGAGCTCCTCTATTGTTTTCTTTCCTATTCCTTCAATTTGTTCTAGTTCGTTGGTGAATGTTCCTTTGCTTCTTTTGTTTCTATGAAAGGTTATTCCATATTGGTGAACTTCATCTCTAATTCCCCTGATAAAACGGAGGACATCACTTTGGTATCCAAGCTTCAGCGACTCTTTGTCGCCCACAAAAAATATCTCTTCTACATTTTTTGCCAGACCAACCAATGTCATTTTACCTGTAAGTCCAAGTTCATGAATTGCTTCCATAGCAGCGCTTAGCTGACCTTTGCCACCATCGATGATGACCAACTGAGGAAGTGTTACATTTTCTTGAATCAGTCTGCTATATCTTCTTTTCACAACTTCTTTCATTGATGCAAAATCATTGATTCCTGTAACACTTTCAACATTGTAGCGTCTGTAGTCTTGCTTACTTGGTAGTCCATCTTTAAAACAGACCATTGCAGAAACCGGATAGCTGCCCTGAAAGTTAGAGTTGTCAAAGCATTCAATATGAATTGGAATGGCAGGAAGCGATAAAGCCTCTTTTACCGCCTTAAGTAAGGTGGTTTTATCATCATCTTGTATCAGATTGTTTAGTGTGTTCTTTCGTCTGATCTCTCCCATGAAAAAATCTGCATTTGTTTTGGCAAGATCAAGCAGTTTCTTTTTCTCTCCGGTTTTTGGGACTGTAATTTTATAATTCTCGAATCCAAAATCTAGAGAAATGGGCACAACAATCTCTTTGCAATCGCTATTGTAAAGCTTCTGAAAATACACGATTGCCTGAGGCAATATTTCCTCCGCTTTCTCCTCAATTTTCACTCGGAAGGCATGATTTCCGGAGTTGTTTATTGTTCCGTTTCGAACAGACAAATAGCTTACTGCGATCTCATCTTTGTACTCAGTAGTTGCAAATACATCTAAGTCGCCTATGCGTGAACTTACTACCACCGAGGAAAATCTATAGTTTTTTAGTGCATTGA
This sequence comes from uncultured bacterium, assembly GCA_903920455.1. Taxonomy (GTDB): domain Bacteria; phylum Bacteroidota; class Bacteroidia; order Chitinophagales; family Chitinophagaceae; genus Pollutibacter. The sequence goes on along the minus strand of CAIXLY010000003.1, from coordinate 139,603 downwards.
TCTTTTGTTGAACTATCTCTGCCTTTTCAAACTCCAGCACTTCAATATATTGTTCTTGTTGGTGTTTGTAATCAGTTATTACACTGCGTAAATTTCCCCTGAGTATTTGTCTGACGGCTTCTATTCCGGCTGCATAGTCATTCGCTGATTGCAATCCAGTACAAGGGCCTTTGCAATTGCCAAGGTGATATTCAAGGCATACTTTAAATTTATTGTTGTTGATATTTTTTTCCGTCAGGTTAAGTGAGCAAGTCCTTAGTGGTATTTGTTGTTTTATAAATTCAAGCAAGTCGCGAACCTTGGCAGTAGAGGTATAAGGTCCAATGTATTCAGCGCCATCTGCAATTTTCCTTCTTGTTAAGAACACCCTTGGAAATGGTTCTTTTTTAATTACGATATAAGGATATGTTTTATCATCCTTTAATACAATATTGTATTTTGGTTTAAACTCTTTAATGAGTGAGTTTTCAAGGAGAAGCGCGTCATGTTCAGAGTCTACGATGGTAAATTCTATGCTGTTGATCTGCTTGATCAATTCGTGCGTTTTGTGAGATAGTTTAGCATTGGTAAAATAAGAGCTTACCCTTTTTCGGATATTCTTGGCTTTCCCTATATATAACAAGTTGCCGTCTGCTCCATAATATTTATAGATCCCAGCTGCATTGGGTAGGGTTTTTTGAATTGACGAAAAAGTAAGTGGGTCCATGTTGGAATGATAAGGCTATCTCAGTATCCTGTTGCCTATGGTCTGGATTATAGATGGCCCTGCAATCGATTTGAAACGAAGGTAGTGCAGTTATTAGTTGATACTCTTTGTTACGCCAAACTTGATGCCAAAGTCCATCAGGTTTTCTCTGATCGGATACTTGTTCTTAAAGTTTGACATCATTTGATAGCGATATTGGGGGGCAATGCTCCATTTTAGTCCTCCCGAATGTATGTTCAAACTTGCCTCGAAAGCCCCATTGATATTCAACTTTCTGTTTAGGCTTGGTTCTTTTGCATAATTCCTTAGGTTCGTAGAGATAAGGTATGAGTAGTTGGCGAATACATAAGTAGGCTGAATTGTTGATGCAACGGAGAGATTGACTTTTTTATTACCCAATACCCTATAATCAAATCCAATCGGTATTGAGATCATGTAGTGTTCGTTTCTAAGTGTCGAGTTTGAGTATCCGGTGTTATTTCTGTAGACTGAAACAGCATTGATAGGCACGTTTCCTCCAATAAAGTTATTCATGCCATAGGTAGCAATTTCTGGCGCCGAGCTAAACGCCTTGATTTTGTATTGATTATAATTTACTTGGCCGCCAATTTTGAAACTTAATTTTTTTGTAATTGGATAGTACATGGATGCTCCAATTTCAAGACCGATTCCAGGACTGTGATTTACTGCATCTTTTACATCTCTTGCAAAAGGTGCATTGGTGTTGAGGAAGTACTGGCTGTATTGATAAACGGATTTGCTAGCTTGGCCACTTAGGCTTCTGTAACTTATTGTAGGAGTTATATAGAATTGCCAACTTGAATTCTTTTTTATTTTTTTTGCCTTTTCAATAACACTTACCAACGTGTTAGCAATATTGTGTTTTTTTGCTTCCTTTTTTTCCTGTTCGGCCAAGACATTATTTATAGATTGTTGTATGCTATTCTCACCCACTGAAATTTGCTCTGGAACGGGTAGTGTTATTTTTTTTGTACTCAACTCAATATGTTCTGCCAGCCTTTGATCAACGCTTATCACTTTTTCAACCCTGGCAGCAGGTTGTTTTTGTTTTTTTGTACCTGCAATATTTAACTTGATTTGTCCGTTGTTATGATTCTTAATCAAACTTTCAAAGTGATTATTTTTCACGAATGCATGAGCAATTCTTCCACTATCCGCTATTGCATGTTTTGATTCTTCATTGCTCAGAATGATGGCCGTTGAGGCAGCTGCCATAAATAAGAGTAATATCGAGAAATATTTAACCCTTCTAAATGGATGCAATTTGTCCAATATATTATCCCATACCCTGTCTGAGGGATACAACATATACTGATCGGATTTCTCCTTAAGTATATCTTCAAACTCCTCTGGTGAATATTTTTCCATTTTTCTTCCTTTCGTAAACTGTTTCTTCCGAATCAACTAATGCGAATCGGGGAGAACCATTTCTTTTCTTTTTTTATTTGAGGCTGGAGAAGATTCTTTTTTGTTAGAATACCCTCTAGCATATTTTTCGCTCTCGTGTACTGGGATCTACTAGTACTTTCTTCAATGTCAAGGAGGGTGGCAATTTCCTTGTGGGAATAACCCTCTATGGCATAAAGGTTAAGTACTGTTCTGTATCCCATCGGGAGGGCCCTTATGCATTCAACGATTTGTTTTGCATGAATAGCACCAGGAATATTATCTTCCCTGATAATAATGTTACCAGCAAAAGCCAGATCAAGGCTTTCGTTGAACTTTTTATGCTTCTTGAGGTGGTTGATGCTGGTATGTACCATGATTCTTAGAATCCATCCTTCAAGTGAGCCTCTATTTTCAAACTGTTTGATTTGTGTGAAAACCTTAATGAACCCTTCTTGAAGCATGTCTTCGGCATCTTCTCTTGTCTTGGCATAACGATAGCAAACAGACAGCATTTTTGGGCTATACCTCTGGTATAGCTCCTGCTGTGCAGTTGCATTGTTTTTTAGACAAGCGTTGACAAGCATCTCCTCAGTCATGAAATCGTTGATTGATTTCTGAAAATAAGACAATTTTTGATTTATTGACGCTGCTTTAGGCTAATCTTTTAGTGGAATTGATAAGTGATTGATTTACAAAGACCCCCTGACTGCGATGCTAAAATTTCTCCCTGGTGCCGATAGCCCAGAGGCAACATATCGGTAATTTAGGTCCAGTAAGTTCTCAAGGGCTAGCTGCAATTGTAATTTTGGTCGCAGGTCAATACCAAAGCGAAAGTTGAGTGTTTGCCAAGCTGGACTCCCCATTGCTGTGGCATATTGTGCATTGTCTTCACCATCCACATTATAACGATTTAGTTTTTTCCAGCCATTTACATGGATATAGCATTCAGCATACAATTTCTTGCCTTGGTAAAGGCCACTAAATTTTCCAAAAAAAGGAGGGATATGATCAAGGGGTTTTCTCTTTACATATTGCTGGGTGATTGCGTAGGTTCCATCCTGTTGGAGGACATACACGGCAGAAGTGGTTGAGTGATCAGTTAATAAATTTCCGATGGTGTAGTTGGCTGTACTAGAAAATTTCCATCGATTGTTAATGTTCACAGTAAAGGATGCATTGGCCCCATATATAATTGCCCTGCCTAAATTCTGACTGGCCAGCACCTGTGCATTTGTGTTGTAGTACATGATGGAGTCCTGCCCATTGAGTTTAAAAGGAGCTTTTACAATGGCGTTGTTGAATAGGGTGTAAAATCCGCCCAGATCAATGAAAATGGATTTATCGATTGATTGGCTTATGCCAATATCAATACTGTTGGTTGACTCAGGCCTTAGGCTAGGGTTAGGAACCACCACTTGTCTGGCGGAAGTACTGGATTCAAATATTTTACTTAAATCATCAATATTTGGCGCCCGGAATCCTGAGGAATAACCTAAGGTAAGTCTTGTGTTTTTTGAAGGCATATAGGCCAATCCAATATTGCCTGTAATTGCTCCATTGCGCTGCACTATGTCGGTCACTGGCAATGAAAAGAACGAATTGTTGATTATCGAGGAATTTAGAAAAACATACTGATACCGCATGCCATCGTTAAGTACTATTTTATCATCCTTCATTTTTCTGATATGCTGAATATAGATTCCCGCATGGCTCATCCTATTCTTTCCATCTGGATATCGGGTATCAAGTGGTGAGATCAGTCCATTGAGTAAGTTGGTTCTGTGTGCAGTTGAAATAACATGATTGAATTGTAGATCCACACCTGAAGTAATTTCGTCCTTTCTCATTTTTCTTCTTGCATCTATCGTGAGTCCAATTACATCAACTTTTTCACTTCGTTGGTCAAGCTCATCGTAGCGTTTGTATTGCCTGGTAATGCGGCTTTCCTCAATTGCTTGATAACTGAGAACGGCTTTATACTCACCAAAAAAACCTGGCTGATCTTTTAGTTGGAGAGTATACCCTAAGAGCTTTCTTGCTTGTGGACCGTAGTACCATTGCGCGTATCTTAAGCTGCCATTCCTGATATCTTGCAGGCGATCGTATCGTGGTATGTTTGAGGAAGTTGATAATTGAAAATTGATGAGCTGTTCTAATTTAGCACTTGTTTTAAATAAGACTTTTTGCATCAGGTCAAGTTGATTATACCCTGAATATTTTTGTATACGCTCATTGTTGTTTCTCATTATGCTATCTCCCACAATCCCGTCATACGCCCTTATGTAAAAAGGCCTGGTTCCAAATCCAGGGAAGTCTTTGTTGTCTTTTTTCCCCATCCTGAGGTCGCTAAATGTACTCAGGGTCATGCTGCTAAGAAATGCAATTTTATGAGCGCCGATGTTCACGTCTGCATGAACCATATTTTCCTGATTGGCAGTTGAATACCTCATCAACCCATTTGCCTTGATCTGTGTCTTTTTAGCATTATCAGATAAGGTTGGCCTTTTCGTAATCATGTGCACTGCACCTCCAAGTGCATCGCTTCCATATAGCGTGGAGGCAGGTCCTTGCAGGACTTCTATATTTTCAAGTGTGTGTTGATCGACCGTTATGAGGTTTTGCAAATGACCCGCACGATAGATGGCATTGTTCATTCTAATTCCATCTACAATCAATAAAATTCTGCTTGCCTCAAATCCTCTAATCACCGGACTGCTTCCTCCCTGCTGACTTTTTTGGACAAAAATATTTCCAGTACTCATCAAGAGGTCACCGGTATTTTGTGCGTTTACCCGCTTGATATATGAAGCGTTAATATTGTCTATTTTTTGGACTATATTTTTTTTCTTCTCAACAAACTTGGTGCCGGATACAACCACCTCGGTCAACGCTGTAATCTTTGTAGTATCAGGAGCGGATTGTGCATGCGATTGCACAATAAACAAATGGGCCAAGATCATCATAGCCCATTTGAAAAAATTAGTATGAAATTTTATCATCATGATATTAATACCTCTCCTGTCATTTCAACTGGAATAGGAATATTCATCATATGCAAAATGGTTGGGGCTATGTCGCCTAATTTTCCTGGTTTTACACTTCCTTTCCAATGCTTGTCTATTACAAAAAGTGGAACAGGGTTGAGCGTATGTGCAGTATTGGGCGATCCATCTTCGTTTTTCATATAATCTGCATTCCCATGGTCGGCAGTAAGAAATACAGTATAGTCGTTGTTCAATGCAGCTTCTACCACTTGCTTGACACAGGAATCTACGGTTTCAACTGCTTTCACGGCAGCGCTCCATACTCCGGTATGGCCAACCATATCTGCGTTGGCATAATTAAGACAAATAAAATCTGCAGTCTTGTTGTTGATTTCTGGAACTATCTTTTCTGTAAGTTCAAATGCACTCATTTCGGGTTGAAGATCATAGGTGGCTACTTTTGGTGAAGCCGCAATAATTCTTTTCTCTCCCTCAAAAGGCACTTCTCGCCCTCCACTAAAGAAAAAAGTAACATGGGGATATTTTTCAGTTTCAGCAATCCTGATCTGTGTTCTTTTCTGCTTTTCAAGTACTTCTCCTAAAGTATTGGTCAGGTTATCATTTCTAAAAATGACATGTACGTTTTTGAACGTATTGTCATACTCTGTCATTGTTGTGTAGTGCAAGTCCAGTTTCTGCATGCCAAATTCAGAGAAGTCTTTTTGTGTAAGTACCTCAGTGATCTCTCTACAACGGTCGGTACGGAAGTTAAAACAAACCACCACGTCGCCATCTGTTATTGTGGCTAGTGGCTGTTCATTTTTATCAACCAAAATCACCGGTTTGATAAATTCATCTGTGATATTATTTTCGTAAGACCCCTTAATGGCCTCAACGGCTGAATGCGCATGCTGCCCTTCTCCTTTTACCATGCCATCATATGCTAGCTTTACCCTTTCCCAACGTTTATCGCGGTCCATGGCATAGTATCTTCCAGTGATGCTAGCAATTTTTCCTGTTGATGTTTTCAGGTGTTCCTCTAACTCGGTGATAAATGCAAGTCCGCTTTTAGGGTCTGTGTCCCTGCCATCGGTGAAGGCATGGATAAATACGTTTTCTAAAGCTTCTGCTTTGCAGAGGTCGGTAATTGCTTTGACATGATTGATATGGGAATGCACACCACCATCACTGATTAAACCAATCAAGTGTAGTTTTTTATTGTTCTTCTTCGCATGATGCAAAGCAGCCAGTAATGTTTCGTTTTTCTGAAGTTCACCTGTGCGGATGGCTACGTTAATTCTTTGCAGTTCCTGGTAAACGATTCTTCCGGCACCTAGATTGAGGTGTCCGACTTCGCTATTTCCCATCTGCCCATCAGGTAGGCCAACTGGCTCTCCACATGTCACAAGCGTAGTATGCGGGTATTTGTCATATAGTGAGGCAACAAAGGGTACATGTGCGTGTTGGATTACATCGCTGGAAGGAACTGAGCCAAGACCCCATCCATCCATAATCAGAAGAATACATTTTTTATTTTCCATACTGCAAAATTACTTCATTTCATTTTATCTTCATTTCATGAATGAGGTTGGCAATAAATACAAAAACTTAATAAATGCGGCTTTGCAAGAAGATATTGGGACCGGCGACCATTCTACCCTGTCCGTAATACCTGTAGGTGCAAGGGGAAAGGTGGTTCTCAACATCAAGGAAGATGGCCTGCTTGCTGGTATGGAGGTTGCGGAGTCTATTTTGTGCACCCTCGATCCGGCAATCAAATTTCTGCCATTTAAAAAAGATGGTGACCGCATGCGTGTTGGAGAGCAAGCCTTTGAAGCCGAAGGCCTTGTTCATGCCTTACTCAAGGGGGAAAGGCTGCTATTGAATTGTATGCAAAGGATGAGCGGTATTGCTACGCTAACTGCCTCTTATGTTGAGAAGATTAAGGGCTATGATACACGAATTCTGGATACCAGGAAGACTACGCCAAATTTCAGGTTATTGGAAAAAGAGGCTGTTCGTATTGGGGGTGCAGTGAACCACAGGTTTGGCTTGTATGATATGATCATGTTGAAGGACAACCATATTGATTTTGCGGGGGGTATTGAAAAAGCAATTGTTATGGCTGATCAATATCGGGAAATTCATGGGTTAGACATCCCTATCGAAGTAGAAGCAAGATCGTTAGAAGATGTTTCAGAGGTATGTAGGGTTGGGGTCGGCAAGGTTTTTCGAATCATGCTTGATAATTTTACTCCTGATTTGATTTCTCGGGCCCTCAATATCATTGGGAATCAATTTGAAACCGAGGCCAGTGGCGGAATTAATCTCAATAATATTGAATCGTTTGCTTCTACTGGAGTTAATTATGTCAGTATCGGTGCATTGATTCATCACGCAGTGAGTCTCGATTTGAGTTTAAAAGCCGTGAAATAATTTTTTGATGAGCAAGAAAAAAGAAAACAAATCACCTTTCGTATACAGCACGGATCCTCTCTACAATCCATTTGCAGAAGATGCTCCAGCAGAAAAAACATTGCCTGCAAGTGAACAGTTGTTGCGGGTAACTTTGGAGACTAAGCACCGGGCTGGGAAAACAGTTACTTTGGTCACCGGATTTGTAGGAACTGCAGAAGATATGGGAGAGTTGGGGAAGCAATTGAAAAACCATTGTGGAACCGGGGGATCGGCAAAGGATGGCGAGATTATCCTACAGGGCGACCATAGAGAGAAGGTGAGGGCCTGGCTTCAAAAAAACAAGTATCGCTTAAAATAAAAAGACAGGCCATTTGGCCTGTCTAAATTTTTATAGTAAGCGTAACTACTACCAGTCTTGTTTTGCAGTACCAGCTTTGATTGCTGCAAGCGCCTTTGCTTCACCAAGCAATGCGGTAAGTTTGTTGCCTTTTCCATCATTACCTTTTGCAATGTATCCACCTTTTGCAGTTTTGCTAACTACTGCGTCATGGATTGGAACATTTTTTTCTTTGGTCTTGACGTTGTAAGCTGTGAGCATGTTTTCGTTTGACATGATGTTTGTTTTAAGTGTGTATAATGAAAATTAAATATCCAGTTTTGCATATTTCGCATGGGATTCGATGAACTCCCTTCTTGGCGCAACCTCATCACCCATGAGCATGCTAAAGACCCTATCAGCCTCTGCGGCACTCTCAATGGTAACCCTTTTCAGTGTTCTTGAGCTTGGGTTCATTGTGGTGTCCCAAAGTTGACTTGCATTCATCTCTCCTAGACCTTTGTAACGTTGAACATTTACACTGTCTTCTTTACCGGCTGCCATGCGCTCAATATATCCTTTGCGTTGTTCCTCATTCCAAGCGTAGTATTGTTCCTTCCCTTTTTTAACAAGGTAAAGTGGAGGCTGTGCAATGTATACATATCCTTGTTCAACCATCGCTTTCATATATCGGAACAGGAAGGTAAGAATCAGCGTTGCAATGTGGCTGCCATCTACGTCAGCATCGGTCATGATAATAAGCTTATGGTATCTCAACTTTGAAATATCGAGTGCCTTTGGATCTTCTATGGTTCCAATCTTTACACCAAGGGCAGTGAACATGTTTCTAATCTCTTCGTTGTCATAAATCCTATGCTCCATTGCCTTTTCAACGTTAAGAATTTTACCCCTTAGTGGAAGGATGGCTTGAAAATTCCTATCCCGTCCTTGTTTTGCTGTTCCTCCTGCCGAATCTCCCTCAACAAGGAACAACTCACTTTTCGTAGGGTCTCTCTCAGAGCAGTCTGAAAGTTTACCCGGAAGGCCACCTCCCGAAAGCACTGTTTTGCGTTGAACAAGCTCTCTGGCTTTTCTTGCTGCAGCCCTGGCCTGTGCGGCAAGGATTACTTTGCTGATGATGTTTTTGGCCTCTCTTGGATTTTCTTCAAGGTAAGCTTCCAGTGCGCGTGATACAGTTACATCAACGATGCCTATTACCTCGGAATTTCCCAGCTTAGTTTTTGTTTGGCCCTCGAATTGTGGTTCGGGGATTTTCACAGAGATGATGGCGCTTAACCCTTCTCTAAAATCATCTCCTTCCACTTCAACTTTTGATTTTTCAAAAAGCCCTTGCTTTTTGCCATACTGTTGGAAAACCCTTGTGATGGCCCTTCTAAAGCCGGCAACGTGGGTTCCTCCTTCTATGGTATTGATGTTGTTTACATAGGAAAATATATGCTCGTTGTATGAGTCGTTATAGTTGATAGCAACCTCAACGGCAACATTTGATTCGGGGTCATGGCCATCCATATAGATGATGGATGGGATCAGTGAATTTCTTTTAGCCCCTTTGTCAAGCATTTCCACAAACTCGATGATGCCGCCCTCACTATAGAACACTTGCTGGTAGGTATTTCCAGCTTCATCTTTCTCTCTCAAATCATGCAGCGTAATGCGAATACGCCTATTCAAAAAAGACAACTCACGCAATCTACCTTCAAGAATCTCCTTGTTGTATTCGGTGGTTGTAAATATGGTCTTGTCTGGCCAAAAATGAACTTTCGTTCCGGTTTTATCACTGATGCCTGTCTCACGCACAGCATACTTTGGTGCCCCACGCTCGTATTCTTGTTCAAACGTTTTTCCGTCACGCTGAACAGTTACCAGAAGCGTTGTACTGAGTGCATTCACACAACTCACACCCACACCATGCAATCCACCAGATACCTTGTAGGTATTTTTATCAAATTTTCCACCCGCGTGAAGTACGGTCATGACTACTTCAAGTGCGCTTCGTTGTTCTTTATGGTGCATTCCTGTTGGAATACCCCTTCCATTGTCTTCTACGGAAATAGAATTGTCTTCGTGAATGTTTACAATAATTTCATTGCAATAGCCTCCGAGGGCCTCATCAATCGAGTTATCGACTACTTCATAAACAAGGTGATGCAAACCTTTAACGCCGATATCACCGATGTACATGGCAGGTCTTTTTCGAACGGCTTCCAAGCCTTCCAATACTTGAATGCTGTCTGCGCCGTAACTATTGTTGGCCTGTTCCAATTTTTCTGGGTTTTCTGTGCTCATACGTATCTTCTTCCTCTTGGTTTTTTAATTAGGGCTCTGGCTAACAAATTTACTGAAAATAGGGGGGCTTTCCCCATTTTTAGGCTAAATGAGGCTATTCTTTTTTAAGATGATTTCCACATAATAGTTGCCCGTTTTAGCTTTAGTTTCAGCCCTTTTACGCCCAACTAAGTTTATATTTGCACACAGATGCCTAATCTTGTTGCCATACCCCAGCGAATAATGTCAGAATGGTCACATTTTGAAGATTTTCCTGTGCTTTTTTCCAATGAAAAGAAAATCCCCGGTTCCTGGAATTATGCCATCAAAAGATACGGGAGGGATGAAAAGTTAAGGGTAGAGGATAGCGGAACGCTGATTTACCATTACGACGAAAGTGAGGACAGCAAGTACCTTGAATTGAGTTTTTGTATTGGTGGTCAGGCTTATTGCAATCTTCCACAAGCCAATTGTGAGGAGTGCAAGCTGAACCGCAATGCATTGTGTGTTGAGCAGACTGGCACAGTAGATATTATTCAATTTAGATTTGAACCGATGCATTTAACCAATCTGATCAAATCTGAAGGCACAAATGCGGAAACTGATGCAATACTAAACTTCAAATACCATCATACTTTTAGTAAGTCGATCTCCATCTCCGGAAGAATTAGGCATGCATTAGACTCCATCCTCAATCATCGATATGCAGATGCGGTTGAAAACATTTTTATCAATGCACAAACCCAGATTCTGCTCTTGTATACGCTGGAATCGATTAATTCTCTCAAGGAAGACGAAGTGCCAGCATGCAAGTTTTTGGAACATCAGGATGAGCGAGAAAAGATTATCAAGTCAAGAGAAATTTTGTTGTCGCATATCGGCGATCCCATCACCATCAAAGAGCTCAGCAGAAAGGTTGCTATCAATGAATGTTACCTGAAAAAAGGATTCAGGGTAATGTTTGGCACAACAATTTTCGATTTTTATCAGGATCAGCGAATGGAACATGCCCGATACCTGCTTTATGAACAAGGACTTTCTGTTTCAGAGGTGTCTGCTCAACTGGGTTACTCTTCCATCTCGCACTTTTCAACTGCATTCAAAAAACATACTGGGCTAAAACCTTGTGAGTTGTTGAATAAGTCTTGATTTTTTTAGTTCGACGATTACTTTTTTTGAGTAGGATATCATATTCAACCGCAACTTTTCACCAATTTCTCTTTCACTTCAATTCATAGCTTTTTGCTTCTATTGTCACTGCTTTGTCATAAGTTTTAAGCACCTACTTATCTGACAATTCCATGATAATCCCCATGGTCAACTTGGCGAAATTCGCCCTCTAATTCAATTCCATGAGGCTAGGGATTACCCTTTTGTTTATCAACTTGTACAGCTTGTCTGTCGCTCAAGAGCGGGTAGATTCTATGGCCTTGAAGTCAATCGATGAAGTGGTGGTGACGGCCACCCGGTCTCCAAGGTTGTTGGGAAATGTTGCCATCCCCGCTTCGATAATATCCGCTAAAACGCTTTACCAGAGCGGTTCTTTGAGGTTGCATGATATCCTTTCAGAGCAGACAGGAATCATGGTGGTTGATAATTTTGGAAAGGGAATACAGGTTCAGGGATTATCGTCTGAGTATACCCTGATATTGCTCGATGGCGAGCCTTTGATTGGAAGAACTGGAGGTGTATTTGACTTGTCGAGATTAACCATACGCAACATTGTAAAAATAGAAATCATCAAAGGGCCTTCTTCAAGTTTATATGGGTCTGAAGCCATGGGGGGAGTAGTGAATATTATAACAGATAGGGCGGGGCAACATAAAACCGATGCCAATCTCCGTTACGCCAAGTACAATACTGTTGATGGGTCTTTTAATTTTTCTCGGCACTTGAATAAAACAGATGTACAAGGAGGATTTAATTACAACAGATCTGAAGGGTACAGCCTAAAGCCGAATTCAATACAGCAAACTGTAGAGCCCTATTGGCGGTCTACACAACATGTGAATGTAAATCACATGCTGAATGAAAAATGGAAAATGGGAGTAGGATATCGTCATAACAATACCGATATTAAAAATGCAATTGCAGTTCAGAATGGCTCGGCCATTGTTATTTCGAATGGCTTTGAGAGAACAAATGAATACAACATCACGCCACATCTTCAGCATCGGTTGTCGCCTAAGCTGGAAACCACCCTCAGGGGTTATCTAACTGGCTATACTGCGCTACAAGAACTAAAGGTGAAAGAAACAGAAGGAGGCTATGACGATAGGTTTAAGCAGGATTTCAGAAGGATTGAAAACCAGACCGATTGGCAGATTAGAGAACAATCTTCCTTTAATGCAGGTGCTGGCATTATCAATGAATCAGTCAGTTCAAATCGCTATGATTCATTGTCTACCAAACGTAAGAATTCGATCGCTTACTTTTTTCTTCAACACGAAGAAAAACTCAATAAGAAATTGATCATCATTGGTGGTTTTCGTTTTGATGCGAACAAGGCATATTCATCTGTTTGGAGTCCAAAGGCTGCATTGCAATATCGCCTGAGCGACAATGTTTCATTCAACCTTTCTTATGGTAGGGGGTTCAAGGCTCCTGATTTTCGTCAGCTCTATTTAAACTTTACCAACCTCGCTGCTGGCTCTTATTCTGTGTTTGGGGCTCAAGTGGCTTTACAGGAATTAAAAAGAATGCAGGATGCTCAGTTAATTCAAGAAACAACATCTCTCCTAGGGAAGGTTGCCAAATTAAACCCAGAGGTTTCTGGGGGCTTCAACGCTGGCGTTAAGTTTAGGATCGCCTCAGGCGTTAAGGGTTCTCTCAACCTGTTTAGAAACGACCTCACCAACATGATCTTGACGGATGTAATTGCTTATAAAAAAAATGGGGGACAAATATTCAGTTATTTCAATGTCAATCGCGCGCTTACCCAAGGTGTTGAGGTCGACCTAGAAAAAAAAATCACTGCAACAATTACAGCAAAGGCAGGCTATCAGTTTTTATATACAGCAGACAAGGATGCGTTGGCTAACATCAAGAAGGGCAGCGTCTTTCAGCGGGATATTCAAAGTGGACAAGTTTATCGCATGACCATTGCTGAGTACGGGGGATTGCCTAATCGGTCAAGACACAATGCAAACCTTAAGCTTAGCTATGAACATGCATCGGGCATATTTGCCACAACGCGTTTAATATATCGCAGCAAATGGGGTACAACTGATTTGGATGGAAACGGATTGATTAACAGGAGTGACGAATATGCCAAGGGTTATGTTCAGCTTAATGCAAGTGCAGGTTTTTCGGTTAATAAAAAATGTAGGGTTATGGGTGGGATAGACAATGTGTTGAACTACAAGGATATTCAGTTTCTGCCAGGAAACCCAGGCAGGGCGGGGTACATAGATATACAAGTCAATTTTTAAACCAATCATAAATAAAATGAACATGAAAAGTGTACGTATTTTCGGAGTTGTTTTGGCCTCATTTTTTTTATTGCAATCTTGTAAAAAAAATGATGCGCCAGTGGACGAATCCACCCTTTATCAGGTAACAGTGAATGACCTTTCTGCAGATACGATTGTGTATGTTGATGGTCAACCAGTTTTATCAAATGGTCAACCTGCTGGTGCTGGGAAGTTCACCTTCTATAGTTTGGAAGATAATGCGATCATTGCTTCAGCGGATTCAAACACTTTGAAATGGGATCTTGGTTTCAGGGGAACAACCATTATCACCAATGGTGGAACCAGTGGCCCAGGCGCTGGTGGGGCTTTTGTATACACTGGTATTTTCACTGACCTCACTGCAGTTCCTGCTGATTCTGTTTTTAAAATTGATAACTCCCCAACGATGGCAATTACCACAGGAAGCAATAAGGGCTGGTACACCTATAACGGTCAGCAAAACTTGATTACTCCAATTCCTGGAAGGGTTTTGGTCATCAGAACGGCCAGTGGCAAATATGCAATCGTTGAAATTCTTAATTACTACAAAGGCGGCGTTACGCCAGATCCTGCAGCATCTGACAATGATAAAATAAGCAAACAGCGCTATTATAAGTTTAGGTATACCTACCAGGATGATGGCTCAAAGAAGTTGGTAGACGATACAGTACTTTAATGCAGGTTTAGGGAGTTGAGAGAGTTTAGAGGGTTGAGAAAGTTGAGACAAGAGGCTCTAGGCGACGAACTGCGATTTATTGCCCCAACAATATAACGCCTAATCATCTATGCGGCTACACAACTCAACTTTCTCAACTCTCTCAACTTTCTTCTATCTTTGCAGCCTTTGAAAACAGTATGAAGGCTACTTACAGAGAATATCAACAACTGAACCTACCGGCATTTGAAAGTGAAATACTTTCCACTTGGGAAGCAGAGGGTGCATTTGAGGGAAGTATTCAAAACAGAGAGGGTGCAACGCCTTTTGTGTTTTTTGAAGGCCCCCCAAGTGCCAATGGAATGCCAGGGATTCATCATGTGATCTCTAGAACACTAAAGGACCTTGTATGCAGGTATAAGACCATGAAGGGTTTTCAGGTCAAGCGTAAGGGAGGGTGGGATACCCATGGACTTCCCGTGGAGCTTGGGGTTGAGAAGGAGTTGGGCATCACAAAAGAAGATATCGGCAAAAAAATATCAGTTGCTGAGTACAATCAAAAATGCCGTGAGGCTGTGTTGCGTTATAAAGACAAGTGGGATGAGATTACCCAAAAGATGGGTTATTGGGTAGATTTAAAAAAACCTTATGTCACCTTTGAAAACGAATACATCGAGTCACTTTGGTGGTGCTTAAAAAGACTATACGATAAAGGACTGCTTTATCAGAGTGTTAGCATTCAACCCTATTCACCCGCAGCAGGAACGGGATTGAGCTCTCATGAACTCAATCAGCCAGGTACTTACAAAGATGTTAAAGACACCTCCGCTGTTGTATTATTCCAGCTCAATACGGATAAAAACACTACCCATAAGGGCTTTGCAGCAATCAGGGAACTGGTCGCATTACCTCATCCTGTTTGCTTTATGGCATGGACAACGACACCATGGACATTGCCATCTAATCTAGGCCTTACGGTTGGCCCCTCCATTGAATATGCTGTAATAGAGAGCTTCAATCCGTATACGGGAGATCCAATTCACGTAATTCTTGCAACCGCATTGGTGGCTAAGTATTTCAAAGAAGAGGCAAACAAAATTGCTCTAGAAGAATTTAACCCAGGGGATAAACTGATTCCATGGCGTTTGTTGGGTGTACTGAAGGGAAGTGAGCTGGAAGGTTTGTACTATGACCAACTCATGCCATTTGCAGCAAATGGCATTTTGCAGATTCGCGAAGCTACTCCTGATGCAGATCCCTTCAAAGTGGTAGTTGGAGATTTTGTTACAACAGAAGATGGTACAGGCATTGTGCATACTGCTCCTGCATTTGGTGCGGATGATTATAAGGTTGGAAAAAAATTCGGTTTGGGCATCCTGACATTGGTGGATCGTGAGGGAAAATTTGTTGATGGGCTTGGTGAATTCAGCAATCGTTTTGTAAAGAATTACAAGAATGAAGAACAGTATGTTGATGTCAATGTAGACATCTCTATTCAGTTGAAGAAGGATGGAAAGGCGTTTAAAGTAGAAAAATACGAGCACAGTTATCCTCATTGTTGGAGAACGGATAAGCCAATTCTTTACTATCCCCTTGATGCTTGGTTCATCAAAACCACAGCATTAAAAGATAGAATGGTTGAGTTGAATAAGGAAATTCAATGGAAGCCAAAGTCTACTGGCGA
This sequence comes from uncultured bacterium, assembly GCA_903920455.1. Lineage (GTDB taxonomy): Bacteria > Bacteroidota > Bacteroidia > Chitinophagales > Chitinophagaceae > Pollutibacter. The sequence continues at coordinate 123,692 of CAIXLY010000003.1, read as the reverse complement.
AGGAAGATTTGGAAACTGGTTGGAAAATATGGTAGACTGGAACCTCAGTAGAAGTAGGTTCTGGGGCACACCGCTGCCGATTTGGAAAACAGAAGACGGGTCTGAAATGCTTTGTATTGGATCTATTGATGAGCTCAATAAGGAAATAAAAAAAGCCGCCGCAGCGTTAGGCAATGGAGTGAATAAAGACATCATTGAAAAAGGATTGGCGGATCTTCATAAGCCTTATGTTGACGAAGTGGTATTGGTTAGTGATTCAGGAAAGCCAATGCATCGTGTTCCAGATCTGGTAGATGTGTGGTTTGACAGTGGTGCTATGCCATATGCACAGTGGCATTATCCATTTGAGAACAAGGAAATGATTGATTTAGGGAATGCATTTCCTGCAGATTTTATAGCTGAGGGAGTAGACCAAACAAGAGGTTGGTTTTACACACTCCATGCGCTAGGCGTGTTGCTTTTTGATCAGGTAGCATACAAAACAGTAGTCTCAAACGGATTGGTGTTAGACAAGAATGGCAACAAGATGAGCAAGCGTCTGGGTAATGTTGTGGATCCTTTTAGCACCATTGATACCTACGGCGCTGATGCCACCAGGTGGTATCTCATCACCAACGCATCACCTTGGGATAACCTCAAATTTGACCTTGAGGGAATAAAAGAAGTCCAACGCAAGTTTTTCGGAACGCTCTATAACAGCTACCAGTTTTTTGTGTTGTACGCCAATGTTGATGGATTCACATACAAAGAGGCTGATATTCCATTCAGTGAAAGGCCTGAAATAGATCGCTGGATCTTATCAAGTTTACAAAGCCTTGTCAAAGAAGTGAGCAAGCACCTGGACGATTACGAGCCAACCATGGCTGGTAGGGCTATTGATAATTTTGTTGATGAGCTGCTCAGCAACTGGTATGTAAGACTTTCAAGAAGACGGTTCTGGAAAGGTGAATATGAAACCGATAAGATCAGTGCTTACCAAACATTATATACTTGCCTTGTTACTGTGATGAAACTCGCAGCACCAATATCGCCGTTTTTCACCGATGCTATTTTCAGGAATCTTAATTCAGTTGCTGGTAAGGAAGTAGCAGAGTCTGTGCATCACACTGATTTCCCAGTGGCTCAAGAAGGCTGGATTGATCTTGAATTGGAGGAGCGGATGTCTATAGCCCGTGAACTTTGTTCTTTGGTGCTCTCCATTCGAAAAAAAGTCAATATCAGGGTTAGGCAACCGTTGCAAAAGATACTCATTCCAATTACTGGGCCTGCTATGGAGGCACAATTAAAATGGATAGAAGACCTCATCTTGGCTGAGGTAAATGTTAAGGAGATGCAATATCTGCCTGCAGACAATGATTTTATCAGAAAAAAGGTCAAGGCCAACTTTGTGGTTCTTGGCAAAAAGCTTGGTGCTAAAATGAAGGCTGCTGCCGCGGCGATCTCAGAAATGACCCAGGAGCAGATAAGAAGCTTGGAGGCCAAGGGGCGGTTTGAGATCTTAATCGATGGGGAGTTGGCTGAGATATTGAGAGACGAAGTAGAGGTTCAAAGTGAGGATGTTCAGGGATGGATGGTAGCTTCTCGTGGGGTGCTTACCGTGGCACTAGACGTCTCCTTGACCCCTGAACTCGAAATGGAGGGGAATGCCAGGGAGCTGGTAAACAGGATTCAGAAGATACGAAAAGACCTAAACCTTGAACTGACAGACAGGATAATTGTTGAAATTCAGTCTGATTCGGAGCTAGACCCCGCTTTTACACAATTTAATCCATATATTTGCGCCGAAATTCTAGCTGACCACATCTTGCTGAAACATGGATTATCTGAGGGGATTGATACCGAGATTAATGGTAAAACACTGAAGATCAATCTTATAACAAAAGAGTAAGGATTATGGCAACAAAAAAAACAGCACCCAAAAAAGCTTCTAAGCCAGTAAAAAAAGCAGCGCCTGCAAAAAAAGCGGCTCCTGTAAAAAAAGCGGCAAAAGCAAAATCACCAGTAAATAAAAACTCAAAACCAAAACCTTTGGCAAAAAAAGCAGCTCCAGTGAAAAAAGTGGTTCCGGTTAAGAAGGCTGCACCAGTAAAGAAAGCGGTAGTATCTAAAAAATCAGTTCCGGCAAAAAAGGCAGCACCTGCTAAGAAGGCAGTTGCAGCTAAAAAGCCAGTTCCGGTAAAAAAAGCAGCACCTGCTAAGAAGGCGGCGCCTGTAAAAAAGGCTGTTGTAGCTCCAAAAGTTGCTCCAACAAAAAAAGCGCCTACAAAAACTGTACCCACCCCAAAAGTTGCTCCTAAGAAATCAGTAAAACCTACTGCACCAGCAAAGCCGCAACCTAAGGCAAAGACTCCTGTTGCAAAATCTGCTCCTGTTAAGGCCGTCCCTTCAAAAGGCGTTCCATCGAAGGGTGCACCTTCGAAAGGGGTCCCCCCGAAGACAAGCACCAATAAGGCGGGTAAAAAAATACCACTGATAGCTCCTGAAATCAGGTTTGCTCAAACAAGTAAACCGCCTGCCAGTCCAACTGAAATTCGCAAGGCGCTCCGTGCAAAAGAGGTCAAAAAAGATATAAAGCCTGTTGCGATGCCTAAAATCATTGCAAAGACAACCAGGAAATATGAGCCGGAATTCACAAAGTCTGTTCTAGATCCTAGGGCAGCAGTTGAAAATACTGGTCCAACTCAGCGGTACAGTGATCCTGAATTGTTGGAATTCAAGGAACTTATTCAAAATAAACTCAATGCTGCCAAGCAAGAACTTGCTTACTTGAATGGTCTTATTACCAGGAAGGATGCCATGAGCGGAGAAGATTCTGATAGCCGATACATGACCATGGAAGATGGCAGCCTTAGTATGGAACGTGAGCAGCTTAGCCAAATGGCAAGCAGACAAATCGATTTCATTGAGAAGCTAGAGAAGGCCATGATGAGGATTGAGAACAAGACCTATGGTATTTGTAGGGTAACGGGAAAACTGATTGACAAGGCCCGTTTGCGAGCTGTTCCACACGCAACCTTGAGCATGGAAGCTAAAACGACCATGAACAGACCAGGTAACGGCGGCGCATAGTTTAGGTTATCCCCGAACTTCCTGCATAGTCACTAACTTATTGTATATCCCGTTTTGTTGAATGAGGTCCTCGTGCTTGCCTCTCTCTGCAATTTTACCTTCATGCAATACGATGATTTCATCTGCATGCCTTACGGTTGAAAGTCTGTGTGCAATAACAATGCTGGTTCGGTCCTTCATCAAATTATTGATGGCATCTTGAACCCATTTCTCACTTTCCGTATCCAGTGATGAAGTCGCCTCATCAAGAATGAGGATGGGAGGATTTTTTAAGACAGCCCGAGCAATGGTTATGCGTTGTCTTTCTCCGCCACTTAGTTTAGACCCACGGTCACCCACCTGCGTATCATATCCATCCTCTTTATTTAAGATAAAATTGTGTGCATTTGCAATCTTTGCAGCATCAATGATACTCTCGGGAGACGCCGACAAATTGCCCAATGCTATATTGGCTTTGACAGATTCATTAAACAAGATAGGATCTTGGGTTACAATTCCCATTAGGTTTCTGAGATCTTTGATTGCGTATTTTTTTATATCAATCCCGTCTATAAGTACCTCACCTGAACTGGCATCATGAAACCTTGGAATGAGGTCTGCCAATGTTGATTTTCCTGCACCCGAAGAGCCGACCAACGCAACCGTTTGGCCTTTTTTAATGGTGAGGTTAATCTTGTTGAGTATTGTTTTGTCGGGATAAGCGAAGACCACATTTCTTAATTCAATTTCATCATTGAAAGAATGGATATGAATTGGATTTGGATCTTCTTGTATCGTCTGTTCCTCTGTAATTAAACGTCGAATTCTTTCAATGCTGGCAGCACCCCGTTGAATGTTGTAAGATGCTGTGCTAAAGGCTTTTAGTGGGTTAATGACCTGGGTGAAAATGGCAATAAAGGTGAGGAAGTCAGGACCGCTCAATGAAAAATTATGATTCAATACCAAGCTTCCTCCATAGTATAATACAGCGCAAACTGCCACAATTCCTAGTGTTTCTGAAACTGGTGAAGCCAGGTCGCGTCTTCTGATGGCACGATTTTTTATTGTAAACAGTTCTGTATTTTCTTTGACGAATCTTCCCAGCTGTTGTTGTTCTGCATTGAAGGCCTTCACGACCCTGATGCCACCTAACGTTTCCTCAATGGTACTCAGGATCTCACCAAGTTTTTCCTGAACTCCGGTTGATACTTTTTTCAATGACCTTCCTATTCTTCCAATTACAAGACCCGCGATTGGCAGGAACAACAAAAGAAAAAGAGAAAGCTCAGGGCTTAAGCTGATCATGGCAAAGAGGTAGAAAGTAATTAAGATGGGCTCTCTGAAAAAACTTTCAAGGAAGCTTATGGTGGAGAATTCTACATCTTGTAGATCATTGGTAAGGCGACTCATGATATCTCCCTTTCTCTGCTCATTAAAAAAACCAACGGGGAGTTCTAGAATTTTTTGGAACATGTCGGTTCTCATGTCGTTGATGATGCTGTTCCTGATTGGAGTTAGCAGATAGAGTGAGCAATAAAGAAATACGTTCTTTAGTACAATAGCAGTAACTACTATGATGCATATGATGGCTAAGGCTGTGATTTTTCCTTTGTCATCTGAGGTGAGTGGAGACAGCTGGGAGTAAAGCAGGTCGGTCAAGTGACCCAAGCGAAACCTTGATGGTTGGATTGCGCCGGCCTGTTGTAGCCCGAAAATGAGCGTAAGGAATGGTGCCAACATCGCCAGGGACACAACTGAAAAGAGTGCGGATAGAATATTTAATGAAAAGTATCCAAACACAAGTTTTGGATACTTTTTGATGTATGAAAATATGACGCTAAGGCTTCTCATTAAGGGGGGATTACGTTTTTTTACCGATTAGGGTCAAAAGTAACTAATTTTACAGGCATCAAGCGTACGTTATGGAGGAAAGCAAAAGACAAAAGCAAGTTGCAGGGGTTATACAAGAAGAATTGAACGATATTTTTCTGCGAATGGGACTGAACATGATCAATGGAGGAATGGTCTCTATATCAGGGGTTAAGATTACGCCTGATTTACTTGAAGCGAGGGTGTATCTCAGTCTTTTTCAAGTCAAGGATCAGGAAGCGCTGCTGAACAGGTTTGAAGACCGGAAGGGTGAAATTAAAAAGGAGCTTGGCTTAAGGGTTAAGCAACAGCTGCGAAGAATGCCTGAATTGAGATTTTTTAAAGATGACACATTGGATCATGTGTTCAAAATGGAAAAGCTTTTCAAGCAGATAAATGATGAACGCAATAAATGAACCTAAGTAGGATACTTACATTTTCCTGGCGTTATTTCAGCGCAAAAAAATCAACCAATGCTATAAATATTATCTCATGGGTTAGTGTTACTGCCATCATGTTTGGTTCGGCCTCACTCATCATTATACTCAGTGCATTTAATGGATTTGAATCTCTTGTTAAGTCACTCTATGCATCTTTCTATGCAGATATTAGAATTGGTGCTGTACAAGGAAAGGTGATTGTTCTTAATCAAAAACAGCTTGATCAACTCCGAGCAATTTCGGGAGTTTCTTTTGTTTCTCTGACGGCAGAATCAAAGGCCTTAATACAAAATGATATGCTGCAGGCCGTGGTGCATATCAAGGGTGTGGATAGCAATTATGCCCATGTTTCGGGAGTACCTTCATCTATGTATCGGGGGGAGTTTAATACAGGTGATGCGGAACAGCCTGCATTGGTGATGGGTGTAGGTGTTGAGCAATCGCTCGGATTACTTTCCGACAGGTCCATTTATCCCGTGTCGGTTTACTTGCCAAGAAAGTCTGTTCAGGAATTCTCCAACCCCATGGAAGCACTTGGATTATCCCTGGCCAATCCCTCAGGTAGCTTTGCAATTCAAAGTGAATTCGACAATAAATATGTAATCACTAACCTTGCTTTTTTAAAATCTTTTTTGGGGTACAGTGCCGATGAGTTTGGATCAGCAGAGGTGAAGCTTATTCCAGGGGCAAGTGAAACTGATGTCGCAGATAAAATTCGTCAGGTACTCGGGGTTGGTTACAAAGTTGAGAATCGGTATCAGCAGAATAGCATGTTGTACACCACTATTCGCATGGAAAAGTTAGCAATCTATGGTATTTTTTCGCTCATTCTGATTGTAGCGGCCTTTACAATGATAGGGGCATTGAGTATGCTCGTGCTGGAAAAGGAAAAAGATATTCAAGTGATGAAGGCGATGGGGGCAGACAATACAATGATTCAAAAGATTTTTTTGGCAGAGGGTGTTATGCTCGCTTTCATTGGAACTGCAGGGGGCTTAGCCATTGCCATGTTGTTCTATTATCTTCAAACAACATACAAGCTGATTCCACTTGAGGGGGCAACTTTTTTGATTGATTACTATCCTGTAAAACTGGTGTTTAGTGATTTTATCATCGTCACTACAACCGTTATGATGATTGGATTGCTAGCGTCATGGATTCCAGCAAGACGTGCAGCAAGTTCTTCAGTTTCTTTAAGAAGTTGAGTTTAATAGTCGCCCAATGTTTCAGGGAGTTGTAGCAATGCCTTTGCAAGCTGATCATCATTTGGGGCAATGCCATGCCAGCCATGGTCATTTTCCATAAAGTCAACGCCCTTGCCCATCAGGGTACGCATCATAATAGCAATGGGTTTACCCTTTCCTGTCAATGCTTTCGCTTCTTCTAATACTTTTATGATATCATCCATATCATTGCCTTGCATATCCAGTGTTGTCCATCCAAAAGAATCAAACTTTTGTTTTATATCTCCCAGAGAAATTACCTTTTCAGTTGGGCCATCAATCTGTTGTCCGTTCCAGTCTACTGTTGCAATGAGATTGTCCACTTTGTGATGGGCAGCAAACATGAGTGCTTCCCAAATTTGTCCTTCCTGCAGTTCTCCATCTCCATGAAGTGAGTAAACCAGCCTATTGTCCTTATTGAGTTTTTTTGCAAGTGCAGCGCCAATGGCAACACTTAATCCCTGACCTAGTGATCCTGAGGCAATCCTAACACCCGGTAAATGCTCATGGGTTGCAGGGTGCCCCTGTAGCCTTGAATTTAATTTTCTAAAGCTTGCCAGTTCACTGATTGGAAAATATCCTGAGCGGGCTAGGCAGGAGTAGAATAGTGGAGAAATATGGCCGTTTGATAGAAAAAATAAATCTTCATTGACTGCATCCATATTGAATGCTGGGTCATGTTTCATGACCTTGAAATACAACGCAGTTAGAAAATCGGTACAGCCCAAAGAGCCACCAGGATGTCCACTTTGAACGCCATGAACCATGCGTACAATATCCCTTCTAACCTGTGTTGCCGTTTCCTTCAGAGTTGCCATTGTTATTATTTCGGACAAAACTAATGCATTTGAGAATTTAATCTTTCGCATGTTTCACTAAAATTTATTTTGGAATACTTCAAAAGATCATGCGGTCTCAGTTTTTTAGCAGACCTTTATACTGTCCTATCCGAATCCAATTGACTATGAATCACTTGATTACGAAGTATTACAACTTTCATGTCAATTATTTAAATAATGGATTCAATTCTTTTTGCCTCATTTTTATCATTTATTGTTGCTTTCTTTTCTATCCCATTGGTAATTAAGGTTGCCGACTTAAAGCAGATTTTTGATCATCCCGGAATTAGAAAAGTACACTTTGTTCCAATCCCATCGCTTGGGGGAATTGGTATTTATTTTGCCATCAGTTTTTCAGTCTTGACCATGGCTGATTTCTCCAGTTCACCAGCCATTCAATATTTTGCAGCAGCTTCGTTAATCATTTTTTTTCTGGGAATGAAGGATGATATTTTGGGGTTATCTCCTTTGAAAAAATTTGCAGGACAGTTATTGGCGGCATTTATCCTCACCTATCAGGGGCATTATCAATTGGATTCATTTCATGGATTTTTGGGCGTACATGGTCTCTCTCCTCTAGCGAGCCAAGTGTTTACATACCTCACCATCATGGTCGTTATCAATGCCTATAACCTTATTGATGGTGTAGATGGGTTGGCAGGCATGTTGGGGTTGATAGCCACTTTGTTTTTTGGAGTTGTATTTGCTATCGAGCATGATGTTGCCCATGCGATTCTTGCTTTCTCTTCGGCTGCAGGTATTCTTGCCTTTCTCTTGTATAATTTCTCGCCTGCAAGGATTTTTTTAGGAGATACAGGATCATTATTGATTGGTTTGATTAATGCTGTGCTGGTTATTAGATTCATTAGCATTGAAACTTCCTCTAACGCGATCATGAGTTTTTCTGTTGCACCCGCAGTGGGCTTGGCGGTTCTTTTTATTCCACTTTTTGATACCTTTCGTGTTTCGGTCATGAGAGTTTTTACAGGGAAATCTCCATTTGAGCCAGACATCAATCACATCCACCATATTTTGCTGAAGAGAGGATTGTCTCACATGCAAGTAACTGCAATTTTAAGTGCTGCCTCAATGCTGTTGTTGGCATTGGCAATTATTGCACAGCCATTGGGCATTAACATCATCTTTTTTTTTCTTTTCGTGATTGGGTTTATAGCCATTCTTTTTCTGACATTTTCAGCTGGCGCAAACAAGTATGCTTTAGATTCCCAAAGTATGGAGGGCGGCAATATCCGCAATAGGATTTTGTCGAAAATAGAGCAGTAATTTATCCTTCAACCAGAAAGTCTTCTCTTTCATTTCATTTTTTTCTTAGATTTTCACGGCATTCGTTAGATTTGCAGACGAAATAATCAATTATGTCTGAAGAACTTGAATTGCACATCGGCAGTGTAACAACCTCAATGCAAAAGGCGATATCACATCTTGAAGCGGAGCTTGTCAAGATCAGGGCTGGAAGAGCAAATCCTCAAATGTTTGATGGGGTGGTTGTTGATTATTATGGCTCTCCAACGGGGATTGCCCAGGTTGCAAATATTTCAGTGGCAGATGCAAGAACACTCACGATCCAACCTTGGGAAAAAAATATGCTGCAGCCTATCGAGCGATCTATCATAGCCGCTAACCTTGGTGTAACGCCTCAGAACGATGGCACCATCATTCGTATTTTTCTTCCACCACTTACTGAAGAGAGAAGAAAAGAAATTGTTAAGCGAGTGCAAGGAGAAGGGGAGAATTCAAAGGTTGCAATTCGCAATATTAGAAGGGATGCTATTGAGCATGTCAAGAAGTTACAGAAAAATGGCATGAGCGAAGACTTGGCTACAGATGCTGAAAAAGAAATTCAAGACATCACGAATAAATATATTGCCTTGGTAGATAAGCACCTTGCTTCCAAGGAGAAGGAATTGATGAGTGTCTAGGCGTGGAGGGGCTACTTTTATTTATTCGCCAGCCTCACACCAAACAGAATCACCACCATTCCTGCAATTTGGATAGCTGTGATTGACTCGCCGGCAACAATACCCCAGCCGATGGCCACGAGCGGAATTCCATAGGTAACCATAGAGGCAAATACTGGACCCGCTTTTTTGACGAGTGCATAAAATGCAATAGATGCCACTCCAGTTCCGAGTAAACCAACAAGTATGCTGGCAGAAGTCGATCTTGTCCAGCTTCCATTCATCAAGTGGGGATCGGTAAAATATCCTGTTAAGGCAAGAATGATCGAGGTTGGAACGACCAGTGCTGTAAATGCAATTACTGCAATATTGAGTGGACCGATTTCTTTCAAATAGTGATTCACTACGTTGACATTAAGTCCATAACAGATGGAGGCCAGGAGTACAAAGGAAGTATATCCAAGATAGGTAGTATTTATGATTTGGGTGCCTCCAAGTAAAAGGATGGTCATTCCAGCAAAGCCAAAGAACATCCCCAGCCATTTTATCCAGCCTATCCGAAGTTTGAAGAAGGCAGTGCCAATGCCAACCGCAAAAATTGGAGTCAGGGCATTCAAGATCCCCGCCAAGGAACTATCAATTTTGGTCTGAGCTAGACAAAAAAAGTAGGCAGGAAAAAAAGTGCCCAGAAAACCAGATAGGATGATTGGCCTGATCATGTGCCTTGGCACTTCCTTATATGCTTTTCGAAGTAGCGGGGTTAGGAGAATTCCTGCGGAAAGAATTCTGATGGAAGCTACCTGATATGGGCTAAGAGAGGTCAATCCTGCTTTCATAAGGATGAAAGAGCTACCCCAGGTTACACAAAGCAGCAAAAAGAGCAGCCACTTGATCAGATTTTGATTTTTCATCCCCCCGAAGGTCGTCAAATTCTAATTCAATGCCTGATTGTTTTGATCCAATTCCATATATTTGCCGCTTACAGCAACGAAAGTAATTCCATTGAATACAGCATCTTATCAGATTAGTCTTCCCCAGTTTGAAGGTCCTTTTGACCTTCTGCTTTTCTTCATCGAACGTGATGAGTTGGATATATACAATATTCCAATCAAGAAGATTATTGATGATTACTTGGCCTTTATCAGACAATCAGAAGAAGACAATATTGAGTTAAGCAGTGAATTCATTCTGTTCATTTCAACCTTGATCAGAATCAAGGCAAAGATGTTATTGCCTAGAAAGGAATTGGATGAGCAAGGAAATGAGATTGATCCTAGAAAGGAGTTGATTGATAAGATACTTGAGTATAAAAAGTTCAAAGAAGCTTCATTGCAACTGGCTGACCTTGAACAGCAGCGCATGTTCAGCGTAAAGCGCGGCAACCTGAACAAGGACTTGCAGGCAGTTGGAGAAGAAGCTTCAGAGGGCTCAGAGATACAGTCGATTTCACTGTTCAAGCTGATGAAGGTGTTTGAAAAAGTGATGCAGCGGGTTCATGACCGCCAAAACAAACCTCAACACGTTGTCTATCGTTATAATTATACGATGGAAGAAAGTCGCGAATACGTCTTAAAGATCAGTGCAGAAGAGAAGACCATGTCTTTTGAGAAAGTGTTTGATGTATGCCAGGATAGGCTTCACGCCATATTTCTATTCCTCACTGTGCTTGAACTTGTACAGCAGAGCTACCTGGCCATCATCATTGGTGAGGGCAGAAATAATTTCATCATAGAATATAATGATGATAGGCAGGATGACTTGCCTATGGTAAATTTTACTTAATCACCATTACCTGTTCCTTCATCATTTCCCGAGCTACTTCCACGATGGCTTCTGCATCATAATTACATTCTCTGTATAGCTCTTTCTGTGATCCATGCTCAACAAGGCGATCGGGTATTCCAAGGATACGAACCTCAGCATGGTATCCATGAGTTGCCATAAATTCAAGTACAGCTGATCCTGCTCCACCAACAACGGTTCCGTCTTCAACAGTTATTATTTTATTGTACTTGCCAAAAACTTCATGAAGCATTTCTTCATCGATAGGTTTTACAAATCTAAGGTCGTAGTGTCCTGGAGTTATTCCATCAGCCTTTAGTTCTCTTATTGCTGCTGCTGCGAAATTTCCGGGATGTCCGAAGGAAAGAATTACAATATCTTTTCCTTCTTTTAATCTTCTTCCTTTACCGATAACAATTTCCTTCATCTCTGTTTTCCACTCAGGCATTACTCCTTGTCCACGCGGATAGCGGATTACAAAAGGAAGATCTGTTGAGTCAAGTTGTGCAGTATACATAAGGTCTCTCAACTCCGCCTCATTCATAGGGGCTGAAACAACCATGTTGGGGATACACCTCATGTAGGCAATATCATATACGCCATGGTGTGTTGGTCCGTCGTCTCCTACGAGACCAGCCCTATCCAGACAAAACACTACAGGTAGTTTTTGAATGGCTACATCATGTACCACTTGGTCGTAAGACCTTTGCATGAATGAAGAGTAAATATTGCAAAATACTTTTAATCCCTGCGTAGCCATTCCTGCGCTTAGTGTAACGGCATGCTGTTCGCAGATGCCTACATCAATTGCACGATCTGGCATTTCCTCCATCATGAATTTTAGTGATGATCCAGATGGCATTGCTGGGGTGATGCCAAATATTTTATCGTTTTGTTTGGCCAGCTCTATGATGGTCTTGCCAAAAACATCCTGATATTTTGGGGCTTGAGGTGTATCGTATGTTTTTTTGTAGATTTCTCCTGTCACTTTATCAAAAAGTCCGGGTGCATGCCAGGTGGTTTGGTCTTTTTCTGCCAGGGCATAACCTTTTCCTTTTGTAGTGATGATATGCAGGAGCTTCGGACCTGGAATATCTCTTAGGTCTTTTAACGTGTCTACCAGTTTAGTGATGTTATGACCATCGATTGGTCCGAAGTATCTCAGTTTCATCGACTCAAACAAATTGCTCCTTTTGTTGATGAATCCCTTGATGCTGTGTTCTAGTTTACTTGCAATTTCCCTTGAAAAATTACCTCCGACGGGAAGCTTTCCCAAGGTATTCCAGATATCATCCTTGATTTTATTATACGTGTGTGAGGTAGAGATATCAGTCAGGTATTCTTTAAGTGCTCCAACATTGGGGTCAATGCTCATGCAATTATCGTTGAGTATCACCAGCATGTCAGATTCGGCAACACCTGCATGGTTCATGGCCTCAAAAGCCATGCCTGCAGTCATTGCACCATCTCCAATGATGGCTACAGACTTTCTATCAAGCTCTCCTTTGTACTTTGAAGCGATGGCCATTCCAAGTGCGGCTGAAATGGAGGTTGATGAGTGCCCAACACCAAATGTATCATACTCGCTTTCACTTCTCTTTGGGAAGCCACTAAGGCCGTTGTATTTTCTGTTGGTGTGGAAATTGTCTCTTCTTCCAGTAAGAATCTTGTGTCCATAAGCCTGATGGCCTACGTCCCAGACCAATTGGTCGTAAGGGGTATTGTAAACATAATGTAGGGCAACGGATAATTCAACCACGCCTAGACTAGCAGCAAAATGGCCTCCATGAACACTAACCACATCAATGATGTACTGACGAAGTTCTTCGCTCACTTTATGCAGATCGTCCTTACTGAGCTTCTTAAGGTCAGTTGGTGAGTTGATGTTCTTTAGCAATGCCCCTGGTTCTATTTGCATGGCGAAATAATTTAATGCTAGATACAGAAACAAAGGGTTGGGTGTTTTGTTCGGACTTTCATCCGGTCTAGCTGGATAAAGTTAATCAAAAATTAGCCGGACTAGCTCAGGAAATTGCTTGAAAATTATACAGGTCTAAAACAACCAATTAATATTTAATGAAGGTAGAGGATTGTCGATCTCCGGTGCTGACTTTGTGCATGGATAAGATAAATTGGCCCTTGGATAGTTTACTTGTTGGCACTTTGATGTTGTTGTTTGGTTTATTTAATTACTGCTTCAAATGAGTCATGTATGTCAAATCCTGGCCTAGTAACCTGGCCGCTCCGGCTAAATCATTATTGATTGGGCAAATTTGTGAGGGACGACTGTGCTTGTTCTTTTATGTTATGGTCAGCCCACATTGAAGTGAAGTAGATGGCTTTTGTGAATAAGCAGACTCCTGTTTAGATCCAATTAACCCCTATTTTTGTACAAAGTATTTCACGTGATTGTAATTGATAATGTTCTGGTGAGTGATGACATCGTTGAGGCTCAATTTGTCTGTAACCTTAGCAAGTGTAAGGGCGGATGTTGTGAGGATGGGGACGCTGGTGCGCCCATCTCCGATCAGGAACTCGACGAAGTGAAAAATGCCTATGAAATTGTAAAGCCGTTGATGACCAAAGAGGGGATAAAAGAAGTGGAGCAAAATGGACTATACAGATACGATAGAGAATTTGGCTGGGTGACGCCTACGGTCGATGGAAAAATTTGTAGCTATGGTTTCCGCGATGCTGCTGGTATTATCAAGTGCTCATTTGAAGAGGCATACAACCGTGGACTTATTACTTGGAAGAAACCAATTTCCTGTCATCTCTATCCAATAAAAAAGAGCAAGAGCAGGTTTTCAGATCATGATATGTTAAACTATGAACCAAGAGAAGATATGTGTAGTCCTGCTTGCAGCCTTGGGAAGGAATTAAAAGTTCCTGTATACAAATTTCTTAAAGAGCCAATTACCCGAGCTTATGGTGAAGGATTTTATGAAGCGCTTGAGCAGGTGGCCAAGGAATATTTTCAGCCCGATAAAAAAGAAGACAAAAAATAGTATTCATGTCAACCATCGCTTCAATCTTCAAGGATAAGAGCACTCTAAAAGCTGCAGACCTTAAGCATAGAAATACAATCAATCACAACATTGGCAAATACAATGCAGTTGTACCTATTGGAAAGAGTCAATTTGGTGATGTTCATTTTGCCCGTGAAAAAGCAAAGAATCTTAAATGGAAAGCATTAGAGTCGCTAGACATCAACTTGGAAAAATTTGAAGTTAATTTTTTAAAGCGTGGTGGTAAAGTGATATGGGCGGAGACTGTAGAGCAGGCATGTGAAGCGGTACTTAAGATTTGTAGGGAAAAGCACTGCAAAACACTGGTGAAAAGCAAAAGCATGGTAACTGAAGAAATTCACCTGAATGAATTTCTTGCCAACCACAACATTGAAAGTATTGAATCAGATTTGGGCGAGTACATTCAGCAGTTGGATGATGAGCCGCCATACCATATCGTAACTCCAGCCATGCATAAAAGCAAGGAAGACTGTGCAAGGGTATTTCATGAGCACCTTGGAACTCCGTTGGATTTAAGTCCTCAAGAACTTACACTTGTTGCCCGCGAAAAACTCAGAGAAAAATACACGCAGGCTGAAGTGGGCATCACCGGTGCAAATTTTATTATTCCAGAAACAGGAAGCATAGCAATTACAGAGAATGAAGGAAATGCGAGATTGAGTTCTGCATGGCCTAAGACCCATATTGTTATTACGGGCATAGAAAAAGTATTGCCCAATCTCCAGGATCTTGCGCTTTTCTGGCCTCTTCTTGCTACGTATGGAACAGGCCAGCAGGTTACAGTATACAATTCAATCATCAGCGGTCCTCGTCAACCTAATGAACATGATGGTCCTGATGAGATGTATGTCATCTTGCTGGATAACGGAAGAACACAGATTCTTCAGGATCCTGTTTCAAGAGAGAGCTTGTACTGCATTCGATGTGGGGCCTGTTTGAATGCTTGCCCAGTGTATAAAAATATTGGCGGACATAGTTATGGAACAACGTATAGTGGACCAATTGGAAGTGTGATTACTCCCAACCTCAAAGACCTGGGCGAATGGAAGCACCTTAGCCACGCCTCTTCGCTATGCGGGAACTGCACTGAAGTTTGCGCTGTAAAAATCAATCTTCATGAATTGCTGTTGTATAATCGAAGAGAGGCGGTTAGAGCCGGAGAGGGGAACATGATGGAAAAAATTGCTTGGGCGGCCTGGCAACAAGGTATGCTTCACAGAAAGCTCATGAATGCTGGAAATAGCAAAATAAAAAATTGGATGATCAATAAGGTTTTCAAGGGGTGGACCCGCCACAGGGCTGATCTTGCATTCCCAGAAAAAACATTTAATCAAATGTGGATCGAGAAGCAAGCATTAGAGAGCAAGGCTATACTTTCTTAAATCCTCTGTTTACCAAATAAACACCCAGTAAGGTAACTATTGTGCCAATCACAAGGTAGGCGGTTAGTCCCTCGTGCATCATAAGGTCTCCAATAATAATCGCAACAAGCGGATTGATGTATGAATGAATAGAGACTTGCGTTGCAGGAAGTCTTTTCAGCGCATAAATGAATGCCATAAAAGCGATTACAGAACCCACAACAATAAGGTAGGTGAGTGAAAGCCAGCCCTCTGTTCCAATGCTGCTAATTGGCACATGCTGATTTGTTGCAAAAGAAAACAGTGAAAGCATGATGCCGCTCAGGAACATCTGCCATCCCATAGAATAATAAGGATCAAGTTTCTTTGAATCTTTCACTGTGAGTAAGGTGCCTAGGGCCCAGGTGATGCTGGCAATCAGGCCATAGATCACACCAAGGATGAAGTTGGTATTTGCAAGTTCTTCGATGTAATCGTAGAAGGTGATGA
This sequence comes from uncultured bacterium, assembly GCA_903920455.1. Lineage (GTDB taxonomy): Bacteria > Bacteroidota > Bacteroidia > Chitinophagales > Chitinophagaceae > Pollutibacter. The sequence goes on along the minus strand of CAIXLY010000003.1, from coordinate 107,693 downwards.
GTACGCCACCAAAGCCAAGTAATAATCCCGCTGTAGTAATACGTGATAGCTTCGTATCTCGAAAAATTAGCAATCCCAACAACGCAACCCATAGTGGCGACATCGCGCCAACCACTGCAGCCAATCCACTGGGTATGTATTGAACAGACATCACGCTGAATCCATTACAGAGTACAAACATGATTAGGGATACCCAAAAAATTCTAATGAATTGTTCTTTGGTTGGGAATGGAAATTTTTTAAAAAAGAAATAGCCCACATAGAGGCTGCCTCCGATCAAATGTCTCATCCCAGAAACCTGCAATGCGGGCATTGACCTTACCGCAATTTTTGAAGCCATCCAGGTAGTTCCCCAGAGAATGGAAACCACACCTACCGCAAAGAGCGCACTATTTTTTTCAGAAGGATTATTCATTAATGTGTTGAAGTCTACGCTTTATTTTCAATACCTGTTAGTGTCTAAAATGTCTCATCCCTGTAATAACCATCGCTAGTCCATTCTGTTTACAGTATTCGATAGAGTCCTTATCGCGTATAGATCCTCCTGGTTGAATAAATGCTTCAATGCCAGCCGCATGGCTCATCTTCACGCAGTCGTCAAACGGGAAGAATGCATCGCTCGCAAGAACAGCACCTTTTAAATCAAAGTTAAATTGACCGGCTTTTTCAATAGCCTGACGCAAAGAATCAATCCTGGATGTTTGACCACATCCCTTGCCAATTATTTGCCTATTTTTTGCAAGTGCAATGGCATTAGATTTAAGGTGCTTGCATATTTTGTTGGCGAATGTTAGATCAAGCTTCTCCGCCTCTGTACATGGTCTTGCACCTGACTCGTCCCATTTTTCTATATTGTCTTTATCAACTCCCTGAACCAATACACCATTGAGCAATGATTTGAATTGTTTGTCTGATGCATGGTCCTTGATCTGTTCAAGCAGAATTCTGTTCTTTTTTGTTTTCAGAATTTCAAAGGCATCACTGTCGAATGCAGGAGCGATGAGCACCTCAAAAAAGATTTCATTAATTTGTTCAGCAGTGGCTTTGTTTATTGCAGTATTGCATACCAACACTCCTCCAAATGCACTTTCAGGATCACCTTGAAGTGCATACTTCCAGGCCTCTTCTGTAGTCTTGCGTGTTGAAATACCACACACGTTTGTATGTTTGATGATGGCAAATGTACTTTCAGTTTCCCCTTTAAATTCTGCGATCAATTGTACTGCAGCTTCCACATCAACAAGGTTATTGTACGATAGTTCTTTTCCATGAAGCTGATTAAATAGCTCGGATAATTTTCCGAAGAACACGCCTTTTTGATGCGGGTTTTCTCCGTAGCGCATGATTTGGGGATTCCCTTGTGAATAAAGAAACTGTGTATCGTTTTCAGGATTGAAGTAGTTCGAAATGACCACATCGTAATGCGCTACAATTTGAAAGGCTTTTGCAGCGTATGATTTTCTTTGTTCCAGTGTGGTAGAACATTGTTGTGCAGAAAGCATCTCAATGGCTGAAGCATAATCTGATTTTGATGCAATCACCAAGAGGTCGCTGAAATTCTTTCCTGCCGCACGTATCATCGATGGGCCACCAATATCAATCTTTTCAATGATGAGCTTTTCTTCGGTTGTGTTGGCCAATGTTTCTTCAAAAGGATACAGGTCAACTACAACCAAGTCTATCTCAGGAATCTGATATTCCTTCATCTCTTTCAGGTCTTGATCAACAGCCCTTCTTGCAAGGATGCCACCAAAAACTTTTGGATGGAGAGTTTTTACCCTGCCGCCCAAAATTGAAGGGTAGTCTGTTACTGACTCTACGGGTATGCATTCAATGCCAAGCTGTTCAATAAACTGCTGGGTTCCACCGGTTGAATACATGGTAACACCATGTTCATTGAGTGTTCTAACCAAGGGCTCAAGTCCATCTTTATAAAAAACCGAAAGCAGCGCAGATTTAATCTTCTTTTGCATCTGTGGGATATTTAGGGCTGAAAAGAGACTTATTTGATGAGGAAGGTAGCAGGTCCTTTTTCAGCAGTTGAATGAAGTGGCAAATGTAGGCCATAGGCTTCTTTTTCCCATTGCTGAATTTTCCACAGTTTATTGCTTCCGTCGGTGATTATCTTTTCGCAATTTCTCTTGTTTATCTTCATTTCTTCAAGTGTGAGGCTAGGATTTCCAGCAATCAGGACAATATTATTGTCTTCACCTTGACTTTTGATGTCTGTGATACTTGATGAAATGTGAATAATAAGTGGCAGATTTGGCAATGACCTTATTTGCCAGTGCTTGATTCCAGTTGCTTGTCCAGTTTCTTTTAATAGCTTCTTTAAGGGTCCTTGAACTTCATTTTGGCTTTCCGATATCGCAATCACTCCATGCTGCCCATGTTGAATGACAATGGCAGTCGCTTGCTTAAGGTTGAGCACAATTACTTTTTTTTCAAGCTGAAGCATTCTTTGCTCATACAATCGTAACGCGCACAACAGGAATACTAGCAATATGCTGCTGTTGTATAGTTTTTTTGATGGATGAAGTAATGTCCATGCGGCAAACATAAAGAGCAGAAAGCCTAGTAAGATATTAAGGTTGCTAAGATAAATATCATCCATCATGGCGAATGGTATTCTGCTCACTGATCTGATGTATCCATTCATCCAATCCATCAGCAATTCAATACTAGTAATGATCAACTCAGTCTTGAGGTTCATCAAGTATAAGATGCATAGCAGTATTTCTAAGACAAGAATAAGGCTCGAGAGGGGGATGGCAACAAGATTGGTAAATAGAAAAAGTATTGGGAATCGATGAAAATGAAAAATTACCAGAGGCGTTGTTAGCAGCTGTGCAGCAATGGATATACTGATCATATTCCAGCCGTATCGTGCCATCTTGTTTTTTAGATATACCAGCTGATTGATTCCTTTTTCGAATAACAGAATTGAACCTACCGCAGCATAGCTTAACTGAAATCCAATGTCACTGATAACTCTAGGGTTGTAGTAAAGCAATATAAAGGCAGAGGCGAACAAGGCATTTAAACTATTGTTTCTTTTGCTAATTGCCTTACCGATAATCAGAACGCTAAACATGAGCGCACTCCGGTTAACAGAGGATGAAGAGCCTGTTAAAATGGCAAATCCCCACAACAGGGGAATGGTAATGAAAATACCTGCATAGCGTGCTCTTTTTTTACCAAAGAGTGTTCTTATGCCAAGGTCAATCAACATAAATATTAATCCAAGGTGCAATCCTGAAATTGCAATCACATGAACCACTCCGGTATCTACATAAGCGTTCAGCAATACGCTGTCAAGATCCTCTCTAAATCCAATCAGCATGGCTTCAGCAAGTCCGATATTTATTTTATCTCTGATGGTGTTTCGAAGGATGAATAGAATTTTTCCTCTTGCCCTCTCTATTAATGATTTCTTTCTTTTTTCTTGTGCGCCAACGGTTACCCATTGTTCTTCATCATGCAGGTACACGCTATGAGTAACTTGCTGCTGTTGTGCATATTTGCTGAAGTCAAATGCACCAGGGTTGGAGGTGCTTTTCAATGCCTTTGGCTTCTCCATGGTCAATAGCAGCTGAACCTGTTCAAGTTTATTTGAATTCTTAAGATCGACATACAGGTAGCAATTCCCAGTTTTAGAGAACCTGTTCCCTTGCCAGCTGTATACAGTTGTTACATATCTTGTCGTTTTGCTCGATAGCTTAGGTTCGCCTTCTATCCGGATTAAATTCTGTGTTGATAATTCGTTTGCCGTAGAATTATTCCCCCAAGACTTTAATGAGCTGTTGAGACCTCCAAAGACAAGTATTAATAGCAGGATGGAGAAGCCTCTTGCTTCCGATAGTTTCCATTGATGCCTAAGGGGAAGCTGTTGTGCAATAAAAAGCAGGAGTAAGAGGAATCCTCCAAATGCCATATAATGGTAGGAGGGAAGTACTAGAAATCTTTCGACGACAATGCCCGTAATGAAGAAGATGAAAATTCTGGCGAACGGAATTCTCCTCCATATTCCATCTGACCATTCATCCATCTATAAAAATAGAGAAGGACGCTGTCGAGTAAAAATAAAGTGGAAGTGAATAAAGCCGAAAATCTTGCTGTTTTTCTGAAGCGTAGCTGCTTAAATCAACAACTACGCTACAAAAAATTACAATGGGTTAGAAGTCAAGTCCCAATGAAAAGTACCAGATAGGTTTTCCTTCAAAGAACCCACCCATTGGCCATCCTGCATCAACGCGGAGGAAGTATCCCAAGACGGTTGTTCTTGCACCAAAACCATAGCCTCCAACAAATGGACCTATGCCACCAGCTTTGACATTAACCTGAATAGGAGGAGTTCCATATAAAATTGAAGGTCTGGCCATCTTATTGTATTTGCCATTCCATGCAGTTCCAAGATCTAGGAATTGAATTATTTGTAGATTTCTAATGAATGCATTGTTGATTGGCCTGTTGAAGAGTGTTGTAAATATTGGCAGCCTGAATTCACTATTGATAACCATGTTGTTATTTCCGTTGGCTACATTTTGTTTATGACCTCTCATGTTCAGTGCCAAGGTTTGGTAGGCATATTCTTGATCGGGTGCAGGTCTTACTCCATTGTTGAACTTAGGATTCAACCACCCGTCTGTTCCGCCTAGATAGTAGATCAACTTTTGTGATCCGAATGAGATGTCTGCCGCTGCTCGTCCTGCCCAGATGAAGTTTCTGTATATAGGATAGTAATAGCGAACATCGGTACCCAGGTTGATCATGAACTTGCCTGATTGATCCGAGCTCACCACCCTGGAGTTTACATCGGTATAGACCTTATACCTAAATCCGTTTAAAATATTTAGTGCCTTATTTATAGTGTTGTCATGCACATATTCAAGCCTAACAAGGGCATTGTTGAGCAAGGTATCATTCATCGTAACAGTTGGAGGATAATTTGCATCTGATTTAATGACTACACGGTCTCTTCTGTATCCCACGCTAGCCCTTAGACTTCTTACCTCATCAAAAGGATAGCTGATGTTGAATTGGTAGAGACTAGATATCATTTTATTGTTCAGCTGAGATTTGATATCATAAGGATCAAATACAGGAAAGTTTTCCTGATTGCTTCTGTAGTAGGTAAGGCCCCAGTCAAAACGTTTTCTGAGATTCTGGAATGATGCCATGTAGTCATTGTCCCGCAAATTGTTTGCAAGCCTGAATCCGCCAATGAATTTCTTGTCTTCCATCAGGTCGGATATCCCCATTCTTAGTATGCCACTAAGTGCACTGGTATTTGACATGTAGATTGGGCCATAGCCTCCGCCATAAGGCTGGTAGCGGTTTACCAATACCGAGTTATTGAATCCCGAGACGATGTAGTCGGATGAGAATTTTAATCTGTAGTCTATTAGTTTAGCTTGCTTGAGCGGGTCTTCTTTTTGGACGATTGCAGGCTCTGTCTTTTTTTCGGCCTCAGATTGAACAGCCTCGTTATCAAATTCAGTTTGGAACAATACATTTTTCTTCTCGGCAGGCGCCTCCTTTTTTTCCTCTTGAATATATTTTATGGCCTCATTAGACTTTTTTCTTTCTTCATCCATGAGCTGCTTGATATATTCTGTTGGACGCGCATTGATATTTCTTTTTGCCAACACAGCTTCATTGATCTTGAGCTTGTAGAGAAATTTGAGGTCTCCTTCTTGTCTAACCTCGCTCACCTGGTTGTTGTCGCCGGCTCCACGTGTTTCCTGTAGACTGCTTTGATAGTTGGTGATGGGAAATACATAAGTACTATCACTGGTGATGGAAATGTATCCAACAGAATCTGGTTCAGATTTTTTCCAAGCTCTCAAGGTTGAATCAAGCTCTTTGTTTTCCGGATTTCTCAGCAGTTCATCACCAATTCTGTAGATGGTGTCCAATCCCGCGCGTTGAGTTGAGAAAAATCCTGCATACCTATTCCCAATTCCATTGGCATCACTTACAAAAGTGAAATGGTTAACATTGTATTGCAGCGGAAATCTTGCTTGTCCGTATGACTGATTCGTGAGTTGGGTGATTTGTCTGAATTCACTTTTGGTCCAGTTATCAACCATGAAAATATTGAATCTGTTTCTCGAGGACACTACCGTGTCTGCCTTTGATGCAGTGGCATTGGGTCTATTTGAAGAGAATAAGACACCCGTCTTGTTAGGAAATGCAACAAATGAAGCATCGAGGTCGTCGTATGGGTCATTGGTAATTTGTTGGCTGCTGTTCTCTTTTATCTTGTAAACAAATATATCGGACTGACCATTTTTAACTGCGCTGAGAATAAGCGTGTTGTTATCAAGCATGAACTTGGCATCTTGTATTAACTGAAAACCTTCCAATTCCTGCTTATATGTTTTCATCCTTGTAACAGCATCGTAGACAAACATTTTTATTTTTCCAACCTCCGTATATACCACCAGTAGTCTAGATCCTTTTGGATCCCAGGCCATCAGTGGGTAGTTCGGATTTAATTCATCTTGGTTATTGAGTATGCCGGCTTTAAGTAAAATTTTTCTTTTCTCTGATAGGTCTTCAAATACAACACGGTAAATACCTTTTTTGTATTCTACCATGGCGTAGGTGTTGTTTCTTGCGATTGGGTTGGCCTGAAAACGGTAGTAGTCCGTTCCGTTCTTTTTTTCTTCAACGGTAACCACATTGCCCTTTGGCTGATTTCTTCTTCCGCGGTTGTCTGCCAGATATTTTTCTGGTTCGGTTTCCATAAACTCTGCCAAAAGATCTCTGAATTTTTTCTTGGTGATTTTTAGACTTGCTGTGTTTGTGTTCTTGTATATTCTGGAGAGGTATAGGAAATAGGTGACATTATCTTTTTTGTATTTGTCCGCTATGAACTTCCAGAACGCATGCCCTGCCAGCAGTTGTTCCTTGAAGGCAAATTGGTAAAAGGATTTGTAGTTTCCTGAGAGCAATGCTGACTTCAATTGGTCGTCCAATACTGGATTCCAGTTTTCGGCTACATAGGAAACATAGCCTTCTGTCAACCATTTTGGAAGGTCCAACAAGGCTTGGTTACTGGCAACTTCTCCCAGGTCATCACCAAAAAGAAGGTTCTCTAACAATACTTGTGCGATCCCCTGTCTGATTTTCAAACGCAACTCGTTGAGGTTCCCATTGTAAAAGACAATAATTTTATTGTTTACCAGTTTGGTGAGTCCGCCCGTATTCTGCCAATCAATCCCCAGTCCGATATTCGATTGTTTGTAATCAGTAAAACTGCTATAGATGACAATATTAGCCCTTCGCTGAAGTCCATACTCAATAAATTCTTCAACACTGCTGAGTTCTTCTTCAGCAACCTGGGCAACAAATTTTCCAAGTGGAAGTCCCCCCTCATTGAAGTAAGCATTGAAGTTCTTGGTTTGGTAGTATTTCCAATTGAATTTTTTGTATTGAACCCGATTTTTTCCAAATTCAACACTGCTTACCTGCGCTGTTGTTTCCAAGAATAGAAAAGCAAGAGCAAGAAATGAAAAGAGTATTTTTCGCATGGTGTAATGATTCAAATGAAAGGATACCTTTGCCCTTGTAATTTGGCTGAGCAAGATGCTCTAAAATTAACGCATTTACCCAAGAAATCGAGGCTATGACAAACGTTAAAATTTTTCAATTTAACCCCCTTCAGGAGAACACGTATTTGCTGTACAATGCTGAAAAAGATTGCATTGTTGTTGATCCGGGATGCTATTTCGACCATGAAAGGGAAAAACTTACTGGATTTATTGCTGAAAACGCGCTCCGCCCAGTTATGCTTGTGAATACCCATTGTCACTTAGACCATGTTTTTGGTAATAAGTTTATTGCCGAGACCTATGAATTGGAGCTTTTTATTCATGCCGGTGAACGCAAGGTGTTGGATATGGCTCCAGCGAGTGGACTCATGTGGAATATGCCTTTTGACAATTACATTGGCACGATAAATGAGCTTCTCCCTGGGCAAGATCTTGCTTTGGGCGAGGATAAGTTTCAGGTCTTGTTTACACCCGGACACTCTCCGGCAAGCATCAGCTTGTATTCAAAAGAGGATGGATATGTGATTGCAGGTGATGTTCTTTTTCGCGAAAGTGTTGGCCGTACTGATCTGCCCGGCGGGAATCCTGATGTGCTGACGGCCAGCATTAAAGACGTATTGTATATACTGCCAGATCAAACGATTGTCTATTCAGGTCATGGGATACCTACGACAATTGGCCATGAAAAAAAGCACAATCCTTACGTATCGGCTTGAGCTGTTTAGGGTTTCTTGAAGAGTCGGTTGAGAACTGGAATCTGTGATAGTTCTTCTTTTTCTCGGTTGATGATGACGGCTGCAAATACGGCAAATAATCCTACTGCCCCAGCGTTGAGCAAGTAGATTGAGGTGATTGAGTTTCTAACGAGGAGATGAATCATTCCAAGTATTGCAGCCAATAAAATATATCCCATGCCTTTCTTCCAATGGTATGGAATGGGGTAATGCAGTTGTCCCATGAAGTAGCTAATCAGCATCATGCTTCCATAGCACACAACTGTTGCAATTGCACAAGCGAAGTATCCTAAAAAAGGAACGAGCATGTAGTTTATCACAATGGTCAGGACGGCTCCAATTACTGTAATTATTGCTCCTATTGTATTTCGGTTGGTAAGTTTATACCAAATGGAGAGGTTATAGTAGATGCCCAAAAAGATCTTTGCAAGCATCAATATCGGCACTAACATTAGTCCTTGAAGATATTCTGGGTGGTTGTTGACCCCCATGAAGTGTTTCCAAAGATCTAGGAAAAGCACCACGCTTAGGAAGCAAAAGCAGCAAGCGATGATAAATAGATTCATGATCCTTGCATACGTTTCCCTAGCATTTTCATTTGATGCATGCTTAAAGAAAAAAGGCTCTGCTCCCATTCTAAAGGTCTGAATAAAGATCACAATCAATACTGCCAATTTGTAGTTGGCACTATAGATGCCGTTTGCCACTTTGGCCTGTTGAACAGTGCCATCGAATCGATGGATGAGCATGAACCTGTCAATGGTTTCATTGATCATCCCTCCAAATCCAACGACGATAAGAGGCGCCGAATAAATTAATAATTCAGAGAATAGTTTTTTATCAAAATACCACCTAAATCCCTTCCATTCGGGAAATAGAAATAATAGGGTCAGTGCGCTGGCCAATAATTGTGCGATAAAAACATAGCCAATACCAATTGACGGGTTATACCAACTTCCAGGGAATTCGGTGTCGCCTTTTTCAAAAGATGGCTTACAATAAAAAAGGAAAAACAATATAGCGGCTACATTCACAAGAATTGTAGCCAATTTGATCAAGGCAAATTTTCTGGGCCTGCCTTCATGCCTTAGTTTGGAAAACGGCAAAACCGTCATGGTGTCAAAGGCCACTATCAACACTACCCACATCACATATTCAGGGTGTTCACTCAGTTGCATGAAGTTGGCCATCTCTTGGGAAAAGGCGATGAGTACAAAAGAAAAAAGAATGGTGGTAATCAGTAGGCTACTCATCCCGGTATTAAAAACCTTCTTTTCGTTTTCGGTTTGATTGAAACGAAAGTAGGAGGTCTCCATTCCATAAGTAAAAATGATGTTGAGGAATGCAGCTGTTGCAAAGAGAATTGATATTTCACCAAATTTCTCTGCATCATAAATATAGGTAAGAATCGGGGTCAGGAGGTAATTGATAAACCTGCCCACGATGTTGCTTAAGCCGTACCAGATGGTTTGTTTTGCAAGTTGCCTGATGCCACTCAAAATGATAATGTTTGAAACAAAAATAAGGTTTCCTGATTCAACCACTTACTATTCATCATTTTTCATTGGCCTTTTTCGATGTTCCTTGATTGTGGCATTTCTTTTTTTGTTCTGTAGTCTTGATACTTTGGATGCTCTTGTTGGATTGGTCGCAATACGTGACTTCTTTTTAATCAGGGCATCTTCAATCAGGGAATTCATCTTGTTTACCACGTTTTCTTTATTGCCAAGCTGTGTTCTATCGGATTGAGACTTCACCAACAATTGGCCTGCTTTATTGATTCTGTTCTTGAGTTTTTGAACCAATACAGATTTTTGATTTTCACTGAGTAGGGCGCTATGAGCAATGTCAAAACTGCCAAGCACCATGGTTTCCACTTTGTTCACGTTTTGCCCTCCCTTTCCGCCACTTCTGGCTGTGGTACATACGATCTCGCTGCTTATGTCTATCTTCATGATATAAATTTACACCATTAAGTAAGCAGATTTATGCGCGCAGTTATTCAACGGGTAAGCCATGCATCAGTTAAGGTTGATGATGAATACACTGGTCAGATTGGCTTGGGATTGCTTGTTTTTGTAGGCATTGAGGATGCCGATAACGCTGAGGATGCAGCATGGCTTTCTTCAAAAATTGTCCAACTCAGGATTTTTAATGATCTGGAAGGGGTAATGAACCGCTCTGTTTGCGATGTGGGTGGCGATATTTTGTTGGTAAGTCAATTTACGCTTCATGCAGCAACGAAAAAAGGCAATAGGCCTTCTTATATCAGGGCTTCGAAGCCTGATGTCGCCGTTCCGCTATATGAACTTTTTAAATCTCATCTTGCAAATGACCTCGGTAAGCCAGTGCCTTCAGGCATTTTTGGTGCAGATATGAAAGTGAAGTTGCTTAATGATGGTCCGGTTACCATTATCATTGACACAAAAAACAAGGAATAGCATGAAAATCAGCGAAGCACAATCTCAGGTAGATGGGTGGATTAAGACCATCGGCGTCCGTTATTTTAATGAATTGACAAATATGGCCATACTGACGGAAGAGGTTGGGGAACTTGCCCGCATTATGGCGAGAACATACGGAGATCAATCATTTAAGAAAGACGAATCTCCGGATAAACTTGCAGATGAAATGGCAGATGTATTGTGGGTGCTCATCTGCCTTGCCAATCAAACTGGGGTAGACCTCACAGACGCTTTTAGCAAGAATATGGAAAAGAAAACTAATCGTGATGCAGACCGACACAAGAACAATGAGAAATTGAAATAATCTAGCGCCCTTTCTTTGTTCATCTGCCTTCCTTTTGCTCAACCGCTTTGCCTCTTTTTTATTTACCTTTACACCCTATGATATCAACAGATCCAAACAAGTTCCAGGCAATTATTTCCCATTCCAAAGAGTATGGTTTCGTATTTCAGTCGAGTGAAATCTATGATGGACTCAGTGCTGTATATGACTATGGCCCATGGGGAAGTGAACTTAAAAAGAATATTCGGGAATCATGGTGGAATGAAATGACCCGTATGCACGACAATATTGTGGGTATTGATGCTGCGATTTTCATGCATCCTACCACCTGGAAGGCATCTGGCCATATGGATAATTTTAGTGATCCGATGATTGACAACAAGGACTCTCAAAAAAGATACCGGGTTGATCATCTCATCGAAGCTACTGCCGACACATTATTAAAAGAAGGAAAGTCAGCCGATGCAGAGAAGTTGTTGGCAGATATGGATGCACTGCTTGCTAAAAACGATTTTGCAGGATTAAAACATTTGATCGAGGAGAAAAATATTAAATGTGCAGTTGGTGGAACCTGTAATTGGACAGACGTTCGTCAATTCAACTTGATGTTCTCTACTCAATTGGGTTCTGTCGCTGAAGATGCAAGTGAAATTTATTTGAGGCCTGAAACCGCGCAGGGTATTTTTGTGAATTTTCTTAATGTGCAAAAAACAGCACGCATGAAAATCCCCTTTGGTATTGCGCAAGTGGGAAAGGCATTTCGCAATGAAATTGTTGCCCGTCAGTTTATATTTAGGATGAGAGAGTTTGAGCAGATGGAAATGCAGTTTTTTATTCGTCCTGGCACACAGCAAGAGTGGTATGAATATTGGAAAGCAGAGCGAATGAAATGGCATACTTCATTAGGGATGCCTGCTGAGAATTATCGTTTTCATGACCACGTCAAACTTGCGCATTACGCAGATGCAGCGGTGGATATTGAATATGCGTTTCCGATTGGCTGGAAGGAAGTAGAAGGAATTCATAGTAGAACAGACTTTGATCTTAAAAGCCACCAAGAATACAGCGGTAAAAAACTTCAATACTTTGATCCGGAAATCAACCAGAATTATATTCCTTATGTAATTGAAACATCGATTGGTCTTGATAGGATGTTTTTGCTTACCCTTTGTCATGCTTATCATGAGGAAAAGTGGACCAAAGAAGATGGTTCTGAAGACAGCAGGGTAGTGTTGAAAATACCTGCTAAAATTGCACCCATCAAGTTGGCAATATTACCACTTCTAAAAAAAGAAGGACTGCCTGAGATTGCAAGAGAGATTATGGCTGAGTGCAGAAATGAATTCTATTGTTTCTATGAAGAAAAAGATACCATCGGTAAACGATACAGAAGGATGGATGCGTTAGGAACTCCTTTCTGCATAACTGTTGACCACCAAACAAAAGAAGACAGAACTGTAACTATTCGCTACCGCGATACCATGAAGCAGGAGAGAATTCCTATTGATGGATTGGTTGCTTTCATTAAAGGTAAAATGCAATAAGCTAGCCTCTTACACGGAGGTATACCCTGCCGAGCATCTCCCTGATTATTCCTCCCCATCCATCTAATGTACCTGATGATGGGAGTAGCGATGCGGCTGTGAATATTGTTGCAGAAGGTAGAATTGAAAATGCACAGGGGTAGGGCCTTACTTGAATCCCTGCTTGTTCAAATGTTTCCTTAGCCCTTGTGATATGAAATGCTGAGGTAATTAAAACGGCCTTGGATGAAATGCCGCCATGTTGATCAATGAGCTGTTTACAGAAGGCAGCGTTTTCGACCGTGTTTCTTGATTTGTTTTCAATCATGATATCTGATGAGGGGACGCCAAGAGCAATTAGATTTTCCGCAATGAAATTTGCCTCTCTAAAATTATCTTCCAAGAAGATTCCGTTTTGACCACCTGAAGCAATAATTTTTTTTATGTACCCTTTTTTATAGAGTAAGGCAACTTGGATAAATCGATCTGAAGACATATTAAAATGTCCTTCTTTATTCACCCTGTCATAACTCGTCATGCCTCCTAAAACTATACCAAGGTCATAACGCTCATTTGCTTGCATACGCATTGGAGCTGCGTGCAGCTGGTATTGTATGACATTGCTAAGCCAGGTGTTTGAAAATACCAACAACATCAGTATTGATATCAAGAATAGTCTTTTTCTTTTTTGATCATTGTTAATTGCGATTGCATACGTCATGATCACAAGAATCCAAATGAATGGACTAAGAAAGAACGAAAATATTTTGCTGAGTATAAACATAAGAAAAACAACCAGTGGGTTCACTGGTTGTTGTGTTAGCGTTTGATGATCTTTTTTATGTACTGGTATTTTCTGTCGTTGCTGGTGATGGTAACCACATAAGCACCTGCAGCTAGGTTGCCAAGAGGAATCGTTCCGTGCTGATATCCTGTTTCTTTTTTATACACTATCGCTCCAGAGAGACTCACTACTTCGATGCTTAATTTTTTTACACTGTACATGTTGCCAATTTGGAATTGGACAATATCATCTGTGATTGTGGGGTAAAGCGATTTTACAAAATCGGTATTGTTGCGGATCGGGTTCGTTACTGCAGTCGTTATGGTTATTGGGTTTCCCAGTGAAGCTGAAAACATACCATTGCCATGCGTTCCTATCACAAGGGTATTGTCAGCCCACCTGTGCGCCAAGGAATTAACGATTGCAGTATTTAGCATTTCGGATGGATCTCCTGGAGTGCCAACTTCATGAAGCCATGTAGTTCCTGATCCATTGATTGCAGTGGTGCTATAGAGCCCCGAAGTGGTGCCAATATAGTATTCTACACCGGTGGTTTTTGCGATGATCTCGCAAGACCTGATCGAAAATGGTCCAATATTTCCATCGATAACCTGCCAAGTAGGTTGCGGTGCTGTTGCGTTGCCAGTCCAATAAATACTTTTGCCTTCAGTGCCGTAGTTAGAAACGACTGCCATGAGTGTATCTTGATTTCTCGGATTAACTGAGATGTCTTTTACCACCACACCATATTGAGATATTGTTGCTGGCATTTGAGAAGGGGTGATATCATCTGGCATAGGGGTATTTGCGTTAGTGGATTGAGGATTCTTAATTCTAAATATCCTACCTCGGGAAGTTCCTATGAATAGGTGGCTATTGGATGTATAGTTTCCCCTGGTTGATTCTAGAGAGAAAATACTTCCTGTAACTGCTTGTGATACCCCACTCATTACTGTCCAGTTGCTCGGACTCACCGTTGATGCAGATCCAGTTTTGTATAAGCTATCGCCCATGGCGAAATACAGGTATTCAGTGTTGTCTGGATCAAGGTGGAAATAGGTGATGAATTCACCCTCACCTGAATTATTGGGTTTTATTCTAGTAAAAATGGAACTATTGAAGTCAAATAATCTGAGTCTATAAATCTGTCCTTGTTGGGCTGCACAGTAGAGGTATTGATTACCTGATCCATTTTTTTTGCTCATTCCCACTTGGCATCCATCACCCCCTAATAAAATCAGATGATCGTTAAGATCAACCTTAGGTATTGGTATGATGTCTGTTGGATCTCTAAACGTTGTAGAATTATCCTGAGCTCCACCAAAATAAGTTTGGCTGCCAACCGTAGGATCAATGCCTACATGATAATACTGCAGGCTCTGATATTGGTTATTTCTTTTTTCCCATTCTGGCGTAGCTTGCGAAATATCCTTTATAGATGCAATTCCTCCGTCAGAGACAATGAATATTCTGTCATCATTTGACTTATCGAATGCAAATCCATGGATATCAACATGGCTTACTTCGTCTGGATCTGTGAAGGTAGTAGAGGATAGCCCTCCAATATAAGTAACATTATTCTTTGTCGAGAATCCATCTGTTGATCGAAACAGACTTACGCCTCCAGCGATGACAATGTTAGTGTTTGTAGGGTGTATTGCAAGGAGCATATTGTAGCCACCTTGTAATTCCATGTATTTTTTGGAATCTGTTTCCCCCGCAACTTTTCTAGTTGCTTCAAGGTTTTGGCCGAGGCTGGTCCAGGTAAATGGCGGGGTGGACATATCACATTTGTAGAGATCTGCCTCGGGCTTATTATTTTGAGCACTTTCTGCATTTTCAACCATGGCATACAGCAGGTTTTGATTGGAGGGAGCCAGTGCTAAAACGATTCTTCCCCATCCTCCTGAGTACATGCCTGATTGTGTAGTGGAGTTATCGTAGGCCCTCCAACCAGCTACAGAATCCGCAGCATTTGCTACTCCACCTGCTATTCTGTTGAAGGTGTTTAGGTCGCCAGTAGTCGAGCTAAATATTCCCACCAAGGATCTATCCTCATTTCTGCCAGTCATGGCAACAAATATTTTAGAGCCGGCATTATTGATGAGAATATCTGCAATCCCCTCATCTCCAGTTGCTGGAGTACTGCCCCCAAATACCTGGGTCCAAGATATTCCTTCATCGGTTGAGCGAAAAATTCTTCTGTGCACCGCTGCGTATACATCACCAGTGGTGGGATGAACGGCTACTTTGTGAACAAAGCTCCATTCAGAACTGAGTGCATTATTATTTACTGCATCAATCTTTGTAGATTGTAATTTGGTCCAGGTGATACCGTTGTCAACCGACTTGAACATTCCGTTTCCAAAAACAAACGCATTGGGGTAGGATGCAGAAGCTCCAATCGGCTCTCCCGTGCCAGCATACCAAGTATCTTCTTTTCCTGCTCTGGTATCTTGTGCGATAGAGGATACGCTTCTGATTTCATTGGCTGGATGCACAAACTTCCAGGTAACGCCTCCATCAAGACTTCTAAAAATTCCGCCAGTGACTCCTCCAGCGAGGATAACCTTATTTGTGGTTCCGTTGTATCTTTTATCAAAAACCACCGTTCTTGTTCTGCCGCCCCTCTGCGATGGGCCTGCGGCGGTATAGGCATTGCTCACCTCGAGGCTGCTCAGCACATTGTTGGATTGGCTGCTGAAAAGGAAATTGTCAGATTGGGTGCTGTTAAGCAAAGTGCTTGACTGATTGCTGTTAAATAAGCCATTTTTACGGTAAGGCATTTTTTTGGCCCATGCCATTTCCTTTGCCCTTATTCCATCAGGAATCTTACCGGTCTTTGGGTCCATGCTAATCAGCCATTCGTATTTTGCACGTTCGATTGAGTTTTCATTTTCCAATTCATCACCTTCTTCAGAAAAAACGAGCAGTCTTTCAGACAAATCATTTGCCTCGGATTCCCTTTTCAGCAATAGTGCACCTGCAAGGGAAACAGATAGCACAGCAATCAACCATACCTTTTTTGAAATCATATACGTCTTGTGAGTATTAGCAATTTAGTCAATTTTACAGACCGGTATATATAAAACGTTATTAAAACTATAGAGTTCACATTGATTGAATAATAATTCATCCGCCAGCCTGCTGGCTGTCCAACATCCAAGGATTTCTAGGGAGAGCTGTTGAATACTAGCCTAGTTACTAATGCTTTAATCGTATCTTTGCATCTCTTGTGAAGGCATGAATTTGCAGTTTCTTTTAGAATACTATGCTCAATCCCCCCGCATTTCAGAAATTGCGGCAGCTACCCTATTGCCCACACCTCAACGAATCTCTTGTACCAAGCTTTCAGGAAGCTTTTCTTCTCTGTTGTTTGCTGCCCTTTATCAACGCCCTGAATTACAGACTTCCAACCATCTTTTTGTACTTGAAGATGCTGAAGAAGCGGCATATTTTCACAACAACCTAGAACAGCTCATTAATCCAATCGATTTATTTTACTTCCCTTCCTCTTTTAAAACAGATAAAAACTTTAGGATACAAAGCAGCAGCCACGTAATGCTGAGGACTGAGGCGCTGACAAGAATTGCTTCTGGGGGGAATCGGAAAATTATAGTTACTTATCCAGAAGCGTTGATGGAAAAGGTAGCCAGTGCCCAGTCCCTCTCAACCCATATTATTTCCATTAAGGTGAATGACATGCTGGATACCGAGTTGCTGATGGAAAGGTTGGTTGGTTATGGGTTCGAGCGGACAGACTTTGTCTATGAACCCGGGCAGTTTGCCATGCGGGGCGGGATCTTTGATATCTACTCTTTTGGCAACGAAAAACCATATCGGGTAGAACTGTTTGGTCAGGAAGTAGATTCTATCAGAATTTTCGATCCAGAGACTCAGTTGAGTGAGCGAAAGTTGTTGCAAGTTAATATCATTCCCAATGCTGATGAAGATTATCAAGATGCAGAGAAGGTAGACCTGTTTAAGCTCCTGCCGAAAAACACCATTGTATATAATGCCCACTGGCAAATGTTTATTGATCGGTACCGTGATCATGAAGACAATTTCATGTTGTATTTGAGTCAAAAAGATCAGTCTAAAGGTGATCAAAAGGAAACTGAAGAAAAGATCAAAGAGCCCAATCCTGATGGCTTTACCACCACAGATCAATTGCTAATTGACCTTAGTGGTCGCACCATTGTTGAGATGGGATCTTCTTCAACGCTGGATGACGTAAATCATGCATTTGATTTTGATATCGCGCCCCAGCCCGCATTCAATAGGCAGTTTGAATTGCTGATAAAAGATCTTAAAGCACACGAACTGGCCAAGCACCAGATTTATATTTTTGCAGAAAATCCTAAACAGCTGGAGAGGCTGTATTCAATTTTTTCTGATCTTAAAGCTGAAATTTCATTTGTTCCAGTACCCACTGCAATTCATCAGGGGTTTATTGACAAAGAAAGGGGAGTTGTGGTTTACACAGACCATCAAATCTTCCAGCGTTACCACAAGTACAAAATAAAGCAAGCTTACAACAAGAGCAAGGCCATTACGCTCAGGGCCTTGAAAGAACTTCAGCCTGGAGATTTTGTTGTGCATATTGATCATGGAGTAGGGGTGTTCAGTGGACTACAAAAAGTTCAACAGGGCGGGCATACGCAGGAAGCTGTTCGTATCGTGTATCGTGATAATGACATTCTGTACGTTAATATTAATTCCCTTCATAAGATCTCAAAATATACTGGCAAGGAAGGACATGTGCCTAAGGTAAATAAACTTGGAAGTGACGCTTGGGTAAAATTGAAAGAAAAAACCAAGGGACGTGTAAAGGAAATTGCATTTGATCTGATCAAGCTCTATGCTGATAGAAAATCACAGCAAGGGTTTCAGCACAGTCCAGACAACTACATGCAAACCGAGCTTGAGGCATCTTTCATGTATGAAGATACTCCTGACCAAAGTAAGGCAATAACGGATGTGAAAAAAGATATGGAGAGTGTACACCCAATGGATCGCTTGGTTTGCGGCGATGTGGGTTTTGGAAAAACTGAAGTTGCCATCAGGGCTGCCTTCAAGACCTGCATTGATGGGCGACAGGCTGCTATTCTGGTTCCTACTACCATTTTGGCTTATCAGCACTATAAAACATTTAGTGATAGGCTCAAGGATTTTCCTGTAAACATTGATTTTATCAACAGGTTTAAGTCGGCAAAAGAAAAAAAGGAAATCCTACAGAAATTAGAGGAAGGTAAAATTGATATTGTGATTGGCACCCACGGTCTGTTGGCAAAAGATATGAAATTCAAAGACTTGGGTTTATTGGTTATTGACGAAGAACAAAAGTTTGGTGTCGCGCACAAGGAAAAAATCAAGACCTTAAAAACAAATGTTGACTGCCTCACGCTAACCGCTACTCCAATTCCAAGGACATTGCAGTTCAGTTTAATGGGGGCAAGAGACCTTAGCATCATCAACACACCACCTCCAAACAGACAGCCTATTCAAACAGAGGTATTGGTATTTAGTGAAGATGTGATTAGGGATGCATTATATTTTGAAACTGAAAGAGGCGGACAGGTATTCTTTATTCATAACAGGGTGAATGGATTGCCTGAAATGGCACAACTCATCAGAAGTCTTTGTCCAGATCTTAGTGTTGGCTTTGCCCATGGGCAACTAGAAGGACACGAACTTGAGGAAAGAATTTTCGACTTCATTCAAAAGAAATACGATGTGCTTGTGTGCACCAACATTGTTGAGAGCGGTGTTGATATTCCTAATGTTAATACCATTATTGTAAACAATGCCCATCAGTTTGGCATGAGCGACTTGCATCAATTAAGGGGAAGGGTAGGCCGGAGCAATCGAAAAGCGTTCTGTTATTTACTAGCTCCTCCGATGAGCACTTTGCCAAGTGATTCACGCAAGCGTTTGCAGACATTGGAGCAACATTCAGAATTGGGAAGTGGTTTTCAAATTGCAATGCGCGACTTAGATATTCGTGGTGCAGGAAATATGTTGGGAGGAGAACAAAGTGGATTCATGATTGAGATTGGCTTTGAAATGTACCAGAAAATTCTTGACGAAGCCATCAGGGAATTAAAACGCACGGCATTCCGTGAGGTATTCAAGGACGAGATCAGTAAGCAAGATGATTTTGTTCAAGATTGTACAGTGGATACTGACTTGGAGATCTTGATTCCTGATCATTATGTTGATCAGATTGCAGAACGACTTCTGTTATACACCCGGTTAGACAATTGCAGAGATGAAGAGGAACTTGTACATTTCCATGATGAAATGAAAGACAGATTTGGCCCTATCCCAGACTGTGTCGAGGATCTTTTTACTACAGTAAGGTGCAGAAAAATTGCCGTAGCCCTAGGCTTTGAAAGGATAACGCTCAAGCAAAAGACACTGAGGTGTTATTTTGTTAACAATCCAGAATCTCCTTATTTCACTTCAGCCATATTCAACTCAATTCTGCTGCATATTCAAACCAAGACCAACAAGAGCCACCTCAAACAAGTTGGTAAAAACTTTATGCTGATTACAGAACATATTGACAATATGCATCAGCTGCAATCTGTACTAGAAGAATTCACTGCAACTGTAAATGCTGCTGTTGTTCCTGCTTCAACTAGAGTTCTCTAATCCAGATATTTCTAAAACTTACTAAGTCGCCATGGTCTTGCAACATAATAGGTTCTTTGCTTTTGTGAACCCTGTATTCGGGTATCCCGATATATTCCGTTGCGCCCAAAAGGGTTGAGTTATTTTGTACCAATACGCCATTGTGGATTACTGTAATTCTAGCAGGAGATTCAAGTCTGCCGTTGCTGGAAAATCTTGGAGCAGTGAATATCACATCATAGGTCTGCCATTCACCTGGTTGTCTGCATGCATTCACAAGTGGAATCAGTTGTTTGTAAATGCTACCTGCTTGGCCGTTTGAATAGGTAACATTTTTATAATTGTCAAGCACCTGAAGTTCATATCTCCCCATCAGAAAAATTCCACTGTTGCCCCTGCCCTGTCCTTCACCTTTTACGACTGATGGCGTTCTCCATTCAATGTGTAGCTGACAATCTCCAAATTCTTGTTTGGTAAATATCGGTCCTGACCCGGGCTTTACAGTCATTGCCCCACCATCAATGCTCCACTCCGCTTTCTTACCTTGCTCACCAGCAAATGAAGACAGGTCACTGCCATTAAATATTACAATTGCATCTGAAGGAGCTTCAGATGCGGTTTTTCCTGGTTTAATAATTGTTGGAACAGGCGTCCACACCTCAGAAAGTGCTGGATCCCCAGATCTGCTTTGCGCGTTAATTAAACAGGTTGCTGTTAGTGCTAAGAGAAGGGATACGTACTTTTTCATGCTGCTTTACTTGTTCAAGGGGTTAAGAAAAGAATCTTATTAGGTAAAACAAGGTACTAATTATTGTGAAATTTCCTTAATCTGGGCAATTGGGGTCAACAAAAAACCAAGACATTGTGATTAATTTTTATATTTGAAAAAACCATTGATGATGGAATCAATTGTAACTGACGGTGTAAGGATAAGTGTTGAGCAATTCTATCAGGCGGATTATTCTAATCCAGTCCAAGGCGAATTCATGTTTGCTTATCGAATTATTATCGAAAATAACAACAGCTTTCCTGTTCAATTGCTAAGAAGACATTGGCATATTCATGACAGCAATTCTGAGCAACGTGAAGTTGAGGGAGAGGGTGTTATTGGTGTCCAGCCCATTATTGCCCCAGCCCAGCAATATCAGTACATTTCAGGGTGCAACCTAAAATCTGAACTCGGTCAAATGTATGGTACTTACCTGATGGAGAATGTACATACAAAAGCAAAATTTGAGGTCAAGATTCCAGTTTTCCAAATGGAGGCTCCCTTTAAAAGAAATTGACGGATCTTTCTCCAACATGCATTAATTTTACTTTAGTCTTTATTACAAATTTTAGGCAACTGATTAGCCATGGCATACAAAGTATCGTTCAACAACACGAACAAGGTTTTTTTCAATGCATTGAAGTCTGAAGTCGACGCTTATTTTGAGCGCAACGGACTGAAAAGAACCGGCAATTGGAAACTTTATGGCAAAACAGCCATTCTCCTCCCTGGAGCTCTTGCGTTGTATGGTGTGCTTATGTTCGTGAACATGCATTGGGCCTTGTCTTCTTTTCTCTGGGTTCTTTTTGGATTGAACATGGCCGCCATCGGGTTTAATATCATGCATGATGCCTGTCATGGAAGTTTTTCTACTAAAGGATGGGTGAATGAGGTACTTGGACTAACGAATAACTTTCTTGGAGGCAATGCCTTCCTTTGGAAACTCAAGCACAATATTATTCATCATACCTATACTAATATAGACGGGGTTGATGATGACATCAACAACATGCCTTTCATGCGTCAGTGTTCAACTCAACCATGGAAGCCGATGCACAAATACCAAAGTGTATATATGTTCATGCTCTATGGTTTTACATCCTTGTTCATGTTTTTGATGGATTACTCAAAATACTTCTCAAAAAAAATTCATACTACTGCACTAAAACCAATGGATTTAAAAGAGCACATTATCTTTTGGGCTGGTAAATTATTTTTCATTGGTTTTTATATTATTATTCCTCTATTGATGCTTGGATGGCAGGGATGGCTGATTGGATTTGTTATCAGTCAGTTTACGCTCGGACTGACTGTGGCTATTGTATTTCAATTGGCTCACGTTGTAGAGCATGCAGAATTTGAAGCTGCAGGTGTTGATCCTGTAAAAATAGAGAATGAGTGGGCTATCCATCAAGTGAAGACCACGGCCAACTTTGCTTTTACAAACAAAGTAATGACCTGGTTTGCTGGAGGATTAAACTACCAAATCGAGCATCACCTTTTCCCAAGAATCAGTCATATTCATTATCCTGAAATAAGCAAGATTGTTAGAGAGACCTGCGAAAAGTTTGACCTGTATTATAACTATTTTCCCAGCACGAGATCCGCAATTGCTTCACATGTTAGGTTCATGCATCAAATGGGTCAGCGTCCTTGATTAACTCGCTTTAACTATTATTATTTAGGCTTGTAGGATGACCCTGAAAGAATCTTTCTTGCATCTAAGGAAAGGAGTGATTTGATATTTGTATCCGGATTCTTTTTCAAATAAGCATAGACGATCTGCCTTCCTATAAACAGTGAAATGAATCCTGGTGAAGCCTCTCCAAATTCAGCTGTAGATGGGCCATCACTTATATAAGAGCGTATTTTTAACGGATCTGTTTCATAAAGCAAGTTATTCTCAGTAAAGTAGTTCCAGATAAATCCCTCATTCTCTTTTACTTGTTTCAACTGATGTTCAGTGTAGCCAAGTTTCAATTCCTCTTTCGCATCGTGCATGAACAGG
This sequence comes from uncultured bacterium, assembly GCA_903920455.1. Classification (GTDB taxonomy): domain Bacteria; phylum Bacteroidota; class Bacteroidia; order Chitinophagales; family Chitinophagaceae; genus Pollutibacter. The sequence goes on along the minus strand of CAIXLY010000003.1, from coordinate 84,932 downwards.
TCGAGTAAATACATTCTTTTTCCCTGTTCTATCATGATGTCAACTAATCCCCTTGCCTGTTTTTTAGGTGGGTATACATCATCAATTATATTTTTTATACAATTGATTGAAATGTACTCAGCAGAAAATCTACGTGATATGTATGCAGGATACAATTGAGCACCTGCCTCGCTATGATATACCATTGAATTGCTTCCCAAATGAAGTTGTAGGCCTGAGCAAAGGGCATTGGGTGTGATGATCTCTCCATACCCTCCGGTTTCACCATAGGCAAAGGCATCAATGGGCCCAATAAAAGTGATGAACTCAGTCTGTAAAGGATACTTTGGAAAGTAATATTTTACATATTTTAATGATCCTTCAATTTCTTTGGAGATCTGAACCATTTCAGCATCCAATGTTTTTGATGAATCATATAGCGGTCTGTAATCTTTGATAAACTGAACAATTGCTGGTTTTATCTTGCTGCTGTCAATTCCCTCTAATCCGAGAATTTTATAGATGAACCCATTTAAAAAATCAGGATATTTTTCTTGTAACACATTTAAACCATGTTCAACTGTTGAGCTGTCAAGCCTAAAAAATTCTTTCTCAAATCTTTTGGTGACCAGTTCGACCTTAATCTTGCTGACATCTGGCTTGGAGGGTCCGGTGCTACAGCCCAGAAGAACGCAGCTGATGATCATTAAGCTTAATAAGGCGGTAAAAGACTTCATGTTGTTTGAATTCATGGGCAATGTATAGGTATAATTCTCGTTTGTTGCCCAAAATTATACTAAACTCATTCTAATAAACGGTCCGGCATCTCTTTTTCACGATAATTCAGGTTAATTCCTCAATTTTGCCCCATGAAGGTCTATCTTGCACAACAGAATTATCATATCGGCAATTTTGCACTGAATAAGGATAAAATTATTTCAGCAGTACATCATGCCAAGCAATCCGGGGCTGATTTAATTGTTTTCTCTGAGCTCTCTGTTTGTGGGTATCCTCCACTTGACTTTCTTGAGTTTGAAGACTTCATCCTTCATGTTGAATCAACAGTTAAGGATATTGCTTTGCATTCTTTTGATATCGGAATTATTCTTGGAGCACCCACAAGGAATTTACAGCGAGAGGGCAAAGACCTTTTTAATTCGGGCTTGCTGTTGTATAATGGCGAGGTGCAAGGTGAGGTTCATAAGACGTTGCTTCCTACGTATGATGTGTTTGATGAGTACCGATATTTTGAGCCCGCGTTTAATTGGAATGTGCTGACTTTTAAAGGAAAAAAAATCGCCCTTACCATTTGTGAGGATATATGGAATCTTGGAGACAATCCGTTGTATAGGATTTGCCCGATGGACGAATTGATGAAGCAGTCACCAGATTTGATGATTAACATTTCTGCTTCACCATTTGATTATCATCACGACGAAGATCGAAAAGAAGTGATCAGATTGAATGTGATGAAGTACAAGCTCCCAATGATCTATTGTAACACGGTGGGCTCTCAAACTGAAATTGTCTTTGATGGTGGTAGTCTAGTCTATGATCGCAATGGAAATCTTGTCCATGAATTGAATTATTTTGAGGAAGATATAGTTGTGGTTGATACAGCAACACTTGAAGGGCCTTCATTGGCAACATCCAGTAATGAAAAAAAATCACAGCACATCGATATTGACACCAGAAAGATTGAGGATGCTGAGGGTATTATTTCTCGCCTGACTGACATTAATAGCATTTCACAAATCAAGACGGCCTTGGTGCTTGGCATTAAGGATTACTTTACAAAGATGGGATTTTCAAAAGCCATTTTGGGTAGTAGCGGAGGGATTGATTCTGCTGTGGTATTGACGCTGGCAGTTGAAGCACTTGGAAGTGAAAATGTAACTGCTGTATTGATGCCTTCGGCTTTTTCATCTGAACATTCGATTGAGGATGCAGTATCGCTTAGTAAAAAGCTTGGGACGCCGTATCATGTTGTGTCCATCGAATCAATTTATGATACTTTTCTTGATGCCCTTGATCCGCTTTTTGGAGGTACTCCATTTGGCGTGGCAGAAGAAAATATTCAAAGCAGAAGCAGGGGGAATATCCTGATGGCAATTGCGAATAAATTTGGGTTTGTGCTCTTGAATACATCCAATAAAAGTGAATTGGCTACAGGGTATGGAACACTCTATGGCGATATGGCTGGTGGAATTAGCGTGCTGGGTGATCTTTATAAGGTGCAGGTATATGCGCTTGCGAATTATATAAATCGCGCTGGTGAAATTATTCCGCAGCATATCATTGACAAGGCTCCCTCAGCTGAACTAAGACCAGGGCAAAAGGATAGTGATAGTTTACCTGAATATGATGTGCTCGATGCTGTGTTGTATTTATATATAGAACAGCAAATGGGACCTTCTGAGATCATTGCAAAAGGCTTTGATGAAACACTTGTTCGTCGGGTACTCAAAATGGTCAATAGCAATGAATATAAGAGAAACCAGTTTTGTCCGATTATTCGCGTCAGTTCAAAAGCATTCGGTATCGGCAGGCGTGTACCTATCGTTGCAAAATACCTGAGTTAATTGGATATGTTTACCTTGCATACATGATGAGGGGGATCGTTTATAAATCTACAGGAAGCTGGTATGTTGTCAAGGGAACAGATCAGGCTTTTTATAAAGCAAGGCTGAAGGGCAGATTTAAGATTGATGACATCACTTCAACAAATCCCATTGCTGTTGGCGATGAGATTGAATTTGAGATGGAGGATGAGCTAGAGAATCGGGTAATGATTACAGCGTTATTGCCAAGAAGAAACTATGTAAATAGAATTTCACCATCAAACAGAAGGCTTCACCACATTATCGCTTCAAATCTTGATCAGTCTTTGTTGATTGCCACATTAAAAGATCCCAAGACCTCATTGGGTTTCATTGACCGGTTTTTGGTGAGCTGCGAAGCATTTCATATCCCTGCTGTTATTGTATTCAACAAATCAGATATCTACAGAGAAAAAGAGATGCTCATTTTTCAAGAGCGAAAAGACATGTATGAAAAGATTGGATATCGCGTTCTGCTCACCTCTATGAAGCTTAAGTATGGGGTGGATGAGCTGAAAGATATTATGCATGATAAGGTTACACTGCTGAGTGGACATTCGGGTGTGGGCAAGTCAAGCCTAATCAATGAGATTCTAGAAGGGGCAAACATCAGAACAAATGAAGTGAGTGAATGGAGTGGCAAGGGAATGCACACGACAACTTTTGCTGAGATGCGGGATCTTCCGAGCGGAGCTAAACTGATTGATACACCGGGCATGAGGGAATTAGCCATTGCTGATATAACCAAACAAGAGCTTTCCCATTATTTTCCGGAGATGAGGAGGTTGCTGAATGATTGTCAATTTAACAATTGCATGCACATGAACGAGCCTGGTTGTGCGATTAAGCAGGCTGTATTAGACGGAAAAATTCACGAAGACCGTTTCATTAGTTATTGTACTATTCTTGATAGCATTGGTAGCAAAGGGTGGTAGTTAGCTTTTAAACCTTTTCATTTTTGGAACTTTTTTCCCGCTCATTAACTTTTCTGCACCCACATTGCTGTTGCGATTGAGTGATGAGTATCTGGAGCAGCTGCTTGCTAAGGTGCCTATTATAAAAAAAGCAACGATTATTTTTAGAATTGTCAATTTCATTGGTATCTATTTATTTGAACCAGCTGCTGTATAGGGAATAGTTGTTTGCAATTCTTTCTATCTCTCCGCTGACGAGCTCAGGTGAGACATCTTTTATTTTTTTTGCTGGAACACCACCAAAAATAGTTCCTGAAGGCACTATCGTCCCCTCCAGTACCACTGCTCCTGCAGCAATGATGGAGTTGCTTCCAATCACAGCCCTGTCCATCACAATGGCTCCCATGCCTATCAATACATTATCATGAACTGTGCAGCCATGTACTATCGCCGAGTGCCCAATACTTACATTGCTGCCGATGAATGTTGCATTTTTTTCATAGGTGCAATGCACTACGGCGTTATCCTGAATATTGACACGATCTCCAATCACAATTGAATTGACGTCGCCTCGAATAACGGCGTTGAACCAAATACTGCACGATGCCCCCATTTTTACATCACCAACAACGGTTGCATTGGGTGCAATAAAAATATCCTCACCGAAAACTGGGGAAATGCCTTTAACTGGAAGAATGACTGGCATATTTTTTCTTAAAGTTATTGCATATTGCGGAACTTTGTCTTGATGAACCAAAGAGAACTTTTTCTAAGGCATGTTGCTCAAACTTCCACTGCACCCCTCGCTCTCGAGATTGTTAAAGCAAAGGGTTGTAAAATGTGGGACAAACAAGGGAAGGAATACCTTGATTTAATTAGTGGGATTAGTGTGTGCAATATTGGGCACAGTAATCCTCTTGTTGTTCAGGCGGTAAAGGATCAGGTCGATAAATACATGCATCTCATGGTCTATGGCGAATTGGTGGAATCACCTCAGGTCATGTATGCCAAGAGGCTTTCAGAATTATTGCCACCTTCACTCGACTCGGTGTATTTCACCAGTTCAGGGACAGAGGCTACGGAAGGGGCTATGAAATTGGCAAAGAGAATCACGGGTAGAACAAATATTGTTGCCTTTAAAGAGTCTTACCATGGCTCAACGCAAGGGGCGCTTAGTGTGATGGGAAGCGAATATTGGCGCAATGCCTATAGGCCCCTACTTCCAGGAATTGTTCATCTCGATCATAATCAGTCAGATCAACTTCATTTGATTGATGAGCATACAGCATGTGTGATTGCTGAGCCTATTCAGGCAGAACGTGGGGTGATTGCTCCTTCTAAGGAGTGGTTGCATTTGTTGAGGACGCGATCTGATGAAACAGGTGCTTTGCTTGTACTGGATGAAATTCAAACGGGCTTTGGAAGAACAGGTCATTTGTTTGCGTTTGAAAAATTTGGCATAGTGCCTGACATCCTTTTATTGGGAAAGGCGCTAGGTGGCGGTATGCCACTGGGTGCCTTTGTTTCAAGCAGAGAGCGGATGAATGCATTTACAAATAATCCCGTACTAGGCCACATCACTACTTTTGGTGGACATCCAGTTTCTTGCGCTGCTGGCCTTGCTGGATTGGAATTTTTAATTGAGCAAAAGTTAATTGCTCAAGTTGCGGCTCGGGAACAGATGTTTAGAAGTCTGTTGGTGCATGAAAAAATAAAAGCATTCAGGTCTGAGGGATTACTCATGACCATTGAATTTGATTCCTATTCAACCAACAAGAAAATCATTGACTGCTGCATCAGCAAAGGGGTATTTACTGATTGGTTTCTCTTTGCGTCACATTGCATGCGGTTGTCGCCACCACTTATTATTTCAGAAGAGGAAATAAAACAGGCCTGCAATATTATTATTGAGGCCTGTAATGAATGTAATTGATGATTATTTACTCAGGTGCATGCTGCGCTCTTTGTAGAGCGTTCTGAAATAAGGATCCCTGAGGTCTTTGATAAACCTAATGGCTTCACCAGTTGATTTCATTTCGGGGCCTAATTCTTTGTTTACTCCCGGAAACTTATCAAAGCTGAATACTGGCTCTTTGATGGCAAAGCCTTCCAATTTCTTTTCATAGGTGAAGTCGGTAAGCTTGTGAGTGCCAATCATGATTTTGGTAGCAATATTCAGATAAGGTATTTGATACGCTTTTGCGATGAATGGTGTAGTCCTTGACGCTCTTGGATTTGCTTCGATTACAAAGACCTGTCCTTTTTTAACTGCAAACTGAATATTAATGAGTCCTCTGATATCTAGTGCGCGGGCAATTTTTTCTGCATAGAATTCCATCGTGGTTACCTCCAGTGGGGTAAGGTTGAAGGCAGGCAAGACTGCATTGCTATCGCCACTATGTATACCAGCAGGTTCAATATGTTCCATCACGCCCATCACGTGGAAATTCTCTCCATCAAAAATTCCATCAATTTCAGCTTCTTGGCAACGGTCAAGAAAATGATCGATTAGGATTTTGTTGCCAGGAAGATGTTTTAGTAAGCTTACAACTGCTTGTTCAAGTTCATCGTCGTTGATTACAATCCTCATGCGTTGTCCACCCAATACATATGATGGCCTTACCAGTACTGGATAGCCAACTTGTTGTGCAACTTCAACAGCATCGTCAACACTATATGCTGTTCCATAGTTTGGATATGGGATATCAAGACTTTTCAGCATATCGCTAAATCGTCCGCGATCTTCTGCGATATCCATATTGTCAAATGATGTTCCGATGATTTTAATTCCTTTTTCATGAAGTTTTTCAGCAAGCTTCAAGGCCGTTTGCCCACCCAACTGAACAATTACTCCTTCTGGTTTTTCATGCTCAATCAATTCCCAAAGGTGTTCCCAATACACCGGCTCGAAGTAAAGTTTATCGGCAATATCAAAATCTGTAGAAACAGTTTCTGGATTACAGTTTACCATAATGGCTTCGTATCCACATTCTTTGATGGCAAGTAGGCCGTGTACACAGCAATAGTCAAACTCGATACCCTGGCCAATTCTGTTTGGTCCGGAACCCAAAACAATAATCTTCTTTTTGTTGCTTGGCTTACTTTCATTTGATCCTTCGTTTTCGAAGGTGCTGTAGAAGTAGGGGGTTTTGGCTTCAAATTCTGCAGAGCAGGTATCCACCATTTTATATACCCTGGTAATCCCAGCAGCTTTCCTTTTCTCGTATAAGCCATCTTCAGTTCCATCCTGCATGATGCGGCAGATCTGTTCATCACTAAAGCCATGGTGTTTAGCTCTCTTGATAAGTTCAATTGGAAGCGAATCAAATTTATACTTCCCAATTTCTTTTTCTATGTCTGCAATCTTCTGTATTTCGTAAATAAACCAACGATCAATTCTTGTTGCTTGGCAAATTGATTTTACACTGATGCCCATCATGAGTGCATCTTTGATTCTGAAAATCCTGTCCCACTTCGGAGTTTTTAGGTATTCCAATATCTCTTCTGCATGCATTAAACTTTTGCCGTAATATCCTAGACCAACAGCATTGTTCTCAAGACTTTGACAAGCTTTTTGGATAGCCTCAGTAAAGCTTCTTCCAATTGACATGACTTCTCCTACAGATTTCATTTGTAGTCCGAGGGTATCATTAGCTCCTTTGAACTTATCAAAATTCCATCTTGGAACTTTCACAATGACGTAGTCGAGTGCTGGCTCAAAATATGCTGAGGTTGTCTGTGTAATTTGGTTTTTGAGTTCATCCAACGAATATCCTAATGCAAGTTTTGCAGCAATTTTGGCAATTGGATAACCAGTGGCCTTAGAGGCTAATGCGGAAGAGCGACTTACCCGTGGATTGATCTCAATCGCAATAATTTCTTCAGTTTCGGGGTTTAGGGCAAACTGCACATTGCAACCTCCCGCAAAATTCCCAAGATCTCTCATCATTCGGATGGCCGTATTTCTCATTAATTGAAATGCGGTATCGCTTAGTGTCATGGCAGGAGCAACGGTGATGGAGTCTCCTGTATGAACTCCCATGGGGTCAAAGTTCTCTACTGTGCAGATGATCGCAACATTGTCATTCATATCCCTTAGCAATTCCAGCTCAAATTCCTTCCATCCCAAAACAGCCTTCTCTACCAAGACTTCATGCATTGGGGATGCAGAAAGTCCACGATTCAATGCCTCATCAAGGTGTTCTTTAACGTATACAATCCCGCCACCTGTTCCACCGAGTGTGAATGATGGGCGGATCACAAGAGGGAAGCCAATTTCTTGGGCAAATTCTTTCCCCTCCAAAAATGAGTTAGCGGTTCTGGCTGGGGCAACTGAAATTCCCATTTGGATCATCCACTGTCTAAATTTCTCTCTATCCTCCGCTTTGTCAATGGCTTTAATATCCACCCCAATAAGGCGAACATTGTATTTTTCCCAGATGCCCAACTCTTCTGCCTCTTTTGCCAAGTTTAGCGCAGTTTGTCCACCCATAGTTGGCAGAACGGAATCAATATTATTTTCAATCAGAATCTGCTCAATACTCTCTGTTGTTAGGGGGAGGAGGTAAACCTTGTCTGCCATCATCGGGTCGGTCATGATGGTAGCTGGATTTGAGTTGATCAGGATAACCTCAATGCCCTCCTCTCGAAGGCTTCTTGCTGCTTGAGTGCCTGAATAGTCAAATTCACAAGCTTGTCCAATTACAATTGGTCCTGAACCGATGATGAGTACTGACTTTATGGAGGGATCTTTTGGCATGATCTTAAATTGTAATTACTGGGTTATGGGCATAAAAAAACCGGGCTGTTCCCGGGGGGCAAAGGTAATAGATGCACACTACTTTCTGAACTAAATATTGATGTATTTCCAGTAGGGAGCTTATTCTGTTGAAACTTGGTGGAAATTTAGGCGTGATTATGGTAGGCCGCCATTTCGAAATCTTCCAAAATGATTTCATCTCCTTGGTTACGCATATTGATGGCATCCGACATGGGTTGCTCACCCTTTCTTTTGCTTGAGCCAAAGAGGGTAAAGACAGAAGCCAAAATCAATATTAATTTTTTAAGTATCTGTTTCATGGGTATCTAGTACTATAGACAACCGCTGTTGCAAAATAGTTGTATGGGGTTGATGATTTTTTTAAAAAAAATCAAGAACTCAATTTTTGCTCAAGTAGTTTTGCAATATGAGATTTAAAAACAGGCACATTTGCGTTTTTGCAGTTGGGGTTTTCATAGGCTTGGGGGCTATTGCACAGCCAATTTCCAGACAATCATTTTTTTCTTATCCGCTTTCGATTAAACCCAAGCTGAATGCAAATTTCGGTGAAATGAGGCCGAATCATTTTCACATGGGACTTGACCTGTCTACCGAATCTCAGGAGAACCTTCCGGTGTATGCCCCTGCCAATGGCTACATATCAAGGATGAAGATAGAAGCTGGAGGATTTGGAAGAGCTATTTATATCAATCATCCAAACGGAACAACCACGCTATACGCCCATATGAACAAATTCATCCCTGCAGCCGAGCTGTTTTTGAAGGACAATCAATATGCTCAGGAGACTTGGAAGATTGACTTGGTCGTTCCTTCAGACCTGTTACCTGTTAAAAAAGGGCAACTTATTGGGTATAGTGGCAACACTGGGGCTTCTCAAGGGCCACATGTCCATTATGAAATAAGGGACACCGAGACAGAAAACTGTTTAAATCCACTTCTTTTTAAGTTCCCACTCACGGATATCACTCCTCCAGATCTTTATCGAATCGCTTTTTATGACCGTGATTACAGCGTTTACGAACAGCAACCCATCCTGGTTGGATTGGTGAAGAGGGGCGGTAGGTATTTAACAGATAGGGTTATTGAACTTCCATTCGACAGGGCGTTTCTTGCCATTCAAGCGATTGATCGAATTACAGGGTTTTCTAATCCCAATGGAATATATAGTGCAACTCTTGAGCATGACGGAGAAACTCTTTCGTCTTTCAAGTTGGATAATATTGGGTATGATAAAACAAGATACCTGAATGGACATATTGATTACATGGCAAAATTGAAGGGAGGGGCCTATTATCAAATGATTTTTCCTCCGAAAGATTTTGGGTTGAACATCTACACAGTGCCTCAGGAAAAAAACTATATTGAATTGGAGGATATTGCTTCAAGCTACGCTCTCAGGGTTGCAGATGCTAATGAAAATAGCTCAATAGCAGAGTTTCAAGTGAGACGAAAGCCTGGAAAATCAACGACAACTCGAAAAGAAGGTGTGTTGATGACGGCCGGACAGCTCAATGTTTATGAAGACCCTAATCTTCAGCTAGTATTCCATGAGGATGCTTTTTATGATGATGTTCACTTTCAGTTGCTTTCTTTCTATGCAAAAAGCAATACAGAACTTTCCTCAGTCTATCAAACGCTACCCGAGCATGTTCCAGTGCATAGTCGCTTCACTATTCGCATCAAGCCCAATAGGATTGGGGCAATGATTAATTCGGATCGGGTAGTGGTTAAGAGAACCTACAAAACAAAGACAGAAATCAAGAAAGCAGCTGAAGAGAAAGGTTTTTTTGCAGCAGAATTTCGCAACATGGGCTTCTTTCAACTTTTAGAAGATCTGGAGCCTCCAATAATCAGCTCATCTCTGGCTAACGGCGCCTTCGTGTCTGCTGGTACCAGAATCGTTATTGATGCAACTGACAATAACAAAATCATTGACCAGCTTATCGGGCGGCTTGATGGTCAATGGATTATGTTCCAGCCCTTTGAGAATAGGTTTGTGTACACTGTGGATGAGCACTTCCCTTCTGGTGAACATAAACTTTCAGTCCTTGTTAAGGATGTTGCTGGGAACAGCAGCAATAGGGAGTGGACAATAACAATACGTTAAAATCAAAACTATGATATTGGAAGAAGGCAAAAAAGCACCAGCGTTTACCGCAATCGATCAAGATGGAAAGAAGATCAAACTAGCAGATTTCAAAGGGAAAAAGCTGGCTTTGTATTTTTATCCCAAAGACAACACCAGTACCTGTACTGTTCAGGCCTGCAATCTTCGTGATGGGTTCAAGGAGCTGGCAAAAAAAGGGATTGAAGTGATTGGTGTAAGTCCAGATGATGAGAAGTCGCACCTCAAATTTATCTCCAAGAATAAACTGCCATTCAGCATTATCGCGGATACCGAAAAGAAGCTGGTAGAGCAGTTTGGCGTTTGGGGTGAGAAGTCGCTTTACGGAAATAAATACATGGGCGTATTCCGCACTACATTTTTAATTGACGAAAAGGGAACGATTGTAAAAGTCATAGCCAAGCCAAAAGCGAAGATACATGCAGCCGAAATTGCTGCGGGTTTCGGTTTATAGAATCCATTCTAGGTCTCCAAAATCAATTGTTTCCTGAACGCCATGTGTCAGGATGAGTTGTCCCTGTTCATTTACTCCATTAATAGTGGCCTCGAATTTTCTGTTCGCTTTTTTGAACTGAACAGCTTCATTTTTTTTGTACAGGTTTGCATTGTATTCCAAGAGCTGCTGCTCAAATTCCCCCGAGTTCAACAAGTGCAAACGTCTGTCTAGGTTTATGCAAAGTTCTTTGGCCAGCGCAATAGGGTCGAAGGATGTTCCTGTGATTTGTTTCAGTGAAACTGGTAGATTAGGCATCTCTGGGAAGATGGTTTGGTTGATGTTTATGCCAATTCCTATGATGGCATTATCCCAAGAATTGCCCTTGATCATGTTTTCTATAAGAATGCCCCCTGCCTTTCTGTCACGCCAATACAAGTCGTTAGGCCATTTAATGCGGACATCATCATCTGTATAGGATGAAATCAGGTCGTGGCATGCCAGTGCAGTAATGCAGGAAATTGGAAATTGGTTGTCGATTTTTAGGGCAGCAGTACTCCGAATCGTGCTCAGGACAAGGTTTTCACCCTTGTTGCTATACCATGGCTTGCTTCTTTGGCCCTTGCCTTTGGTTTGTTCCAGTGCAAAAAAAACTGTACCATCAGCTACACTGCCAGAACGTAGGGCTTCCATGGCATGGTTATTGGTACTCTCTGTACTGTCAAGGATGATAAAAGGTTGGCTTGCCATGTTCCCTAGGGATAGAAATTAATTCGTATTTTTGAGCAAGATAGTCAAGAAAACCTTTTAGTCATTAGGACGCCATTAAGAGCCTGCCGGGGGATAATGTAATTGATCATCTACCGAACAAAAAAAACATTCATTTGACATCGAAAACTGAAGAAAAAGCGACGCAAAAGAAATTTGCGAGACTAAGCAAAAGCAGCAAAATCCTTAAAGTAATAATTGAAGCAATTCAAGATAAAAAAGGTGAGCACATCATTACCCTAGACTTACGTAAAATAAACGAAGCTGTTTCAGACTTTTTTATAGTTTGCGAAGCTTCCTCAACTACTCAGGTCAAGGCCATTGCCGACTGGGTGGAGGTAAGTGCAAAAAAAGAATGTGGGGAGATTCCTTATAAGCACGAGGGGCATAGTGCTGCTCAGTGGATACTCATTGATTACGTGAACGTGGTTGTTCATGTTTTCCTTAGTGAAACAAGAAAGTTTTATAAGCTCGAAGAAATGTGGAGTGATGGGGAAAGCACTGAAGAAGAGGATGAGGCATTGGTTCATCTGGAATCACTCAACAAGAAGGCTGCCAAGAAATCTTCTGTTAAAGAAGAATCTGTAAAAAAGGCTCCAGCAAAAAAAGCTGCAGTTAAAAAAGAGACCGTAAAAAAGGCTCCAGCAAAAAAAGCAGCAGCTAAAAAAGAGCCAGTAAAAAAAGCTCCAGCAAAAAAAGCAGTAGCGAAAAAAGAGCCAGTAAAAAAAGCTCCAGCGAAAAAAGCAGCAGCGAAAAAAGAGCCAGTAAAAAAAGCTCCGGTAAAAAAATCAGCCGCAACAAAATCTCCTTTAAGAAGGCAAAAAAATAATTAAGTATTAAAGACTCCATATGAATCAGGAAGATAATACCAACGATAAAAAATCAGGGCCGTTTTCGTCCTTCAAGCGCAGTAAAAAAGCTGGTGGTACTCCACCAACAGGGAAAGCGCCTAAATTCAGTTTCTATTGGATCTATGTTATTGCTGCCGTAGTCTTGATTGGATATCAGGTAACACGTGGGGTAAGTCCAGATGCAAGCAACATCACCGAGCTCGAATTCAAACAGAAAATGCTGGTGGGCAATGATGTTCAAAAAATTGAGCCGGTCAAGAACAAAGGAGTAATTCGCGTTTATATTATCAAGGATTCACTCAACAAACCTGTTTATAAAGAGCTGCTGGGCGACAAGTTGGTCTATGCAAAAAACTCTAAGGGGCCTCATTTCCAATTTAATTATTCTAAAGTGGATGATTATCAGGAGAACCTTGATAAGTATTTCACTGAACACCCAGACCTGACTCCAGTTCCTGTAGATCCTGTGAGTGATCCTGAATTCTTTGGTCCGTTAATTAATTTTCTTTTCCCTCTTCTTATGTTCGGACTATTGTTTGTACTGATGATGAGGAAAATGGGTGGTGGCGCAGGCGGCGGTGGCGGCGGCGGTGGAATTTTCAACATCGGAAAGTCAAAAGCTCAGCTATTTGATAAGGGAACAAAGGTGAACATTACTTTTACAGACGTGGCAGGGTTGGATGAGGCAAAGCAGGAAGTAATGGAAATCGTGGACTTCTTAAAAAATCCTAAAAAATATACAGCCTTAGGTGGAAAAATTCCTAAAGGTGCGCTCTTAGTAGGACCTCCAGGAACGGGTAAAACACTATTGGCGAAAGCTATGGCAGGGGAAGCCCAGGTTCCATTCTTTTCTATGTCTGGTTCAGATTTTGTTGAAATGTTCGTGGGTGTGGGAGCCAGCAGGGTGAGGGATCTTTTCAAGCAAGCAAGAGAGAAAGCGCCATGTATCATATTTATTGATGAGATTGATGCGATTGGACGAGCCAGGGGTAAGAATATGATGATGAGCAATGATGAGCGTGAGAATACCCTCAATCAACTGTTGGTTGAAATGGACGGATTTGGTGGAGATAGCGGGATCATTATTCTTGCAGCAACCAATCGCCCTGATGTATTGGATAGTGCTTTGTTAAGACCAGGAAGATTTGATAGGCAGATCAGCATAGACAAGCCGGATGTAAAGGGAAGGGAAACTATTTTCCACGTGCACTTGAAGCCGATTAAACATTCAGAAAAACTTGATATCCATAAACTTGCTGAACAAACGCCTGGTTTTGCTGGTGCAGATATTGCGAATGTGTGTAATGAAGCGGCATTGATTGCGGCACGTAAGGGGAAATCACAAGTTGAAATGGATGATTTTCAGGATGCAATTGATCGAGTTATTGGAGGCTTGGAAAAGAAGAACAAAATTATCCTTCCAGAAGAGAAAAAGATCATCGCCTATCACGAAGCAGGCCACGCGGTTTGTGGATGGTATTTAGAACATGCATATCCTTTGTTAAAAGTTACAATCGTTCCAAGAGGTGTTGCTGCATTGGGCTATGCCCAGTATACGCCAAAGGAGCAGTATCTATATAATACTGAGCAGCTGACAGATCAAATGTGTATGACCCTTGGGGGTAGAGCAAGTGAGGACATATTCTTTGGTAAAATCTCTACCGGTGCTCAAAATGATCTTCAACAGGTAACCAAGATGTCTTACGCAATGGTTACGGTATATGGGATGAGCGAGAAGGTTGGAAATGTGAGCTTCTACGATCCGCAACAGGAAAGTACGTTTACTAAGCCGTATAGTGAAGAGACCGGAAAGCTGATTGACAATGAGGTGCGTGTTCTTGTAGATCAAGCTTACCAGAGAACCAAAGCATTGTTGACCGAAAAGAAAGCAGAAGTTGAGCGGATTGCCTTGGCATTGCTCGATCGAGAAGTGCTCCACCAGCAGGATGTAGAAGACCTTATTGGTAAGCGTCCTTATGGTGAGAAAAAGATATTTGCAGAGGATGAAGATGAATCACCTGCTCAACCTACTGTTGATGCACCAGTTGCGGAAGAACCAATTAATCCTGAAACAACCCACGAGGAATCAAATCCTGCATAAAAATGGAAGCATCTTCGGCTAAAGAGGGGATACTGAAGAATATAAGAAAGGCGCTTACACAACGTGTAGACCAGCCCTATCCCGGCATCGATAAAACTGAATTCTCTTTTAGCTCAAATGGAGACGATTTGGCTGTCTTGTTTGCTGAAAAGTTTACTTCATTGTTAGGTAAGTTTTCTTTTTGTGAAAGTGAGGAAGACCTGGTAGCACAAATTTCCCGCCTCGTTGATGAAAAATCATGGAATGATGTTTATTGTGTTGATGAGAACATTAAGCAGGCATTATCTTCCTTTGGCTTTACTCATTTCACTGAAAAGCCTTTGGTTGATGTAGACGTCTCCATAACCAAGTGTGAATTGCTGGTAGCCAGAACCGGCTCAATGGTATTAAGTACAGCTGAATCATCCGGACGAACGACCAGTGTTTATGCCCCTGTACATATATGCATTGCAAAAACCAGTCAGCTTGTGTATGACATCAAAGACGCATTCATATTTCTTCAAAAAAAATATGGCACACAAATTCCTTCATCAATCTCATTTGCAACCGGGCCTAGCCGAACTGCAGATATCGAGAAAACCCTTGTTGTGGGGGTTCATGGTCCAAAAGAAGTTTACTGCTTTCTGCTCGAGGCATAGGCACAGTAAGTAAATCCCATTTACTTGAGTATATTTGAAAATGCAAATTCCGGAAGGAAAAAAAATATATTTCTTATCAGATTTTCATCTGGGTATTCCGGACCATTCGTCCAGTATCACACGTGAAAGAAAAGTTGTGTCTTTTTTAGAAAAGGCATCTGCTGATGCTGCCGTATTTTTTATCCTTGGCGACTTATTTGATTTCTGGTTTGAGTATAAAACGGTTGTTCCAAAGGGGTTTGTGCGCATCTTAGGAAAAATGGCAGAGATCACCGATAAGGGGATACCTATCCATTTTTTTGTTGGCAACCATGACATGTGGATGTCTGGCTATTTCGAAAAAGAACTCAATATACCAGTGTATTTTGAGGCTAAGGAATTTGTATTCAATGGGAAGACTTTTTTAATTGGTCATGGTGACGGACTCGGGCCTGCGGATCATGGATATAAATTCATCAAAAAAATATTTCGAAGCCCGGTGTCTAAATTTATATTTGGGATCCTGCCCCCTAGGATTGGAATGTCAATTGCCCAGTATTTCAGCAGGAGCAGCAGGGCTGTAACCGGCAATACCGATGAGCAGTTCTTGGGCGAGTCAAACGAGTGGTTGGTGCTGTATTGCAGAGATGTTCTCAAGCATACACTTTACGACTACTTCATTTTTGGCCATAGGCACCTCCCCATTGATTTCTCGCTAAACGAAACAAGCAGGTACATCAATCTTGGTGATTGGATTCGATACGATTCATATGCTGAATTTGATGGCAATCAACTTTCATTGAAATACAATTGACATGATAATGCGGTTGTATTTGACATCAATCCTCTTATCTGCCATTGGTCTTCTTAACGCACAAGAACAGCAATCTATTCTTAAAACAAAAGAGATCAGCGGTTCATTTTCTTATTTCATGCCAGATGAGATAGGAAATTTATTTGCACTAACCACATCTGGTCAGCTTAAGAAATACAACGGGAACCTTGATTCAATGGGATCTTTCAATGATGTGAGAAGATATGGTAAGCTGCATAGCATCTCTGCAAGTAATCCACTAAGAAGCCTACTTTTTTTTAAGGCCTATCGCACTATTCTCGTACTCGATAGGATGATGCAGGTGGTGAATAAAATTGATCTTCGCAGGTCACAGATTTTTCAGGTACAGGCTATTTCCCAGAGTTATGATAATTTAATATGGGTATTTGATGAGCAGGAAAGCAAGATTAAAAAAATCAATGATGAAGGAAAAGTATTGTTTGAGTCTGCAGACTTAAGGCTCATCTTTTCTGAAACAATTACCCCTTCAATCATTTTTGATTTGGGCGGCTATCTTTATTTGTATGACGAAAAAAATGGACTTTTCATTTTTGATTACTACGGAGCATTGAAGAATCGTATTGCGTTGATGGGGTGGACAAATGTTCAGCCGCTAGGGAAGAGTATTGCCGGCATAAAAGATAAGCAACTCATGATTTACACCCCCAATAGCATAGATATTAAATCAATCCAATTGCCAAAGGAAATTAGTACTGCTGATTATATTCGTTTTGGCATTAAAGGATGTTATGTTAGCACGGATGAAGCGATCAGCTGGTATGAATGGAAAAATAATTAAACGCCTCAAGTTATGCGAGAACTATTAAACAGTGTTGTATTAAATAATCCAATTAGTGATTATCTCATTGTATTTGGATTTATCCTGTTGGTATTGATCTTGAAAAAAAGAGCAAGCAAAAATTTGACCAGGCTACTTTTTTTTGGTTTCAGAAAAATGGGCAGAACTATAAATGAAAAAGAGTTCTTTGATAGGGTGCTCTCCCCCCTTGAGAATTTCATTGTTTTCCTATCGGCTTATCTCGCCTTCGATAATTTGAATTTCCCTCGCGTATTTAAGTTTAAGTTCATGAAATTGGGGTCCCAAGACCTATTGGATCGCTTTGCTATTGGATTGTTGATCTATCTTTTCTTCTACACCCTTTTGCGTGTCATCGACTACATGGCTGTCGTTATGAAGAAAAAGGCGGATTCTGGTCAAGATGATTCAGATGAGCAGCTGATTATATTCTTTCGAGAATTTTTAAAAGTAATTACGATTATCATTTGTATCCTCGTGATGATTAGGTTTGTGTTTCACCAGGACATCACAAAACTCTTGGCAGGGCTTAGTTTAGTTGGTGCCGCTATAGCACTTGCCGCTAAGGAGAGTCTAGAAAATCTGATAGCTTCTTTTATCATATTTTTCGATAAACCTTTTAGGGTAGGGGATCTACTCAAGGTTCATCAGATCAATGGGCATGTTGAGAGTATAGGATTAAGAAGTACCCGTATTAGAACCGCCGATAAGACCTACGTAACCATTCCAAATAAACAAATGGTTGACAGTATTGTAGACAATCAGTCGCAGCGGGATAGACGAAGAGGAGAGCTGATATTGCACATTGATCTTAAAACTTCTGCGCTCCAAATCAGCCAGTTGATTATTGAGCTGGAAGAAAAGGTTGTGATGCCTGAAGTTGCTGAACTGACGGTGCTGCTATCAGATATTCATCTCGATTCTTATACAATAACAATTGAATTTCTTACTGAGCTGGTTCAAGGAGCTGAGTTCAACCAGCTGAAACAAAGGATTAATCTAATTGTGCTGCAGGTATTAGAGTCGAGGGGTGTTGGACTGGCGGGGAAAGACAGGCTATTTGGGGGCGGTCACTAAGGAGTCAGAAAAGTTTCAAGAAAGACTTGCCTTGAGCTCAAGCAACATTACTCTAATGTTTTTAAGGCTTTCAATGGCTTCAAATTGCCCTTGCATTTTTTTCCCTTTTTTAAGGAAGGTGCGTGCTCCGTCTATGGTGTATTTTTTCTCGCGAAGTAGAAAATAAATCAGCTTAAGATTCTTGATATCCTCAGGCCTAAATAACCGATCGCCTTTCTTGTTTTTTCTCGGTTTTAGAATATCAAACTCTTTTTCCCAAAAACGAATCAGGGAAATATTTACATTAAACATTGATGCTACTTCACCTATAGGATAGTATTGTTTGCTATGAAGTTGTTCATCTTCGGGAATGTCAACCAGTGCAGCATCAGCATCAAATGTGTTGATGGCATGTCTTCCTCCGGATTTATCTTTTTCAGGTTGATGATCAATGCTGATATCTTGGTGTTTGGCAATTGTTTCATGCACATCTTCAGTAATGGGGTCTGCCACTTCAGCAGTTTGTTTTACTTCTATTGCCTGTTCTTGAATATCCGCTGCTGTTGAAGGGGTTTCAAGAGGTGTTGGCGACTCTTCAACGACTTTAACAGGAGGCACGAGAGCGTACTTCTTTTTAGGTGTTTCTTTTGGCCTGGTCGGCGCTCCTCCAAAAATGTCTAATTGTTCAAACATTACTACGAAATTAACCACTAAACGGTATCCATTTGTGGCTATTTATGCACAGTGCTGCTTAGTCGGAGGACTGATTTCTAGATGCTGCCAGTTTTAGGATTTCTTGGTACTGCGCAGAAGTAAGGTCATTATAGAAGAAATAAATAGGATTTAGGTGTTTTGTTCCTTTGATTACCTCATAGTGAAGATGTGGACCAGTTGATTTTCCGGTATTTCCTACATAGCCAATTACTTCTCCACGTTTAATCCGCTGTCCATTCTTAGCCTTTACCCTATACATATGCCCGTACAATGTGCTGTATGAATATCCATGAGAAATAATCACATGGTTTCCGTACCCATTTCCAAGATTTCCGGCGGTACGTACAATTCCATCAGCTGTTGCATAAATGGGTGATCCCTGGGGTGCCGTAAAATCAAGACCAGCATGAAATTTTACGGTTTTGTAGAGCGGATCGATTCGGTACCCAAATCCTGACGTAAGCCTATTTAGGTTTTTGTTGCTGATTGGCTGGATGGCAGGGGTACTGGCCAATAGCTTCTCTTTATTGCGAATCATGCCCTCAATTTCCTTGTAGGACTTTTCTTGGTTTAGGATTCGGTTGTTTAAGATATCGAGGGTCTTATTGATACCAGCAGCTATTTCGTTGTTCCCTAATCCTGCAACGACTTGCAATTCCTTCTTTTTTTCAATTTGCCTGGCTCTGGCACCATCAGGAATCGGGGCGGCCTCAAAAACAGATCGGTATACTTCATTATCTCTCGTTTCGAGCATCTTCATCCGTTCATCCAGGTCCATCACCCTAGATGAGTAAAGCTTTATTTCTTCCTGGGCGCTTTCAAGTTGAGCCCTGAGGAGTTTCTCCTTTGGAGAATCAATAAATCGAAAAGCAATTGAAACAATGATGGCCCCAGTTACGATTGCCGCAGAGAGGAAGGCTAGTATTTTAAGCAAAGTTTCCCTAAAGGGCACAACCTGCTTCTCATATCTGAGCGTCTGGGTATTATAATAATATTTAATCTTCTTCATTTCTATATGCCTTTTGAGCAATCGCCACCACGCCACATCTGATAAATAATGTATTTTTGCAGCCTTGACAACTCAGCAAATATAACCCATTGATCCAAGATGGATCCCTTAAAAAGGCTTAAGAAATGACCTCAGCAGACATTAGGAATAAATTTTTACAATTTTTTGAAAGTAAAGGGCATCATATTGTACCCTCAGCACCGATTGTTTTGAAGGATGATCCAACCCTACTTTTCACAAATGCAGGAATGAATCAGTTCAAAGATTACTTCCTTGGAAATACCCCACCTCCATACAAAAGGGTAGTAGACACACAGAAGTGCTTGAGAGTCAGTGGTAAACACAATGATCTGGAGGAAGTGGGGGTAGATACCTATCACCATACCATGTTTGAAATGTTGGGGAACTGGAGTTTTGGGGATTATTTCAAAAAGGAAGCCATCGCATGGAGTTGGGAGCTGTTGACTGAAGTATATGGGATTGATAAATCCAGACTTTATGCTACCGTCTTTGAAGGCGATCAAAAAGAAAATATTCCTGCATCTACTGTTGCACTTGCAACCTGGAAGGAATTATTGCCTGAGGATCAAATTGTTTTTGGCAATAAAAAAGATAATTTTTGGGAGATGGGCGATACAGGACCCTGTGGCCCTTGCACTGAAATCCATGTGGATTGTCGCTCTGACGAAGAGCGGTCACAGCTGCCTGGCCGTTTACTGGTAAACAAAGATCACCCGCAGGTAATTGAGATTTGGAACAATGTGTTCATACAATATAATCGTTTGAAGGATGGAAGTCTTCAACCCCTTACAGAAACCCATGTAGATACTGGAATGGGCCTAGAGCGTCTTGTTAGGGTGCTTCAAGGAAAGTCTTCTAACTATGATACCGATATCTTCTCTGGAACTATCAAGACCACAGAAGCTTTGTCTGGTAAAAAATATACGGCCAGCGATTCAAAACAAGATGTTGCATTTAGGGTATTGGCCGATCATATCAGAGCTATTGCCTTTACCATCGCAGATGGCCAGCTTCCATCAAATACAGGTGCTGGGTATGTGATCAGAAGAATTCTCCGCAGGGCAGTGAGGTATTATTATTCCTACTTGGATGTAAAAGAGTCCATGTTGTATAAGCTTATGCCCAGATTAGCAGAGCAATTCAAAGATGTATTTCCCGAGCTCAATGCACAGCTTTCTTTTGTTAGTAAAGTAGTCAAAGAAGAGGAAGATACTTTTCTCCGCACACTCGGCAAGGGACTTAAAAAGATAGATGATATTCTTGCGGTCTCAAATGAAACAGGAATTATTGAAGGTGCTGCAGCATTTGAATTGTATGATACCTATGGGTTTCCGATTGACCTCACAAGATTGATTGCACAAGAGCATGAAATAAAAGTGGATGAAGCAGGTTTTGAAAAGGAAATGCTGGCCCAGAAAAATAGGAGCCGCGCTGCTACTGCATCAGATGTTGATGATTGGGTTGAATTGACAACATCACAAAAAACGGATCACTCTTTTATAGGGTACCAAGAACTTTCTTGCTCAACAAAACTGCTGAGATATAGGAAAGTGACTGCAAAAGGACAAACTACTTTTCAGGTTGTATTAGAGAAAACTCCTTTCTATGCAGAAAGTGGAGGTCAGGTGGGAGATACGGGAACCATTACCATGGGCAGCCATGTTATTGAAGTGGTCAACACAAAAAAAGAAAACGACCTTATTGTTCATACCGTTGCCTCACTGCCCGATACCCTTGTTGCGGATGTGCTTGCTAGTGTAGATACTGCAAGAAGAAAAGAAATCACCAATCACCATACCCTAACCCATCTCCTGCATGCTGCTCTGCGCAACGTACTGGGAACTCATGTTGCACAAAAGGGTTCGTTGGTGAATGATCAAGGAATGCGTTTTGATTTTTCACATTTTTCAAAGACGAGTGATGATGAGATTGATGCTGTTACTGCTATCGTGAACCAAAAAATACGGGAGAATATTCCGGTGATCATTAAGGAAATGCCTAAAGACGATGCAATAAAGCTAGGTGCGATGGCCTTATTTGGCGAGAAGTACGGAGAAACTGTTCGGGTAGTAACCATTGATCCTTCCTACTCTGTTGAACTCTGTGGTGGCACCCATGTTGGCACTACTGGGGAACTGGGATATTGTGTTGTGATTTCTGAATCTGGGGTTGCAGCTGGTGTAAGACGCATTGAGGCAGTGTGTAGTGTTGCTGCAGAAGAGAAGATAAATCAAGATCAGTCACTGATAAAACAAGTAAATCTAATGTTCAAGAATCCTCGCGACCTGGTTCGAGCAATCGAACAGCAGGCTGAGGAATTTACTTCAGTAAAAAAGCAGCTTGAACAGGTGGAAAATCGCTTGCTGGGCTTCTTGAAAACGGAGTTGCTGAACAAAGTTGAGTCGATTGGAAACATTCACTTTATCGGGGCAGTTGTTGACTCATCCTCTCCAGATGCCCTTAAGAAAATATGTAATGAGCTGAGATCTGCAAATGAAAATTCAGTAATTATTCTTGGAGCCAATATTTCCGGTAAACCCAATGTTTCTATTGGACTTTCTGATGCTTTGGTTTCTGATCAGGGGCTTGATGCCGTAATGCTCATCAAGACCCACGTTGCGGGCTTGATCAAAGGTGGTGGTGGTGGACAAAAGGCGCTGGCTACTGCAGGTGGACAAGACGCGGCGGGCTTGCAAAAAACAATTGATGCTGTGAAAGAATTTATTGCATCAGCTAATTTTTAATTTATACGAAACCATAAACAGGATGTCTGTTGATCTCTCAGCAAAATATGAAACTATTATAGGCCTTGAGGTCCATGCACAACTTCAGACAAAGAGTAAGTTGTTTGCTGGTGATGCCGCATCCTTCGGGGCATCACCCAATACGCATGTAAGTCCAATTACACTCGGACACCCAGGCACCTTGCCAAGAATGAATAGAAAGGCAATAGATTATGCGATCAAAATGGGACTGGTTTGTAATTCTACAATTGCAAAGCATAATTATTTTGCAAGAAAAAATTATTTCTATCCTGATTTGCCTAAGGGCTATCAAATATCACAGCATACTACACCAATTTGTAGCGGAGGTGATGTTCAAATCACCACTTCAATGGGTGAGCGAAATATTGAACTTACACGTATTCATCTTGAAGAGGATGCTGGAAAAAGTATACACGATCAAAGTGATGCAGTTACCTATCTGGATTATAATAGGGCAGGAGTTCCACTGATTGAGATTGTTACGGAGCCCGTTCTGCATAGCGCAGAAGAAGCTACAGCTTACCTAACCCAGGTGAGAAAGCTGGTGCGTTGGATTGGCATTTGTGATGGAAATATGGAAGAAGGTAGTTTAAGGTGTGATGCCAATATTTCTGTACGCTTGCATGGCGCAAAAAAACTAGGAACAAGAGTGGAAGTTAAAAATCTCAATTCCATTAAACATCTTGGCCACGCCATTGAAATTGAAGTTAAACGGCTTTCTGGTATCTTGGAAACGGGAGGAGTTGTCATTCAAGAAACAAGGGGCTATGATGCGGATAAAGGGAGCACTTTTTCCATTCGAACAAAGGAAGATGCAGAAGACTATCGGTATTTTCCTGAGCCAGATCTTGCTCCATTTGACTTTACCGATGAATTCATCCAACAGGTTAAGCTGTCATTGCCTGCCATGCCAGCCGAAAGAGTGGCCACTTATATAGAGCAGTTCGGACTCACTGCATATGATGCACAACAGCTAACTGAAGATAAAACGCTTAGCGATTTATTTGATGAACTGGCTTCTTCTACTGCACATAAAAAGCAGTTGGCAAATTTTCTTATAGGGCCTATTCGGTCTTGCCTCAATGCAAAAGATGCTGGCTGGGAATCTGTTTCCATCACCAAAGAAAATTGGGATCAGTTGCTGACCCTTGTTGTAAATGGAAAGATTGCGTTCTCTGCAGCCGTACAGCATATTCTTCCAGTTCTACTGGAAAATGGAGAAGCATCACCATTGCAAGTTGCACAGGATCTTAATTTAATTCAAGATGCTGGTCAGGATGAAGTGATTGCATGGGTGACTCATGTTTTGGAATCCATGCCGGATAAGGTTGATGAATACAAGAAAGGCAAGAAAGGATTGATTGGATTATTTGTCGGCGAAGTGAAAAAGATTTCCAAGGGTAAGGCAGATCCTAAAATAACTACCGAGGTTCTCAATAACTTTCTAAATCAATAATAACATATGAAAAATTTATTCATTGTGTCTGCTGCTCTTTTTCTGTTGGCGCTTAATTCCTGCAAGGAAAAAGAACAAACAGTAGACTTGCAAATTAATCTAGTCAACAACACAGAAAAGCAGTCGGTTTATTTAGACCTGATAGAACTTGATGGGTCTGCTCCAGTAACCCTCGATACTGCAGTGATTGATAAGGGAAAGGCGATCTTCTCATTGAAAGGTGCAAGTGTTGACCCTCAGGTTGTCTATATGATTAGATTTGAAAAAGATCAGGTTTACTTTCTAATGATACCGGACCAACGGGAAATCAAGATTGATGCTGATTGGTCACTTCCTGCAGATTATACGACAAACTCATCTGGTACAAATTCCTTTAAGTTGCTTCTAAATGGCTTCAACAAAAAACTTCAGGAGATAGAAACCTTGCGCAGTGGTATTTTGGGGATGGGTGAGCAAATGGATAGCACGCGTGTATTTGCCGAAAACAACTTTCGCGCAAGTCTTGCAAAGACAGGGGAGTATTTGCTTGCGTATGCAGATACTTCAAAAACACCTGCTGTATCCATGTACGCTGTTGAACTTGCAAAAAATGTGATTAGTCCGGATCAAATCAAAGCTACAGTTGATAAGCTTGCCAAAAGATTTTCTTCATCTCCAAAAATTGCTAAGCTTGCTCAGCAATTTGCAACTGGATCTGCCGATGCACAGCCGGCAGAACTTGTTGGAAGTGAAGCACCTGATTTTACACTTGCTGATACAGAAGGAAAAAACGTATCGTTGAAATCTCTTAGAGGCAAGTATGTGCTGGTTGATTTCTGGGCAAGTTGGTGTAAGCCTTGCAGAATGGAAAATCCAAATGTATTGTCAGCATTTGAGAAATTCAAGGATAAGAATTTTACTATTCTTGGTGTTTCACTTGATAAGGACAAGGCCTCTTGGATAAGGGCTATAGAAGATGATCGATTGGAT
Source organism: uncultured bacterium (assembly GCA_903920455.1). Classification (GTDB taxonomy): domain Bacteria; phylum Bacteroidota; class Bacteroidia; order Chitinophagales; family Chitinophagaceae; genus Pollutibacter. The sequence goes on along the minus strand of CAIXLY010000003.1, from coordinate 60,122 downwards.
TGGAAGCATGTTAGCGACTTGAAATATTGGAAAAGCGAAGTAGTGCCTCTTTATAACATCGAAGGGATTCCTTTTAATGTTTTGTTGGATCCTAAAGGTATTGTTATTGCAAAAGACCTGAGGGGCAATGAGCTACACCAGAAACTTGCTGAAATTCTTAAATAGACAAGATTAAACTTTGTTATACCAAGAGGGCGAATCATTAGATTCGCCCTTTTTATATTTTTAAAGTGATTACTTATGATTGGATATTAGTCTCTACTCTTTTTTTTGACATCAGCAGAAGGAGTACTGGAAGAAGAACCAGGTTCGTCAGTGTTGCAATCAATAAGGTAAAGGAGGTTAACCATCCCAGGGCTTGTGTGCTGCCAAATCCGCTAAATACAAATATGATAAATCCCGCAATCAGCACCAATGAAGTATAGATGATGGATATTCCAGTTTCTCTAATGGTTTGAATTACTGTACTGTGCACATCGCCACTAAAATTTGGCAGTTCCTGTTTATAGTTTACAAGAAATCTAATGGTTATATCTATTGCAATACCCAGCGCCACACTAAATACCAATACGGTTGAAGGTTTTATTGCAACACCAAGCCATCCCATTAATCCGGCGGTCATTACCAAAGGAATGAGGTTGGGTATCAGGGAACAAACCAATATGCGAAATGATCTGAATAAATAGAGCATGCAAATGGTGATGAATAAAAAAGCCCACATGATACTTTCTTTGAGTCCTTTGATAATAAACCTGCTTCCTTCCAGAAATGTAATGCTTGAACCGGTAAGTGTTACTTTTACTTTACTGGTGTCAAAATAGTCTGCTGCGTGCAGTTGAAGACTGTCAATGAGCATGGGCATCTTCAGGCTTCCAATATCCGCCATATTGATGCTGATGCGTGTAACTTGTTTGTTGCTATCAATAAAAGCAGCCATCAATTGTTGAAGTGAACTTTGTGAACTGCTATCTCCCTTACCGGCTTTCAAATAATCAGCTAGAAATGCTCCGTCAAATGCATTGGGGATTGAATAGTTATTGCTGTCACCATCATAAAATCCCTGGCGGGCAAATTTCATCCCCTCGGCAAGTGACAGTGGTCTCGCCAGCTCTGGCTGTGATGCTATGTAACTGCTGTAGGCATCTATTTTCTCAAAAACCGATAATGCCCTAGCGCCCGCGATGCCATTTTTGCGTTTGGTATCCACCAGTATTTCCAGTGGCATGATTCCCTTGAAGTTTGATTCAAAAAATTTCAGGTCGGTATATATCTTATCTTTTTGTGGGAGATCATCCACTATGAAAGCCTGATTTTTTAGCTTCATGATTCCAGCCAGAGAAAATAATAAAGCCGCTGCAGTTATAAGGTAGACGAATTTTTTATTTGAGAACACCCACTTTTCTATATTGGTAAGTAATACCAGCAACCACTTGTTTTCAAGATACTTAGTGTGCTTAGGTTTTGGGGAAGACATAAAAGAGAGTGATATGGGAATCAGCACAAGAGAGATGAAAAATAATCCCATGATGTTAATTCCTGCAACCATTCCGAACTCTTTCAAGATTACACTCTTGGTAAGTGCAAACACTGCGAAACCAAGTGCTGCGCTGATATTGCAGAAGAGCGTGACTATCCCCATCTTACTAATCATCTCCACAATTGCCCTTCTTTTGTCGCCTGTTTGAATGTAGGCACTATGGTACTTGTTGAGGAAATAAATGCAGTTGGGTATTCCTATTACTACGACGAGGGGCGGGATAAGCGCGGTCAGTAAGGTTATTTTGTAGCCAAGCAGGTGAATGCTTGCCAAACTCGAAATCACGCCAATAACAACAACAGATAAGGAGAGTAGTGTGGTACTTGCCGATCGAAAAAATATATACAAGATAAGCGCAGACAGCAATAAAGATCCCAATAGAAACCATTGCATCTCACTAGCAATTCTTTTTGCTACGTTGGTCCTAATCAGTGGCAAACCGCTGAGGTGAAGCTCTAATCGTGTACTTGCCGAAAATGCGTCTGCTTCTTTTTCAATTAAGGCGATTGTTTTTTCTCTGGCTTTCGAGCCGAGGATCTCCCTATTTATTCTCAGTCCAATTAAAAATGCATTTGTCTCTGAGTTGTAAAGTAAGCCCCGATAGAACGGCAAGGAGTAAAAAATTTGCTTAAGGCTGTCAAGTTCGTGTTGGCTGGAGATGTTGTTTGGGAAAATCTTGACAGCATCTAATTTTAGATCGCTTTCGTTTTTCTTTAATTGTACGGACCCATTGACGCTGATGATGTCCTCTACGCCAACAATAGTTTTAAGTTTTTTCTGGAATTCAGTAAGCGCATTAAACTGGGCTACTGTGAAAAAATCTTTTGTAATGAAACCAACAGTTAGGAGATTCCCATCTTCTCCGAATTTCTCTTTGAAGTCCAGGTAAGCTTTGTATTTTGGATGATCTGTAGGGATTGCCCTGGAAAATTCATAACTGAGCTGAACCTTACTTGCTTGATATCCAGCAAATGCGGTGAAGGCAATAAGTGCCACAGCCAATGCTATTCTGAACTTCAAAATGGCTTTTCCGAGGGCTTGCCACATAGCTTTTTTTTACAAAGGAAAGGATTTTCTGTTGCTGAAATCGAATCTTTTTCTTCAGCCCCGCGGGCATCTGCTAATTCGTTAATTTTATACCATGTCTAGAATTGCGCTTGTATGTTTTTATTGTCTATTTATAAAGCTTTCTTTGGCGCAATCTATTCCTCCCATCGGCCAGTGGAGGGATCATCTTCCCATGAGAAATCTTATCGGCCTAGCCATTGATAACCAATTGTTGTTAGCGCCTACAGAATTCGGATATTTTACTTTTGATCCCGCCAAGAGAGAGTTTAACCAGATGACCCGTTCAAAAGGATTGTCTGAGGTGAGGCTCAAACTCATGGCGCTGGATCCATCATCATCCAAGAAAATTCTTGTCTACAAAAATTCAAATATTGATCTTGTTGATGGCGATAAAACCATCAATATTCCAGATCTGTTGCTAAGTCCTACGCAAGATGACAAGACGATTTTCAATATTCTTTGGATTGATAATAATATTTATTTGTCGTCCGGACTCGGCATCATTGTAATCAATGCCACTAGAAATGAAATACGCGATACCTATCGTCTAGGCACCAACGGGAATGCCCTTAAGGTGAGTGGCCTAGCTCAGCTTGGCGATTCACTTTACGCTGCTACTGCAGAGGGGTTAAAAAAAGCTTTTTTCAAATCTGATCAATTGCATGACTTTAGATCTTGGTCTACTGAGCCCGTTTCAGTTTCCCCTGAAGGTGAATGCTCGGGTGTATACGTTTGGGAGAATAGGCTCGTGATTAAAAAGAGCGACTCTCTTTTTATGCGCCAAAATAATGTGTGGGGCCTGCTTCATGCCTCGCAGCTTCCCATTAGCGGAATATCTATTGCTGGTAACTCATTGTATGTTTGTCGTTCTGCTCAAGGTGTTGGCAGCATTCTTCAATTAAATATTGATAACCCCACTCCAGTACTAATTCAAACACCCTCAATGGCACATCCATCTGCCTGTTTGAATTTTGATGGTCAGTTCTGGGTGGGTGACAGCATCAACGGGTTGCTTAGGGTAAATGGAAATAATGATGAGCGAGTAGTTCCCAATGCCCCGCATGGAGTTGCTGTTGGAGATGGCCTATATTTCAATGATCATATTTTGGCAGCAGCAGGAGGTGTAGATGATGATTGGAGGCCAACCAACAACTCTGATGGCATCTATAATTTTGATGGCAATGTTTGGAATAATTATGATGCTGACAGATATTCCATATTAGATAGCATTAGTGATATTATATCATTGGCTGTAGACCCCTCCTCCGAATCAATCTTTGCCGCATCATTTGGTGGGGGATTGGTAGAGATAAAAAAAGGTGGACAAGTTATCGTGAATAAGCAACAGTCGCCCATCTCCCCAGCATTGTCTGATCCTAGTTCATATCGGGTGAGTGGGCTAGTTATCGACCAGGAAATGACTTTGTGGGTTTCAAACTATGGTGCTGCAAGAAATATATTGGCAAAAACTAAAGAAGGGAAATGGAATACGTTTACCATTCCTTTTGAACATAATGAAAACGCAGTTTCATCAATTGTTGTAGATGATCTTAACCGAAAATGGATCTTGTCTCCACGAAATAATGGTGTTTTTTGTTTGGATGATAACCGAACCATAGAGCAACCCAACGACGATCGTTGGAGATTTTTTAGGGTTGGTTCTGGGAATGGCAATCTGCCTTCCTCCAAGGTATTGTCTATTGCTGCTGATCGAAACGGCTTTGTATGGGTGGGAACAGATAAGGGGATAGGTATTATTCAATGTGGTGAAGATATTTTTAACTCAGCCATCTGTGAAGCTACTATTCCTATTGTGCAACAGGGAAATTTTGCTGCCCCCCTTTTTGCAAATGAGTCTGTGAATGATATCGAGGTGGACGGCGCTGATCAAAAATGGATTGCAACAAATAACGGAGTCTGGCTTCTAAGTATTGATGGGCAAAAGACGCTAGCCGTTTTTAATGAACTAAATAGTCCGTTGCTCAGCAATATCGTGCATTCTATTGTTGTCCATAAAAAAACTGGAGAAGTATTCTTCTTTACTGAAAATGGAATCTGTTCATATCGAAGCACAGCAACTGAGCCAGTCACCGAAAAAGCCAAGCCCATGGTTTTCCCAAATCCTGTCCCACCAGGATTTACCGGAACCATCGCTATTCGTGATCTTCCTGCGAATGCATGGGTTAGAATTACTGAACTCGATGGCAGGCTGGTTCATCAGACCAGGTCAGTAGGAGGGCAGGCGATATGGAATGGCAAAAATTATAAGGGAGAACGGGTAAGCAGTGGAGTCTATCTGGTGTATATTTCAGATGAGTTCAACACGCAGCGAGTAGCAGCAAAAATATTTTTTATAAAGTAAACCCAATCTATTGCTTCACAACACCAAAGGGATCATTATTCGTTCAGTCAACTATGGAGAAACTTCCTTGATTCTTTCCATATTCACTGAATTGTTTGGTCTCCAGCAATATATTGTCAATGGCGTAAGAACATCAAAAAGATCTTCAGGATTTTCTTCATCACAAATGCAGGTCGGCAATATGCTTGATATGGTTGTTTATCAAAATCAAAAAAATACCCTGCAGCGTATAAAAGAATGTAAGCAGTACATTCATTATTCCTCTTTGTTTGGGAATGTGACGAAAAACTCAGTGATGCTTTTTTTAATAGAGGTATTGCAAAAAGCACTCAAGCAGCCTGATCCACAACCAGAGCTATTTTACTTTATTGAGGATGTCATGAAAGGATTGGATGACGCAACCCCTTACCAAACGGCAAATATTCCACTGTTTTTCATGTTGCACCTTTCGCATTTTTTTGGATTCAGGATGATGGACAATTATTCTGATGAGATGTGTATTCTGGACCTCAGGGAGGGACAATTCGTTTCCGCAGTTCCCATGCACCAAATGGTTCTTGCCCAGCCCTATAGTGGGCATGTTGCTCAGTTACTCCGGGTGATGCAAATTGAAGAGCTGGATCAAGTGAGGTTAAATCGTCAGGTTCGAAGTGAATTGCTTGATGCCTGCATTGATTATTATAGTTTGCATATTAATCCCTTTGGACCATTGCGATCGCTACCTGTGATCAGGACCTTGTTGGAGGATTAATTAAAGAATTCTTTTTGCATTGAGTTCCTGGTCAAGCAATACCAATCCTGGTATTTTTCCTTTTTCAAAACTCCCCAATTCATCTGCCCTGTCGAGTGCTTTCGCACCATTTATTGTTGCCCATTGCAAGATTGTTTGCATTGGTATTTCAGGGAGTCTTTTTCTTATGGTTCGAATTTCAGCAGCAATGCTGAGTTGCCAGTTGCTGCTATAGCTATCGGTTCCGAGCACGAGGTCTGCACCATGCTGCATGAGCATTTCAATCGGAGGCATCTTATCTTCAATATAGAGATTTGCATTTGCACAAATACAAAAATGGACACCAGCAAGATGTTCTTTCGCATAATTGATTGCAAAGCTGATGTCTTCTTCAGGTATGAATGTGTTATGAACCAACAACATCCTTTGTCCCTTGTTGAAGTGTGGAAGGCATGATCGAAGAGCTGATAATCCTGTGATCGGGAATGGACTTTTATCAAATCCAAATATTTTCAAAAATGAAAGATAGTCTCCCGTTCCGCTTCTGTAAAGTTCATCCTCTGCCGGATTCTCTTGGTTGTGCATGGAAATGACAGCCCCAGCAGTTAATTCATTGATTTTTTTGAATGTATTGTTGCTGATGGTATAGGGGGCATGGGGGACTAATGCTGATTTGAACTTGCCTTTTTCTAAACCCGTACTCATCGCCGATTCATCGAACTGATTCAATACATTGCTGTACTCAAGCATTCTGGCAGCAGACATCTCATCGCTGAAGCTAAGTACTTCAACAAAATTATTCCAGCTGATCTTGCTTTTCAGTTTTGTGTTGAGTGTATTTGCGGTATTTCCAATATCGCCTACTGCAACAATTCCTCCTGCATACATTTCCTGTTCCGCTTTCTCAATCTTGTCCAAAATGATTTCCATTGGGAAATCTCGTTTTCCAACAACATCAAGCAGGAAGGGAATTAATCCAGTATGAGGAGGGATGACATCCTTGAGGTGACTCAGTTCTAAGTGGCAATGTGCATTGATTAAGCCTGGTGTAAGTATGCCTTTCAGTCTCTCAACCTCTTCGCCAGCATCCATGGCAGCAACAATTTCAACGATCTTGCCAGATTCGTTGGTAACCAGCACATGGCTCGGGTCGAGGAACTCATGCCCATTGAAGATCTTATCAGCTTGAAACTTACGGTAATTCATCTCTTTAAAAGAAGTAACTTTGCATGCGAAATTAAAGATTAATTGGCGGACAGTTTACGGTTAATATTATGTTAGACAAATTAGAAGCAATAAAGGCCAAATTTGACGATATCGGGGTAGCCCTGACCAATCCGGCTATTGTGAACGACAACAAGCGTTTTAGTCAGCTTTCCAAGGAGTATCGTAGCCTTGAAAAGATTGTACTGGTGTATAAAGAGTATAAAACCTTACTGTCTGATATCGACTTCAATCGTGAAGCATTGATGGGAGATGATGATGAATTGCGAGAATTGGCCAAGGCAGAAACGAGCCAGTTGGAGCAGCAAAAAGATGCGATTGAAAGGCAGGTCAGGAATATGCTTATACCTAAGGATCCTCAGGATGATAAGAATGCCATTCTTGAGATTCGTGCTGGAACTGGTGGGGATGAAGCATCCTTGTTTGCAGGAGATCTCCTTCGCATGTACATCCGCTACTGTGAAGGTAAGGGTTGGAAGACCGCTATACTTTCTGACAGTGAGGGCACGATGGGAGGATATAAAGAAGTACAGTTAGAAGTAATCGGTGACGAGGTTTATGGAACATTGAAGTTTGAAAGTGGTGTGCATAGGGTTCAGCGTGTGCCTAATACAGAAGCAAGTGGAAGGGTTCACACCAGTGCCGCTACGGTTGCTGTGATGCCCGAGGCTGAGGAAGTTGATGTTGACATAAGAGATAGTGACGTAAAAATGGAAACTTCAAGAAGTGGAGGTGCAGGTGGACAGAATGTAAATAAGGTTGAAACCAAAGTAATGCTAACCCACATTGCAACTGGAACTGTGGTTATCTGCCAGACCGAAAGAACGCAGCTGGGAAACAGAGAGAAGGCCATGCAAATGTTGAGAACCAGACTCTATGAAGAGCAGGTAAGAAAACAAGAGGATGAGATTTCCAGACATAGAAAAAGCATAGTAAGTACCGGAGATCGTTCCGCTAAAATTAGAACCTATAATTATCCTCAAGGCCGAGTTACTGACCACCGCATTGGCATGACCTTATATAATCTCCAAGATGTTCTAAATGGGAACATCGGTGAACTGATTGAAGCACTTCAGTTTGCTGAAAATGCCAGTAAGCTCACACAGTAAGTATTCTTGTCAGTTGCTTTTGTTGTAAAAAAATAATTTTCCAATTTATATAGGCTTTAACAAACTCAGACGTTTGTTTTTCGTCTATACCTTGTGTTGTATCCATCAATTAGTGGTTGAGGGTATTTTGAAATCTTTAACATCTAAAAACAATGGAAAATATCTCCCAATAACATCTAATATAAAATTTGTTTTCTCATAAGCAGTTAGTTTTGGTTACGGCCCCTATTTCCATAGGGGCTTTTTTTTTATGACTGCTGCTCCAGCCACTGCACCAACTGCATCCGCAACCGCATCCCAAATGGAAAACATCCTGTCGGTAAAAAACTTTTGGTAGAACTCCATTCCCAAGCCATAAAGGGATCCTGATACAATGAGCAATATCAGTATTGGTTTTAATTTGATGGATGTGTTAGCTGCTATATAGCTACCCCATAAAACTGAGTATGCCCCAAAAAGTAAGAAATGGATCAATTTGTCAATCTGCAACTTGTCGAAGAATCCTGGAGTAGTAATTATATCATGGGTGTCCATGCTGAGCAAGAAAAAAATTGCGAGGGTCCAGCCTATTCCTGTCCATATGCTCTCCAGAAGCCTTCTTATCATGCTAAGCGCCAATGAGTGCTTTGTAAGAAGCTACATCAAGTAGGCTGTCAATTTCTGATGGGTTACTGATGGTCATTTTGACCATCCAGCCATCCCCATAAGGATCTTGGTTGACAAGCTCAGGCTGGCTTTCAAGTAGAGGGTTTTTTTCAGTAGGGGTTCCAGCAATAGGAAGGAACAAATCACTTACTGTCTTTACTGCTTCAACTGTGCCAAAAACAGCGTTCGCTGTTAGCTCCTTTCCAAGAGATTCAATATCAACATAAATGATATCTCCCAATTCACCTTGAGCAAATTCAGTGATTCCAATGGTGGCAACATTGCCTTCAATAGAAATCCATTCGTGTTCTTTGGTATAGCGCAAGTTTTCTGGAAAATTCATTTGTGATATTTTTTACAAGTTTACTGCTTTTTACTTTTTCTATCTAAGATTTCTTTCTACTGAGCGAATTTATTATTTATGACTAGTGTCAGTTTTTCGTCTCACCATTTTTGTTTCGCGAATCCTAATGGCTTGAATAGGTTTGTCGGCAGCTTCCATTCCAGTTGTTTTTGTAGCTGCAATCTTATCAACTACCTCAATGCCGCTGACCAATTCGCCAAAGATGGTATAGTTCTGGTCAAGGTGTGGTGTACCTCCCATGTTTTTGTAAACGGTGCGCTGTTCCAAAGGTATTTTTCTTCCCTTCATCCTAAAGGTTTCTACAGAATCGAGGGAAGCATCTGTAAATTTCTTCCCTTGTACTATATAGAACTGTGTTCCGCTGCTTTCCTTGTTGGGGTTCACATTGTCTCCCATTCTGGCCGCTGCAAGCATTCCTTTTTTATGGAAAAGTGAGGTCGTGAATTCTGCGGGGAGGGTATAGGGCTTTAAAAACTTCGTACTGTCTGCATCTTGCCTACTCTTCTCATCTCCCGCCTGAATCATAAATCCTGCAATTACCCGGTGAAAGCCGATACCCTTGTAAAAACCTGAGCGAACCAACATGATGAAATTATCGCGGTGAATTGGGGTAGCGTCACTTAATCTGATAACGATGTTTCCTGAATCCGTTTGGATGAGGACATCTTTTTTTAAGTCTGATTTTTTCACTTTACCTGTAGGCTGTGCTATCGCAGCAAACTGAATGGTTAAGAGTGAAAACAAGGCAATGCATGAGCATTTGTATCTGTTCATAGAAATTCGTGTTGGGCAAAGTAAAACAGCACATGGTCTTTCATGAAATTTTCCTGCTCAATCATGTGCATCACTGGCAATTCCTTTATTTGCTTGAAGTGGGGCCACCCATCTTCATCCCATCCTTCGTGCTCATAATATCCCCCTGGGGAAAGCAGGGTGCAGACGGCCACATGCATGAGGTCTTGTTTTTGCTCTTTGGTAAAACTGTGGCCTGTTCCACCTACTTCCTGGATCCCGATGAGAAACAAGATTGCTTCCATGTCAGGCTTTTTATCAAACCTACTCATGAGCTTTTCCTCCAATTTCCACCACCTGGCCTGCAGATCATCTGATGTCATCATGCTGCAAAGCTAATCAAGATTACAATGCAACTGGTGCGGGCTTCTTGGTTGATTGCTTATCTTCGCAAAAAAAGGGACACAATGCTTCAGTTAGGATTCATTCGCAGCCAAAAGGAAAAGGTACTATCAGGCTTGAAAAAGAAAAACTTCAAAGAGCTTGATCTTTTAGACAGGGTGCTGGAAGCTGATGACCTTCGTAAGAAATTACAGGGGCAGTCTGATGATCTTCTTGCAAAACGCAATGCAGCATCTAAGGCCATTGGTGTATTAATTGCCCAAGGTCATAAAGAGGAGGCAGAGGCCAGTAAGAATCAGGTAGCTGAATTGAAAGAGGCGATTGATGGCTTTGCGGTTCAATTGGCAGAAACTGAAGAACTGCTGAGTAAGCTGCTCGTGCGTCTTCCAAATATCCCGAATGAAATCGTACCGGCAGGTGTTGGTGCAGAAGACAATCAGGTGGTAAGGCAGTCTGCCGACACCCCATTGCTCTATGATGGCGCTGTACCCCACTGGGATCTTATTACAACCTACGATTTGGTCGATTTTCAAACTGGTGTAAAAATAACTGGAAGTGGTTTCCCATTGTACAAGGGGCGAGGCGCAAAATTACAGCGTGCGTTGATTCAATATTTTCTTGATTATAATACCGCAGCTGGGTATACTGAATATCTTCCTCCTTTCATGGTCAATGAGGCCTCTGCTTATGGAACAGGCCAGCTTCCCGATAAGGAAGGTCAAATGTATTATATGCCCGCAGATAATTTTTATCTCATTCCAACTGCCGAGGTTCCAGTAACAAATATCTATCGTGATGAAATTATCCCTCAGTCTTCGTTGCCTGTAAAAATGACTGCCTATACTCCGTGTTTTAGAAGGGAGGCAGGAAGCTTTGGTAAAGATGTTCGCGGATTAAATCGAGTTCATCAGTTTGATAAGGTTGAAATTGTTTGCCTGACCGAAGCGGAAAAAAGTTATGCTGCATTGGACGAGATGGTATCCCATGTGGAGAAATTAATTCAATCCTTAGAGCTTCCGTATCGTGTACTTAGGCTCTGTGGTGGTGACATGAGTTTTGCTTCAGCTCTGACTTATGATTTTGAGGTATATAGTGCAGCTCAGCAGCGATGGCTCGAGGTAAGCTCTGTTTCTAACTTTGAGACGTTTCAAACCAATAGAATGAAAATTCGTACCAAAGATGAACAGGGTAAAACACAACTCTTGCATTCATTGAACGGCAGCTCATTGGCTCTTCCGCGTATTCTTGCAAGCTTGTTGGAGAATAATCAAACGGCTGAAGGCATCAATATCCCAGCAGTACTTCGTCCTTATTTTGGTGCTGCAATAATTTCCTAAACATGCGTGCTCGAGGCATCCAGCTTTTTGTTCATGATGCCAAACCAAATCGGGGGGATGAGCGACAGCAGCATCATTCCTGGGTAACCTGTAGGCATTTGTGGTGCTTCCTCATAGTGCTTTAATACTTGATATTTTTTACTTGCCATGTAGTGATGGTCGCTATGTCTTGATAGTTCAAACAGCATGAGTCTGCCAAGAATGTGGCTGCTATTCCAACTGTGTTCGGGCATTGCTCGCTCATAGCCAGTTTCAGTTTTCTTTCTTTGCAGTCCGTAGTGTTCAATATAATTAACGGTTTCCAAGAGGAGAAATCCAATCGTTGCTGCTGCGATAAAATACAACATGATGGTTGCTCCAAATACAAAATATATAATACCAATCAGCATCAATTGCATGAGTTGAAATTGTAGCATTTGATTGGTGTAATGAAACACGGGAAGTCCTTTTTTGCGTTGGTCTTCTGCTGCGATTTTCCATGACGACAAATATCCCAGGATGACAGATCGAAAGTAAAATTGATAAACCGATTCTCCTCTTCTTGCACTGCTGGGATCTTCTTTTGTAGAGACATTTTTGTGATGCCCTTTGTTGTGTTCTATATAAAAATGCATGTAAAGGGATGTGAGCAGCAATGCCTTTGCCATGTTGCGTTCGTAGAGATGCTTACGATGGCCAAGCTCATGACCAACGTTTATTCCAAATGTGCCACAGAGGAGGCCCATGACTAAAATTCTTCCTATGAGCTCCATGCTACTGAGTGATGAATCTCGAACAGAAAACAAGAACATCGCTAGTGCACCATACTGAAGCGGCACCATGAGGTAAAGCCAGATGTCATATGTCCTATCTTCTTTAGCCACTTGTTCTTCCGCAGCATCTAGGTTTTCTGATTTGGGAGAAACCAGCAATTCTATAAAAGGAATAAAAGCCCATACGTAGAGCAAAGGCCAGGCAATTGCCCAACCTGTTTGAGTGAAGGCAAAATAAGACAGCACATAGATACTCATAGGGGCGGCAAACTTTAAGGCTCGAATACGCATGATCGTCTATTTATGTTGTTATTCAGTTTTATCTTCTTTTATTGCTATTCTATACAATAGAAATGCCATTGAAAAGAACAGCAGGGTTCCCAATAGATAATAACCGTGTTCCCCTAATATTGTTGTGAGGGACGCTTCAAGGCTCAAATAGGTTAGATTTTTTGCAATGGTTTCATTGGCCGAGAGGAATGCTACAATCACTCCTGCAATCGCCCCTCCAGCAACCAATCCGGTTGCAAATAAGTTCCCTTTTCTTAAATCTTCCTCTTCGTCAATTTGCTTCTTTTTGTTCTTCTTTGCATCAACCAGCCCCCGTATTGCACCACCAATGAAGATGGGCAATGTGGTTGACAATGGTAGGTATATGCCAATCGCAAAACTTAGTGCCTTTATGCCACAGAGTTCCATGACTACAGCTATTGCTACGCCCACCAACACAAACTGCCAATCGAGGTTAAATGATAATATCCCCTTGATTAATGTTGCCATCAATGTTGCTTGCGGCGCTGCATATTGGTCAGTGCCAATGGCATGATAAATTCCAGATGAAATCATTTCCTGTGTTGGGGTATCAAGTACTTTGATTGTAAATCCAATAGCGATAGAAGAAACAATGGCACCGATAAACAATGCTATTTGTTGTGCACGCGGCGTTGCTCCAAGAAGGTATCCTGTTTTCAGGTCTTGTGATGTTGCGCCTGCATTTGCTGCGGCAATGCAAATGATTCCGCCCACTACAAGTGCCATGGGTTCATATACCTTGCCTGTCCATCCGATGGCAATGAAAACAAGACAAGTGCCCATGATGGTGGCTATGGTCATTCCAGATATTGGATTGTTTGAGGATCCAATCAATCCCACAATTCTCGATGAAACGGTTACAAAAAATGCACCAAAGAAAACAACAAGTATGCCCAATATCAATTTGCTTAAGATTCCCTCCCCAGGTACCTGAGGCATGATGGTCATAAGTAAGATCAGTCCCAAGCTTCCCCAAAGAACAATTTTTAGGGAGAGGTCTCTTTCTGTTCTGAGCACCTTCTTGGCCTCTTCATTACCTGAGCGTATACTTCCAATGCTTCCCTTAAAGGAGGATATGATGGTTGGAATGGTTTTGATTAGGGTAATGAAGCCGCCTGCTGCGACTGCGCCAGCCCCAATCTGTCTGACGAATGCCCGATAGATTGCAACAGCATAGTCGCTGAATTCATGGGTTAGCGGATTCCATCCACCGGGTCCGCCTGGTGTTGCAATATCTTTTAGGTACCCTAGTTTGATCAGCTGATTGGCAATTACATCGGCAGGTACTATCGTTGCCAGTAGCGGGTTGAAAACGAACCAAGTGAGCACACTTCCTGCAACAAGCACGCCCGCAATTTTCGGACCAATAATATATCCAACACCCAGGTATTCAGGTGTGATCTCTCCACTCACTTTTGCAGAAGGAAGATATTTATTTGTTTGTGCTGTGATGTATGAGGGGGTCTCAGCAATCAGGTGCATTATTTTTTGAAGAAAGGCATATGCGGTTGCAACGCCAAGTCCTGTGAAGGCTGTCTTTGCAAAATTTCCTCCTTTTTCTCCTGCCTTTAAAACTGAAGCACAGGCAGTTCCTTCAGGATAGGGAAGGGTATTGTGTTCTTTTACAATCAGCGCACTTCTTAAAGGAATCATCATCATGGTTCCAAGCATGCCGCCAAAGATGGCAAGAATCAAAATGGTGAGGTAATTAAAATAGTCAGCGCTGTTGCTTTCGCTTAAAAAAAGAAACCCTGGTAAAGTGAACACAACACCTGCTGCAATACTTTCGCCTGCAGACCCAGTGGTTTGGATGATGTTGTTTTCAAGAATGGTTGTTTTCAGAAATAGTTTGCTCAGTGCAATTGACATTACTGCAATCGGAATTGATGCAGATACGGTAAGTCCCGCTTTTAGCGCAAGGTAAACAGTTGCTGCGCCAAAGATGATGCCAAAGCACGATCCAGTAATGACTGCCTTGAGCGTGAACTCTTTCATCGCAGTTTCTGGAGTTATGAAAGGGTAGAATTTCTTTTCTGACATAAAAGCAGTTGTTTAGTTGGTTTTATTGCTGCACGGGAGTATTCATCATTTTTTGAAGCCATCTCGTCAAAAGAAAAAGGATGAGCGAAGCGAGTCCTGATAGCACTACAAAAAATATAAAAAAGTCGTACATGTTGTTCATCTCATATCCCAAAAAACTTGTTGTTCCTTTTTCAGGATAAAGGGCGCTCAGCTGTCCGGCAAGTTTATTGGCAAAGGCATTGGCAAGAAACCATACCGCCATGAGCAGGGAAGCTATTTTTATGGGAGCAAGTTTATTGACCAATGAAAGTCCAATTGGTGAAAGACAAAGTTCTCCCCAAGTGTGCAGTGCATACATTCCGATCAGCCACATCATGCTCACTTTTATACCAGGTTGAACATCTTTTACACCTATGGCAATCCAGAGATAGCCTATTGATAGCAGAAATAATCCCAATGCCATCTTGGTGGGGGATGAAAGATCATGCTTTCCCAATTTGACCCATATCCAGGCAAAGACTGGTGCGAAGGCGATTACAAAAATGGAATTCAATGATTGGAAAAAGCTTGCAGGTACAGTATAAAAACCCAGGTTGCGTTGTGTTTGTTCATCCGCAAAAAAGGTCAGGGATGCGCCTGCTTGTTCAAATGCACTCCAAAAAAAGATGACGAAAAAAGAGAGTATAAAAATTACGCCTACTTTTTTCTTGTCTAGCGGAGAAAGCGATTTATCCCCAAAGATTACCGCCAGTATGAGGAGCAGTGATGCGATGAGCAGATAGAAAATATAGCTGAACATTTTAGCATCTATATATAATAGTGCAATCATTACAGAAGCAAACACGCCGATTCCAATTGCACCAAACAAAGGGTTGAGCAATTTGGCATTTACTCCCCGCGGGACATTGCCAATGGATTCTCCTTCTGCATTGACAAGGTATTTTTCTTGAAACAGCAGTTGAACAACTACACTGAGCAGCATGCCAATTCCTGCAATCAAAAACGCCCATTTAAAATCAGCAGGGTTTCCAGTATCTCCAAAGGCGCCACAGAGAAATGGCCCTAGCGCACCACCAACATTGATGCCCATATAAAATATAGTATATGCAGGATCTATTTTTCTGTCGCCAGGAGTATACAGTTGTCCGACCATCGATGATATATTTGGCTTAAAGAACCCGTTACCAGCAATCATAAATCCTAATCCGCTAAAAAAGAGAAAAGTAGAGAGTTCGGGGTTCGACTGGTAAATTGTCGCACAAAAAAACAAGATGAATTCCCCCAACGCCATGGTAAGTCCACCTACAATGATTGATCTTTTATTACCCCAGTACCTATCGGCTATGAATCCTCCAATCAAAGGGGTGAGAAAAACAAGGCTGGTATAGCTTCCGTAGAGTCCAGATGCAATTGTTTTGTCAAACATCAGGGCCTTGGTCATGAACAACACCAGAATTGCCCGCATACCGTAGTAGTTAAATCGCTCCCACATTTCGGTTGTAAAAAGAACATATAGACCCTTTGGGTGCGCTGATGTCTGGTTTGATGACATGTATCTGTTTTTGTTGATGTTCCTAAAATAAGCAATTTGTATCTTTGCGCCTCAAGCAGTTTTATTTTCAATTTCAATTTATCTCATGAACATACTCCTTTTAGGATCCGGCGGTAGGGAACATGCCCTCGCTTGGAAGATTAAGCAAAGTAACCACTGCAGCAAACTGTTTATTGCGCCCGGCAACCCCGGAACATCTTCTTGCGGGGAGAATGTCAATATTGCTACTGCTGATTTTGATGGAATTGCTGAGTTTTGTCTGGAAAATCAGGTTAAGCTATTGGTTGTTGGACCTGAAGATCCTTTGGTGAATGGGATTTACGATTACTTTACGTCCAACGCATCCTATGCTCATATCATTGTTGTTGGCCCTTCTGCAGAAGCAGCAAAACTTGAAGGCAGTAAGGCGTTTGCAAAAGCCTTTATGGATAGAAATGGCATTCCAACAGCATCATATAGGGAGTTTACCAAGGACAATTATGAGGAGGGGATCGTTTATCTCAAACAACATGCCTTGCCAATCGTATTGAAAGCCGACGGTTTGGCTGCCGGTAAAGGGGTTGTCATTGCCCAGTCGCACGAAGAAGCACTCTCCACATTTGAGGACATGATTCAATTTACCTGTTTTGGTGCGGCAGGCGAGAAAGTGGTGATTGAGCAGTTTCTCACTGGAATTGAACTTAGCATGTTTGCCCTCACTGATGGCAAGGAATATGTACTCCTTCCTGAGGCGAAGGATTATAAGCGAATTGGCAAAGGCGATACAGGCCCAAATACCGGCGGAATGGGTGCTGTAAGTCCGGTTCCTTTCGCCAATAAAACCTTTATGGATAAGGTGATTCAGCAAGTGGTTAAGCCCACGATTGATGGACTTTCTAAAGAGGGCTTGGTATATCACGGATTTGTGTTTTTCGGACTCATTAGTGTCGGCGGTGAGCCTTATGTGATCGAGTATAACTGTAGGATGGGAGACCCAGAAACGGAAGTGGTCATGCCACGCTTAAAAACAGATATTGTAGACATGTTTCTGGCTATGGCGGAAGGAAGACTTTCTGAGGTACATATTGATGTGGATCCAAGATCGGCAGCAACTTTGGTCTTGGTCAGTGGTGGTTATCCTGGGGTGTTTGAAAAAGGCAAGTCTATCAAAGGGATTGATACGCTGCTATCTTCAGATAGCATGATCTTTTATGCGGGGATTGGCAGCAGCAATGGAGCGTTGTTGACTACAGGGGGACGCGTTGCTGCAGTTACCTCCTATGGCGCTTCCATCAAGGATGCCGTTGATCAATCAATCAAGATCATTCAAAACATCAGTTTTGAAAACATGGCATTTAGGGAGGATATCGGGTATGAGTTTCTAGACTAATTTCATTTTGCTACTCATTTAAATTATTGATTGTTTATTGCGTTATTTATTTGAACTTTGAGCAACTTCTTTTAAATAGGCTAGCATGGGACTTTTTACATGGTTTACACAGGATATTGCCATTGATCTTGGCACTGCAAATACATTGATTATTCACAATGATGAAATTGTTGTGAACGAGCCTTCTATCGTGGCCCTCGAGAGGAATAATCCTAAGCATTTGCTTGCTGTTGGAAAAAAAGCCTTGTTGATGCATGAAAAAACGCACGAAAGTATTCGTACCGTTCGGCCATTGAAAGATGGGGTAATTGCAGATTTTAATGCTGCTGAACTTATGATTAGGGAGATGATCAAATTGATTTATCCCAAAAAACCTCTTTTCCCCCCGAGTTGGAGAATGATGATTTGTATTCCATCAAGCATTACTGAAGTAGAGAAGAGAGCAGTACGTGACAGTGCAGAGCAAGCGGGTGCAAAAGAAGTTTATTTGATACATGAACCAATGGCTGCTGCATTGGGTATTGGTATTGATGTTGCCGAACCAATTGGAAATATGATCATTGACATTGGAGGAGGAACCACAGGCATTACTGTGATTGCACTTGCAGGTATTGTTTGTGATCAATCTATCCGTATTGCCGGAGATGAATTTACTGCAGACATCATGGAGGCGCTTAGAAGATATCACAGCTTGTTAATTGGAGAGAGAACTGCTGAACAGATTAAAATTCATATTGGTGCTGCAATGAAGGAACTGGACAATCCACCTGATGATATTCCTGTTAATGGAAGAGACTTGGTTACTGGTATTCCTAAGCAGATCATGGTGAGTTATCAGGAAATTGCCGAGGCACTTGATAAATCTATTTTTAAAATTGAAGAGGCAATTCTTAAGGCATTGGAAACTACCCCACCAGAACTTGCTTCTGATATCTATAGACGAGGACTTTACTTAACTGGTGGTGGCGCATTGCTAAAGGGTCTTGATAAAAGGCTTGCTCAAAAAATTAAGCTTCCAGTGCATGTTGCAGAAGATCCGCTGAAGAGCGTTGTGCGTGGCACAGGCCTTGCACTAAAAAATTATCATCATTTTCCTTTTATCATGAGGTAAGAAAACCATTTTAAAATCAGAAGGAGCCTGCTCTCCACATGCGTAACGTTTTTTTATTTCTCAAAAGGTATTCAGTATTCATTTCCTTTCTGTTTTTGCAGGGAGTGTCACTCTCAATGCTTTTCAGCTACAACCGATTTCATCAGACCGTGTACGGAATGTTTTCCAGCGAAATTTCTGGAAAAATCAACCAACGGGTAAACAGTGTTGAAGAATTTTTCTCACTGAGTAAGCAGAATGAAATGTTGCGAAATCAGAATGCTTTGTTGATGTCAAGTATTCCATCAGGCAGTGTTTTGCCAGATTCTTCTTTTAAGTTGGTTAGGGATAGTTTGCTGACTGACTCTTTGAAAACTCGTCTTCAATTCCAATACTTTCCAGCCAAGGTGATTTCAAATTCTGTATTTCTGCAACAAAATTACATTATGCTACACCGTGGAAGCAACCAAGGAATTCAACCCAATATGGCTGTAGTTGGTTTAACGGGGTTGGTTGGAACTGTTGTTAGTGTCAGCAGCAACATGTCTATGGTCATGAGTCTGTTGCACAGACAATCTAAGGTGATTGCTGTTCTCAAAAAGGGAAGCGGATTGGGAGAGGTTACTTGGGACGGTAAGGATCCAGGACATCTCCAATTGTCTAAGGTCCCAAAGACAGTGACAGTAAAGGTTGGCGATACGGTGGTGACTAGTCCTTATTCAGATAAATTTCCTCCAGGGGTTGCCATCGGATATGTAGATAACGTGAGTCAAGATCAGGAAACCAATACCTATTTGCTAAGTGTCAAAACAGCAATAGATTTTAATAGCATTCAACATGTTTTTGTTGTAAAAAATTTATTGCTCGAAGAAATGGAGCAACTAAAACATAAGAGTATTAAGGAATGAACTTAATTGTTAAAAATATAATCAGGCTCATAGTTATCGTGTTGATTCAGGTGTTCATCCTGAATAATATACCTCCATTGCATCAGTTCATCGTTCCTTATATTTATTTTGTGTTTTTACTTTGGCTGCCTTTCAAGACAACCAGAACTACACTCTTATTTACGTCCTTCTTTCTGGGAGTCTTCGTTGATATGTTTTATAAGACACCTGGGTTGCATGCTGCGGCTTCCTTGTTGGTAGGGTTTCTAAGGCCTTTTGTAATTGGGCTCTTGCTTCCGAAAGAAGTCACTGAATGGGGTAATGAAGAGCCTTCAAGAAATACCATGGGCCCCTTGCCCTATTCTACTTACATCATTCTGCTTACCTTTGTGCATCATTTCTATCTCGTTTTTCTCGAATGGCTGCAATTTGGTAGCTTTCTTTATTTTCTCGGAAAGGTGATATTGACCACGTTGGTTAGCTTGCTGCTCATTCTTGTTGCCGATCTTTTTATGAATAGAAAATCAAGAAGCCGGTAAGAAAGCAAATCAGTAATTTTGCATAGTAATTTGTACCCCTAATGCCAGCATTTAATCAATCACGACAATACATTATCCGAATCATATTCGTGGCTACATTTATTGTGCTAGCCTTGCGTTTGCTTTTTCTTCAGTTAGGGCCGTCCAACTATGACACGCTCGCCATGGACAATGCAGTCAGTAAAAAAGTGGTGTTTCCTGATCGGGGAATCATATTTGATAGAAAGGGAAGGTCAATATTGGAAAATACCCAGACCTACGACCTAATGGTTCTGCCTACTTTACTCAAAGGAATTGATACGCTCGGGATCTGCACGATTCTCAAAATCGATAAAGAAGAATTTAGAGAGCGTGTTATTGGCGCTATTGTAAAAAATGGTCGATATCGCCCCTCTATTTTTGAATCGGTACTTCCTATAGAAACATTTGTGCAATTGCAGGAAAATATCTTTCGCTTTGAACCAGGCTTCTTTCTGCAAGAACGTCCTAGTCGTTCTTATCCCTACAAGGCAGCTGCTCATATCCTTGGGTATGTTGGTGAAGTGGATTCCGCTGTACTCAAGCGAACGAATTATTTCTACCAGATGGGTGATTATATGGGATTGAGTGGACTAGAACGTTTCTATGAATCAGTATTGATGGGTCAGCGAGGCGTCCGTTATCAAATCAAAGACAATAAAAATAGAATTGTTGGATCATATGAAAATGGAAAATTTGATTCAACTGCCATTGCTGGAAGAAATCTTCGTAGCTCAATTGATATCGATGTGCAGGTATTGGCAGAGCGACTGCTGAAAAATAAATTAGGTGCTATTGTAGCGATTGATCCAAAGACAGGAGGAATTATTGCGATGGCAAGTGGTCCAACCTATGATCCTAATGAACTTACTGGGAGCAATCGCAGAACAAACTTTTCTTGGATGTTGAGGGATACAGCACGCCCTTTGTTTAATCGAGCCATTAAAGGACAATACCCCCCTGGTTCAACGGTGAAGCCCATGGGCGCACTCATTGCTTTGGACGAAGGAGTTATTACAGAGTCATACGGACTTGGATGCAGTGGAGCTTACCATGGATGCAGGCGGCCAATTAAGTGCACACATAAAAATCCAGGACATGCTGCCAATTTGCGACTCGCACTTGCAAATTCCTGCAATAGTTATTTTTCCCATCTCTACAGATTGGCAGTTGATAATCCAAGGCTAGGAGGCACCGTTAATGGCTATCTCAAGTGGAAACAGTACATGAATTCATTTGGGTTTGGTGTTAAGCTGGGGGTGGATCTTCCTAGCGAAGACAAGGGGTTTATTGCAGACACGAGTTTTTATAACCGGTTATATAATCGTTCGTGGAGTTCGTGCACGAATGTATTTCTAGGAATTGGTCAAGGCGAAATGCAGGCCACTCCGCTTCAAATGGCTAATATGCTCTGTATAATTGCAAACAACGGGTACTATTATACACCACATTTCATATCCTCGATTGATGGAGAGCAAACAACAGACACTCTACTTAATCGCTACAGAGTTAAACACAAGGTTACCAAAATACCAGCATCCGTATATAAAACAGTCCAACTTGGGATGCAAGATGTAATTGAAAATGGATCAGGAAGGGTGGCGCGAATTGAAGGAATAAATATTGGTGGTAAAACGGGTACTGCTGAGAATTATGGAATTATATCGGGCCGACGTGAAAAGTTGAAAGACCATTCTTGGTTTGTTTGTTTTGCCCCGATTGAAAATCCGAAGATTGCGGTAGCAGTTATTGTTGAGAATGCAGGTTATGGCGCAACATGGGCCGGACCAATGGCATCACTAATCATGGAGAAATATTTAAAAGACACATTGTCTGAGTCTAGGTTAAAAGAAGTTGAACGAATCGAGAATACGGAAATCATACTTCCAATTGTAAGGCTTAAGCGTGCCAAAATTGATTTGCTAAAAAAGGAACGACTTAACAAACTTCAACTCAAGGCTCAGTCTCCTTCCGTTAAAAAGCCCCTATCTACACCTACAAAAAATAAAGCGATCACCCAACTTCACAAGGAAGCTGTCAAACCAAGAAATGAAGAACAAGTCATTTGATATATCTAAGGGTGTTGACTGGACTTTGATCATCGTCTATGTCACGCTTGTCTTGTTTGGTATTGCAAGTATTTTTGCAACAACCTACAGGGATGAGTCTGTGATTCAAGGGTTCTTATCTTTCAAGACAGATTATAGTCGACAGTTTCTGTATTTTGGAATCAGTGGGGTGCTGGCCACATTTATATTATTGACCGACAGTAAATTTTTTACTGCTACTGCCAATGTGTTTTATTTTTTTGGCATTATACTCTTGTTGCTTGTGTTTCCATTTCATACAGAAGTGAAAGGCACAGAATCGATTATTCGTTTTTCCGGATTCCAGCTTCAGCCCGCTGAATTGTGCAAAGTGTTCGTCAATCTTGCGTTGGCAAAATATCTTTCTTCAATTGATCTTAATTTCAAAAAAATTCGTTCACAGCTCATTGCAGCCTCTTTGGTATTGGTCCCGGCGGCAATTACAATTTTCCAGAGTGAAACTGGATTGGCACTTGTCTATCTTTCTTTTTTTCTTGTGATGTACCGTGAAGGATTGCCCTCTGCCATTTTGGTAATTGGTATTTCAATGGCGGTGTTGGTGATCCTGACCTTGTTGATAGATCAAAATATACTGGCCATTCTCTTAACAGTCTCTGCCCTATTGTTTTTATATGTTACAAGACTTCAGATCAAACGCAATAAGTCAATTGTATACCTTGTAGTCTCTATTTGGGTGATTGCTGTAGGTGTTCAACGATTTGCAGTTCCCTATTTCTTTAGTAATATTCTTAAACCTTATCAGGTTCAGCGCATATATGCTACTGTGGGTAAAGAGATCAGTGTCGATACAAAAAACATGAGCGAAGAAGAGCTCAAAAAGATGGAGGATAAGAAGAGAGCGGGGAATTATAATGTGAAACAAAGTAAGATTGCGATTGGCTCGGGTGGATTTTTTGGTAAAGGTCTGATGAAGGGAACACAGACTCGGTATGATTTTGTTCCTGAACAAAGAACTGATTTTATTTTCTGTACAATTGGAGAAGGCTTTGGTTTTATGGGAAGCATAGTACTTCTTGGTCTCTATCTTTTTATGTTGTTTAGGATTGTCAATATGGCCGAGCGGCAAAGAAGTACATTTTCTAGATCATATGCTTATGGCGTTGCCTCCGTTTTGTTCTTTCATATTTTTGTTAATATTGGAATGACAGTTGGAATTGTTCCAGTGATTGGAATACCATTGCCCTTCATGAGCTATGGTGGAACATCATTAATTACCTTCACCGTGTTGCTGTTTATTTTGATTCGCCTCGATGCCGACAGGCAAATGACATTGCGATAATTAGTTTTAATTGGAATAATGAAAATAATCCCTCTCTCCGAAGGTTCCTTTACAGTAGATCAAACCAAAAAGTTTATACCATATAATCCTGAAAAGGGTATGCTTCAGGAAAGGCCCAAGGGAAGTTTGCTTGTTGAAATTCAACCCTTTCTTATTGTCACTACGCAAGACATAATCCTTCTCGATACGGGTCTTGGATTTTCGCAGGATGGTGTTCTGCAGCTTTATAATAACCTCGCCAAGCATGGAATATCCTCTTCTGACGTCACTAAAGTGATCATGAGTCATTTGCATCGTGATCATGCTGGCGGACTCTCCGTTGCTGATCCTTTCTCCGGTCTCCACTACCTTGCATTTCCACAAGCAGATCATTATATTCAGTCCAAGGAGTTAGATTATGCACTTAGCGGACTGAGCTCTTCTTATGACAGTTCAAAACTTTCTTTTTTGGCCAATCATGATAAAGTTCATCTCCTGGATGACCGAGGAGATATTGATAATTATATATTTTTCGAACTCAGCGGCGGACATTCTCCTTTTCATCAAGTAATTAAAATAGTAGAGGGTGATCAAATTCTATTTTTTGGCGGTGACGAGGCCCCTCAACTTCAGCAAATGAAAACCAAGTTTATTGCGAAGTATGATTTTGACGGCAAAAGGGCAATGGAGTTAAGGCAGCAGTGGTGGGATATTGGAATTGCTGAGGCATGGACCTTTTTATTTTATCATGATATCATGGTTCCCTACTTTACGATGAAGGGTGAATCAAATGAGTAGTAAATAGTAGTTTTCGCTACTAACTATTATAAAAAAAAGAGGCTAGCTCTAAAAAGAGCCAGCCGTTGCTAACCTATGAAAAACACCGCATTGAAATTACATGATAAAAAAGTATATTCAAAACCCTTTTTTTCTAGGCTCTAATTGTCGCTTTTCGACCTGTCTTTTTTGAAATTCCCTCCTCACAAGTGTCTTAAACTCATCTTCTGCTCCGAAGACCTTATTGGCCCTGTCTTGGCTGATTACCCTCGTAAAATCCTCCCTATATTTCTTTCTCAAATCAAGCATTCGCTGCTGTTTCTCAAGCTGATCATTGCCACTTTTGTCCTTTGCCACGCCCTTTATCTCATTTCTATATTGGTTGAATACAGGCCAAAATTTTTGGGCCTCATCCGGACTCAGATTTAGCTCCTTGGTGATAAAGGCCATTTCCATGGCCTGAATCTTTCTAAGATCTGCCAATTTCTTTTCTTGATCTGATTTTAAAGGCTGCGCTTCTAACAATGAGGCGGAGAGCATGATGAAAATAAGCAGGTAAATCTGTTTCATAGGGGATTCTATCTTATTATAATTCAATTAGTTAAGTAAGTTTTTCTGGTCATTTATATCATTGAGGGTCATGTATTGAGCAATCCCGTTTTCAGATAGCTCAGAAAGCATCTGCCCAATGGTTTCGCTGTCTAGGTCAACCAAGGCATTGCTCTCAGTTTCTAACAGGTCATCCTTATTGGACTCAATATCTAGGTCCTCATCATAGCTAAGATAGGTTTCCACTGCATCAATTGAGAAATCTGATTGACTAATTTCTTTTGATCCAACATTTAATTGCTGTTTTCCAGTCCAATCTGAAAAGAAATATACTGAAACCAATAATCCCATGACACAGGCTGCTGCTGCGTACCGAACGATCTGGCGCATGCTGAATGTATGAAAAGCCTCGGTTTTTGGGTGATTCACTTCAAAATCTTGGAAATAGTCCTTTGGAACGGAATATGGGTTTTCCTTTTTCATTGAATGAAGTAGGGGCGATAGCAATTCAAGCTCTGACTCTTGATTAGTGTATTCCTCTTGAATACGAAGCCTGATTTTTTCCGGGAAGGTCTCAAAATAGTCTGTTGGGACTAAAAACGGGGTGTTTTTGGGTAGGTCATCAACGGCTCGGCTGATGGCAGATAGTTCATTGGTAATATCGACGTTTCTTTTCGTCATAGTGGTTAGACTACTGCTTTTCTCAGAAGTTTAATGGTGAAGAATATATTCTTCTATTTTCTTCACTGCGTAATGATAGCTTGCTTTCAAGGCCCCTACAGAAGTGTCCAGAATCTGACTAATCTCCTCGTAAGGCATTTCTTCGAAGTACCTCAAGTTGAACACGAGTTTCTGCTTATCAGGAAGCTGTTGGATGGCCAACTGAAGTTTCCATATGGTCTTGTTTTCATCAAACCCACTCTCACTGTGTAATGTATTTTCAAGGGATTCGCTCACGTCATCAAATGATACAGACGCAGTTCTTTTTTGTTTTTCAAGGAAGCTTAGCGATTCATTTACAGCTATTCGATATAGCCAAGTGAACAATTGGGCGTCTTCCCTAAAACTATCAAGTCCCTTCCATGCTTTTATGAAAACATTTTGCATCACATCGTCTGCGTCTTGGTGACTGACAACCATCCGCCTTATTTGCCAATAGATTCGTTCCTGATATTTTTTTACAATAGAGGTAAATACCTGATCCCGTTGTTTATCTTCCTTGAAGCGTCGAACCCATTCATTGTCTTCGATGTCTTGTGCCATATTGGTTTGGGTGAGCGATTATCCATTCTTCAGGCAAATCATTTTTTTCTTGAGATTGACTTTTCTGCGGCAGCAACAATAAATTCTGTATCCAGGCCGTATTTAGTTAATAGTTGTGTTGGGGTTCCACTTTCACCAAAAGTATCTTGTGTACCAATCATTTCAATCGGAATTGGGAATGATTTAGCAGCAGTTTGTGCAATGCTGTCTCCCAATCCTCCAAGTACATTATGCTCTTCTGCAGTTACTGCACAGCCTGTTTTCTTAATAGACGCAATGATTGCTGCAGTATCTAACGGTTTGATGGTATGGATATTAATCACGTCAGCGTGAATTCCTTTTGCTTTAAGTATTCTAGCTGCTTCAATAGATTTCCAAACCATATGTCCGCATGCAAAAATGCTTACGTCTGAACCCTCAGCAAGTTGTTGAGCTTTACCAACTATAAACGGTTCATCTGGGTTGGTGAATATTGGCCAAACGGGTCTACCAAAACGCAGGTAGACAGGGCCTTCATATTCAGCTATGGCAATCGTTGCAGCCTTTGTCTGGTTATAATCACAAGGTACAATCACTGTCATACCAGGGAGCATTTTCATCAAGCCAATATCCTCAAGGATTTGGTGGGTTGCACCATCTTCTCCAAGAGTAAGTCCAGCATGTGAAGCACAAATTTTTACATTTTTACCTGAGTAGGCAACGGATTGCCTAATCTGGTCGTATACCCGTCCGGTTGAGAAGTTGGCAAACGTGGTGGTGAATGGTATTTTCCCGCCAATTGTTAAACCTGCGGCTATACCAATCATATTTGCCTCTGCAATTCCACATTGAATGAAGCGCTCGGGAAATGCTTTTATAAAGGCATTGAGTTTTAATGATCCTGCAAGGTCTGCGGTTAGTGCAACCACATTTGGATTTTTTTGTCCCAGCTCAA
The DNA here is from genome assembly GCA_903920455.1 of uncultured bacterium. Classification (GTDB taxonomy): domain Bacteria; phylum Bacteroidota; class Bacteroidia; order Chitinophagales; family Chitinophagaceae; genus Pollutibacter. The sequence continues at coordinate 33,182 of CAIXLY010000003.1, read as the reverse complement.
AGATTCCATCTCCAAAACCGCTTCTTGTGTCTTTTTGTCCGCTTACCTGAATCGCATCGAGCATATTGATATTCTTTGGCGCAAAATAACATTAATCAGTCGTTATTTCAGCGCTAGGGAGGTTAAAATTTGCAGATTAGTTGAGGAGGTGTGGGCTAAGATCCAGGTGTTGTGGTAATTTTTCGATGTATTGCTCCCATTTCCACGCAGTTGTCATGATCTCGCCCAATCCAAACCTTGGTTTCCATCCAAGTTCTTTTTGGGCTTTATCATTGTTGGCGTAGATGGCAACCACATCACCAGCTCTTCTAGGTCCGATGGTATAGTTGAGTTTAATCCCTGTGCTTTCTTCAAATGCCCGTATTGATTCTAGTACTGTGATGCCATCTCCTGAACCCAGATTGAATACTTCACAATTCGTCTTGTTCTTTTTTTCAATCAGAAAATTTAATGCCAGCGTATGAGCATGAGCAAGATCGCATACATGAATAAGGTCGCGAATGCAAGAGCCATCTCTAGTTGGATAGTCATTGCCAAAAACAGTAAGCATTGGAATTTTTCCTATTGCTGTTTGTGTAATGACCGGAGCCAGGTTCTGTGGCCTGTCAATTGGAAGTTCACCAATCAAGGCTGATGGATGTGCTCCAGCTGGATTGAAATATCTAAGAAGAATTGAGTTGGTGTCTTTTTTTGCAGCTGCAAATGCTTCAATCATTTGCTCACCCATTTGCTTGGTAAGGCCGTAAGGCGACTCTGCATTTTTTCTTGGAGTTTCCTCGGTGACAGGTATCTTATCTGGATTTCCATATACTGTGCAGGAAGACGAAAAAACAAAGTTGGGCACACTAAATTCATCAATACAACGCATTACATTGATGAGTGAATTCATGTTGTTATGAAAATACAAGAGTGGTTTTTCTACCGACTCGCCAACTGCTTTGTATGCAGCAAAATGGATGACTCCAGCAATATCATTATTTTCTTCAAAAATTGCCCTGGTTTCATCAAAATTGCAGAGATCAACTTTATAGTTTTTTACTTTTGTTCCAGTGATTTTTTCTACTCCTTCCAACATTCCTGGGGTAGACCTAGAGTTGTTATCTGCAGAGATAACCGTATACCCGTTTTCGATCAGATCAACTATGGTATGTGATCCGATATATCCTGATCCGCCTGTGACAAGTACTTTTTTCATTCGTCGTAAGTTGTTGGATACTAATTGATTAATCCCATAATATAGGTACCATACCCACTCTTCAGCAAGGGTTCAGCCAATTTGACCAATTGCGCTGTGCTGATAAACCCTTGTCTCCAAGCAATCTCTTCAATACAGGCAATCTTGATTCCTTGTCTTTGTTCAATCACTTGTATAAACTGCGAAGCCTGCATAAGCGAATCAAATGTGCCGGTATCTAGCCATGCCGTTCCTCTGTCCAGTATTGATACACTCAATTTTCCTCTTCTCAAATATTCGAGGTTGACATCTGTTATTTCGTATTCACCGCGGGGAGATGGCTTGATGTTTTTGGCAATTTCAATTACGTCATTATCATAAAAATACAAACCCGGAACAGCGAACTTGCTTTTCGGAGAAGCCGGCTTCTCTTCTATTGAAATGGCTTTCATGTTTTTATCAAATTCAACAACACCATATCTTTCAGGGTCGCTTACCTCATAGGCATAGACAATGCCACCATCGGGATTGGCATTCATTTCTAGCATTTTTCCAAGCCCGGCACCATAAAAAATATTGTCGCCAAGTACCAGCGCACAGGAATCGTTTCCTATGAATTGTTCACCAATGACAAAGGCTTGTGCAAGGCCATTTGGGAGTGGCTGTTCAGCATAGCTGAGGGAAAGTCCAAGATGGCTGCCATCGCCAAAAAGCTTTTGGAATTGAGGCAGATCTTGAGGGGTAGAAATAATCAGGATTTCTTTGATGCCGGCAAGCATCAAGGTAGACATCGGATAATAAATCATGGGCTTGTCATAGACAGGCATAATCTGCTTACTGATGGCGTAGGTGATTGGGTAAAGTCTAGTTCCGGAGCCTCCGGCCAGGATGATGCCTTTCATATGGTGTATTTATGGTCACAAAGATGCAATTTTTAACAGGATTTCCACTGTTAACTTTGGCTTAATATGAGCTTTACAATTGGTTAATATAGACCAAACAGTGCGTTAACCTACGGATGCGTCCTTTGTGTAATAATAAATGGCACGATGAAGACGATTCTATCTAGTTTAACAGTACTTTTTATTTCACTGTTCCTTTTAGTTGCTCAGGCTTCAGCCCAATCAATAAATATTGCTGGTAAGGTTGTCAATACGAGCAATGAGTCAATACCTGGGGCAAGTATCTTGGTTGAAGAAATAAACAAAACATTAATTGCGAATGTAGCGGGTGAGTTTACTGTTTTATTAGAGAAGGGAAAGACATATACCTTTACAGTATCAAGTTTAGGATTCAACACAAAAGCGGTTTCAGGCATAGAGCCAGGTGTTGGGTCTGACGAAATTATTACCATTGTTCTTGCACCAAAAGTCACAAACAGCGAGGCAATTGTAATCCGCTCAACACGCCGCCAAGAGAGCACCACGGCACTGCTTACTTTTCAAAGAACCAATTCAGCAGTTTCAAGTGGATTGGCAGCTGATTTTATTAGAAGAACTCCCGATAAAAATACCGGTGAAGTGTTGAAGCGGGTAAGTGGAGCTTCCATTCAAGACAATCGTTTTGTTATTGTACGTGGATTATCTGATCGCTACAATTCAGCCATGTTAAATAGCGCACTCCTCCCAAGCAGTGAACCAGATAAAAAAGCTTTTGCCTTTGATATGTTTCCTGCAGCATTGATTGATAACCTGGTTATAAACAAAACGGCTACCCCTGAATTTACTGGAGAGTTTTCAGGCGGACTTGTACAAGTGAATACCCGTGATATTCCAACAAAAAATATTTTATCGGTAGGGTTTGGCGTGGGGTATAATAGCCAGTCAACTTTTAACGCTTTCACAAGCAACAAAAGGAATTCGTTCGACTGGTTAGGTTTTGATGACGGCACCAGAAGTATGCCAGATAGCTTTCCTGCAACTGCTCAATTGTATCGTGTGTTGGGCAAAGATGCTGCTGGATTGAATAAGCAGATTGAGCATACCAAATCATTTCGCGGCGACGTTTATGCTCCGATAAATACTATAGCACAGCCAATTAAAACTTTCAACCTTACCTATGCACAAAGTCATAAGTTGAGGAAAGGTGGAAATTTGGGAACATTGGTTTCGTTAAACTATCGAAACTCGATGCTGGTGTATAACGTGAAGAGATCTTTTTACGAAGCCGATGGATCTCCAGTATTTGAGTATAATGACAACCAAAACAGATACCAAGCAAATCTTGGAGGTATTGTAAATCTTTCATGGGTAAAGGGAAAGCATAAAATCTCTTTCAAAAATCTGTTCAACCAACTTTACGAAGACAACTACTACACAAGAACAGGATACAATACCAATCGTCAGAATGATATACTTTTTCAATCCTCTTATCTCAATCAAAGAAGTTTGTATAGTACACAAATTGAAGGAGAGCATCAGTTGGGTAGCAGGGGCATAAAATTCAAGTGGAACGGTAACGGTGGATACAATTGGAAAACTCAGCCAGACCTTAGAAGTGCTTTGTACGCTAGAAGTATCAATACTACTGATCCTTATGAAATTGACCCAGATGATACAAGGAGATTTTTTAGTGATCTTAAGGATTACAGTGCTGGTGCTGGAGGACAATTTATCGTTCCAATGAATTGGGGGGGTAAGGATAAGCAAACGTTAAAATTCGGAGGCTCATCGCTTGTCCGTGTTCGTGATTTCAGTAGCCGAATCTTTAGATACAACGTTACAAACCTGAATTCTTTCGTATTCGAGAATTCGCACAAGCCAGTCTCTACTGCGTTTAATGCAGATAATATGGGACAAGCTGGATATATATTGGATGAATTCACCAACAATCAAGATAAATACTTTGGTATATCTGTGCTCAATGCTGGATATGGAATGTTAGACAATAAATTTGGTCCATTTAGAATGATATGGGGACTTAGGGCTGAGAATTTTCAGCAATTGCTGACCTCTAAAGATCAAACGGGTAATCGGAGTATAAGGCTCACTGAAAAATTAGATTTGCTTCCTTCCGTCAATCTTTCAATTAATGTTGGGGATAAGCAAACCTTAAGAATGGCAGCAAGCAGAACAGTGGCGCGTCCAGAATTTAGAGAGATTGCTGAATTTGCTTTTTACGATTATGAAATGAATTATGGAGTTAAGGGGGATACGGCATTGAGAAGGACATCCGTTTTGAATTATGATCTTCGTTATGAGCTTTATCCTAGAGCTGGCGAATCCATATCTATAGGTGCATTTTATAAGTCTTTTACTGATCCAATTGAATTCAGACTTGATCCAGGAAGCAATGCAGATAGCCGACGTTATTTTTATCAAAATGCAATCAGTGCCAACACGATTGGTCTTGAAATAGAGGTTCGAAAGGGATTCGACTTCATTTCACCTGTGCTTAAAAACTTCAGTTTTTTTGGAAACTACACGTACTTGAAATCTGAAGTGGTGTTTAACGACTTAAGTGGAAATAACAAAGCAATTCGTGCGAACAGACCGCTTCAGGGGCAATCACCTTACCTCATCAATGCAGGTATTCAATTCACTTCTGATAAGCTGAATGCATCCATACTTTATAATAAAATTGGCGAACGCCTTGCTCTTGTAGGAAACGAAGAGTTCCCAAGTGTGTATGAGCGACCACGCAACCAGTTGGATTTCCAGCTTTCTAAAAGATTTATCGGAGATAGGGCTGAAATCAAATTGAATGTTGCTGACATTTTGAACAACGCTTTTTTCTTTTATGAAAACAAGGATGAGGCAACAGCATACAGTGCAGGTGTTGACAGAATGTTCAACAGCTACACTCCGGGTTCAACGGTAACTATAGGATTCACTTATGATTTTAATATTAGTAAGAACAACAAGAAAAAATAAAACAAGGTAAAAAATCAATTATGAAAAAGATCCTTTTTGGGGCATTGGCACTTCTAATGATATCCGCCAGCTCTTGTCTTAAAGTTAATTTTGAAGAGACTATCAATAACACCAATGGTGGGACAGGTGCTACAGACCCTCAAGATCCAGCTTCCAATGGTGGTATTATCCAAGGTATTATGAACAAAAGTTATTATTTGCCTAAAGGGAAGTACACCCTTAAGGGATATGTCTATCTAACAGATGGCAATACCCTCACCATTGCTCCTGGTAGTGTAATCCTTAGTGATATCACTGAGAAAGGTGCATTAATCGTTGAACGTGGTGCAAAACTGATTGCAGATGGCCGTGCTGATAATCCAATAGTATTTACCAGTGGTAAGTCAATCGGACTCAGAACACCTGGTGATTGGGGTGGTATTATCATATTAGGTAAGGCGCCTACAAATAGGCCGCAAGATCCAGCACCAACCGTTGAGGGGGGTGTCGGTAGAAAATATGGTGGTACAGATCCAAATGACGAAAGTGGAATTCTTCGCTTTGTAAGAATTGAATTTGCAGGTATTGCAGCTGAACCTGGATCCGAAATCAATGGGTTAACCCTTGGTGGTGTAGGTTCTGGAACAATCATTGAAAATGTCCAGGTATCTTTTGGTAATGATGATGCATATGAATTTTTTGGTGGTACAGTAAATTGTAAAAATCTGATTGCATTCTCAACTGCTGATGATGATTTTGATTTTGATTTTGGATATTCTGGAAAGATTCAATACGCTATTGCTTGTCGTAAGCCTGATTTTGTAGACGGTGGAGATGCTGGAAATGGAATTGAGTGTGACAACGACGGGTCAGGAACCGCAACAGAGCCTTTCACAAAGCCGCAACTTAGCAACTTTACTTTTGTTGGTCCTAATGATGCAAGTGGTACTGCTGCAAACCATAATTTCGGAAATCGCTTTAGAAGGTCTACTAAGTTTCTTCTTCGCAATTCTGTTATGATCGGATGGCAGAAGGCTGGTTTGTCTTTGGAGTCTGATAATTCGATCAGGTCTTACTTTGTAGACAGTACTTCAGAATTTAAAAACAATATTGTCCATGCCATTGCTTCTCCTTACAAATCAGGAAATGTGGCAATTGCTACGAATCAGCAAATACAGGACAAGGCGGAAGCTCAAGGTTGCACAACATTGGCAACTGCTTCTGCAGCACTATTGACATCACCTTTTTATTCAACTGCTCCTAACTTCTTGCCTTTGGAAGGATCCCCAGCACTAACTGGTGCCAGCTTTACTGGAATGAATTCTTATTTCATAAAAACATCTGGTAATAACGCATTAACCTTCAGAGGAGCAATGGGAACCACGGATTGGACACTAGGATGGACAAACTGGGATCCACAAAATACTGCCTACTAATACGGTCTAATAAAAGGGCAAAAAGTAACGCGCCGTTCCCAGTTGGGAACGGCGCGTTTGTATGTATTATTAATTTCTCGCATCTTTAATCTCTCGCATCCAGGCTAAATCCGAATGTAGTGCCAACACCAACTTTACTTCTTACATGGATAATTTCCCCGTGGGCCTCGATAATGTGTTTGCATATAGCGAGCCCCAATCCAGTGCCTCCAATATTCCTGCTTCTGCCATAATCAGTCCTGTAGAAACGTTCGAATATTCTTGAGAGATGTTCTTCAGCAATACCAATACCATCATCACTTATTTCTACAAGTACTTTTTTGTCATCTGTTCTGTAAATGCTCGCTTCAATTAAGCCTTCGGTATTGCCATACTTTATCGCATTGTCCACCAAGTTGATCAATACCTGTCTTATTTTTTCTTTGTCTGCATGCACTGCTATGGATTGTTCACACCCTTTTTTGATCTGACACTTGATTGTTTTTCTATCCGCCTTAATCGCAAGTGATTCAAACACCTCGTGAATGAGGTCTTGAATGACAAAATTTGTATAATGCATCTCTTGCTTTCCGCTTTCCAGGCTGGTAATCTCGTCTAGGTCTGAAATCAAATTAATGAGTCGTTCTGTATTCTTATGTGCGTTTACAAGAAACTTTGTTCTGATTTCTGGACTTTCTGAAGCTCCTTCAATGAGTGTCTCCAGGTATCCCTGGATGGCAAACACTGGCGTTTTGAATTCATGTGCTAGATTTTGAAGAAACTCTTTTCTAAATGCTTCATTTTTTTCGAGCATCTCCATTTCTGCTTTTCGCTGATCGGCCCAGAGCAAGACATCTTCTCCAACCTCTTCAAGATTTTGCTGTGGGAGTACCGACCTCTTAAAAAATTCCTCACGCTTTGATGCTTTGGTTTGGTGAATGAACTTATAAATTAGCTTAATTTTTCGGTGGATGAATTTTTCAATCAAGAATCTGGAAAGAAAAAAGCTGAGAATAAAAATTGCCAATAGGGAAACCAGGGTGAAGAAAATTTCTTTCACTCCAAGAGAAATTAGCACCCCTGCAAATAAGGACACAATGAGAGAAAGTATTAGGGCAATATTACCGGGGGAGGTGTTTTTTGTGTCGAGCATAACACAATATACGAATTGCCGGCAGATTTGCTATTGGGTTAGGCTTCGAATTTGTATCCAACACCCTTGACTGTGGTAATGCAGTCCATGCCCAGTTTTTGCCTGATTTTCCTAATGTGCACGTCAATGGTCCTGTCGCCCACAATCACCTCACTACCCCAGATTGTATTCAAAATCTCGTTTCTAAGAAAGACCCTGCCAGGTTTGGAAGCCAGGTAGTTGAGAAGCTCAAATTCTTTTTTTGCAAGATTGACGGGTTCCCCTTTGTAGTAAACTACATATTCTTCTGGCTCAATTCTTAAGTCGCCAATCTCTATGCCCTTAGATTTTTCTGGTTTATTAATCCGTCTGAAAAGGGAATTTACTTTTGAGACCAATATTTTTGGAGAAACCGGCTTGCTGATAAAATCATCGGCTCCATCTTCTAAGCCCTTAACATGGGAGAGCTCATCACTCAAGGCCGTTAAAAAAATAATGAGGGTATCTTTGAATTCTGGTTGCGTTCTCAAAATCTTGCACACTTCAATACCATTTTTCTTTGGCATCATGATATCAAGAATAATCAGATCAGGGTTGAATTGCTTTGCTTTCTGAATTGCCTGATCCCCGTCTTTTGCGGTCATCACATCATAGCCATGAAGTTGCAGGTTGTATGTTAGGATTTCCAGTATATCTGGCTCATCGTCGGCGATTAAAACCCGGTTACCTCTTGGAGCCATCTTGGATTGCATAGTGCAAAGTTAGTCTCCCTTGATTTCATAATGCCAAGATTCTGGATTATCAAATTGTTAATGGATTAAGGCATAATTTCTGATCAGTCGCGGATAAGAGGGTATGGGTGCTGGAATATTAATGCTAATTTTGCATAAGATGCACATCCTGAGGTTTATAATTGCTTTTGCCCTGCTTCCCCTTTTTTCTTCGGCTGCCGCTCTGAGCGATACCGGGAAGGTGCAAATTGACATACGGCGAATAAAATTGCACGAAGATATTGATGCTTTGCAGAAACAGGTCATCTCCCTGGAAGGAGGAACTCAGCAGTTGGCCGTGCTCAATAAAGATCAGGACCTAGACCTCTTATTCACGGATATTTATACAAGGCAGCTTGATGTTTTACAGGCTGAAATTGAAGCAAGTCCCAACCTCGACCACAGAATAAAGGTAAAATACCTGACCGGCTTAACCCTGATGATGAAAGGCTTTATCGACAGCTGGCAAGCAGGAAAGATAGTGGCGGGCCAGGGGGTGGTTATATTCTCAGCCTATCATCAGTATATGAATGCGGATATGGAGGGCAATAGCATATTGCCTTTGGTCATGCGGTTTCCTTATGTGGTAAACCAATTATTGCTAGGGGAGAACTCTGTGTTTTTTGAAAACAAAGGGCTTAAGGAATCTAGGACCATGATGTTCAAGCAATTTGCTGCCGAACAACCCCTCTTGGTACTTGCCAAGATCGATCCATACCTGGAGGAACCATTTGCCGACAGTCTGATTATCGCAACTGCAAATCGTTTTCCTGAGCAGTTTTATAATTATGCAGCCGCAACGGGAAGTCTGTTGGGCAAAAAAATTCGAGTAATCAACAATCCGCTGGTTTCGTTGATTGCATCAATTTCAGAGGATCCCTCAGGACGGCTAATCTTTCCTTTTGTTCACTCGATCATGAAAGGAAGAATTTCTACAGACTCCATCAAGCTCGCAATCGCGAATGACTTAAAATATTATCGATTGTTGGTTAGAACACAAGGGGAGTATGCAGACGATATGAGAAAAAGAGATACTCCAATCCTGCATCTTGAAATCGGGCTCACCATCAAGAAAAAAGCTGAAAGCTTATTCATTAATGAGATCAATGCCTTGCATGACGAGCAGGATGAAGTGAGGTTTAAGATACTCAATCCGCTCAATGCAGAAGAACTCTATTATATCATTGTTACAGGGGAAGATGTTTTGTACACCTCAAGTTATGTAGGTGTATACAACCGCATGATGGCCCGTACGCCAAATTCGGCGGGCGATTCAATTCTTATGAGGGTTCGGTTTGACCGATTTAAAAAGTTCATCAGAATGGCTGCGGGCTACAATAAACTTGATGCATTCCTTGCTAGCATGTCTACCGACAATGCCAAAATGTTGATGAAAGCGTTTGTAAGGGGACTAGAAAAAAACTTTGATCTTGAAGATGCTGTTGATGTTGCAGATTCTTATAGCAGTATTAAAAATGACGCCATTAGAAAATTGGTAAGTGCAGAGATTGAGAATAATCTTATTGTACAGAGAATGAACGACAACCGAAGGGGAGACGCAATCTATGGCATTTTGCACCTGCTCTTCAGGGCTGCATCAGACAGTGCAAAAGAACTAACTACAAAATACAAAATACCATCTGCTTATCGATTGCCTTATGATGAACTTGCTGATCAAGGGGGCCGCATTGTGCAGCAGGTATTTTTTTATGGGGATAAGGATGGGGCGGAATCTTTTGCAAATTTCATGTCAACCTTCAGAGGTAGAAGCGAATGGAAAATTGAACAAAATGAACATTGGGTAGAAATCAGATCACTTATTGGTAAACCCATTTTAATTTTTGCAAACCTTCCACTCGACAATTCAAAAGGCGATGATCCTGATGCAAAGGCTCAGGTCTTGCTTGGTGATTACCTGAAAACAAAAGGAATGAAGCCTTCAATCGTTATTCACAGGGGGCATAGTTATCACCTCAAATACACCCTTGGGCAGTTGCCGCCATCAGCGCGAATTGTTGTGTTGGGCTCCTGCGGTAGTTTTCAAAACCTTAGTGCCGTGCTTGACATGTGTCCAGATGCACACATCGTCTCGTCTAAAGAAGTAGGCACCAAGATCGTCAATGAGCCCGTAGTGAAAATGATAGTTGAATCCTTACGCAATGGCAATGGGGTTGATTGGATTAGTATCTGGAAACAACTCGAAGGCCAGTTTGGAAATGGTATTGCCAAAGAGCGATTTGATAATTATATACCGCCGCATAAAAATCTTGGGGCATTATTCATTAAAGCATTTAATGGCAGTCAGCTTTGATGCAACAGCAGGGGAGAATGAAAAAAACTAATATCAATGCGCTCAATAAGGTTGTTAACTTCCAGCTGCTGAGAAGAATATTCTCTTATGCAAAGCCTTATTCAGAAAGATTTTATATCTCCATCATATTGGCGTTGGTGCTCGCGATAATGTCTCCCATACGCCCAATGCTGATCAACTTCACCTTAAAGCGGATAAGTGCGGATATTGGTTCTCCCGCAAAAATTTTAATGGAATTTTTGTTGATGGTTACGCTGGTTCAAGTTGGGGTATTGTTGCTTGAAGTATGTCTTCGTTTTCTTTTTTCTTACACAACATCTTGGTTGGGTCACAGGGTGGTGAAAGATATCCGCGTGGCCGTGTATGAAAAAATTCTTTCTTTCAATCTTCGTCAGTTTGATAAAACGCCTATTGGTACATTGAGCACAAGAACGATCAATGATATTGAGGCCATCAACGATATTTTTTCTGAAGGACTTATTCCGATTGTTGCGGACATGCTTTCGATCATCGCAATTTTATCTGCGATGTTTTATACCAATTGGCAATTGACCTTGGTCTGCATCATTCCCTTTCCGTTATTAATTATCGCTACCTATTTTTTTAAGGAAAGTGTGAATCGGTCATTCATCAGTGTGAGAAATGCGATTGCATCACTCAATGCATTTGTTCAGGAGCATATCTCAGGAATGCAAATCATACAGGCGTTTACTGCAGAGGACAGAGAGCAAGCTAAGTTCACAACAATTAATCGCCGGCACAAGGATGCTAATATCGAAGCTATTTTTGCCTACTCAGTTTTTTTCCCTGTTGTTGAAATCGTACTTGCATTCTCTATGGGGATCTTGGTCTGGTTTGCAGCCAGGGATGCTTTTCATCTTGGCGTGAATGAAGCAGTAACTGTAACGGGTAATATTGTTTCTTTCACACTATTGCTGAATCTTTTGTTTCGTCCATTGCGGGTTATCGCAGATAAATTCAATGTGCTCCAAATGGGCATGGTGGCAGGGGAGCGGGTGTTGGCTGTACTAGACAACAAGGATGTACTGAAGGATAGTCATGAAGCTGTCGATTTTCCCATCAAGGGCAGGGTTGAATTCAGGAATGTGAGTTTTCAATATGTTGATGGGGCACCTGTATTGGACAATGTTTCTTTTTCTGTTGATCAGGGTGAGACAATGGCCATTGTCGGACATACAGGAAGTGGTAAGTCGACAATCATTAGTTTGATCAATCGGCTGTATCAGCACCAATCTGGTCAAATTCTCATTGATGGCCAGCCGATAGAGTCATTCAACATTGAATATCTAAGATCAAAAATTGCGGTTGTCTTGCAAGATGTATTCCTTTTTTCTGGTTCAATCCTTGACAATGTCACGCTCCGCAATCCTGCTATATCCAAACAAGAAGTGATTCATGCTGCCAAAGCGATTGGTATCCATGATTTTATTGAACAGCTGCCTGGCGGGTACGATTATCATGTCATGGAGCGGGGAAGCACCCTTTCGATGGGCCAACGTCAATTGCTCTCCTTTATCAGGGCATTGCTTTATAATCCTGCAATTCTCATATTGGACGAAGCCACCTCGTCTGTAGATACCCAGACCGAAAAGTTGATCCAACACGCTATTGATGTCTTGACTGCCGACAGAACCTCCATCGTGATTGCCCACAGGCTGTCCACCATCAGAAAAGCGACCAACATCCTGGTGTTGGATCAGGGTAAGGTTATTGAGTCGGGCAACCACGCTGAACTACTTGAAAATCACGGCCATTATGCCCATTTAATCCAACTTCAGCGCAAGTTTTCTGAAGACTAAGCCTTTTTTCCAGATTGGCGTGGTTTTTACTCTAGGCATCCCTATCTTTGCGAAAAATTTGGAGAAAATTATGTGCATCAAGTGGCTCAAATTGGTTCAGTCGGCGATTTTTAGTCTTTTTTTATTTGGTTTTTCTACGGGCGTAATGGCCAATGAAGAAGGGGCAAATCAGAAGCTTGATCCCGCAAAGATCATCATGGAGCACATACAAGATTCCCATGAGTTTCACTTTTTTACCATCAAGCATGCAGATGGTTCCGAATTTCATGCAACTATACCCCTCCCTGTAATTCTTTACTCACCGCAAAAAGGGTTCTCGTTTTTCTCCTCATCAGCTTTTCATCATGGTCACGCAGAGCATAATGGCTATGTACTTGAAGAAGGAAAAATACACGCTGTTGAACCAGGGGTAACTGTATATGACCTCTCTATCACGAAAAATGTAGTTCAAATGATGTTGGCCTTGATGATACTGGTTACCTTAATGATCAGCATTGCCAATAGTTATAAAAAAGGGATGGGTGTAACGACTGCACCAACAGGATGGCAGAATGCTATGGAGCCTGTGATCACCTTTGTACGAGATGAAGTTGCAAAGCCCAATTTGGCTGGCAAGTATCATAAATATCTTCCCTACCTGCTCACCGTATTTTTCTTTATCCTTGTCAACAATATATTTGGACTACTACCTGGCTCCGCCAATGTAACCGGAAACATTGCCTTCACAGTAGTACTTGGAGTGATTTCTTTCTTTGTTATTATTTTTAGTACCAACAGACATTTTTGGGGACATATCTTCTGGTACCCCGGGGTGCCGATGGTTGTGAGGTTGTTGATTATGCTGCCCGTTGAATTGTTGGGTGTATTTACAAAGCCGTTTGCATTGATTGTCCGTCTGTTTGCCAACATGGTTGCAGGACACATTATCATTTTGAGTTTTATTACATTGATTTTCATTTTCGGATCCATGAGCTCAATTGCTGGATGGGGATTTTCTCCCTTGTCTGTAGCTTTTGCTGTGTTCATTTATCTGATAGAAATATTGGTTGCATTCATCCAAGCCTTCATCTTCACAAACCTAACCGCTGTATTTATCGGCCAGGCTTTTGAAGGGGGACATGACGACACGCACCATTAATAATTTTTTTGTTCATTTTTAAAATCAAGTATCATGAGTTTATTGACAACTATGCTCGAAGTTCAGACTGGTTTCTCTCACATGGGTGGAGCTATTGGGGCTGGACTTGCAGCGATCGGTGCCGGTATCGGTATTGGTCAAATCGGTAAAGGTGCAGTAGAAGCTATTGCTCGTCAACCGGAAGCGGCTAATGAAATTCGTGCAAACATGATCCTGACAGCGGCCTTCGTAGAGGGTGTTGCCCTTTTCGCGGTTATCGCAGGATTATTGGCTGTTTTGAAATAATCAAAGCAGTGCACGCGGTACTGTAGCATAGAAAACTATGCAACACGTATCGAAAAATTACACTGCATCCAAAGCACAGGGCGGAGGATGCAGTTCTTTAACATTTGTACTCAAAATATAGACCATGGATTTATTATTACCCAGTATTGGACTTCTGTTCTGGACCTTATTGGCCTTTGGACTGGTGTATTTTATCTTGCGAAAATTTGCATGGAAGATTATCATTCAGTCACTCATCGAAAGGGAACAAGGCATAGCAGAATCTTTGGAGTCTGCAAAAAAACTTAAGGCTGAAATGGCATTGATGAAAAGCGAGAATGAATCGCTAATGGCTCAGGCAAGAGAAGAACGCTCTCAGATGCTAAAGGAAGCAAAGGAAACAAAGGATAAGGTAATCAGTGAAGCCAAAGAGCAAGCAAAACTCGAAGCATCAAAGATTATTGCCGATGCAAATGCTGCCATACAGACAGAAAAGTTAGCCGCAATAACAGATGTCAAGAACCAGATAGGAAAAATGGTGATTGAAATTTCTGAAAAAGTGTTGCGCAAACAACTTGACAACAAACCCGAGCAGGAAAAATATATTCAGCAAATGGCTGGTGAACTTCAACACTTCGGAAACTAATCAATATGCGTCAGACCAAAGTTGCATATCGTTACGCTAAAGCCCTCTTTGAGCTTGCTGTGCAAACAGCTAAAGTTGAAGAGGTGAGGAATGACCTCATGTTGGTTCGTGATGTCAAACATAAGGACTTGAGCAATTTGCTCGTATCTCCTGTTGTCGCTGGTGAAAAGAAGATCTCAATTTTTAACGCAATTTTTGCCAAACATATCCAACCCCTTACCACATCTTTCTTTAAGCTGATCTTTGGCAAGGGAAGATCGATTGCTATCTATGCCATCATCGAGGCATTCGAGGAAATGTACAGAGAGCATAAAGGAATCAAACTGGTGGAACTTACCACCGCTATTCCTGCATCTGATGATGTTAAGGCAACCGTGAAAAAGATGCTTAGCGAGAATAAATTATTGCTTGGTAAAACAATCGAATTCAAGGAGAAGACAGATCCTTCAATTCTAGGTGGACTAATCGTTCAGGTAGATGACAAACTCTTTGATGCAAGCATCAAACATGATTTGCAGTTTATCAAGCGTCAGTTCATTAAAAACATGTACATAAAGGACCTTTAATTAATACTAAACAGATTACATTTTAAATCATCACGTATGATAGACATTAAGCCAGATGAGATTTCAGCCATACTCCGCCAACAGCTGAGCAATTTCAACACATCAGCTGAACTTGAAGAAGTGGGTACCGTACTTCAGGTAGGTGACGGTATTGCACGTGTATATGGACTGAACAATGTTAAGTCCGGAGAACTCGTTGAGTTTGAAACCGGCGTTAAAGCAATTGCACTAAACTTGGAAGAAGATAATGTGGGTGTGGTTTTGATGGGAGAGAGTGCCAATATCAAAGAAGGTTCAAAAGTGAAACGTACCGGATTGATTGCATCAATCAAAGCTGGTATGGGTCTTGTTGGACGTGTGATTAACACACTTGGTGAACCAATTGATGGTAAAGGCCCAATCCAAGGCGATCTATACGAAATGCCAATCGAGCGTAAAGCTCCTGGTGTTATCTTTCGCGAACCGGTAAAAGAACCGCTTCAAACCGGATTGAAAGCAATCGATGCCATGATTCCTATCGGACGTGGACAAAGAGAGCTGATCATTGGTGACCGTCAAACGGGTAAGACTGCCATTGCAATCGATACCATCATTAATCAAAAAGAATTTTATAAAGCAGGAAAGCCTGTATACTGTATCTATGTTGCTATCGGACAAAAGGCCTCAACCATTGCCGGTGTAATGAAGACATTGGAAGATAATGGTGCCATGGAGTATACCATCATCGTTGCTGCTCCAGCAGCAGATCCTGCACCGCTTCAGTTCTATGCGCCATTTGCTGGTGCTGCGATTGGTGAGTTTCTTCGCGATACAGGAAATGCAGCGTTGATTGTTTATGATGACCTTTCGAAGCAGGCCGTAGCCTACCGTGAGGTATCTCTTCTTCTTCGCAGGCCTCCTGGACGTGAAGCATACCCTGGTGACGTATTCTACCTGCATAGCCGTTTGCTTGAAAGAGCAGCGAAAGTGATCAGTAAGGATGAAGTCGCTAGAAAGATGAATGACCTTCCTGATTCTATCAAGCACCTGGTTAAGGGTGGTGGATCGCTGACAGCACTTCCAATTATCGAAACACAGGCTGGTGACGTTTCAGCATATATCCCAACAAACGTGATCTCCATTACGGATGGTCAGATCTTCCTTGAGTCAAACCTCTTCAATGCGGGTATTCGTCCTGCCATTAACGTAGGTATCTCTGTGAGTCGAGTTGGTGGTAATGCACAGATTAAGTCAATGAAAAAAGTGTCTGGTACCCTTAAACTTGATCAAGCCCTATACCGTGAGCTTGAAGCGTTCTCCAAATTTGGTGGTGATCTTGATGCGGCAACCAAATCTGTAATTGATAAAGGTGCCCGTAACGTTGAAATCCTAAAACAAGGTCAATATCAGCCTGCATCGGTGGAAAAACAAGTGGCCATTATCTATCTTGGTACACAAGGTTTGTTGAAGGATGTGCCAGTAAGATTGGTGAAGGATTTTGAAGAAACATTCCTTTTCGAAATGGAGCAAAAGCATCCTGAAATACTTGCCGAATTCAAGAAGGGTAACCTTCCTGAGGATGGTCTAAAGACCATGGTCGAGTTTGCTCAAGGGCTAATGACTCAATTCAAATAGTAAAAAGATAAAGACCAATACAAGATCCGGATTCATCAATCCGGATTTTTTTTATAATTAACTCAATAATTCAAACAACCATGAATTAATTGATGTTAAAGAATAAACGATAACCTTGCTACTTCAAGTAAACAATCTTTCTAAACATTTCGGCGACTTTGTAGCAGTCGATGACCTTTCATTTTCGGTGAAAGAAGGAGAGGTATACGGATTCCTTGGTCAAAATGGTGCAGGGAAGTCCACCACCATCAGAATGCTCTTGTCCTTGATTAAACCAACACAGGGTGAAATCAACATATTCGGTTTTTCGATTGATAAACACAGGGAGAAGATTTTGGAGCGTGTTGGCGCAGTAGTGGAGCGGCCAGATTTATACCGCTACCTTACAGGATACGAAAACCTTAACATCTTCGCCAAATTGAGTGGCAAAAAGATTTCAAAGCAAGATGTCATGCGCTGCCTTGGTGTTGTGGGGCTAGACAAACGCGCCCACGATCATGTTAGGGTTTACTCGCAAGGCATGAAACAGCGACTTGGAATAGCAGTGGCTCTAGTTCATGATCCTTCCCTAATCATTCTCGATGAGCCTACCAACGGATTAGATCCTCAAGGGATTGCTGACATACGGAATCTTATCCTAAAGTTGAGTAGAGAGCAAAACAAGACGGTATTGGTTTCATCACATTTGCTTTCTGAAATAGAACAGGTTGCCGACAGCATGCTCATCATCAACAAGGGCAAGAAGGTGGTTGAAGGCAATGTTAGGGAACTGCTCAATCCTGAAGTTGTGCAGTTGGAAATCATTGCCACTTCAAACGAACAGGCCATGGAAGCAATCGCCACATCTGCCTGGGCTGGTGGACTCAAGGTTTCAGCAGCGCGACATATTGTATTGGAAACAAGTGCATCCTCAGTTCCCGAATTAACAAAGTATCTGGTTGAACACAACATCGGAGTATTAAGTCTGCGTGCAGTCAACTCACTTGAAGCATATTTTCTGTCATTAACATCAGGTAATGAAGTTTAGCAATATTGTAGATATCGAACTGTATAAGATATTCCGTAAGCCACGGACCTATATTGCTTTTGGCGCAGTAGCTGCAATCGTAGGGCTTATACAACTTGGCTTTTATGCTGACGGAGAAAGCTACATGAAGTTTGGTATGCAAACGCTTTCTGATTCTTTTGACGTAAGTGGAAATATTTTGAATGGCTACCTCATGGCCTTCATCATTCTTCAAACATTATTGGTTCATGTACCCTTGCTTATCGCTTTGGTTGCCGGTGATATGATTTCTGGGGAGGCGAATCAAGGAACTTTGCGTTTGCTGCTTACTAAACCAGTAAGCAGAAACCAAATGATATTGGGCAAATTCACTGCTTCTGCCATTTATACTTTGGCGCTTCTCATTTGGATGGCCATTTGGGCACTTGGCATTTCAATATTGATATTTGGCGTAGACGATATGCTCATCCTCAAAAGTGAATCAGTAACTCAAGTGTTGTCTACAGATGTCTTGTGGCGCTATGTTGCAGCTTTTGCCTTCGCATCACTAGCAATGCTCACGGTTTCTGCGCTTAGTTTTTTTCTTAGCTTATTTGCTGAAAATTCAATCGGACCAATTATGGCAACAATGAGCATCATCATTGTATTTACCATTCTTAATGCGCTTGATCTGCCTATTTTTAACCTCGTTAAGCCCTACTTATTTACAACGCACATGTTGGGGTGGAAGGGTTTCTTTGATGTACAGATTAATGAAAACAATGAGCAAATAGTAGGCTCTGTTGAAAACCTGCCTGCAGTATTATTTTCTGCTGCAGTGTTGTTGCTGCATATTGTTGGATTCCTTGTCGCTTCAATGGTTATTTTCAAGAGGAAGGATATCTTATCTTAGCATACTGCTGCAATATAATATCCCTCCCCTGATTAATTTATTGAAAGCGCATCCAATCGATGCCCACTTGTTTTCCATCTCCACCCAGCACGATGAAAAACAGATTGTGCTGTCCGCCCTCATGGCCAAGTGGAACCTGAACCTGCCTTAACTTATAGTGGTCGCCGGTATTGGGAATATTGATTAGGGCGATCTCTTTTCCTTTGAGTGAATCAGTTCGAACCGACAACTTCATGTCAGCCGCTTCTGCACCCAGAAAAGCACTAAGGCTGCGAAGTCCTGTTAGGTCAATCTCATTATAGCGAAGGAATGATCGATGTTTAAGATGTGTGATGCCGTCCCATTCCGACTGAGGATTATATTTCTTGTCAGCTTCTTCTGCTTGTAACAGTGCAGGCCTTAGGATAAGTGTTTTCTTTGTTGAAAGTGGACTTGCTGCTCCTCCCTTGTCGGTGTAGGACGCAGTAATGAAATAGCGTCCAGTACTAGGCTGTCCAACATGCTCTTTCAATTCAATACGACCTGCTGTGGGAAGGACCTGAGGATCTTTGCGGGTTGTAAGCGAAAGGATATATTTTACCATCTCTGATGCATCTTCTCTTGTTAGCTGAGGGTGTGCAGACATGGCCCTATCATTACCCCAGTTCCCATTACCACCAGTGATGATTTTATTGGCGAGTTTACTCACAGCAGTTTTATCTCCTGCATATCTTTCAGATATCTCAAGAAACGCTGGGCCAACAGAAACTGCATCTGTCTGATGGCAGGTGTTGCAATCGCTACCCGCGATAAGTGCTTTGCCAAGATTGAAGTTTTCATCAATTTGTTGGTGTCCTATAACTGAACTGGATACCGCTATTTTCGGAATATAGTTCAAGGTTATTTTCAGTTTAGCGCTATCGATTGTTTTATCCTCCTTATCCTGCACTGCAACTTGGTAATCAAAGGGGAGAGACTTTTCAAAAAAGAAGGTTCGATTATTTTGGGTATTAATCTTAATCTCAGGGGTTGTGTTGCCAACTTTTATTTCAACAGTATCCGTACTGCTAAGTCCTGCTTTGTCAGTCACTTTCAATATTGCCTTATGCACTCCATTATTCTTGAACGTATACTGTACTTGTGACTCTTTTGATATACTGATACCATCGATTGTCCAATTGTATGTTATTGCGTCGTCGTCTAGATCCCTACTTTTATTCCCACTAAGATTCACCTCGTAAGGAATACTGCCAATCGTATCATTTGTAGTGATGATTGCTTCAGGAGCCCTGTTGCCTCCGTTGTAGTCAATCCTTACCAATCTTGCATCTTCATTGTCGATTCCATAAATTGATCCGTATTCCAAAACATACATTCTGCCATCAGGAGCTATTTCCATATCAACCGGTCTGCGGAAATCTCCATTGATTTGCATAAATGGCTCTATTCGATCAAAGTTCTGCTGCTCATCTAAACGAACTGCAAAAACCCAGTTTCTCATCCAGTCATACACAAATAATGCCTTATCAAAATATGCAGGTAATCTATTTTCGTTTTTGAGTTCTTGATTAAAATGATAAACCGGTCCGCCCATCGCACAACGTCCTCCTGATCCCAGTATTGGAAATTCTTTGGAACCACTATAGGGATACCAAATCATTGCAGGTGTTGGCGGCGGTAGTTTTTTTAGTCCAGTGTTATTAGGCGACTCATTGATGGGGCCGTTATCATCAAACAACGCACCAACAGCTTTGGTGGTAAAGTTAGAGTCGTGATAGGCCTTGTTATCGCCTACGAAGTATGGCCATCCATAGTTTCCAGCCTTTTTAGCCTGATTGAATTCGTCATACCCTCTAGGCCCATGTTCAGCATCACCACCAGCATCTGGACCTACCTCTCCCCAATATAAAATTGAGGTTTCCATATCAACTGATATTCTGTATGGATTTCTACATCCCATTACATAAATCTCTGGCTTGGTATCTGCCGTTCCCTTTGGAAAAAGATTTCCTTCAGGGATGGTATATGTTCCATTTGCTTCAGGATGAATCCTTAGAATTTTACCACGCAAATCATTTGTGTTTGCCGAAGATCGCTGAGCATCAAATGTTATTCTTTCTTTTCCCTCGTCAATTGGTGAGTAGCCATCTGAGCCAAATGGCACTGTGTTGTCTCCTGTTGAAATATACAGGTTGCCATATTTATCCCATGCCATTGAACCACCAGTATGAGCACTGACTTCAGCTTCAATAGGAATCTGGAGAATGATTTTTTCTGATGTTGTATCAAGTTTATTGCCCTTGATCGTAAACCTGGAAATATTTTGATGCAGTTGTTCTTTGGTAGAGCTGCTATAAAAAACATAGAGCTGATTGTTATTCTTGAAATCAGGATCTAGTGTTACACCTATAAGTCCATTTAAATATTTGTCTACTCCTTTTGCAGGAAAATCACGCAGCAAGCTTGATTTGTTTGTGGTAGGGTCATACATATAAAACTTACCTGCTCTCTCTGTGTAAAACACCCTTCCATCCTCAGCCACAATGAGTTCCATGGGTTCATTCAGGTCGTTTGCAAGAACGGTTTTGGTGAAACGATTATCCTCAGGAGCTTTTACCGAGTATGACTTTGAATAATCCAGAAATCCATTCGCCATCACTGATTGAATACCACCCAAGAGATGTTTCAAAAAGACTTGATCTGAAAAGGATTCATCGGTATGGCCACCGCCGGTGTAAAATGCCTTTCCTCCATCATAGTCGTGATACCATGCTGTTGGATGGCTGTCTCCCATATCACCACCCTCATAGGTGCTTTCATCTAGTGATGCAATCACTTTTATTCCTGCATATAGGCTCTTGTAATTATACCATTCATCGAACCTGTTCCAAACACGTGGGAGATGTTTTGTGGATGGATGTGTTGAATCAGAAACAATAATATCTGCATGTTGTTGATGTGGATGACTTGCAAAATAAGCACCTACCAAATTGTTATACCATGGCCACTCATATTCTGTATCTGCGGCAGCATGTATTCCAACAAAGCCTCCACCTGCCTGAATGTACCTTTCAAATGCAACTTGTTGATCTGCGTTGAGTACATTTTGGGTAGTATTCAAGAATATCACTGCACTATACGTTGAGAGGTTTTGATCATCAAATGATGAAGCATCTTCTGTTGTATCAACTTCAAATCCGTTTTCTTTTCCTAGTTTATAGAGGGCGTCAGCTCCAGCACGAATCGATTCATGACGAAACCCTTTGGTTTTTGAGAATACCAATATTTTTGAAGACTTCAGTTCAACTTTTTCGTTGAGTGGTGATGATTGATTGCAAGAAAGAATCATTGTCATTAGAATCGCGTAGATGAGGCTGCTAAAAGAGGTTTTGAAATTGGACGACATAAGTGGTAGTCTGATGGTGATTAAATATGCTCTCAATATACTCAAAATTTCAGGGTGAATTGATCTTGGATCCTGTCCCCTTCAATAAAATCCCTATTTTCATCATCTAAAATTTAGCGATATGACAAAAATATTTTCACTAGTTATCATCCTATCATCCCTTTTTGTATCGGCGTCTGCTGATGTTAGGCTACCAGCAATTATTGGCTCACACATGGTTTTACAGCAACAGTCAGATGTAAAACTCTGGGGATGGTCTAGTCCTGCAGAAGGCATCACCATCAGCACAAGTTGGGATACCACAACCTATAAGATTACTGCAACAAATGGTGCAACATGGTCTACTACCATTAAAACTCCCGCTGCTGGCGGTCCTTATACCATCACCATCAAAGGCAATAACGAAATCATTCTCAATGACGTATTGATTGGGGAGGTTTGGGTTTGCAGTGGACAAAGCAATATGGAGTGGAGTGGGGATCAAAATCTTCCACAGTCTATTGCAGAAGCACCAAATGCAACCAACAAGGCAATTAGGCTTTTTTATGTTCCCAAATCAACTTCAAACAATCCCCAAGATGATGTGAGTGCAAAATGGGTTGTGTGCAATCCGGAAGACATGAAACATTTCAGTGCAATCGGATATTTCTTTGGAAAGAAAATCAATGCCAACACTAAATTTCCAGTTGGGATGATCAATAGCAACTGGGGCGGTACTCCTGCCGAGGTGTGGACTCCCTCAGAGATCGTGCAAGCTGACGCCGCATTAAAAGCAGCTGCAAGTAAAATTACTCCTTTGGCATGGTGGCCAAATATTGAAGGTGTGGCATACAATGCAATGATCTATCCGCTGGTGAATTTTAAAATTGCAGGAGCTATTTGGTATCAGGGTGAGAGCAATGTCAGCGCGCACAATACCTACAAAAAACTGTTTACTTCTATGATAGATGGATGGAGGAATGCATGGAAGAATGATTTCCCTTTCTATTTTGTACAGATTGCGCCATTTAACTATAGCGATGAGCATATCAATGCAGCTTACTTAAGAGAATCACAAACGCAGTCGGCCCTTCACCCCAAAGTAGGAATGGTTGTGGTGAGCGATCTGGTTGACAATGTTAAAGACATTCATCCCGTAGAGAAACAATTGGTTGCCTCCCGCCTCGCCAACTATGCATTAGCTGAAACTTATGGTGTAAAAGGCCTCGCTTATAAGAGTCCTGTTTATGCTTCTCACCAAATTGAAAAAGGAAAGATCAGGGTTAGTTTTGATAACGTACCAACAGTGCTCATCTCTAGAGGAGGGTCACCAACAGAGTTTTATGTTGCTGGTGCAGACAATAAATTTTTCCCAGCTACTGCAAAGATTGATGGTAAAACTGTAGTTGTATCCAGTAAGGAAGTCAAGGATCCAGTTGCTGTTAGATTCAGCTTCAACAATACAGCAATATCAAATCTGTTTAGTGCAGAGGGATTGCCGGTGAATTTGTTTAGGACGGACAAGTAGGTAATACAAGGTTGAGGGAAGTTAAAGGGGTTGAAGCAGTTTAAGAGGTTGAAGCAGTTTAAGTAGTTGAAGATGTTTAATTTTCAACCCCTTCAACCCCTTCAACCTCTTCAACTGCTTCAACCCCTTCAACCCCCTCAACCTCTTCAACTACTTCAACCTCTTAAACTACTTCAACCTCTTCAACTGCTTCAACCTCTTCAACTGCTTCAACCCCCTCAACCCCTTCAACCTTTTAATAAAACTTCGTCACCCCAGGAACTGCAATCTTATAATTACCATGTTCATCAGGCAATGATTGTGGAAGTGTATCAAAGGTATATGCGGATGGTTGGAGGTTTAGTCCGCAATTAAGCGCCTTGTCCCACTCAACTACTTGCCCACTATAGGTAGCCATTCTTCCCAATATGGATGTCATGGTACTCTTTGCTCCATATTCTGCATTGGCAAATTTGTATTCACCCTTTGCAATGGCAGCAAACAATTCATCGTGTTCTGTTTGGAAGCCATTGTTTTCGTTTTTCGTATCATATTGGTACATGATATTTCCCTTATGGTCACGAATGTTGGCCGCACCACAGAATATTTTACCTTTTGTACCCACCAGCATTTCATCAACTTTCGCTGAGGTATTTGGAATATGCCTGCATTGGCTGTTGAGGATTGATCCGTCAGCATAGTGAAACTCCACGCTGTGGTGGTCAAAGATTTCACCATGGTCTTTTCCCTTCCTAACTTCTCTTCCTCCCATACCTTGAGCCTTAACAGGATATGCACCTTTAAACCAGTTTATTACATCGAGGTTGTGGATATGCTGTTCGGTAATATGATCACCACAAAGCCAGTTAAAGTAGTACCAGTTTCTCATTTGGTATTCCATTTCTGTTTGTCCGGGTTTTCTCTCTCTTACCCAAACACCATCATTGTTCCACCAAGCGTAGGCTGTTGTAATTTCTCCAATCATGTCTTTTCTCTTGTAAAGTTCCCTGTAGGAATTTACATAGTGACGTTGAAGCCCAACCACCACATTCAGTTTCTTTTTCTTTGCTTCTTCTGCCGCCACCAGAACCCTCTTTACGCCCTCAGGATCTGTTGCAACTGGCTTCTCCATGAAAATATGCTTGTTCTGTCTTACCGCCTCTTCAAAATGAATAGGCCTTAATCCTGGAGGGGTTGTAAGTATCACAACATCAGCCAGTGCTATTGCTTTTTTATATCCTTCAAATCCAACAAATTTTCTTTCTTCAGGAACATCAATCATTGATTTCACATTGCCTTGAACTCCTGAGTCTGATAGGTCATCTGCAGTTAAGGCTTTGTAGCAATCATCTAACCTGTCACGAAAGGCATCAGCCATTGCAACAAGTTTTACATTTTGCTTGCTTTGCAAAGCTTGAAGAGTTGCACCAGTACCCCTGCCTCCACAACCAATTAGTGCAATTTTAATTGCATCATTTGATCCGGAAAAGAAATTGGCATTGCTCATTAGTGGGGCTGCAAGTACTCCTCCTGAAATGAGGCCTGACTGCTTAACGAATTTTCTGCGGCTGTTGCCGGAGAGAGAAAAGTTGTTCTGCATCTTTGTTGTTTTAAGTTTTATTTACCGAGATACAATTTATAGAATTTTTCCGCTTCTTCAGCAGTAGGTTGTGAAATAGGACGAACAATCCTAAATCCTGCAAATGCTCCGTCTGTAAGCCACCAGCGGCTTTTTGGAATCTGCGGATCTCTTTTGTTCCAGTTGACATCTGAAAACTGTCTGTTTGAACCCCTTAATGCGCTTGCATCGTCTAGATAGGATCCTCCACGAATACTTCGTGGATATCTGGAAGTAGGGAGGATGGTTGGGTCTTTTGCGTTATCACCAATCTTTTTGAAATATTCAGGGTCATATTGATCCAGTGTCCATTCAGCAACATTTCCTAGCATGTCATGGAGGCCCCATGCATTAGGTTTTTTTAGTCCAACTTTCTGGTATTTGCTTTTGCTATTCAACTTAAACCAAGCATATTGACCAAGTTGAGCAGGGTCGTTGCCAAAAAAATAATTTGTCTTACTGCCTGCCCTACATGCATATTCCCATTCAGCCTCTGTTGGAAGCCTATAGAATAGCCCCGTATTTTTATAAAGCCATCTGCAGAACATCATCGCTGCGTCAACACTCATGCTATTTACCGGAAAGCCACCATCCTTGCCCATGTTCCAGCTGAGATCGATATACTGTGCAGTGGGTCTGGTTACGGCATCTACTTTGGAGCCCTGCGATGTTGTTGCATCCCTGAAGAATACGTTGAATTGGTCATGAGTAACCTCATATACACCCATCCAGAAGTCTGATATAGATACTGTTTTTGCAGGCTTCTCATTTGTCTTGGATGAGGCATTGTTTCCCATCAGGAAGGTTCCTCCGGTTATGGAAACAAGTTTTATCTTTTGGGCAGAATTTGGAACTGTAATTTCTTCATAGACAAGAGGCGTCTGGGCGGATGGTTTGAAGGGCATGAAGAAATTCATGCAGATCAAAATGATAATATTTCTTTTCAATGCTGGGTATTTGATGCAATTTTAACTAAATTGTTGATTGTAAACTATTTTAATATTCACCTTAATTATTCATAAAATGCAACGCAGAACATTTCTTAAAAGTGCATCGATAGCTGGAGTAGGAACACTTCCTGTTGTGTCTGCATTTTCAAACCCAAACATGATTAAAGAACCAGGGAAGACATTTAATATGAATTATGCTTTTCATGATGGAATGTTTTCCGCTCATGCAGGCAACGATTTCATTGATCAAATTAAGTTTGCGCATGACCAAGGCTTTCGTTCTATTGAAGACAATGGCATGATGGGTCGCACGCCTCAAATGCAATCTCGCATTGGTGAAACACTTGCAAAACTAGGCATGCAAATGGGGGTTTTTGTTGTTTCTTCAAACGGATGGCATTGGGAAAAAAGTTTAGCTACGGGCGAGCAGGAATTTAAAGATCTAATCGTAAAGGACTGTAAGGAAGCTGTTGAAGTTGCCAAGCGCACCAATGCAAAATGGATGACTGTGGTTCCTGGAAACTTTGACAGGTCGCTTCCAATGGATATTCAAACAGCCAATGTAATTGATGGCTTAAGGCGTGGGTCTGAGATATTGGAAAAAAATGGATTGGTGATGGTCCTTGAGCCACTAAGTGATAATCCAGATCTTTTTTTAAGGTTTTCTACGCAAACCTACATGATCTGCAAAGCAGTCAAGAGCTCCGCATGCAAGATTTTGTTTGATATGTACCACATGCAACGTAATGAAGGTAACATCACCAACAACATCGATACAACCTGGGATGAGATTGGATATTTTCAGATTGGCGACAATCCTGGAAGAAATGAGCCAACAACAGGGGAAATGAATTATAAAAATCTTTTCAAACACATCTACAACAAAGGATACAAGGGAATATTGGGAATGGAACATGGAAATTCTCTTCCTGGTAAGGAAGGTGAGCTTGCGCTGATTAAGGCTTACCGTGAATCTGACTCTTTTCTTTAGGTGAATCTGATTCGAACTTTTATGCTGCCCACGTGTTTTATAAACATGAAAAGGGCAGCATTTTTTATTTTATTATTTTTCTGTGTTGCTGGATCAACTGCACAGTCTGCAAATGACATTGTTACCATACTCAAAGGGAAACTTGACGCAGTAAAGGATTATGAGGCAACTGGTAAATTGAAAACGGATGTTGCCTTCCTGAAAATTCCAATCTCCAACGTGCGTATCTATTATAAGCATCCCGACTTTTTTAGAATTAAGAAAGATGGTGGTATTTCTGTGTTGCCGAAAGGAGGTATTAGAATTAGCATGGGCTCACTGATTACCCAAGGCAATTATACTGCCATTGATGCCGGTAGAACAAACTGGAAGGGCGCCGACCTTGCCATCATCAAATTGGTTCCAGATGGGCAGTCTTCTGAAATCGTTATCACCACATTGTATGTAGACGATAAGGCCATGCTGATCAGAAAAACGATCACTACAACAAAAGACAACGGCACCTATGAGATGGAGATGGATTATGGGAAGTATGCCAAGTGGGGGCTTCCTGATAAGGCTGTAATGATCTTCAACACAAAAGATTATAAGCTTCCTAAAGGCATCACGTTTGAATACGAAGCAAGTATCGCGGATAAGAACAAATCAACGAAGCCACCAAGTAAACAAGGCAGGGTAGAGATCATCTACGCTTCTTACGATATCAATAAAGGATTGAAGAGCGAGGTGTTTACCGCTAATTAAAACTGAGATGAGAGGGCCTTCTAGAAGGGCGCGCTCATCTCAGTGGCAGGTTAAAAGCGGATTCCTAATGAAAGTCCAGCCCTAATTCCCGCCCAAGGTCCTTTAAAGCTTATGGATGCACTATTCGCAGTGACAGTATACGTTTCTTTCACGAGTGGAATATCAATATCCCTCAGCGTAGTTAGAATTTCATCCTGCTCTCCCTGGCTCAATGCCATTGATGAGGTTCCCTTTAGCGTTCCACTTCCTGAACCATAATGTGGGCCAATGATGAACCAGTCAAGGCATATATTTTTCCCAAGTGCCCATTGTGCACCAAACATCAATCCAAAGCTATTCCCTTTAATGTCACCACTCAGTGTCATCGTTTCAGCACTGCCTCCAGTGGCTTGATATTCTAGTTCAATACCTGTAGCGTTGAAGTTTCCGTACCTATAGAAAGGAGCAATGTAAAATCCTCTGCCATAGCCCTTCTTGCCCATATAGAATCTTACTTCGGGAGTAATAGCCATATTAGAAAGCTTGATTGAGTTGATTGCTTTTTCTGCTTCGGGTGTATTGTTGCCAGACTTTAAGATAGCGGATTTGAAAGGGATTGGGCCAGTAGGCATAAATCTGTATCCTACTGCAAATGAAACCCGTTTACTCACTGCCCTTTCATATTGTAGGCCATAATTTCTGATGGCTAGTCCGGGGAGGTTAATTTTTGCATAGTTTTTTCTAATGTCGATTCTCGTGTCTTTGTCAACCTGTGCTTGGCTAGTCATCACAACACAAAGTATTGAGATCATGATGATCAAATAAAATTGATTTTTCATTTCAGTTGTTTTGCTGGTTATGAAATTTTAGACTTAATAAAAGACAATGCTACTCTTCTATTTTTTCATCAACGGCATTGGCAACCACATGTGCTGATATTTTTCTTAACGGATTTTTTCTCAATTCCGCATACCCCATCCGGGTATCAAAAATATCTATTGCTGCAAACACTGCAGACCTGAATGAAGATTCATCTGCTTTGTTTTTTCCAGCGATATCAAATGCAGTTCCATGATCTGGAGAAGTGCGTATTACCGGCAGGCCAGCAGTAAAGTTTGTTCCTTCACCCACTGCGAGTGACTTGAATGGAATTAAACCCTGATCGTGATACATGGCCAGCACTGCATCAAACTTTTCGTGACTGCCTCTTGCAAAAAATGCATCTGCAGGATAAGGGCCCATTACGATGCAATCATTTTTCTTCGCCTCAAGCACAGCGGGGCGTATAATATCTTTTTCTTCTCTTCCAACAAGGCCCTCATCTCCAGCATGTGGATTTAAGCCTAGTATGGCAATCCGTGGACGGTCTATGCCAAAATCTTTTTTGAGACTCGCTTTTAGCAAGTTGATTTTTTTAATAATCTGCTCTTTGGTGATGTTCTTCGCTACATCTCCAATAGCAAGGTGTTCTGTCAGCAAAGCCACCTTCATATTTTCGGCAGTCATTAACATCAGCACTTCATCTGCATTGAAGGTTTGCTTCAGATATGGGGTATGCCCAGTAAAATTAAATTCACTGCCCTGCATGGTGTATTTATGCAAAGGGGCAGTAACTAGGGCATCAATGGTTTTATCCTTCAAGGCCTGGACAGCAGCCTGGAGTGATATGACTCCATACTTGCCTCCTGTATTATCCATTTCACCTGGCTTTATCTCCACCTCTTCCTCCCATACATTCAAGATGTTCAGCTGTTTGGGTGTAGTCTTAGAAATATCTTTGATGACATTGGTATTGAGGTTGGCTTCTGGCATCAGTTTCCTGTAGAAGTTGATGGCTTTGTTTGAAGCAAAAACAACTGGGGTACAGAAATCCATGATCCGGCTGTCCGTAAATGTTTTGATGATCAGCTCGATGCCGATCCCGTTCAGATCTCCGACTGAAATCCCTACCACAGGTCTTTTTTGTGCACTCATTGATTAGGCTTTCTATTGTTGCGTAAAGGTACAAGGAAAAGGGGGATCTTTGTCTTAATTTTGAACTTCATGTATACCCTAAAAAAATCACTCGGACAGCACTTTCTCAAGGATGAATCAGTTTCTCAAAAGATTGTGGAGGCCCTGAATGCGTTGAGTTTCTCCAATCTTCTTGAAGTTGGGCCAGGCGGAGGAGCACTTACAAAGTATTTGAGTTGCATACCGGGGGTAGATTTCAAGATGGTGGAAATCGATCAGGAAAAGATCCAATATCTCAAACAAACTTATCCAGAACTAAGTGATAAGATCATTGAAGGAGATATACTCGACATTGAAGTTCCGTTTTCAGGTAAGTTTACATTGATTGGAAATTTCCCTTATAATATTTCTACACAGATTGTCTTTAAAATCATTGATTGGCGAGAACAGGTGGAACACATGATTGGGATGTTTCAAAAAGAAGTTGGTTTGAGAATTTGCTCAGGTCCAGGCTCCAAGGAGTATGGAATTCTTAGTGTGTTAACGCAGGCTTATTATAATGTTGAATATTTATTTGATGTTGATCAGGAATCTTTTAATCCACCGCCTAAAGTTAAAAGTGGTGTGATTAAGTTCGAGTATGCTGGCAACCCTTACAACATATCCAGTCACCGAAAATTCATGGTACTAATCAAGGCGGCTTTTGGTCAGCGAAGAAAGCAGTTGAGAAATCCACTCAAGCCCTACTTCAAGCCCGAAATTTTACAAGAAGCCATCTTTACCAAACGTGCTGAGCAACTTTCTGTTGCTGATTTTGTTGAACTGTTAAATAAAATGAATTGAAGCCTAAAGTAATTATTACAGCATATGCACATCCTATGTTGGCCAGAGAACTGGAGCAAAGGGGCTATGCTGTTGATGTCCAGGAGAAGATTGATTATGGCGCACTTAGCGAAGTAATCAGCGAATACACTGGAATCATTGTTTCTACGAGAATTGAAATTGATGCTGCATTGCTTGCCAAAGCCAGCTCGCTAAAGTGGATAGGGCGACTTGGTAGTGGGATGGAGATTATTGATGTTGCCTACGCTACTGCTAAGCAGATCATCTGCTTAAGCAGTCCTGAAGGAAACCGCAATGCAGTTGCTGAGCATTGTCTTGGCATGTTGCTTTCTTTGATGCACTGCATTACACAATCAAGAGATGAGGTGAGGGATCGAAAGTGGAGAAGAGAGCCGAATAGAGGATATGAGCTGTATGGCAGGAAAGTTGGCATCATCGGCTTCGGCAATACAGGAAGCGCATTTGCAAGGTTATTGTCATCATTTGATGTTACCATATTGGCGCATGACAAATATCATCATGGGTTCGGTGGCGGATATATTCAGGAAGCATCTCTGGAAGAAATTTCAGCGGAAGCCGATGTCATTAGCCTCCATCTGCCATTGACAGCGGAGACCAAGTATTATGCGGATAGTCATTTTTTTGAAAACTTAAAACGGAAGCCGTTTTTCTTAAATGCCAGCCGAGGTAGTGTGGTTGATCCCCATGCACTGATTTCGGCATTGAATGATGGCCGAATCGCCGCTGCAGGCATTGATGTGCTTGAAAATGAGGATCTTACAGCCTATACTGAGCAGGAAATGGCGCAATTGGATAACCTCTCTCATCGGCCGAATGTGATTGTTACCCCCCACATTGCAGGGTATACCCACGAAGCGCTTTTCAAAATGTCTGATGTGCTGATTAAAAAGCTCGATGCGGCCTTCAGCGGCTAATCATATATTTTTTGTACCTTTATTTCATAAGCAACGCCTCAAAATTCATATGAGGCGTTGCTATTTTTTTAAGAACACCAACCAAAAAATGATGTTATGAGTGAAATCATGTACGTAACAAAAGAGACACTGGAAATCATGAGGGCTGAGCTGCATCAACTAAAAAGTGTTGAACGACATGCCGCCTCAAGAGCTATTGCGGAGGCAAGGGAGAAGGGTGACTTGAAGGAAAATGCAGAATATGATGCGGCAAAGGAAGCCCAAGGATTGCTTGAGGCTAGAATCAGCCGCATGGAATCCGAATTGGCAACCGCTAGAATTCTTGATGCATCCACTATTGATACAAGCAAAGTATCTATACTTACCAAGGTCACGATCATGAATAAGGCAACAAAAAAGTCAATTACCTATCAGATTGTTTCTGAAAAAGAAGCTGATCTTAAGTTGCAAAAGATTTCTGTAACCTCTCCAATAGGAAAGGGGCTTCTTGGTAAAAAGGTTGGCGATGAGGCTGAAATAACGGTGCCTAACGGGAAAGTGGTGTTTGCTATAGAGCATATTACCATTTGATTATTAACCAATGGCAAGTATTTTTTCAAAAATTATTGCAGGGGAAATTCCGTCCTACAAGATTGCTGAGAATGATCTGTTCTTTGCATTTCTTGATGTCTTCCCCCTTGTACATGGTCACACGCTCGTAGTTCCCAAAAGGGAAATCGACTACTTATTTGATTTGAATGCAGCTGAGTTGTCTGGCATACTTGAGTTCGCCAGGCCCATTGCCAAAGCCATTGAAAAAGCTTTCCCCTGCAGCAGATGCGGTATTTCAGTGATTGGTCTTGAAGTGGCACATGCGCATGTACATCTTCTGCCCATCAATTCAGCAGATGATCTTAACTTCACCAGACCTAAGTTGACACTAAGTCCTGAACAACTTAAAGATGCTCAACAACGTATTCTTGAAGAATTAAAAAAATGAATCAACAAACCAGCTCTTCTATTTCAGAGAATATCTTTAAGGGTATTATCGGTATACTAATTGCAATTGGACTCTTTGATGTTATCTATTCATTCGCCGGATCCTATGCCAATTATGGTTTGTTGTATCCATCAGCCCATGTCTTGTTAACGATTTTCCTTTTTCTCGCATTATCCTTCATATGGGTAAAAGAAAGGTGGGCAGTTTGGCTTTTTTTGGCAATCGTGCTGGCTCATCTTGGGCTCGACTTCTTCGTTGGCGCATTCTCCTTTCTGAAACTTGTATTGCTTCTACCCGCTTTTTACTTTTTGGCTAAGATCAAATAAACCTGTTGACTGGCTACTCGACCTTATCCCCCAGAGGTTAAGGCTGATTTATTCTTCCGGGATTTGCTTTTATAAATGCATCCCAGCTTGAACCTTTTTTTGCTGTTGCTTTTTTCTTTGCAGTGGTTACGGT
The DNA here is from genome assembly GCA_903920455.1 of uncultured bacterium. Taxonomy (GTDB): domain Bacteria; phylum Bacteroidota; class Bacteroidia; order Chitinophagales; family Chitinophagaceae; genus Pollutibacter. Next base: position 261 of record CAIXLY010000003.1, on the reverse strand, counting down.
TGCAATGCCATGCGAATTAAAATGATGGCAAACCGCAACGGCCAACGCATCTGATGCATCATAGTATTTTAGGTTATGTGTGAGTGGCATGATGCTGTTCAGCATTTTCCAAATCTGCTCCTTATTTGAATTGCCGTTTCCGGTGATGGACTGTTTCACTTTCTTTGGCGAGTATTCTGCAACTGGAATGGAGTTGCTCATCGCAACAGCAATGGCGATACCTTGTGCCCTGCCAAGCTTCAGCATACTCTGTACGTTTTT
>CAIXLY010000002.1 GCA_903920455.1 uncultured bacterium | reverse complement strand
CATTTTGTCGCACATTGAATTCCCAGCTTCTGTTAGGACTTAATCCACGTGCCGCAATACCTATCTGGATTCCACTGGGGTCGCTTTCCCAAATATGTATTCCAGGTACTTTCGCCAGAACTTGACGCATCACATTCGCAGTTACATTTCCCTGAACATTATCCAGTACAATTAGTGAATTTTTCTTACCGGCATAAATGTTGGTTCCAACTATTTCAGGCAGTTGTTGGTAATCACTTTTGCTATTACTACCTACGACTGTAATATCAGGCAATCTTTTAAAATCGGTCGAATCCTTGGATTCCTTTGAAATTTGAGCATTTGCAGTGCAGCAAAACAGGATCAATCCGGTAAACACAAGTTCTTTTCTGATCATCAATTCAAATTGAGTTACAAAGGTGAATGTTACCCGATTTTTATGTTTACGAAATGGGAAATCAAGTTTTCGCAATCGGGAAAATGAATACAAAATCTTGTAAGCGATGGGGAATAGTGCGCTTACATGTTTAAGCTTTGGCCAGCACCGGTGATAATAAAAAAAGGGCCACATCGCTGTGAACCTCTTTAACGCTGTGGAGAATAGCGGGTTCGAACCGCTGACCTCTTGCATGCCATGCAAGCGCTCTACCAACTGAGCTAATTCCCCTTATTTCAAAGTAGCTGACGTTCCCAACTTGTCGGGACGCTCGGACTTTACCCGGTTACACGGGGAGCCGAGCTAATTCCCCGAAGGGTGCAATATTACGTAAAATATAACCACACCATATCTCGTTTTCAGTATTTTTTGGAGCTGGCTTACAAATGGGTCTTGTCCATTAAAAATAAGATTAAAAATTATTGATACTGACCATCTCTTGTTTCTCTTTAGAGGATGATACCCTATATTCGGATGTAAAAGCTTTGTGTTGCCATGGAAATATTGTCTCTGATTAACCCCTCGCAATGGGCTATTGTAATTCTTGCTTCATTAATAGTGGGTTTGGGTAAGGCAGGCCTCAAGGGGGTTGATATGCTCAGTGTTACCCTCATGGCTTTTATTTTTGGCAGCAAGTCTTCCACGGGTGTTGTGTTGCCACTTCTTTGCCTGGCAGATATTGCAGCAGTTATCTACTATAATCGTCATGCCAATTGGAATCATTTTTGGAAACTTATTCCATGGATGGCAATAGGGGTAGTAGTTGGCGTATTTGTTGGAAAGGATCTTAATGAACTGATATTTCGGAAAATCATGGCCGTTATCATCTTACTGACCATCTTTATTGTTCTTGTCATGGAGTACCGAAAGTCCGAGGCTGTGCCTGACAATAAATTATTCTCTATTTCAACTGGTTTGTCTGCAGGGTTCACAACCATGATCGGTAATCTGGCTGGCGCATTTTCTAATCTCTACTTTTTGGCGATGCGCGTAGGCAAGAATAGTTTTATTGGAACAGCAGCCTGGATATTTTTATTCATCAACTTCTTTAAGCTGCCATTTCAAATATTTTACTGGAAAAATATAACACTGAATACCCTAAAAATTGATATCATCCTAATCCCTACACTTGCCTTGGGATTTTGGTTGGGAATAGCTATTGTCAATCGAATTAAAGATGATCAATACCGAAAACTGGTAATTCTTCTAACGCTGGGAGGTTCTTTATTTATGCTGCTGAGAAGTTAGGCTTTGTAAAAGCGTAGTGATGAAATCAGGGTGATCGATTTTACCTCGACTACATAAAGCCGAGTTCTAATTTGGCAACCTCACTCATCATATCCTTGTTCCATGCAGGTGTCCAGGTAATTTCTACAAACACATCGTTTATCCCTTCGATCTCTCTAATTTTTTGATCCACTTCATGGGGCAATGATTGTGCAGCTGGACAGCTGGGTGCTGTAAGTGTCATGATTACTTGAACATTGTTGATTGGCACCACATTTACTTCATAGATCAAACCCAACTCCCAAATATTTACAGGAAGTTCCGGATCAAAAATGGTTTTGATCTTCTCAATCACTTCTTCTTTTATTTGTTCTTCAGTTTTCATTATTCTTTTTTTCTAGCGCAATTATTGTTTATCTCCATGGCTCACATCCCAAACTTCCGCATCTAACTTCATCTGCTTGATCATTGCTCTTAATCCGTTAGATCTTGTTTGAGCAAGATGGGAACTGAGTCCAGTGGCATTGATGAAGTCTAGTGGTGCTGCAACGATATCTTTGGGCAACTGTCCAGAAAGCACCAAGATCATCAAGCCAACCAAGCCTTTAACAATTATGGCATCACTATCACCTTCGAAGAACACTTTCCCATCTTTATAAAACGAATGTATCCAAACACTGGATTGGCATCCCTTTATTTTGTACTCTTCGGTTTTGTATTCAGGTGAAAGGGGCGAAAGTTTCTTACCAAGGTCAATCAGGTATTCGTACTTGTCTTCCCAGTTATCAAAGAGAGAAAAATCGTCGATGATATCCTGTTCAATGCTCAATATGGTTTTATGTTCTCCCATTTATTGCAGCATCTTTAGCGCTTTGTTCAGAGCGATGATGAAACAATCAATTTCTTCTATTGTATTGTATGCCGCGAAAGAGGCTCTTGTTGTTCCAACTATGCCAAGTCGCTTCATAAGCGGTTGCGCGCAATGGTGTCCTGTTCTAACAGCTATACCCTGATTGTCGAGTAAAATAGCCAGGTCTTGTGGGTGAACTCCTTCGATGATGAATGAGATTACACTTACTTTATGCTTCACGTCGCCAATGATTCTCAGTCCTTCAATCTCTTTTAACTTGCTTGTTGCATAGTGGAGCAGTATGTCTTCTTGTTCCCTGATGGCTGATTTTCCAAGCGAATCAATAAAGGCGATACCAGCCTGAAGGGCAATTACATCAGCGATGTTTGGTGTTCCTGCTTCAAACTTGAATGGCAGTTCATTGTATGTTGTTTTTTCAAACGTTACTTCCTTGATCATCTCTCCGCCACCTTGATAAGGGGGCATTTTTTCGAGCAATGATTTTTTCCCGTATAAAACTCCAACACCTGTCGGACCATATATCTTATGTCCAGAGAAAACGAAGAAGTCGCAATCCATTTTTTGTACATCAATATCAAGGTGTACGCTAGACTGTGCTCCATCAACTAAGACGAGTGCATTTTTTTCATGTGCCATCCTAATGATTTCTTCAACAGGATTAATCACACCCAATGCATTTGAGACATGGATAATGGAAACAAATTTTGTTTTATCCGTGAGCAGTGCAGCAAACGCTTCCATATCTAAAATACCATCGTCATTGATTGGGATAACTTTCAGTAGGGCACCCTTTTGTTCGGCAATCATTTGCCACGGAACGATATTGGCATGATGCTCAAGTGATGAGATGATTATTTCGTCTCCTTTGTTAAGAAATGCCGAACCCCAGGATGAAGCAACAAGATTGATGCTCTCTGTTGTGCCTTTGGTGAAAATAATTTCTTCGGTAGCACTTGCACCTATAAATGTTTTGACTGTATTCCTAGAAGCTTCATAGGCAGCAGTTGCTTCGTCTGCCATGGTATG
>CAIXLY010000001.1 GCA_903920455.1 uncultured bacterium | reverse complement strand
CCAGGATGAAGCAACAAGATTGATGCTCTCTGTTGTGCCTTTGGTGAAAATAATTTCTTCGGTAGCACTTGCACCTATAAATGTTTTGACTGTATTCCTAGAAGCTTCATAGGCAGCAGTTGCTTCGTCTGCCATGGTATGAAGCCCTCTATGAATGTTGGCATTGTAGTTGGAGTAATAGTTCACCAATGCGTCAATTACCGCAACGGGCTTTTGGGAAGTTGCGGCATTGTCAAAGTAAACAAGATCCTTGCCTTTTATTTTTCTGTTCAGGACAGGAAACTGCTGCCTGACGGCTTGTACATCGTATGGAGCAGTTGGTTGCATATGTTAATTTATATACTGAATGATAAACGTTCTGAAATCAGAGACTCAACATAAGTTCTAATCTCTTTGTTTTTAATCTGATTTAAAATATCAATTGCAAATGCATGCAACAAGAGTGCTTGTGCATTTTCCGCTGAGATTCCTCTTGCCTTAAGGTAGAAGAGCGCATCCTTATCAAGCTTTCCTATCGTGCAACCATGCGAGCACTTCACGTCATCCGCAAAGATCTCAAGTTGTGGTTTTGTGTTGGCAGAAGATTTATTTCCTAGAAGAATGTTTTTGTTTGACTGGTATGCGTTTGTTTTTTGGGCATCTTGGCGGACAAATATCTTTCCGTTAAACACACCGGTAGCACTCTCATCCATAATGCCTTTATAGAGCTCATTGCTTAAGCAGTTCGGCACCATATTGTCTACGATGGTATGGTTATCTGCAAGGGTATTTCCCTTGATCAGGTAGAGCCCATACATATTGCTCTCGCAATATTCAGCCTCCATGACCATGTTCAAGTTGTTGCGCACTATTTCTCCATCCAATGTGATGGTGACTGCATGTGTAAGGGATTTTCCCAACTGCCTGATATGTGTTGTTCCCGTGTGGCTTGACTTCGGCCCTTCGTTTTGCAGCTTGATATAGTGCATGATTGCATCCCGCGCAACGCATATTTCTGTTACTTCATTGGTGAGTGATTGTCCGCCCCCATGATTGATATAAGTCTGAATGATTTCTACTTGTGCAGCTTCCTCTACATTCACTAGAATTCTGGGCAAGCTGAGTCGAAATCCATCACTAGAATCTGAAATAGAATATATGATGATGGGTTGGCCAACTGCCTTTCCTTTGTTGACTTTGATGTAAACGCCCCCGGCTGCAAAAGCAGCATTGAGTGCATTGATTCCATCTGCATGATACTTTTGACTATGACCAAGATGTAGTGACACAAATGCTGCATCTTCATCTCCCGAAGCCTCTTCAAGTGACTTCACAACCAATATGTCTTTGGATGATGAGATGGTTGATAGATCATTTCTAAATCTCCCATTTACAAAGATGATTGAGTTTGCAGATGCAACTCCTGGCAAGATGAATTGGTTAACAAAGTTTTTGTCAACAGCAGATCCTTCTGTGTCAATCACCATCCCATTGTTAAAAAGATTCTTAATCTTGGTGTATCTCCACTCTTCATGCTTGAGAGCGGGAAGACCAAGACCAGAAAATACTTTCCAATTTTCGTTTCTGAAGGCGGCAAGATTTTCTGCTACCCCCTCCGTTTTTTCAAACGCCTCTTTTATATTTATCGTAGCATCCATCATTTCCTTTTTACGCTAGTTCCTTTTCTACTTCTGCTTTTATAAAATCATATCCCTTTTCTTCAAGTTCAAGTGCCAGTTCTTTTGTGCCAGAGCGAACGATTCTGCCATTGTACAATACATGTACAAAGTCTGGAACTATATAGTCGAGCAGTCTCTGATAGTGCGTTACTACCAAAAAGGCTTTGTCTTTTGAGCGCAGTTGATTCACGCCATTGGCTACAATTCTCAACGCATCAATATCTAGACCAGAATCTGTTTCGTCTAGTATCGCAAGCTTTGGCTCAAGCATTGCCATTTGAAATATTTCGTTGCGTTTTTTTTCTCCTCCAGAAAACCCTTCATTGAGTGATCGTGAAAGAAGCGATTGGTCTATTTCAACCAACTTCATTTTTTCTTTCATGATTTTAAGAAACTGAGCTGCATCAAGAGGTTCCAAACCTTGGTATTTTCTTTTTTCGTTTACTGCAGTTTTAATAAAGTTGGTTGTACTTACTCCTGGAATTTCAACGGGATATTGAAAGGCAAGAAAGAGTCCTTCTTTCGCGCGATCTTCCGGTGAAAGCTCAAGCAGGTCTTTGCCAAGAAAGTTAACACTGCCTCCGGTAACTTCGTAATCTTCCCTTCCTGCCAACACTGATGCCAGTGTACTTTTTCCAGAACCATTTGGTCCCATGATGGCATGCACTTCACCTGGTTTGATTTCAAGGTTAATCCCCTTCAGAATTTCTTTCTCTTCAATTCTTGCCTGCAAGTTTACAATCTTTAACATATGTTGATTTTATCTTTTAAAATTGAGTTTAGCCCACGCTCCCTTCAAGGCTGATGGCGAGTAGTTTCTGTGCCTCTACTGCAAACTCCATGGGGAGCTGGTTCATTACTTCTTTGGCAAAGCCATTGATGATTAACGCTACCGCAGTTTCAGTATCTATGCCGCGTTGATTGCAATAGAAAATTTGGTCTTCACCAATTTTAGACGTGGTAGCCTCGTGTTCTACCATGGCCGTATTATTTTTTACTTCGATGTATGGGAAAGTGTGCGCACCACATCGATCTCCTAGAAGCAGTGAATCACACTGTGAGAAGTTTCGTGCATTGCTCGCATTTTTAGCCACATCAACCAAGCCGCGATAAGAGTTATGACTTCTCCCTGCTGAGATACCTTTAGAAACTATCCTGCTCTTGGTATTTTTTCCAAGGTGAATCATCTTGGTTCCTGTATCTGCTTGTTGACAATTATTGGTTACGGCCACAGAATAAAATTCTCCGGTGCTGTGATCTCCTTTAAGAATTACACTTGGGTATTTCCAGGTGATGCTGGATCCAGTTTCCACTTGGGTCCATGATATTTTTGAGTAGTTGCCCGCACAGATACCGCGCTTGGTTACAAAGTTGTAAATCCCGCCCTTGCCTTCTTTGTCGCCTGGATACCAGTTTTGTACCGTTGAATATTTGATCTCAGCTTTTTCCATGGCAACCAACTCCACTACAGCGGCATGCAATTGGTTTTCATCTCTCATGGGTGCTGTACATCCTTCGAGGTAGCTTACATAGCTTTCATCTTCTGCTACAATCAGCGTTCTTTCAAACTGTCCTGTATTGGCGGCATTGATTCTGAAGTAGGTCGACAGCTCCATGGGGCAGCGAACTCCTTTTGGAATATAGCAGAATGAGCCATCACTGAAAACAGCCGCATTCAATGCGGTAAAAAAGTTATCTGTTGCAGGAACAACTGAGCCCAGGTATTTTTTTATCAGTTCCGGATGTTCTTGTATCGCTTCACTCATCGAACAAAATATCACACCAACTTTTGACAATTCCTCTTTGAATGTTGTGGCAACAGATACGCTATCGATTACGGCATCTACTGCGATACCGGTTAATCTCTTTTGTTCATTGAGTGAGATGCCCAGCTTATCAAATGTCTTTCTTAGTTCTGGATCAATATCATCCAAGCTATCAGGAGCAATCTTTTGCTTAGGGGCTGAATAGTAGATGATGTCTTGATAGTTGATGGCTGGGTAGGAAACGTTAGGCCATTTAGGCTCCTCCATGGTCAGCCAGTGGCGGTATGCTTTCAGCCGGTTTTGAAGCATCCATTCCGGTTCATTCTTTTTGGCAGAAATAAACCTAACGGTATCTTCGGATAGACCCCTTGGGGCTTCATCAGCCTCGATGTCGGTCACAAACCCGTATTTGTATTCAGACGTGGTAACTTGTTCTAAAATATCATCATTTTCCTCGTGCATATCGCGGTGCTCTTTTATTAAATGCAAAAATCATCTTTTTGCAGCGGTGTAAAAAACCGGAAAGGCTTTAACGGCATTTTTCACCCCTTTTTTTCCTTAAATCGTAACAAAACCAGATTCCTTTGGTTCAATTTGAACTTATTCTCCAGATATCTTGCTTTTTTCTCACGTTAATGGAGTATTTTCAAAAAAAATCTGATGATTTCAAAGGCTTGGATTTCAGCATTCTATGAAAAGGAGTTTGGCAAAAAGCCTTCTTGCTTCAGGGCCCCCGGGCGCATCAACCTCATAGGGGAACATACCGACTATAATCAGGGTTTTGTTATGCCTGCTGGGATAGATTTTTACTGTTACGTTGCAATTTCTGATACACAAGCGCATAGCAGCTCGATCATAGCCTGTGATTACCAAGAAAAGTTTTCCTTTAATTCATTGCCTGAAAAGCCAACCTCTACCCATTGGGTGAACTATATTCTTGGGGTAATCAAGGCGATGAACAAACGAGGGAAGGTTTTGCCTTTTTTCAATGCAATCATTCAGTCAGATATTCCTGTGGGTGCGGGCTTGTCTTCTTCAGCTGCTCTTGAGTCTGTTTTTGCGAAGGCCTTTAATACTTTTTTCAATCTCGGGTTTTCTTCTATGGAGCTTGCACTCATTGCGCGCGAGGCAGAAAATGATTTTGTCGGTTTGCAGTGCGGAATCATGGATATGTTTGCCAGCATCCATGCAAAGGAGAATCATGCCATTCGTTTGGATTGCAGATCACTTGAATATGAATATTTTCCTTTGGAATTAGCAGATAATAAAATCGTTCTTTTCGATACCTGCATTAAACATGAATTGGCTTCGTCTGAGTATAATCAACGCAGAAAAGAATGTGAGGCTGCAGTTTCAAGGCTCAATCAGTTGGGCCATAGGGTCGAATCCCTTAGGGGTGTTGATGTCAGTATGCTTCATGCGGAAAAATCGCAATTGGATACATTGCTTTACAAGCGGGCAAAATATGTGATAGAAGAAAATGCGCGGGTTGATAAGTTTTCAAAAGCCATTTCTACAAGTGATTGGGCTACTGCAGGAAGCTATCTCTATGGCTCGCATGATGGCTTGAAAAATGACTATGAGGTCAGCTGCAAAGAGCTTGATCTGCTTGTTGATGTTGCCCGCGAAAGCGAGGGTGTTTGGGGTGCCAGGATGATGGGTGGCGGTTTTGGCGGCTGCACAATAAATTTAGTAAAGGAGGATAAGGTTGAGGAAGTTATTGAACACGTGAAAACATCATATTCCGATACATTCGGAGTCGCGCCAAAATATTATATTGCAACTACGGGCAATGGTGCCTGCGAAATTTAATTAACCAACATGAAACGACTGTTTGCCCTCCTTCAGCTATTGTTAGCCGGACTAACATCCTGCGTTGATTCGCCCAACCTCATTGATCAAACTTCTGCTGATCCTGAAAGAGCCAAGGCATTTACAGATACGATTGGAGATAAACAGATTCGACTCTATACGTTGAGCAACAAGAACGGCATGACTGTTGAGTTCACAAATTATGGCGCAACGATTGTTTCAATTCAGGTTCCCGATAGAGATGGGAAAATAGAAAATGTAACGCTTGGATATGATAGTATTCAAGGATATTATAATGGAAGCGCATATTTTGGTTGCGTAGTTGGGCGTTACGCCAACCGCATCGCTAAGGGCAAGTTTACACTGGATGACAAAGCCTATACATTGCCTCAAAATAATGGTGTGAATTCGCTTCATGGCGGAGTGGGAAGCATTGATAAACAGCCTTGGGATGTTCAGCAAGGGGAGGGAAGTATAACGTTCTCTATTCTAATACCAGACAGCGCAAATGGATATCCTGGAGCCGTGCAGTTGAGCGTTGCTTATACAGTTCGTGACGACAACAGCATTGTGATGGATTATAATGCAGTTACTGATAAAACAACCCATGTTAATGTCACCAACCACGCTTATTTTAACCTCAGTGGCGATCCAACTAAAACGATTTTAGATCATGAGTTGATGATCAATGCAAGTGCCTTCACTCCTGTGGACTCAACATTGATTCCTACCGGGGAGTTGAGGGAGGTGAAGGGTACAGCGTTTGATTTTACAACTCCAAAGTCAATCGGAAAAGATATATCATCAAATGAAGAACAAACTATTATTGGAAAGGGATACGACCACAATTATGTGTTGAATAAAACAGCTGCTGGCGAACCATCGATTGTTGTCATTGAAAAAACATCAGGCAGGAAATTGGAAGTGTTCACCACAGAGCCCGGGGTGCAATTTTATTCTGGAAACTTTCTTGATGGCAGTCAGCTCGGCAGGGGAACTGCATATCAGTACCGTACAGGTTTATGTTTAGAAACCCAACACTTCCCAGATTCACCGAATCAGCCAACGTTTCCTTCTACTGTGCTGAAGCCCGGCGAAAAGTACAGCAGCCAGACCATCTACAAGTTTTCAACTGTCAAATAATTTATTATGAAATACCTGCTTGGTATTGATATTGGATCTTCCTCGGTGAAGTGTGCCCTAGTCTCAATCGACACAGGTGAATGTATTGCTTCCGCTTTTTCACCTTCAAGTGAAATGGTGATTGAAGCTCCTCGCCAAGGCTTTGCTGAACAGCATCCTGAGCTATGGTGGCAAGAATTGTGCAATGCAATGGCACTGCTTTCGCGCGAGACTGACTTTAAAAAGGATGAAGTATCGGCCATTGGAATCTCTTACCAGATGCATGGACTCGTTGCCGTTGATCGGGATGGTCATCCAGTAAGGCCCTCCATCATCTGGTGCGACAGCCGTGCTGTTGAAATTGGCAGTAAAGCTTTCGCTTCAATGGGAGAGCGATTTTGTTTGGAGCACTACCTCAACTCCCCAGGAAACCTCACTGCGTCAAAGCTCAAGTGGGTGAAGGACAACGAATCTGAATTGTATAAAAAGATTTATAAAGTGATGTTGCCCGGTGATTATATCGCCTATAAATTAACGGGGGAAATGCGAACGACCGTATCTGGACTTTCTGAAGGTGTTATGTGGGATGCTCAAAGAGAATCATTGTCGACCGACCTGCTTTCTTTTTATGGGATTGATGAGCGACTCATCTGTAATCGTGTAGACCAGTTTGGTGAACAGGGGTTTTTAACTGAACAGTCCGCACATTTACTCGGACTCGCCACCTCAACACCGGTTTGTTATCGTGCTGGAGATCAGCCAAACAATGCCTATTCACTCAATGTCTTGGAGCCTGGAGAGATTGCTGCAACAGCAGGTACCTCAGGGGTTGTATATGGTGTAATTGATAAGCCGTCGTATGATCCATTATCCAGGGTAAACACATTTGTTCATGTTAATCACACCCCAGACAACCAACGCTATGGTGTGTTGCTCTGCATCAACGGCACTGGAATATTGAACAGTTGGCTAAGAAAAAATATGTTCAAAAATATTGCTTATCCTGAAATGAATAAGCTTGCATCAACTGTGCCCATTGGATCAGAAGGATTGCTTTGTTATCCCTTTGGTAATGGAGCAGAACGTGTTTTAGAGAACAAGGACTTAGGAGCTGTAGTAAAGAATTTACATTTTAATCGACACAGTAACTCCCATCTGGCCAGGGCCGCACAAGAAGGCATTGTTTTTTCTCTTTACTATGGCATTGAGATTATGGTAGCAATGGGATTAAACATCAGTACAGTAAGGGCCGGTAAGGCAAATATGTTTCAGAGCAAGATCTTCTCTGAAGCATTCGCAAATACGACGGGCGCTACGATTGAGCTGTTTAACACAGATGGCGCGCAGGGCGCAGCAAGGGCAGCAGGCGTTGGCGCCAAAATCTTCAAGACAACCAAGGAGTCATTCCGAGGGCTTAAGATTTTGGAAAAGATCGAACCATCTGCTCAGCTTCAGTCACAATACAAAGAGGCCTATCAAAACTGGAGGCAAAGCTTTGATTTTGGAGCCTAAGGTGTTTTTTCACGCCCTTAGCTTCTTATCTTTATCCCCACATTAAATTCTAAAACATAACAGATGTCAGTAACATTAGGAAACAAGGAATTTTTTCCAGGTATTGAAAAAGTAAAATTTGAAGGAATTAAATCAGACAATCCGCTTGCATATAAATGGTATAACGAAGACCAGCTCATTGCTGGAAAAACCATGAAAGAGCATTTCAAGTTTGCAGTAGCCTACTGGCATAGCTTTTGTAATACAGGTGCAGATCCGTTTGGTCCGGGTACACAAAAACATCCATGGGATGTTTCTTTAAACTCTATTGATCGTGCCAAGGACAAGATGGATGCTGCATTCGAGTTCATTACCAAGTTGGGCGTGCCTTACTATTGCTTTCATGATATTGATTTGGTTGATGAAGGTGGGAGTCTTGCTGAGTATGAAAGCAATCTTTCTGCCATTGTAGATTATGCCGACTTAAAACAAAAGGCCAGCGGTGTGAAATTGCTTTGGGGAACTGCAAATGTGTTTTCTAATCCCCGTTACATGAATGGAGCAAGTACGAACCCAGACTTCTCTGTACTGGCGCATGCTGCAACCCAGGTAAAAAATGCACTTGATGCAACCATCAAACTTGGTGGAGAGAATTATGTATTCTGGGGAGGCCGTGAGGGATACATGACATTGCTCAATACCAACATGAAGCGCGAGCAAGAACACCTTGCCCGTTTTCTTCATACTGCAAAAGATTATGCAAGGAAAAATGGTTTCAAAGGAACATTCTTTATTGAGCCTAAGCCATGTGAGCCGACCAAGCATCAATATGATTATGACTCTGCAACGGTAATAGGGTTTCTAAGAAATTTTGGCCTTGATAAAGATTTCAAGATTAATGTGGAGGTTAACCACGCAACACTCGCTGGACACACTTTCCAGCACGAGTTGCAAACTGCAGCAGACGCTGGCATGTTAGGCAGCATAGATGCCAACCGCGGTGATGCGCAAAATGGATGGGACACCGATCAGTTCCCAATGAACCTCAATGAACTCGCCGAGTCGATGTTAATCATCCTTGAAACAGGTGGATTTGCAGGCGGCGGAGTAAACTTTGATGCCAAAATAAGAAGAAACTCAACTGACCCAGCAGATTTATTCTATGCGCATATTGGCGGAATGGATGCCTTTGCCCGTGCCTTGGTTGTGGCCGACAACATCCTGCAACATTCTCAGTATAAGCAATTCAGAAAAGACCGTTATGCATCATTTGATGCAGGAGAAGGTAAGCTTTACGAAGATGGAAAATTGAGTTTGGAAGACCTTCGTGCCTATGCTTTTAAGCATGGCGAGCCTGAGCAAACCAGCGGAAGACAAGAGTGGTTAGAAAACATCATCAACCAATATATATAAGTACTGAGTTTTTATTGCTCATCTTTGGTTTGATAGAATCCTTATATATTCTAAGGCAAGAAATACGAATTTGAGGTCTTGTTTGAGAAAATCAGGGAATCTTCGGTCAATTTGTGTCTAAACTGTCCCCAAATGGATCTTTTTGTGCCAAATTGTTGATTTTTTTGTGGGTGCAGTAGTGATTTTTCTCAACAAATGACCAAAATCTTTCCCGTTTTATTGTTTTTTAACAAATTCTTTGTAAAATTACATTTAATATATAACCTAAACTTAATGAACATGAGACTAAAGTTATCCATTTTGAGTGGATTCTTTTTGCTACTTGTCCAGTTTTCAGTAGCACAAAAAAATTCAGTTTCTGGTCAGATTATGGACGATAAAGGGGCAGGTGTTCCCTTTGTTACTGTAACTGAAAAAGGAACATCAAACTCTGTTAAAGCAGACGCAAACGGTTTTTTTAAAATTAACATCAATCCAAAATCTTCTTTGGTTCTCTCGGCTACCGGCTACGAGCCCAAAACCTATGATGCCTCATCAGGGTTTACTTCTTTTTCTCTTAAAGAAAAAGTTGGTGTGCTAAGTGAAGTGGTTGTAACCACTTCTTTGGGTATACAAAGGCAAGCCAAAGATTTGGGTTATTCTACAGCCAAGGTGAAGGCAAATGAACTTACCCAAGCCAAGACTGTGAACCTTCAAAACGGTTTGACTGGTAAAGTATCTGGTCTTACTGTTTCTACCACCAACAATGGTGTTATTGGTGATAATGTTCGTCTTACACTTCGTGGTATACGTTCACTTACCGGCAATAATCAACCGATGTTGATTGTAGACGGGGTGCCTATTTCACTTGGTTTCCTAAGCTCAATCAACCCCAATGATATCCAAGATGTAAGTATCCTTAAATCTGGATCTGCAACTGCCTTTTATGGTAGTGATGGTATCAATGGTGCAATTGTTGTAACTACAAAAAAAGGAAACAAGCTAAAGCCTGTTATCACTGTAAGTCATACTACACAGAGAGAGAATGTATCATTTCTGCCTAAGTTTCAAACTCGTTTTGGTGGTGGGTATTCTCCAGACGAATTGGGATACGGAACATTCGAGCCAATCGAACAGCAAAGCTGGGGTGATGAATTTGATGGTTCAATCCGTCAGTTTGGACAGACTGGTCCTAATGGCGAAAAACTTGAAATGCCTTATTCCAACAACAAAAATGGAAGGAAAAATTTCTTCGCTACTGGTGTTACCAATCAAACTGACGTTTCTTACTCAAGTGGTGATTTCTACTTGAGTGCACAGAATGTAGACATCAGTGGTACATTGGAAGGTGACAAAAGCAAAAGAACTTCTGTTACGTTGAAGTCAGAGAAAGAATACAAGAAGTTTAAGGCGGGTTACACCATGCGTTATACTAAATCCAAGTATGATGTTACCTCTAATAACCAAGCCGTATACTACAATGTTACTGGTTCCCCAGGAAACTATGACCTTAGCAGGTTCAGAGATTGGAGGAATGACTGGTTCTCGAGTCCGGATGGATATTATACTCCCTATCTCGATAACCAAGGAAAAACTCCTTACTTCGCAAAAGACAATTACAGGACCAATGGCATAACTGAGGATTTCTTCGGGAACGCTCAGTTGGACTTCAAAGCGGCAAGTTGGTTAACCTTTACTTACAGAGTTGGTCTAACTTACTCAGGGGGCAATTCAAACAGTACTGTAGGAGCATTTAATTACTCCGCTTTTCATAATACCTTAAGGGATCATGGAAGTGCTAACATCACTGCTTCAGTATCAGATGCCTCTTTCAACAGTAAAAGACTAACCTCTGAACTCTTCGCCAAATTCAACAAGTCTTTCGGAAAGTTTGGTGTGAACGCCATTGCGGGACAATCCTTTAGGGAGGCATCTTCCTCCTACATAGGTGTTGGTAGTAGCAATCTTGGTAATTCAACATTGTTATCACTACAAATGAGAAAGGGAGAGCCTAATGCTTCTGAGTCTAGTTCAAAAAGCAGGCTAGAGCGTTATTTCGGAAGTGTAGGTGTTGATTATAATAACTGGGCCTTCCTTGAAGGAACTGGAAGTTATGATTTTGACAGCCGCTTGGCAAAACCAGGTGTATATGCTGCAAAAAATGATGTCGGATTCTTCTATCCGGGTGTAAACGCATCTTTTGTTCTTTCTGAGGCAATCGGTGCCATTAAGAAAAGTAGCGTAATCAGTTTCTTAAAAGTTCGTGGAGCAATTGCCAAAACAGGTAACGTGACAGTTAGTCCATATGCTTTTGAGAATACCTTTTCCGCCTCAACCTTTTTCCCATACGGGGATGTCTTGAGTTTCTCTCCTAATTCTTCCACTGCTGCGGTTTCCTATAATCCTGAATATGTGCTGAATAGGGAAGTAGGTTTTGAGTTGGGATTGCTTAACAACAGAATAAATGTTGAAGCCACCTATTTCAACCAAGACAACACAAACCAAATTATCAACGTTCAATTGTCCAATACAACTGGTTATACTTCAGCAAGACAAAATGCTGGAGAATTTACAAACAAAGGAATTGAGCTTGATCTAAAGCTTACTCCGCTTATTAAAATTGGAAAAGCTAATATTGACTTCAAGGTGAACTATACAAACTTGACCAGTGAAGTGACCAGTTTGATCGATGGAGTTGATGAGCTGGGTATTGGTAATTACAACTACGCAATCGTTGGGATGCCTGCCTACGTCTTTAAGATGACAGATTATGTTAGAGACCCACTTGGACGCGTAATCGTTGACCATTCAACTGGTATGCCAGAGCAAAACCCAAGCTTGACCACTTTTGGAAGAACTTCACCTGAACATCTGTTGGGGTTAAACCTAAATGCAAGTTGGAAAGCATTCTCCTTTGGTGTTGTTGCAGATTATCGTGGGGGTTATCAAATTGTTGCTGATCAATTGGGTGGTTTCCTTGATGACAATGGTATCTCTGCCCGCAGTGCACAATTCGGAAGAAGGGCTTTCGTTTTTCCTAACTCAGTATATGATGATGGAAATGGAAACTATGTTGAAAATACAAACGTGTTTACGCAACAATACGGTAGGATGTTCTGGAACAGTGAGTTGAACACAACTGTAACCACAAACTATCTTGCTTCTGGGTCTTTTTGGAAATTGAGAGAAGTTTCTTTGAGCTATGAAATTCCCGTGAGTAAGTTTGGATCTAAGATTGCCTCTGCTATCAAGGGCGCAAGCGTCACATTGAGTGGTAGAAACTTATTGATGTGGGTGCCTTCATCTAATCAATGGACTGATCCTGAGTTTGTAGGTGGCAACGGTAACTCTTCTTACACTGGCAACGCCACTGGTAGAAGTACTGCTGCTCAATTCCCGCCAACTAGAACTTTTGGTGCAACACTTTCATTAAGGTTTTAAAAATATATACCATGAAATTTAATAAACTATTTTATACAACCTTTATAGCCACTGTTATTGTAACAGCAGGTTGTAAGAAGGATTCTTTTGATATCAACAAGAATCCAGATGATATTACCGATGCGTCGATCAGTCCATCAGTGCTTTTGCCTGGTGCCCTGCAAGCAACAAGCTCACAAATCGCTGGTGAGTGGTGGTTTATCAGCTGGTGGATGGGCCATGGCGCAAGATCTGGTTCTTACCAATCGTTTACTGAGGAAGAGACCTACCAGTTTACAAATGATTTTCATGTCTCCGTATGGACTGGTCTTTACTCAAATGCAAATGCATACAATTTGATGCTTAATAAGGCCCACGAGTCTGGTGCTGGTATTTATGAAGCAATTGGCAGAACGATGAAAGCACATAACTTTCAAATGCTTGTTGATATTTATAATAATGTTCCTTATTCTGAGGCTTTCAACGGCGCTGGTACTCCTACTCCTAAATATGATAAGGGTATTGACATCTACAAAGATCTATTCAAGCAATTGGATACTGCAATTGCATTACTCAGTGATGAAGAGCTTATTGATGCCTCCAAAAACCCGGAGATCGAATCAACTGACTTGGTTTATGCTGGTGATGTTCATATGTGGATGAAATTCATCAACACCCTGCGCTTAAGAATGATTGTTCATTTGCACAGCGGAATGACTGGGTCAAGTTCAGTACCTGGTATTGATATTCCAGAGCAAGTTTCTAAGATTACTGAAGATGGTTTTATTGGAGCTGGCGAGTCTGCGGTGTTAAATCCGGGCTTCAGTGGCACAAAGCCTCAGCCATATTTCAGATTCTTTAATACAAATGAGAATGGTACTACAAGTCAGCGTGATTGGGCAAGAGCGAGTGAATATGCTATAAAGTATTACAACTGGGACGGAGATCCTAGAGTTGATCAGTTTTATGTTAAGCCTTCAGGTGGTCACAAAGGAATTATTTTTGGTACCCCTTCAGGCGATGATGCACCAATAGGCTCTGCCTTGTCAACAGTACGTGGTCCTGGTTTAAGTCCTGATGGTGCTGAATCTAGGGCTTGGATACTGACAAGTTTTGAGAGCTATTTCTTGCAAGCTGAGGCTAGGCATAGAGGGGTGATTAGTTCTGGCCCATCTGCCTTAGATCTGGTTAACGCAGGAATTACTGAATCATTTGTATTTCTTGGGCTAACTGAAGATGATGCACTTGATTATTTGGATTATAATGCTACATATCCTGATGTTGACTATTCTGCTGCTGATAATGGATTGGAAACAATACTCAGTCAGAAGTGGTTTGCTCTAAACAGCATTGCGCCATATGAAATCTGGACAGATTATAGAAGAACAGGTATGGTCTATGGTGCACCTGGTGGTTTTGATGATGGCCCTACAATTTCAATTGATCCAGGGAATACAGCTACGTCAATACCTGTTAGACTGTTTTATCCTCAAAATGAGTATAACTACAATGCTACCAATGTTGAGGCAGAAGGAACCATTGATGTATTTACGAATAAGATTTTCTGGGATCTTAACTAATAACTATAAAAATTTTATCATATGAGACATCAATCATTAAAACTCATCCTGCTTGCTTTTTTAGCAATTGCATTTACAGGATGTCTGAAAGACAAAGATTTAGAAAATAACGTGTATGGGATCACTGTAGGGGGCATTAATGGAGTTTCATTTCCAGAAGCTTCAAGCAGTCCTGTACTCGAAGGAATCAACAGTTCAGACGATCCTTTGGAGTTCGAAGGGACTATGTTAGTCCTTGAACAAGACAAAGTTTCTGATAAGGACGTCACCGTAACTTTGGCAATCGATACCGCAGGACTTGGAGCAGCTGAGCTTGAAGAACTTCCTGAAGGATCTTACTCTGTGGATCTAACTGTAGTGATTCCTGCTGGGCAGAGCAAGTCAGCCCCTATTGTAATAACCTTTCCAAAAACTTCTGACCTTGACCCAATGATTGCTTATGGAATTGGACTAACAATCGTTGCGGTAGACAATGGATACGTTCCAGTTTCTAATATGAAGACCATTACTTATGGTTTTAATATTAAGAATCAATACGATGGGGTGTACCATGCAACAGGATATTTCTATCATCCATCTTTGCCAAGGGAGCTTGATGAGGAAAAAACTTTAGGTACTACTGGTCCAAACAGTGTTTCCTGTGCTTTGGGAGATTTGGGTGGATCAGGCTATTACGCCGAATTTACAGTCGATCCTAATACGAATAAAGTTACCGTAACTCCCCTCATACCTGTCGCTTTTACACAGTTTAACACTTCGTATCCTGGTGGATATACCGCGAAATGGTCTGAGGCAGCGCTATGTAACAATACGTGGGATCCTGCAACCAAAACTTTCTATGTTCGTTATGGATATATGGGAGGTAGCGGATGGAGAGTCACCGAAGAAAAAATTGTTAAGCAGCCATAAAATGGGGCTAATAAATATCTTTAAAAAAAAGGGCTGCAATTGCAGCCCTTTTTAATTTTTAAAAACACCTTAGATTTTAATTGCACGTTTTTCGTTACTGCTCTGGATCGCCAGTTCAATTATTCTGATCACAGTGTATCCATCTTCTGAAGTTTCCTGCAATAGTTTTCCTTTCGCAATGCTCTTTGCAAGGTTATTGTAATAGAGGCCAAAGCTACCTTGAAGTGTAGGATACTTCTCCCTGATCACTTTGCCGTCAATTGATGTGTGAAGCAAACCAAAATTACTTTCATCTTCCTTTCCCCAGTCTGGTCCGGTTGGAGACATCCCAGCTTTCAATAGTTCTTCTTGTGGGTCTTCCCCACTTTTAATAAACGAGCCCTTCGTTCCATGAATCATGTACCGAGGTCCCATTTCACGCACAAGCATACTGGAGTGAAGCGTTACAATCAAGTTGTCATACTCGAGTTTAACATCAAAATAATCATCCACTTTGGAATAGGGCTTCATTCTTCTAATGTCTCCCAGGATGTATTTAGGCATGCCAAATAAGACCAATGCCTGATCGATGAGGTGAGGCCCAAGATCATAAAATATACCGCTGCCCGGCAGCTCTTGCTCTCTCCATAGTCCATATGTTCTTGGATCAGGACGGTATCTGTCGTAGTGGGCGAAAAACTCCCTCACTTCTCCTAGCATGCCGTCTTCAATGATTTTTTTCATGGTGAGGAAATCGCCTACGTACCTTCTGTTGTGGTATACAGAACAAATCCTTCCAGTGCTTTTTGAAATGGCGATGAGTTCTTCGGCTTCTTCCAATGTATTTGTAAACGGCTTTTCAACCACTACGTGCTTGCCTGCCAGCATAGCTGCTTTGGCATAGGGGAAGTGGGTTGTATTTGGACTGCAAATCACAACCAGGTCTATGCTGGAATCATCAATCACTTCTTCTATGGTTCTTACAATTTTTGCGTTGGGGAATGCTTTTTTTGAGGCATCACCAGATCTTTCCAATATCATGTCCAGCGAAAATGCAGGATTGGTGGTGATGAAAGGGATATGGAATGTTCTGGCAGAAATTCCATAACTGATAACGGCAGTTGAAATCATTGAATAGGGTTAAGGGGATATTATGAGCTTGTAATTTATTATAATTGGAGTAGAAAAAACAAGCCTGGAGGTAGAACTTGCAACCTAGGTGCTACATTCCTTATATTTGCACAAATTCACGCAGATGGAACTTAAAGAATTAATACTAGGTGCTTGGGACAACAGAGAATTGCTCAAGGAAGCTAAATATGCTGATGCAGTTCGTGCCGTAATAGAAGAAGTGGATAAAGGAAGATTGCGTGTTGCAGAAAAGAACAACGAACAGTGGCAGGTGAACGAATGGGTTAAGCAGGCTATCCTGATGTATTTTGGTATCCAGCAAATGCAAACTTGGGAGCTTGCTCCTTTTGAGTTTTATGATAAAATGTTATTGAAAAAAGATTATAAATCTCTTGGTGTTCGTGCTGTACCTCATGCAGTAGCCCGCTATGGCGCGTATCTTGCAAAGAACGTTGTGCTGATGCCATCCTATGTAAATATCGGAGCATATGTTGATGAAGGCACCATGGTAGACACCTGGGCAACCGTGGGCAGCTGTGCTCAAATCGGTAAAGGCGTTCACTTGAGTGGAGGTGTTGGAATTGGTGGTGTGCTTGAACCCCTTCAAGCTAGTCCAGTTATCATCGAAGATGGATGTTTCATCGGAAGCCGTTGCATCGTGGTTGAAGGAGTGGTGGTAGAGAAGGAAGCTGTCTTGGGCGCCAATGTTGTAATTACTAAATCAACCAAGATTATTGATGTTAGTGGCCCAACGCCGATTGAATATAAGGGCCGCGTTCCAGCACGATCTGTCGTTATCCCCGGATCATATACAAAAACATTTCCTGCCGGTGATTATCAAGTCGGTTGCGCCTTGATTATTGGTCAACGCAAAGCCAGTACAGACCTCAAGACCAGCTTAAATGATGCATTGAGGGATTTTAATGTGGCAGTTTAGAATCATCATTTACACTGATGAGCATGATTGAATAGTCGGGATCCGATGAATTTATTTTCCTCAGAACTTGCTGCTAACGTCTGTTATCTCAACGCTGTATTTCCTACCTTCGCTGCATGCCCCTAACACTGGATCAACACGAGTCTTTTATCATTTCAAAAGTTGCCGAAGCTGCTGATCAGCTTGGCGTCAAGGCTTTTGTGGTAGGAGGTTTTGTTAGGGATAAGTTGATTGGCCGAGTCTGTAAAGATATTGATATCGTTTGTCTAGGTGACGCCATTGCACTCGCAAATCATGTAAGCACACTCCTGCATACCAAGCCCAAAGTTTCATGGTTCAAGACCTTTGGCACAGCACATTTATGTGTTGGTGGCTATGATGTTGAGTTTGTGGGGGCTAGAAAAGAGAGCTATCTCCAGCACTCAAGAAATCCGATCGTTGAGCCAGGCAGTTTGCAAGATGATCAGGAGAGAAGAGATTTTACCATCAATGCACTTGCATTTGAAGCCAAGCAATATGAAACAAACGCAGAATCAATAGACAGTTTACGCCCAAACGACAGTCTCTCTCATGTTGATATCATAGACCCTTTCAATGGTATAGAAGACCTACACAATGGCATCATTAAAACTCCGTTGGCCCCTGAAAAAACATTCAGTGATGATCCGCTTCGGATGCTAAGGGCAATTCGGTTTGCTACCCAGCTTAATTTTATAATTGAGTCAAACACCCTGCTTGGTATTGCTGATGCTGCGCATCGTATTGCCATCATTTCACAGGAGCGAATTACTGATGAGTTGAATAAGATCATGATGGCGCCAACACCTTCGGTAGGGCTTGACCTGCTTTACAAGACGGGTTTGTTGAAAGAGATTTTTCCTCAATTGGTTGATCTTGTAGGAGCTGAATATGTTGAAGGCAAGGGACATAAGGATAATTTTTACCACACCTTGCAGGTCCTCGATGGAATCTGTTTGAATACCCAAAACCTCTGGCTTCGTTGGGCCGCTTTGTTGCATGATATTGCAAAGCCTGCAACAAAACGCTTTGAACATGGCGTTGGGTGGACCTTTCACGGACATGAGGTGGTGGGAGGAAGAATGGTTCCTAAGATTTTCACTAAGCTCAAACTCCCAATGAATGAGAACATGCGCTATGTTCGAAAACTGGTAGAGCTTCATCTTAGGCCCATCAGTTTAACAAAAGAAAACATCACCGATTCAGCGATACGCCGTTTACTTTTTGATGCTGGCGAAGACTTGGAAGACCTGATGACACTTTGTGATGCGGATATCACTTCAAAAAATGAAGCCAAGGTAAAACGCTACAGGGCTAATTTTGAAATGGTTCGAGAGCGACTGAAAGAGGTAGAGGAAAAGGATAAAATTCGAAATTGGCAGCCGCCGGTTACTGGAGAACTCATTATGGAAACCTTCAACTTGCTGCCCTGTAAAGAAGTGGGCGTTATAAAAGTTGCCATTCGCGAGGCTATCCTTGATGGCGTTATTCAAAACTCTTATGAGGCTGCTTTTGAGTTGATGATTAAGAAAGGCGCTGAATTGGGTTTGAAAAAAAGTAACTAGAAATAAAATATAGTATCAACTTGGGCTTATATCGCAAACTTTTTGAACCAAGTTAACTGTCGCTTTGCATAATTTCTGGTGTGCTGTTTTATTTTTTCTATTGCTTCTTCTTTGGGGCATCTACCCTCAATAAAATCAATCATCTCATTGTATCCAACAGTTTTTAGCGCAGGCAAATTTTTGTGTTGAATCAATGACCGAACCTCATCCTCCAGTCCTGACGCAATCATGTTGTCCACACGGATATTTATCCGCTCATAGAGTAGTTCTCTTGGCAGATCAAGCATGACATATTCTACTTCAAATGCTCTCTTCAATTTTTCTCCCGTTTGAAATTGTTGAATCGGCCTGCCTGTGTGCATCACTACTTCCAATGCCCTCATCATTCTATTGGGATTGGAGGCATCCCCTTTTTCTGCAAATTCGTGGTCTAGCGATAACAAGTTTTCTCTTAGCCCAGCTATACCTTTTTCTTTGAATAGTGATATTGCCTGTGCTCTAATTTCATCAGGTATTTCTGGTATCTGATCTAGGCCTTCCACCAAGGCTTTTATATAGAGTCCTGTTCCACCACAAATCACTGCAACATCATGGTTTAAAAATATTTTTTCTAAAGCTGCCAGTGCTTCCTTTTCAAAGGTAGCAGCTGTAACTTTTTCAGTAACGGAATGGGTTGCAATAAAATGGTGTTGCACTGTTGCAAGTTCCTCTGTTGTAGGACGGGCTACCCCTATATTCATTTCTCGATAGCACTGCCTTGAGTCAGCTGAGATGATTTCTGTGCCTAATTCTTTTGCAATGCGTATAGCTTCTGCAGTCTTTCCAGCAGCGGTAGGGCCAACGACAATTATACATTTCTTTTTGGCCATGATCTTAAATGACTTTCTGAATAATTCTTTAGCAAAAGGGGAGAGATGCTTTTAGTGTGCAGCAGATGGGTTAGAAGGATTGATCTTCTTCAGTACCTTCTGCTTCGCCATCATGTTCCTCACCCCCTGCCTCTTCTTCACCTTCATCTGAGAACCCTTCCCCCAATGCGGTGAGGTCGTATTTTTCTTCTACATCGGTGAATCTGTCTCCCAATAAACTCTTTATGCCGTATTGGCTTGGCCCAATTCCTTCTTTTCTTGATACTGCAGGATAGGTTGTTTTAGGATTCTCTTCTTTGGATACACCGATGAGTTGAACTTGAAAAATCCACCCCATTTTAAAATCGTAAGCGTAAATAAATTTTTGTTCTGTATCTCGAATTTCAGACCCAACAGTAGTTTCAAACATGTCTAATGGTTCAGCCTTGTACTCAACATCGTCATATTTTTCCAAGCTGATTGCCCTGCCTCTTTGCCAGCTGTCATTGCTTCTGTAGAAAGTGGCCTGATGAATGCTGTCAAATTCATACGCTGCAAGTATTGCTTGATGCAGTTCAAAAAATGACTGACTGTGTCTGATGACGATATCGCGGTAGATTGTATCATCCTCTTCGAAGAAAACGCGAAATTTCAGGATTGCCATATAGGCAAGTTAGCAAATTTTCTTGTCGCAGAAAAGTTGAATCAATTGAAATAATTAAGCACAACTGGGGCTAAGAGATCAGAATTTGAAGCCTATGGATAACAACAGATTTCCGTTGCTGCCTTTTATATAACCTGGTGCATAGAAACCATTGTCTAGTCGATATGGAAATGTTGCATCCTTAGCCAGTTGATGAATATAGGTTAAGTCAACAAACATGCCCATATGCCGATATCCCAATCCGCCACTGATGTTCATTTGTCTTGCGGTCAGCGGTTTTTCCGAGTATGCATTTCCCATGTAGTTAAAGCCCAGACGTGCCATGATCGTGTTGAATTTTAGCTCACCACCAATACGCATGTTGATTGCTGATTTGAATTGTTCCTTGATGGCGTTGTTTACTTGGTTCAAGTAGGAACTGTGGTTATCGCCTGAATTGGTATTTGCGGGGCTAAATCTTGCTTTACCATAGTTGAGGTATTCTACGTCTGCACTGATGAATCCCTTTTGGCGTGTTACATCTTCTACTTCATGTAAAATATAGGAGAGTCCGAATAGCAGTCGCATGGGGTTGTTGAAGTCGTATTGAAAATTACCGAGTTCTCCTGCATTGAAGTCGGTTGACGATTGGGTTAACACTCCACTTCCCTGGTACCCTTCAAGATCAGTCGTAATTTTTGAGCTGTAGAAGTCTTCCATGTTGTAGAGCACGGGGGAGTGAAAAGCAAGCCCCACGCGTAATTGCTCAATCGGTTTGACGATAACTCCTAGTTTTATCCCCAAGCCAACACCTTCGGTAAGCAGGTAGTCGTCTGTTTGAAAATAATTGAAGTTGTTGCTGGTGTTGTCCGTTGCATCAGTTTCTTTGTAGACAGATGTTCTTTCGTATCGCAGCTTACTGAAGTTTACACTTCCTCCAAAATACACTTTGTCCATATAGTTGGCACTGGTAGCGATATAAATATCATTGATGCTTCCTTTGCTGGTAATCGTTTGTGCTTGTGTTAGCCCAGTTAGGTATGTTGCGTTACTTCTGTACCCTTCAATGGTGTTGTCTATGCCAGCTATTGTATCAATCAAGAATGTGTTAAACGCAAGGCTAGCGCCATATGGGTAATTGCTTGCGGCTGCATTGGGATCAGTTACATTGTTGTTGATGAGTTCTTCAAGATATTTTTCAGAATAAGAGCTTTGGTTGTTATTGCCTTTTAAGGTTATGCTGTTGCCAAAATTTATTGTCTTGTTCATTCCCAATCCCCACGTAAAATTTTTCCATTTCCCATTCCATGATCCAGGCCTAGGAATGATTAATCCAATATTGCTAAAATCTGGAGTTGTTTTTTTATCCTTTACCTCACTGTTTAGGTAATTTGTTTTTGTTTTATTAAGTGATAAGGATGGGGTAAATACCACTTCAGAGGTTTTGAAAAGGGCCAATCCTGCAGGATTTACTGCTATCGCAGAGAAGTCTCCCCCGAGAGACGTTAGTGCACCGCCAATGGCCCTAGACCTAGCTGTTCCACCATGCCCCAGCATAGAGTACCTAAGGGCGTCAAGAGGCTCTTGGGCGTTTATTATGAGCACTGATGCAAGCGTAGTTGTAATGAGAAGGAGGCGCTTCATGTGGAGATTATTTTTGGGTATCGTTTAGGGGTTAATAAGCGGAGTTGCTTGAGCAGCATCTTCATCATTGCCTTGAACAGCAAAGAAATTAAGCTGCCTTAAACCATAAACGCATTAATTGTTTGCTTTTGGAAAGCTCCTTACTGGCGCAGTATTGCTTTTGCTTCCCGTAGAACTGCTTCCTGAGCTTGAACTGCTGCTTCCGCTTGAGTTAGAGCTATTCGAGCTGTTTGAGAAGGTTCTGGATGGGCTGCTCCCAGATCCTGATTTGGTATTATATCCTCCACGTGGGGAGCCAGCGTTGTTATAATATTGGTTGTTGGACCGAAGGGTGCCACCTCCAAATTTAGGATCGACTGGTGCTGCACTTGGTTTATAGTTAGACAGGCTATAGGTTCTTGGTGCATTTGCCCTTGGAGCTGAAGGCTTGATGTTGTTGATGATGATGACAGGCTGTCCGTAATAGACAGGAGAGAATGGATTGCCATAATCGGAGTTCCCCATGATATAGTGACTCCCAAAATAGGGTTGCCTTGATCCAAGTCTTCCGGGAGGAGCGTAGAAGTCAAAGTAGCTTCTATTGTTCCAATATGGGTTATTCCAATATGCATAATCATCATCAAAGCTGTTCCACCTCGATCTGCCCTGAACTTTCATTCGCAGATAGCGATCTTCCATGGGTACGGCAGACGCGCTGTACTCATCGTTTCTTTCAGTATTGAGGTACTCGCTTTCGCCTCTTACTGGTGAAAAATAGACATCGTCAGGCGTTTGTCCACTCCTGTAAGTGGTGCTGCATCCCATCATGATGGAAGCAAGCAAAACAGCAAGGATGATCCTGTTCATATGTAAGGTTTAAAGATTAATCCGAAGTTACTACATTTGCGCAACGGCAGCGCTATTTAATAGACGATATTCAGTCGTTAAAGTTGCAGTCAATTATGCAATAAAATGTTAAAGCTTTAGTTTATGGGAAATGAGCTCACAACAAGGGCCGCGGATTACTCTCAGTGGTATAATGAACTGGTGTTAAAAGGTGGACTTGCAGATCACTCTGCAGTTAGGGGATGTATGGTTATTAAGCCATATGGGTATGCACTGTGGGAAAACATGAGGGATGTGCTCGATAAAATGTTTAAAGACACTGGGCATGTCAATGCTTATTTTCCTCTTTTTGTTCCGAAATCTTTTTTGGAAAAAGAAGAAGGGCATGCAGAAGGATTTGCAAAAGAATGCGCTGTTGTAACGCACTATCGTTTGAAAAACGATCCTTCACAAAAGGGGAAGCTAATCGTTGACCCTGAAGCAAAACTTGAAGAGGAATTAATCGTTCGTCCAACGAGTGAAGCGATAATTTGGAATGCATATAAGGACTGGATAAAGTCTTACCGCGATCTTCCTTTGCTGATTAACCAATGGGCAAATGTGGTACGATGGGAGATGAGGACTCGTTTGTTTTTGCGCACAGCTGAATTTCTTTGGCAGGAAGGCCATACTGCACACGCTACTTCAGAAGAAGCGATTGTAGAGGCAGAAAAGATGTTGCAGGTCTATGCTGATTTTGTTGAGAACTACATGGCCTTGCCAGTAATCAAAGGGAGAAAGACGCCAACTGAAAGATTCGCTGGTGCACTAGAAACATATTGCATTGAAGCATTGATGCAGGATGGCAAGGCATTGCAAGCCGGTACTTCGCATTTTCTTGGCCAAAATTTTGCAAAGGCCTTTGACGTGAAATATCTAACGAAAGAAAATAAACAGGAATTTGTTTGGGCAACTTCATGGGGAGTATCAACAAGGTTGATTGGGGCATTGGTGATGGCGCATAGTGATGATGAGGGACTTGTCTTACCTCCCCGAATAGCACCATTGCAGGTTGTGATTGTACCGATTTATAAAGGCCCTGAACAGAAGGCGCTGGTAGACGAAAAAGTGAATGTTATCATTGCATCTTTGAAGTCAAGTGGGGTTACTGTGAAATACGATGATTCAGAAAATCAACGTCCTGGCTGGAAGTTTGCCGAGTACGAATTGAAAGGTGTTCCTGTTCGTATTGCTATTGGTCAGAAAGACATTGAAAACGGTGTTGTAGAGATAGCTAGAAGAGATACGAAAGAAAAGAAGTCGGTACCTGCAGAAGGCGTGAGTGATTATATTATTAATCTTCTTGAGGAGATTCAGCAAAATCTTTATAACCGTGCGTTGGCACATCGCGACAATCATATTACTGAGGTCAACTCCTGGGATGAGTTCAAGTCAATGCTTACTGAAAAAGGCGGATTTATCTCAGCACATTGGGATGGCACAGCAGAAACTGAAGAAAAAATAAAAGAAGAAACCAAGGCTACAATTCGTTGTATACCATTAAACAATGCGGCTCAAGATGGTAGTTGCGTTTATTCGGGAAAGCCAAGTACTCAGCGGGTATTGTTTGCCTTGGCATACTAAATAAAACAAACGAACTGTTGTAGGGTGAGGTATAACGCCGAAGGTTAGCCTAGGCTAAAAAAATTTTCGAAACGCTGAATTGGTTGGTCTCAAATCATTGAACAGTTTCAATTAGAGACTCGCCTTTATTTTTCCGATAAGGTCTTTTTCAATCATTGTTTGTGCAATCCCTATCATGTTCTTGAAAGCTTTTGCATGTGATATGCCATGGCCAATGATAACAGGTTTGTTTACTCCCAATACAGGGACCCCGCCATACTGCTCAAACTCAAACATATCGAAAAATTCATCTTTGATATTTCTGCGTTGGACTAGTCCGTGTATGCTTTCTGCAAGCTTCAGAATGATGTTTCCGGTAAACCCTTCGCATACCATCACGTCTGCCTTGTCTAGGAATACATCTCTCCCTTCTATATTTCCAATAAAATTGATTGACTTTAGTTCTTTTAGTAAAGGGTATGCTGCCTGAGCAAGTAAATTGCCCTTTCCTTCTTCTTCTCCAATATTGATTAATCCAACTTTCGGGTTGGGGATGTTCAGCACTTGTTCCGCGAAGATGGATCCCAGTAGGGCGAACTGAACAAGATTTTCAGGCTTGCAATCAGCGTTGATTCCTGCATCCAAGAGCCATCCCAGCTTTCCATTTTCGCGTGGCATATAAGCCCCTATAGTTGGACGCTGTATTCCTTGAATAGCTTTTATACTGAATAAAGAGCCAACCATCATCGCGCCAGTATTGCCGGCGCTAATAAATGCATCGGTCATGCCCTTTGCCAAGTAGCCAAAGCCAACAGCGATGGAGGAGTCTTGTTTCTCTCTGAGTGCTTTTGTAGGATGTTCGTCCATGTCAACAACCTGGCTGGTGTGAACAACATGAATGCCGGTAAGATCTAGATGATGCTCTTTGAGCAGATCATTAATTTGTTGACTGTCGCCAAAAAGGGTTAGTTCTGCCGTAGCGCCTGATTCTTTGTAGAGCTTTAGTCCCTTGATTGCTTCCAGTGGGGCAAAATCGCCCCCCATCATGTCTAGTCCTATATTCATACTGTGAAGTTGATGAGATTTAGTCGAATAAAAAATTCCAATCCATACCATTTTAATGTGGTCGGGATTGGAATCTATATAAGAGGTTGTT